>CAYXDE010000005.1:0-52513 GCA_964463525.1 uncultured Dehalococcoidia bacterium | reverse complement strand
GCACTTCAAAAATTATACTCTTCTGAAGATTTGACTTGGGAAGCAAAATTCAAAATAAATTCCTGACCCAGAACGGACCGCAGCCCTAGAACGAATCATGGACGGTCACATGGACGGCCTCTCCTGGTTCAACGAGTCGCGAGTGCGCCGCGGATCAGACCCGGTAACCCTGCTTCCCGGCGCCCGCTCGATCATCTGCCTGGGCCTTAGTTACCTCGACAAACTCCAAGAAAATGACTCTGCTCTCGGCCAAGGTAAAGTAGCCCGTTACGCCCTGGTCAAGGACTACCACCGGGCCATGAAGCGGCGCATGAAGGCTTTCGTCCGGGGCCTGGAGGAACATCTAGAAACGCCATTAGAAGCCAAATGGTATGTGGACGACGGCCCCATGCTGGACCGCGCCGCCGCAGCCCGGTCCGGCTTAGGCTGGTTCGGGAAGAGCACCAACATCCTCACTACTTCCCACGGGTCATGGGTCTTGTTGGGGCAGGTCATCACAGACCTCGATCTGGAGCCGGACCCGCCGCTGAAGAAGACCTGCGGCGCCTGCGTCCGGTGCATCGATGACTGCCCAACCGGGGCCATCGTCGCGCCCTTCGTGGTTGATAACGCCCGCTGTATCTCCTACCAGACCATCGAAAACCGGGGAGTGATACCTCTTGAGATGCGTCCTCTCATCGGAGACTGGGTCTTCGGTTGTGACATCTGCCAGGACGTCTGCCCGGTCAACCGCAAAGCCGGTACTCCACAGCAACCGATCCAAAGGGTGGAAGCCATCGGCCCAGCCGGGAAGGTGGACCTGGCCGAGGTACTAAGATTGACGGAAGAGGAATTCCGAAGCCGGTTCCAAGGCACGTCGATCATGCGCGCCAAGCGGGTTGGACTGCAGAAGAACGCCTGCGTCGCCCTGGGGAACAACCGGGACAAAACTGGCGTCCCAGCCTTGGTCTCTGCGCTGAAAAGCGATGAACCCTTGGTCCGTGGTCACGCCGCCTGGGCCCTGGGCCGGATAGCGACGGGAGATGCAATCGCAGCCTTGCAACAGGCGTGCGAATCCGAAACAGACCCTTACGTGGTGGAAGAGATCGAGGGGGCGCTCAAGTCGGCCAGAGACCGGGACCGGACAAGCCAGCCTGACTAGTTGCTTCCGGCCGCCTGTGGTTGCCCTTCCTGGTGCTGCTCGGCTTGGGCCGACCGGTTCCTCCGGCCTCCCGAACGGCGCCGGCGCTGGTTATTGGCGGACGGCGTGAAATCGGCGGGCACGTAGCCCTTGCCGAAGTGGAGTTTCTTCATCTCTTCTTCGATCAGAGTGAAATCGTTCTTGGGCAGCAGGTGAAGGTTGCCCTGGAAGGCCATGTACCAGTCCTCGGGGTTCCAGCGCTTCACGTACTCCAGACGCGGGGCCAGGATGTTGGCGTCGATGAACTGTTCGTCCTTCAAGATAACGCCGGGTTGCAGTTTGATGTGGTAGGGAAAACCGGAACTGCCCTCATTGACCCAGATCTCTTCCTCGCTCTCATAGAAAGAAGACATGGCCGTTGCCGTGGCGGCAAAACACCTTAGGTGTGAGATATACAGGAGCAACCGGTCGCCTTACCTGATCCGCAGCACCTTGCCGCGGTGTTGGGCCATCAGGCCAAGGGCGGTGAACCCCCGGTTTTGCGTTATCCGGAAATTCTCCTCGTTATTTATCATCATCCAGAAATTGCTGGGCATATTAACCTCAAAACGCCGGCGGGCCAGGTGGGATATGCCGCCGCGGCGTCACGATTCATTCTATCATGATAAATACTATCATTTCTTCTATCTGGCCTCGTGATACTAGGAGTTGGCAAGAATCAGGGCCGGCCCTCAAGAGCGCGATTCATGATTCCTTATTGTGCTGTGTTGGGCGGTGTTGTAATATCAGGCGGGCTCCAGCACGGCTGGCCCACCACACGCAGCATGCGAGGATTATTCAATGACCACAGGACAGCGGGATATAGCCATCGTCGGAGTGGCTGAATCAGACGTGATGGGCACCGTCCCGAATAAGTCGTCTCTTCAGCACCATGCCGAGGCGGCGCACAATGCACTGGAGGACGCCGGTCTCGCCAAAAGCGACGTCGACGGACTACTGACTGCCGGCGGCTCCACTCTGGTTACCGCCGAGTACATGGGCATCAACCCCACGTTCACCGACAGCACAACTGTTGGCGGCTCGTCTTTCGTGATCCACGTGGCCCACGCCATGGCCGCCATCCGCGCCGGTTACTGCGAGGTGGCTTTGATCACCCACGGCCAGGCCGGCCGCTCCGCCAGGGCCCGGTTCCCCGCGGACGGCAACCTCCCCTTCAGTCAATATGAAGCGCCCTACGGGATCATCGGCGCGCCGATCAACTACTCCCTGGCCTGCTCCCGCTACATGCACTTGTACGGGGAAGACAAAACACGGCAGGGCATGGCCGAGATCGCTGTAGCCACCCGCAAATGGGCCAACCTCAACCCCAAGGCCATGATGCATGACACTCCCATGAGTTTTGACGAGTACCATGACTCCCGCTGGGTGTCTTGGCCTTTCCATCTATTCGACTGCTGTCTTGTCACCGACTCTGGCGCCGCCATCATCGTGACCACGGCGGAGCGGGCCCGCAGCTTGAAGAAGGCCCCGGTCTGGGTGTTGGGGGCGGGTGAAGGCCACGACCACAACATCGTCAGCCAGATGCCCGACTACACCTCAACCTGGGCCAGACGGTCCGGTCCGCTGTCCATGCAGAGGGCCGGCATCACCCATGACGACCTGGACCTGACCATGATCTATGACTCCTTCACCTACACAGTGATGGTGACCTTGGAGAGCATGGGCTTCTGCGCGCCGGGTGAGGCAGCCGACTTTGTCGCCAACCAGCGGACGGCCCCGGGCGGAGACTTTGCCCTGAACACCAGCGGCGGAGGACTGTCCTATACCCATCCTGGCATGTACGGCAGCTTCTTATTGGTGGAGGCGGTCCGGCAGATGCGCGGCGAGGCCGGAGAGCGGCAGGTGAAGAGCAAGCGAGACCCCAGCCAAAGTCCAAAGATCTCCGTGGTCAACGGCACCGGCGGTTCCCTGTCTTCCACTGGAACGGTGGTACTGGCAACCGACTAGCTTCAAGCCACGGCATACCATTTGCGCCCAAATAGGCGGCCCATCGGTTGGGCCGCCTATTTTTTACAAATCTCAAAATAGTAAAAAATCGTTTATGTAACGTGTGTGGCCCGTTCTGCCCCCTGTGCTAGGGTGACAACATTAATCGTGGGTTGGCATCTCTGATGTCTTCTCATCATCTGTCACGCCGATGGCGAAAGGATTTTTTCTTCATGGACCGCACTATTTCTTCTTTTCTTCAGCACCTCATAGTCGAAAAAGGCTTCTCACGCAACACTTCGGACGCCTACCGGAACGACCTAGGCCAGTTCGAAGACTTCCTCAAAGATCATTCCAATGGCAACGGAAACGGGAACGGACACAGCAACGGCAATGGAAATGGCAACGGATCATCCAACGGCAACCCTATCTGGGCCACGGTGGATATAAATGTCCTCAACAAATACATCGAGGACCTAAGGGTCCGCAAAGGCTACCGCGACACCACCACCGCCAGAAAAGTCGCCTCCATCAAGTCCTTCTTTGGCTTCCTGTCGGAGAACAGCATCATCACCGAAGACCCCACTGAATCCCTGGGATCGCCGCGCGTCGGCCGCACTCTGCCCAAATTCCTGCCCGAGGAGGACGTGACCAAGTTGTTGGACACGGCCTACAAGTCGGGGACCAATGAAGGCCAGCGCGACGCCGTCATAATGGAACTGCTTTACGCCACGGGCCTGCGGGTCGGTGAGTTGGTCTCGCTGAATCTGCAGGATGTGGACGTCTCCGAGTCCTACATACGCTGCATGGGCAAGGGCTCCCAGGAGCGTATAGTTCACCTCTACCCCAAAGCGTTGGAAGAACTGAGGCGCTATCTGAAGACCGCCCGCATCGCCTTGCTGGGGCACCGCCGCACCGAGCCGTCGTTGTTCGTAAACCACCGCGGCGAGCGTCTGACGCGTCAGTGGGTCTGGACCATCCTCAAAACCTACGCGCAGAAAGCCGGCATAACGCAGAACATCACGCCCCACACCCTGCGGCACAGCTTCGCCACCCATCTGTTGCAGAACGGCGCTTCACTCCGGCACGTGCAGGAACTGCTGGGCCACTCCAGCATCTCCACCACCCAGGTCTACACGCACCTGACCAACGGCTACGTGCAGAAGGAATACGCCAAGAGCCACCCCAGGGCCTGATCTTCTAGATTCAGACCCGGTTTCCCGCGTTTTCAAAAGGGCGGTCCAGCACGGTGAGGATGGCAGTTATGCCCCTAATTTCGTGCTTGCGGACTGCCCTTTCTTTCGGATTACTGCTATAGTTGATTAACCGGTTTGAAGTCGACTTATCGGTCTAACCGGCTTTGATTTAGATAATTATTTCCCTCCTCAGGAGGCCCCCGCTGATGGCTGGTAAAGCTCGTCGCGCCGCATCCCGGCAAGGACAACTGAAGCGCAGGAAGCAAACGAAAGGACCCAGTGGAATACCCTCCACTGCGCGCCAGGCAACCGTACCCGAAACGGATGAAGCTGTTCCGGTGCCCGCGGGCGTACAAGAAGCTGATATCGACGCCGATGCTTTGGCGGCTGCCGAGGCGGCAGTGGCGCCCCCTTCATCACGTCCATCGCCAACACCGCGAACTCCACGGGGTGAATTCGCCGGGCAGGGACAAGGCAGGCTCAGGGGCGAGCGGCCGGCCGCTTATCTCTACGTCGGCGCGGAATTCCGGCGCATCCTGGCCTTGACCGGCGCTGTCTTTGTAGCCCTGGTAGTCCTGGGAATAGTCCTCTAAGAGCATGCCTCTTCCGCTGGTCGAACAGCGCTTGCTGGCAACCCCTGAGAGTCCTGGCGTCTACTTGATGAAGGACCCGCGGGGAACCGTGCTGTATGTTGGCAAAGCCGCTATTCTCCGCAACCGTCTCAAGCAGTACTTCGGCTCGCCCACCAACCTGCCCAACAAGATCCGGCGCATGTTGGGGCACCTCCACGATTTCGAGTACATCGTCACCGACTCGCCCGCCGAAGCGCTGATCCTAGAAAACACGCTGATCAAGCGGTACAAGCCCCGCTATAACGCCCGGCTGAAAGACGATAAGACCTACCCATATCTGAAGATAGACCTGAACGAAGAGTTCCCCCGGGTCTACATCACCCGCCGGGTCGCCAAGGACGGCGCGCGCTATTTCGGCCCCTTCGCCACCTCAGGCACAGTTCGCAAGACCATGGACCTGGTCAAGCGGCTGTTCCCATACCGTTCCTGCACCAAGAACATCACCGGCAAAGACGCCCGTCCCTGCTTGGAGTACTACATCAACCGCTGCGTGGCGCCCTGTACCGGGTACGCCTCCAAAGATGACTACGCTAAGGTCATAGGCCAGGTTGTGATGTTCATGGACGGCGAGACCGGGGCTGTGACTCAGGACCTCAAAGAGAACATGGACCAGGCGGCTGAGGACCTGCAGTTCGAACGGGCCGCGGTCCTCCGCGACCGAATGAAGGCCGTTGAGAAGGTGGCCGAGGAACAACGCATCAAGGTGGATTCCAACCCCATCAGCGACATGGATGTCATCGCCCTTGCCCAGGGCAGCAATGAGACCTGGGTCGAAGTGTTCTTCATCCGCAAGGGCAAGCTGATCGGCCGCGACCACTTCTTCATGGAAGGCACCCAGGACGACGCCGAAGAACTGGTGTTGGGCCAGTTCATCAAGCAGTTCTACCAGACCGCGGCCTTGGTGGTGCCGCCAAGGATCGTCGTCCAGCACATGCCCGAGGACGAAGAGGCGATCACCGAATGGCTGCGTCAGGTCCGAGACGGCGCGGTGCGGCTCGTCTGCCCCCAGCGCGGCATCCACAAGCAGTTGGTCCAGACGGTGGCCGATAACGCCCGCCAAGGTTTGGCCCAGCACCGCATCACCTGGATGGGCAACACAGACATCATTCAGCAGGCGACAACCGACCTGGAAGAGGAATTAAGCCTGCCCCTGCCGCTCCGCCGCATGGAGTGCTACGACATCTCTCACATCCAGGGCAGCAATACCGTTGCCAGCATGGTGGTGTTCGAGGACGGCAAACCCAAGCCGGCCCACTACCGCCGGTTCAAGATGAAGACGGTCGACGGAGTGGACGACTTCGAAAGCATGCGCGAGGTGCTGCGCCGGCGGTTCAAGCGCCTGGCCGCGGCGCGGGCCGCCGAACAACGCGGCGAGGGCGAGGGCCCCGGCGTGGACAGTTTCGGAGTCATACCCGACCTGGTTCTGATCGACGGCGGCAAAGGGCAGCTCTCTGCGGCCTTGGAAGTGTTCTTGGAATTGGGGTTGGACGACATCCCCTTGGCGTCTTTGGCCAAGGAGAACGAGGAACTGTTCGTCCCCCATACGCCGGAACCCATCATCTTACCCAGGGACTCCCAGGCCCTCTATCTGGTGCAGCGTATCCGCGACGAAGCGCACCGCTTCGCCATCACCTACCACCGGAATCTGCGCAGCAAGAGCAGCCTGAAATCTCCCATCGACAACGTCACTGGAATCGGCCCGAAACGCAAGCGGATGTTGATGCGCCGGTTCGGTACGCTAAAGGGTATCAAAGACGCGCCGGTGGACGACCTGGCGTCGGTCCCCGGCATGACCCGGTCGCTGGCCATCCGGTTGAAACAGACCATCTAGCCCTTCCAATCAACTATTCCCCGGTACGCCTGACTTAGGCGCAGCCAATTCCCTGTTTTACACTTATACTTAGTGCAGTGTTTGCCTTTGCACAAACCGTGGGTTACGATGGGTACCCATAGAATGTAATGGGTATCCCTGTACTAGCGGACTAAGTGTAAACATGGTCAAAGTATCTATATCCCTGCCCAATAATGCACAGATAACCTTCGAGTCGGAAGAGTCGGAAGTACTACACGAGATCGTGGGTATGGCGCTGCGTGACCTGCCCCGGGACCTGATGCAGCCGGGCGCGTCTGAAGTGGCCAATGTGGCAACGGAAAAAGGTACCAGCGTTGCAGCAACTGCACTGTCCACGGCAACGATGACCGAACCGGTTCCCGCTCCAACGCCTCAGCCCGCAGAACCCGAAGCACAGCCGGCCCCCCCTGCACCCAGGGAGACCGCTAGGGCCGACGCCGGCAACACTGGGTCGATACCCTCTGAGTTTCTCTCCGCCAGCGGACGGGCAGCATTTGAATCCTTCTGCCAGGACGCCAACCCCCTGGGCGACATGCGCCGGGTGGTGGTGGCCGCGGAGGGCGCCAGACGCCATTTCGGCGTCGACGGCGTAAATGCAGATGACCTGGGCTGGCTCTTCGATGCCGCCGGTTGGCGCAGGCCCGGCAACTTCACCCAGACCCTCCGCAACGCAGCCCGCTCAAAGTTCGGCTGGCTGGAACGCATCCCCGGCCGCTCAGGCCGCTACGCCGCAACTCCTTTGGGCCTCTCAAAAACCCTCCCCAGCGGCTAAGCAGTACAACTGCGTTTCCATGGGTTTGGTTGGCGCTGAAGTTCTCTTCAGGACCTGAGGGCTATTTCCACATCTTTGGTAGCGGATTCCGTATAATGGCTTGCGGACCATTCCCTGTGAGGAGAACACCAAGGACTGGATGGAGATACTTACAACTGCCCCAAAGCGGGCCATGGCGATCACCCCCCATCCCGACGACTGCGAAGGCGGATGCGGCGGGGCACTGGCCAAGTGGGTTAAGGAATTTGGCACCGTGGCCTCGGTGGTCATGTGCACCAACGGCAACAAGGGAACCGGAGACCGGGAGATGACTTCAGAGCGTCTCGCCGCCACCAGGGTGATCGAACAAAACAACGCATCGGACATCGTTGGCGTCACTGACGTGGTTTTCCTGGCCCATCCCGACGGCGGGCTGGAGGACACAGAGTTGTTCCGCAGCCAGGTGACGCGGGAGATACGCCGGTTCAAACCGGACATGATCCTGGCCGTAGACCCCTACCGCAGCACCACCCACACCCACCGTGACCACCGCAAGAGCGGCCAGGCCGCCATCGACGCCGCTTTTACCTACGCCTGGAGTTATCAGCACTTTCCCGAACAGATCACGGAAGAGGGACTGGAACCCCACCGCGTCGAGCAGGCCTTTCTCTGGGGCGGGGAAGACCCTGATGTTTTTGTCGACATCAGTGACTATCTGGACGTAAAGGTCGACTCCCTCGGCGCCCACGCCAGCCAGATGTCGTCAGACAGGGAAGTACGGCTGGAAAGGGTCACCAGAAATTCCGGCCGTCACAAAGAGGCGTCGGGTCTGGAATACGCCGAAGGCTTCCGCCGCATCACCTTCGATCTGGGCTCACTGGAGTGGCAGCTATTCCACAGATAGGCGGCGAAAGCTCATCCAATGTGTCGCCCAACGAAAAAGCCCCGGCACTGATCGCCGGGGCTTCTTCATTCACAACATCGGATGCCTTTACGCCGCGCTGGGCTCCCACAACACCTCAAAGATCTGCTCTTCGTAGTCGAACCCTTTCAGTGTGTGGCGTCCGAAATCGGAGTACTGGTGCTCGGAGTGAGACGGTTCTTCGGCCACTTGCCGCAGAAGGTCGGAAACCAGTATCTGGCCACCCGTGGACTCGTCCATTATCCTGGCGGCCATGACCACCGCGGAGCCGAAGTAGTCTTCGTCCTCTTTGATGACTTCCCCCAGGTTGAGACCGATCCGGACCTTTAGCTGCCGGTCCGGGTTCTGTAGGTTGAATTCCTGGAGCTCTTTCTGGATATCAACCGCGCAGGTAACGGCCTTGCGGGCGCTGTAGAAAGCGATCATGAATCCGTCGCCGATCGTCTTTACCTCTAAGCCGCCGTGCTCCTCCAACTTCTCGCGGATGATGCGGCTATGAGACGCCAGCAGGGTCTGGTTTTCCTCGTCTCCCAAACGGGTGAGCATCTGGGTTGAATCCTGCAGATCGGTAAACATGATGCTCGCCGTGATCTGCCGCACCCGGCGCTCCAGTTGAGTGTAGGCCTGCTCCAGCTCCTGGATCAGGCCTTGCCTCTCCTCTTCCGCTGCCCGCCGGGCCCGCCTGGTTTCAGCTTCCCTCAGTTCTCTCTCGACCGCTGGTCCCAGTCTGGCCAAGTTATTCTTCATGATGTAGTCGTGGGCGCCCGACTTCATCGCCGCCACGGCCAGGTCTTCACCGATGCTGCCGGAGACGATGATGAACGGGACGTCCAGTCCCGACTCATGGACCATGTTCAATGCCTGAAGCGAGTTGAACCTGGGCAGCCCATGATCGGAAAGGACGATATCCCAACCGCCTTGTCCCAATGCGGAGGTTAACTCGTCTTCAGTCTCGACCCGTTCATATTCCGGTTCGAACTGCGCACGGCGCAATTCCCGCAGCATCAGCGCTGCGTCGTCTTCTTGGTCCTCAACGATGAGAACCCGCAACGGAGTGCTCATGCGTCCCCCTTCTTACCTTGGAGGTGGTTCGTTCAAGACAAGCCAGTAAAGGCCCACCTGCCGGACCGCCTCTGTGAATAGAGTAAAGTCCACCGGTTTCCGGATGTAGCTGTTCACGCCCAGATTGTAGGAATCAACTAGGTCTTGATCTTCCTTGGACGATGTCAGCACAACTACCGGTAACCGTTTAGTACGTTCGTTAGCCCGGATCTGTTTCAAAACCTCCAGCCCATCGGCTTTGGGAAGTTTTAGGTCCAACAAGACCAAACGGGGCAGATCATCTGCGTCGCGGTCCGCATGGGTGCCCTTGGCGAAAACATAGTCCATCGCCTCCACCCCATCACGGGCCACAAACACCTCATTGGAGATGTTGTTGCGCTGCAAGGCGCGGATGGTCAGCGCCTCGTCGTCGGGGTTGTCTTCCACCAACATGATAATGTCATTGGCCATTATGCTAAGCCTCCAAATCGTAACCAAAAGGTGTGATTACGAGCTCACCCCACGGTGAAATAGAATGTAGCACCCTTCTCAACCTCGCCCTCGGCCCAGACACGCCCACCATGACGGTGGATTATGCGCTGGACTGTAGCCAGGCCGATGCCGGTGCCGGAGAACTCCGTCATACCGTGAAGCCTTTGAAAGGCTCCAAAGAGGTTCTCCGCATATTCCATGTCGAATCCGGCGCCGTCGTCTTTCACGAAAAATGCCGGCCTGCCATTGTCATCGGCAACACCGAACTGGATTGTTGCAGTCTCATGGTTTCCGGTGAATTTCCAGGCATTTCCAATGAGATTGTCCAAGACTGCGCGCAACAGGTTCGGGTCTCCCATTGTAACGGCTCCGTCAGCTATCTCAAAGGTAACTTTGCGCCCTGGGTTCCCTTCCTCAAGCTCTTGTTTCACCTGCAGCGCGATGGCGGTGAGGTTAACCTCTTCGTGCCGTAGTTCTCCGCGGGTCACTCGGGACAGATTCAGAAGGTCGTCGATAAGGATGCCCATCCGCTGGCTGGCGGCACGGGTGCGCCCCAGATAATCCTTTCCTTCGTCGTCAAGCTGGTCCTCGTAGTCTTCCAGCAGGGCCTGACTGAATCCATCAATGGTCCGGAGCGGTGCACGCAGGTCATGGGAGACGGAGTAGTTGAACGCTTCCAATTCATCGTTGACCGCGGCCAGCTCGATATCTCTTCTTTGCAGGTCCTCGCTCATGCGGTTGAACGAGGCTGCCAGTATGCCAATCTCGTCTCTAGAACCAACCTCGACCCTGGCCGATAGATCACCTTCGGCGATGGTTGACGTGGCGCGGGTCAATCTCTCAAGCGGTCGAATCGTCCGCCAGGTGACCCACATAGCTAGCGCACAGATGTAGAGGAACACACCCGTCACAGCCAACAGGAACCACTGGGCCTGGTTGATCTTGTCACGGGATTCTTCATCGAATAGAGCCACAGCCGTGTCGATCTCCCGCAGCAGAGACTCACCACTCTGCGCGACAACCTTGGCAGCTTCTGTTCCCTCTACCAGGTCGGCTGTCAGCGGGATCATGGCCCAAATGTTTTCTGACGATTCGGCCCATAGCGTGGTCAGTCCCCTCACAGGGTCAACAAGTTCTTGCTGGAGGGATGTGTTTACAGTGCCCAACTGCCCATCCAAGATCGATCGAAGCGTTTCGTCTATGTGTCTGGAATCGGCGGCCAGCCCCGGACCTACCAGCTCGGGGTTTTGAGATGCCACCGCAATCTCCGGAATAACTCGCGTCATAGATCGACGCACGTCCACCAGGGCCGAGACGATTCGGTCATCCACCCCATTCCTAAATGAAGACTTCACTTACGATTGCAACGCCTCTGCGGACCAATTAACCCTGTCGGGCAAGGCACCCAAGGACATCACTCCGGACCACCGGTCCCATGGGCATTTTTGCAGCGGTGACGGCGACCGTAATATCACCTGGGACCTGGGATTCTTCGACGGCTTTATCTCTGCGGGTGAGGAGGTCACGTTGACGTACACCGTCGTAACTAGCGTCACGCTCGGAACGTACTGCAGTGAGGTTAAAGCGGATCCGGATGAAGACATGAATCGCTCTGGTCAGACAGCGATCGTTCAGATCGGCGCCACTCCCGGTCTTTGTCCGGACGAAGCGATGACGGTGACCAAGACATGGACCTCTGCCACCTTGGTTTCTACGGACACCAGTTCCGTACCCTATACCTATGAATTCGACATCGGCTTCGAGATCAAGCTAGACAATATCGGTGAGGATGATCTTGAGATCAAAGAGATAGCCGATCTGTTACCCTCCGGGTTCGTCTACACTGACATGGACTTTTCCGGCGACGTTACCACTACGCCGGAACCACCGAATTACGAGAGCAACACAGGCCGCTGGGAAGTAGTCTGGGAATTCGATTCCGGCCTATCTGTATCCTCTGGTACTTCGAAATCCCTAAAATTCACGTCCAAAGCGAATATCTCCAGGGGGAATTATTGGAGTGACGTTATAACGGAATTCGATGATGGAGCTTTCCCGGACGACAAATACACCTGGCCAACGGCTATGGTCGCAGTGAGAGACGTTTTCTTGAACACGGCTTCCACCGTTGACGACGAAACTTTGGTTGCGAATGTGCAGTTGAATGTCGCGGCGGAAGGCGGAATAGTCAGCACATGGGATCTGCCATAGGTAGATATTTTCTCCTGTGGCGCCAACGGGTTTTCCTATCTGACGAGCCCTGCTTCACCCCTGGCGAATGACACTCCCTGAGACCGCATCATAGATGTGGTGTTACTTCTGGCTATCGCCCGTATGAAGTTAGAAACGATTCCCGTATTCTTCCGCACTTCTTTTGGAGGCGCCGGAAACGAAACGGCGGAACTGTCGTCCAGCAAGCCCCATTGAGGCGGCAGGCTGTTTCGGGTAACCACACCCTTGGGAGCGATCAGGTAGTGGTAGTCGGCTATGCCCATGAATTTCGGATCATGGAACTTTGTGCTGAAGGTGGCGATCCGATTGCGGAACGCCTCTTCTTTGCCGGCCACGCGGCGGTAGTCGGCCAGCGCCTGCTTGAAAGCCGGCACCTCCCGCCAGGTGTCTGGGCTGGTCCCCATGGCATAATCCACGGCCTGACGCAGCGTCTCTTTAGCCAGCTCGGTGCGGCCGGCGACGGTGCTCTCCCGGCCCTGCAACTCAGAGAAATCCCCGGCGGTGTGGTCGTCTCTAGAGAAATCCGATTTGCTGGACTTAACCTCGACGATGTAGAAAGTGTTCTTCGGTCCTACGGCCGCCAGGTCTACGATGCGTCCGCCGGGCCCCTCAAGCTTGACCTCCAGGCCAATAACCCGGCAACCGGCTTCGCGGTACAGCCACTCCCAGGCAGCCATCTTCAGGTCGTAGGTCAGCCCGGTCTCGTTTCCCCGCTTGAAGGGGCCGGAAGCCTCCGCCAACTCCACCATCCGCACGTTCCGCCATCAGCCGATTTCTGCACTAGCTATGATGCAATGGCTTACAGCGGTTTTCAACGAGCTGCTGTCTGTCCGTGTTCCCGAGGAACTTCCGATCAACGGGCTTCTCCGGTTTCGAGCGTGGATTGCCAGTCGCCGGTTTCATGGCTGATAATACCCGGGTCCACCCAACATCTCCATCCGTGCCGCCAAGGTGTGATTCATGAGATTCGGATATTTCAGCCAGCTTCAAATGCCGAAACCTTGGCGGGAGAACGGTGAGATACTCCTCTATAAAGAGGCGATGGAGCAGGCGGTTCACGCAGAATCGGTCGGCTTTGATAATTACTGGCAGACCGAACACCATTTTTATCCGGAGATCGGTCACAGTTCGTCTCCAGAGCTTTTCCTGGCGGCCTTAGCCCAGCGCACCACTAGCATCAGGTTAGGGTTGGCGGTCGTGGTACTCCCCTGCAATCATCCCTACCGGGTGGTGGAGTACGTATCAACCCTCGACCAGCTCTCAGACGGAAGGGTGGAATTCGGCACCGGTAGAGGCGCCTCTCCCTATCACGTGGAGGCCTTCGGCGTAACGTCTGAAGAGTCTAAGGAACTGTGGAACGAGTCGCTGGAAGTGATCTGTTCGATGTTTCTCAACGACCCATTTCCGGGTTGGCAGGGTAAGTGGTATCCCGACCTGCTGGAGCGGCACCTGGTCCCCAAGCCCATCCAGACTCCCCATCCGCCGCTTTGGGTCGCTGGAAGCCAGCCCGCAACGTACGCCGAAGCCGCTCGAAAGGGGATGGGAATCCTGGGTTTCAACGGCACAGAACCGGACGAGATCGAACCCTCTATAAAAGCCTACCGGGAGGCTGAAAGAGACTGCACGCCGGTTGGCGGATATGCCAACCACCAGATCGCGACATTCATAGTCGGCAACATCGACAAAGATTTCACCGTGGGACGAGATAGGGCCTGCGCCGCGGCCCGTTGGTATGCCGGTGACAACGATTCTGAGCTACAGAAAGTCAGGTTCGGTACACACACGGGCGAATATTACGAGAACCAACAGGCATCCGTGCTCAGGCCCGGTGTACGCCAAGCTGTTTTGAAGAGGTCAAACGACGAGTTGATCCAAGACGGCCTTGTGCTTGGAGGTGACACAGACTCGGTTTGCCGCGCCGTCGAACGTTGGGCTAACTTGGGCGTTGACCAGCTTCTGATCATGATTCAGGCCGGTGACACGACCCACGACGAGGTCATGCGGGCCTTGGACCTCTTCGGCTCAGACGTGCTGCCCAAGTTCCAGTAAACCTGTTCCTACCCTATGGATGATCTCTCTGAGTTGCCTAGCTCAACTCCTGGAGCCGGCGGACCATCTTCCTCATCTGGCCTTCTTCAGGTTGTTTCTCGCAGACGAGGGTGAAGCTCACCTCGTCCAACAAGCCTCCGTAACGCTCCACAAACTTGTCGGCGATCTCATCGTACTCACCCGAGACGGCGAAAGCGTCCAACATCTCATCGCTGACCAACTCGCCCATCTCGGCCCACTGTCCTTTCAGTGACATCTCGTGGAGCTGTTGGCCTATCTCCTCAAAGCCATGGGCCTCCAACACGGGGAAATAGCTTCTGGTTGAGGAGTAGAACGCGATGCGCTTCCGCACGTCGGCCTGCATCGCGCGAATGCTAGAGCGGTCCGGTCCGGTGATGATGAACCCACCACCCGTGACCTTGATCGCGCCACCGTCTCTGCCGGCCTTCTGGGCGCCCTTCTCCACACCGGGCCGCACCACCTTCCGCACGTAATCGGGCGAAGTCAGGCTGTGCAGCATCAACCCGTCTGAGACCTCACCGGCCACCTGGCAGTTGTAGCCGTTCACCGCGGCGGTAAACACTTCCGGGAATGGATATTCGCTGGGGCCAGGGTCGAAGAAGGGGGTCATCAGCGAGAAGTTATAGCTCTCGCCGTGGTATTCCAATTTCTCGCCGGACTGCCAGGTGTTCCAGATGGCTTTTAGCGACTGCACGTACTCCCGCAATCGCGGGCCCGGGGCCTCCCAGTCCGTTGAGAAACGGCGCTGGATATGCCCTTTCACCTGAGTGCCCAGGCCGAGCCGGAACCGGCCTTTGGACAGTTCTTGCAGGTCCCTGGCCAGATAGGCGGTGATCATCGGAGAGCGGGGGAAGGCGATGGCAACCCTGGTCTCCAGTATGGCGCGCGTTGTTGACGTGGCGGCCAAGGCCAACGGCAGGAACGAGTCGTGGGCCGTCTCGTTGCTGGACATGGAGTCATAGCCCATGTTCTCTGCCCAGGCGGCTTCCGCGGCCACTGAGGCCAGGTTATTGGTGGCAAGCCGGTAAGTGACTCGCATGGTTACTCCTGCCCAGGGTCTTCAAAGTTCGAGAATATGGCGTCAGACTTGGCCGCCATGACGAAGTCATTACGATGCAGGTTCCGAATCTTATGGGTCCACCAGGTCACCTGCACACGGCCCCACTCCGTTATCAGCCGGGGGTGGTGTCCTTGGTCCTCGGCCAATGCACCCAACTGATTGGTGAAGTCCATGGCCACCTGAAAGTTCTTGAACGTGAAGACCCGGTCCAGCTTGGGAATCCCGTTCTCTTGGGTCAGTTCCCAGTCGGGGACCTCCGGTTTCAGTTGGGCCACCTCTTCATCGGTAACGCTGGGCGAATCCCGGCGGCAAGCTTCGCATTTCTCGTTATTCAGTCCGGCCATTTTGGCACCTCAACATGGGCGATAGAGACTGAGCCGTGCTCGTTTGCGAAAATTCTAGCATAGACGGCCCTCTGCGCCTCCGTGGTTGATACGGGACCTGTCCGGCAACCCGCACCGGTTGACGCACCAGGGATGCCGTCTTATAGTTCGCCGTATCTTCACAGGCACAAACAGGCATAAAACTATATGTACTACATGGAATACGAAGCTGCTTCAGTTATCAACTCAAGAGATTTAGCATGATAAGTCTGCGCAGAAAACCCCGCGGGAACACCAACGGGGCCGCCCCTTCGGAAGACGGAGTACCGGAGGGTGGCGCGCCGATCAAAAAAGAATACGTAAAGGGCGTTCCCAAAGGCGCCAAGACCGCAGCCGAGATGTATGAGGTGTTGGGCTCTTTCGAGCGCTTCAATCAGAAGTTCAATATGACCCGGCAACGGTTCTGGGACCCCGACGCCGCAGCCCAGGATGAGCGGTCTCAAGCCAGCCTCAAAAAGCTGTTGGAAGAGGAGAAACCGGGCTACACCTACATCGATTACGCCTACCAAGTGGGTTCGAACGCGAACCTGGCCAACACAGGTTTCTCGATCAACATGCCCAACGTGAAGGGAAATTCCTGGTCTCCCATGCGCTCCGCCCAACCCAAAGACCCCTGGCAGGGAACCACGAAACTAGCCTCAGAGATACTCACTAAGGTGGCCAAGCTTTACGGGGCGGATATAGTCGGGTTCGCCCGTCTGGACCGCCGTTGGGTCTATTCCCACTATTGGGATGAAGAGACCAACGAGGACCATCCCATAGTGTTCTCTGATGAGCCGGGTTACGAACAGTACGACAAACCTCAACGACTCGAAGACCGCACCCTGGTGATTCCCGAGACGATGCAATATGCAGTGGTCATGATCTTCGAGATGGACGAGGGCGGGATCGCCGCGGCGCCGACCCTGCTCCAGCAGGCAAGCACGGGCATGACGTATTCCAAGATTTCCTACACGACCGTGCAGCTTGCCGAGTTCATCAGAGCTCTGGGATACAACGCCATTCCAAGCTCCAACTGCACCGCCCTCAACATCCCCTTGGGGATCGAAGCCGGATTGGGTCAACTGGGTCGAAACGCCAAGCTGATCACCCAGAAATACGGTCCGCGCTGCCGCATCGCCAAGGTGATCACCGACCTGCCCATGGAAGTGGGCAAGCCCAAAGACTTTGGGGTCACCGAGTTCTGCAACGCCTGCAAGAAGTGCGCCCGGAACTGCGCCATCCAGGCCATCCCTCTGGGAGGCCGGAGCTACCAGCAGTCCAACAACACCAACCACAACATGGGGCCGCTTCAGTGGATGTTGGACCACAAGAAATGCCGTGAATATCAAAGCCGCGTGGGCACCAACTGCGGCATGTGTATACGGACCTGTCCCTACAACAAGGGAGACCACTGGATCCACGGAGTTACCCGGTTCTTCATCAGAAATTTCCGCTGGATGGACCCTCTCATCGCCAAGGGCGACGACCTGTTCCGCTTCGGACGCTACAATCCGTCAACGGAGTACTGGGGCCTTGAGGATACCGACCGCTGGCGTAATGACAAGTCCTTCCATTTTGAGGTCGATGACGCCTCTGAAGGGGCCGACCCAGGGTAAAGACCGGCGATAACCGGCAGGCGGGGCGTGCCGGGAATAGCAGCCCTAGCAGAAAGGAGGAAAGAACATGTCTCTGATCAAGAACCTTGGACACGTGGGCATCATTTGTGACGATCTCATGAAGGTGCGCGACTTCTACACCCGGGTAATGGGACTGACCGTCACCGACGAGAATCTCGAACGGGGCATCTGCTTCCTGAGCGCTGACCCCGAGAACGAGCACCATGAATTGGCGCTAGGCCAGGCCCGTGGCGCAGACCATCCCGAAGGCGCCCGCTACGCCACCGAAAATGTGGGCCAGATATCCTACATCGTGCCGGATATGCCCGCGCTCCGCGAACTGGACCGCCGCTTCAAGGCCGAGGGGATAGAGATTCTCCGCACAGTCACCCACGGCATCTCCTGCAGCATCTACTTCCACGACCCGGAGAATAACGTGGGCGAGGTCTATTACAAGACCGGATTCGTCGTGAAGCAGGGCTTCAGCAGGGCCATAGACCTTGAGACCCAGACCGACCAGGAGATCCTAGATTTCTCCCAGTCGTTCGAAGCCACCGAAGGCCCGTTCCAGGGCGCGCAAGTCCCCGTCGGAGCCGACGACTAGACCGCTTTCGCGAACTTGGCCAACCGCCGCAGCCCAAGCGTCCCGACTGGTCGGGACGCTTTTCGTTTCATTGCCTCTCTAAAATCCAACGTGGCTGCCTTGAGCCCCGACCCGCACAGGTTTATAGTTTCTATAGCATGGCTGATTTCAGCAGATATACCGTTTCCATCGATTATGACCGGCGCCTGTATAAGCAGGACATCGCCGGGTCGACGGCGCACGCCAAGATGTTGGCCAAGCAGGGCATCATCTCCCAGGACGACGCCGCCCAGATAATCCAGGGTCTGACCGCGATAGAGAAAGAGATCAGGGAAGAAAAATTTCCCTGGGACCCGGCCCTGGAAGACATCCACATGAACATCGAGAGCCGCCTCCACCAATTGATCGGCGCGGCGGCTGGCAGGCTGCACACGGCCCGGTCTAGGAACGACCAGGTGGCAGTGGACCTCCGGCTTTACACCAAAGAGACCATCTTTGACCTGGTGCGCGGGTTGAGGGGCGTGCAAAGCGCGCTGCTTGGTCTAGCCGAAAGCCATCAGAACGTGGTGATGCCCGGCTACACCCATCTGCAGCGGGCGCAGCCGGTCTTGTTCGCCCACCATATGCTGGCCTATTTCGAGATGTTCCAGAGGGATATCGGCCGGCTCCAAGACTGCCATCACCGCACCGACGTCATGCCTCTGGGCAGCGGGGCGTTGGCCGGAGTGGCCTACCAGACCGACCGGGAGTTCCTAGCGGCGGAGCTGGGCTTCAGCCGGATCAGCGCCAACAGCATGGACGCGGTGTCCGACCGGGACTTCGTGGTCGAATTCCTGGCCGCGGCATCGGTCTGCATGATGCACTTCTCACGGATGTCCGAGGAACTCATCCTCTGGTCCAGCGGCGAATTCGGGTTCATCCGGCTGGCCGACGACTTCACCACCGGCAGCAGCATCATGCCTCAGAAGCGGAACCCCGACTTCGCCGAGCTGGCCCGGGGCAAGACCGGCCGGGTCTACGGCGACCTTATTGGGCTATTGACCACGCTTAAGGGTCTGCCCCTGACCTACAACCGGGACATGCAGGAGGACAAGGAAGGCTTCTTCGACGCCGCCGACACCCTCACAACGACCCTGGATGTCTTCCAGGCGATGCTGCCCGGTATGAAACTGAACGAAGAACGGGTTACGAGCTTAGCCGGTGAAAGCCAGATGCTGGCAACCGACCTGGCCGACTATCTGGTGGACAAGGGCATGCCTTTCCGTGAGGCCCACGGCATCATGAGAGCACTTTCCAGGTACTGTGATGAGGAGAACATCAGCCTGAGACAAGTGTCATTGAATGAGTACCAAAAGTTGTCAGACCTCTTCCAAGAAGACGTCTATGACATCACCGCCGAGTCGTCCGCCGCGGCGCGGGACAACCCCGGCGGCACCGCGCCGGGACGGGTGGCCACTGCCTTAGCTGAAGCAAAGAAAACACTGGAGGCCGCCGCAGATGGTTTCTGAGGCCAGAGTGCTTATCGCTCCGTCGGTATTGTCGGCCGACTTCGCAGACCTGGGCCGCCAGGTGCGGGATGTTACTGAAGCCGGAGCCGACCTGATCCATGTGGACGTGATGGACGGTTCGTTCGTGCCCGCGATCTCCTTCGGAGAGGTGGTGGTTGACGCCATACGGGCCAACACCGACGTGCCCTTGAACATTCACCTGATGATTCAAGAGCCGGAGAACCTGCTTTCCACCTTCGCCAAAGTGGAGTCCGATCAGATACTGGTCCACGCCGAGGCCTGCGGCCACCTGCACCGCACCGTCTCCCGGGTAAAAGCCATGGGCAACCAGGTCGGCGTGGCCATCAATCCTGGAACATCCATCAACGCCGTGGAAGATGTGCTGCCACTGCTGGACATGGTGATGATCATGTCGGTGAACCCAGGCGCGTCCGGCCAGTCCTTCATTCCCCAGAGCCTGGACAAGATCAGGCGTCTCAAAGGCCTCATCGACCAGACAGGCTCCAACGCCCAGATAGAGGTAGACGGCGGTATCAAAGCCGACAGGACAGCTCAAGACTCAGTCAAAGCAGGAGCAACTATCCTGGTGGCCGGCTCCGCCATCTTCAACGACCAGCAGTCCATCCCAGACGCCATGAAAGGGATGCGCGGCTGTATCTTGGGGTAGTAGCAGTCGGCTGACAGCCGTCAGCTTTAAGCACGAAAAAAGCCCCGTCCTTCTTCGGAAGGACGGGGCTTTTTGGTTATCTGTAGTGATTACCCTAGAGGGCGGCGAAAGCTTTTTGGACCTTCTTGGACTTGTGCAGGGAGCGCAGGCAGCGGGTGCAGATCTTGACCTTGACCGGTTCGCCATCGCGCACCAGGGTCTGCTTATGAACGTTGGCGAAGAATTTGGTCTTCGTGTGGCGGTTGGAGTGGCTGACGTTGTTGCCCGTCATCCCAGACTTTAAGCAGAGTTCACAGCGCATCTTTTCGTCTCATTTGCTGCCGCCCAGTCTCGCTGCCGGACAGCAGAGTATCTCGTTTTTGTTTAGTGGAACGACACTCAGATTAACACAATCCCCACGCTCATCACAAGCACCGTCGCCGCAGGCGAATTGCCTTGAATAGACAGCATGGTCATTGCTCAGCGTGGTTTCGTGAGATTCGATAGGAGTGTATTATCGTGTCTGAAATTTATACCCACTAATGGAGGGACCCATGAGAGTCATCAGAATCGCCGAGGTTGAAGTAGAACCCATCGCCACCGCCACCCCCATCCCCGGCTGGACAGGCGGCGACGTCAAGCGCACCCGGCAGAACCTGCTTCCCGAGGGCGCCAGCAAGACATTCAACAGCAGCATCGTAAACTTTGAGAAGGGCTGCACCACCGGCTGGCACACCCATAAGAGCGACCAGATGCTGGTGGTTACCGCAGGCAACGGCATCGTAGCCGACGAAAGTCATGAACAGGAGATCGCCGTTGGAGACGTGGTCCACGTCCTACAGGGCGAGAACCACTGGCACGGCGCCACCGCCAACTCCTACATGTCCCACATCACCATCACCGCCGCCGAGTAGGCCGTCGGCCGCCCTCGAGATCAAATAACCCCGTTCTTCTACGGAACGACGGGGTTAATTTTTATACCATCACGGCCATGATTGCCGAAAGCTGCTTCAGTCAGCGCTGTCGTTCGCCTCAAGAATCTTCCGTGCCGGGTCATTTGCCGCCAATAGCGGCCTTCGCTCCGGCTGCTTCTTCCACTCGGGCACCGGAGTTTCGACACCTTCCTTTGGAACAAACGCCGATCGTTCTACAAGCTGGTACTTGTGGACATACCTGGGGCAATTGACGTAAACCTCGGACACCTCCACACGGACCATGAATTGGGCTTCTGGATATTGGACCAGCAATTCATCATCCTCATGAGCCGTGGCGATGCCCTGAAGCCTTAGACGTTCGGGGTTGATGAAATCGATAAACAACAGTCCGACGTTGGGATTCTTTAGCAAGTTACCCATGGACTGGTACTTGCCATTGCCATCGTAATTCGGAAACGCCAGGGTTTGTTCATCGATCACCTTGACGAACCCTGGGTCGCCACCTTTGTATGAGCAGGTGGGCAGCCCTCTATGATCAGAGGTTGCCAGAAAGAACATGTCGGCACGTTCGATGAACCCTTTGGCGACATCGTCAATCTCCGTCTGCAACCTTTTTTCGACTACGTAGTCGGCTAGACGCCGGGTGTCAAAACGGTCTTGATAATACCGGTTGCCGTCATGGTAATCGTGAACTTTATCGGACATCCCTCGACTCCTCATTACTGCAGTCTATAGTCACAGATTCGGCTGTGCTCATCAGCCCTGTAGATCGGGGTGGCTTTTCCATTCCGGTTGAGGGGTTTCACGGCCCAACTGGGGGACATAGTCCGACGTTTCAACGACGGTGTGTTTGTGTATGTAGCGCGGGCAGTTCCGGTACGACTCGGTTACACGAACGCGCACGATAAACTGGGCCTCGTGGTACTCGGCCAACAGCGGATCGTTGTCATCGATGGACGCCTCGCCCTGAATCCGGAGGCGCAATTGGCCATCGAAGTCGATGAATAGAATCCCCACGTTGGGATTCTGCAACACGTTGCCCATGGACTGGTATTTGCCATTGCCGTCGTAATTGGGGAAGGCGATGGTCCTGTCATCCACCACCCGGACGAACCCCACCTCACCCCCCTTATAGGAACAGGTAGGCAGCCCCCGGTCATCGCAGGTCGCCAGGAAAAACATACTGGCAGATTCGATCATCTTGCGCTCATCTACGCCCAAGGCATCAGTCGCCCACGAGGCTAGAACATCTGCGGTCTTCCGTGTGCCGAACTTATCCTGGAGCTGCAGGTTGCCCTGGTGATAATCGTGGACTTTCATGTCAGTTCTCCCGGCGGCGCATTATCTCGACGGTAGCATTCTCGATCACCGACCCGCGGATGGGTGGGTGGGGTTTCTTGACACGGACTGACACGGAATCGACCGGAAACTCGCCAAGCACCCGGTCTGCGATGGACTGGGCGGCTGCTTCCAGAAGGTTGCGGGGCTCGCCCTCCATGACATCTCTGACGGCACGGTAGATGTGGGCGTAGCTGATAGTGTCTTCCAAACGGTCTGAAGCGCCGGCATTGGCAAGGTCCATCGTCACGGCGAGGTCGACCAGGTACTCCTGGCCCAGCACCCGCTCTTCCGGGTTCACGCCGTGGAAGCCATAGAACCGCATCCCTTCCAAGACGATGCGGTCCGTCTGTGGAAAATCGTCTTTCACGGCGATCTGCGCCTAACGCCCCTGGGCTTCTATGGCGTCGGCAAAGGCCAATAGGTTCTGGGCCCGCTTCACCACCGGCACATCCACCATCCGGCCGTCCATGGCCAGGGAACCGCGGCCCTCGGCTTCGGCTTTGTCCCAAGCCTCCATGATCTTGCGGGCGTAGGCGACCTCTTCGGGCGCGGGACTGAAAACTTCGTTGATTATGTCAAGTTGGGCGGGATGGATAGCATGCTTCCCGGTATAGCCCATCTGACGGGCCCGTTGTGCATCAGCCCTCAGGGCATCGGGGTCTTGGAAGAGAACGAATGGCGAGTCCAAAGACGCCACGTTGGCCGCACGGGCCGCCACCGGGACCAGGGAGCGGGGCACCTGGACCTCGTCGCCATTATCAGAGCGCTCGATACCCATATCGTTGGTGAAATCCTCGGCGCCGAACGCCAGAGCGATCACCCGGGATGAGGATACCGCGATGTCCCTGGCATCAACCAATGCGCTGGCCGTCTCGGCCCAGGCGACGATCTTGGTCGAACCCGGCTCGACGCCGGCCACCGGTTCGATGGCGTGCAGCATGCGGTCGACGTCCCGGATATTCCACTCCGACTCGACTTTGCCCAGGCTGATTCCGTAGAGGTCAGGAGACACCAGGGTTTCAAGCTCGGAGCGTGTCAGTCCGGTGTCCAAAGAGTTCACCCGCACCATCACCCTCTGCCCCTCGCGGCGCAGGGTAGGCACCCAATCCTTGGCCATATCCCTGGCCGTGACTTTCTCACCGGGAGGCACCGAGTCCTCCAGGTCCACCATGATCACGTCGGCCTTGAACGACTTTGCCCGTTCCAGCATGTTCTCCCGGTTACCCGGCACAAATATAAAGCTGCGATAGAGTTCCATATCTAGTTGTTTTTCCTGTGGGCGATGGGTCATTCCCACTGCCGTTTGTATATCGGTTGGGGTCGCCGCCTTACTCCATGTCTCCCCAGGTTGGGCCCCACTTGGCGTCCACCTTGAGGGTTACGTCCAGGTCCATGGCGGCGGGCATCTCGTCAAAGACCAAGTCTTTGAGGGCGTCCATCTCTTCTTTGGGTGTCTCGAAGACCAACTCGTCGTGCACCTGCAGCAGCATCTTGGTCTCCAGGCCCTCTTCGTCCAGACGGTTCTGTACCCGGATCATGGCCAGCTTCATGATGTCGGCTGCCGTGCCTTGGATGGGCATATTGATGGCCATCCGCTCGGCCCCGCCGCGCACGTTGAAGTTGGAGCTATTGATGTCTGGCAGGTAGCGGCGGCGGCCCAGCAGTGTCTCGACGTACTGCTCGGCCCTGGCCTTGACCTTCACCTGTTCCAGGTAGTCGTTGATACCGGGGTATTTGTTGAAGTAGTTCTCGATGAACGACGCCCCTTCCTCCCGGCTGAAGCCCGTCTGCTGGGAGATGCCGTGGGGAGATAGACCGTAGATCACCCCGAAATTGAGCACCTTGGCGATACGCCGCTGCTCTGCATCCACGTCGTTCAGAGGCACCTCAAACATCAAAGAAGCCGTGGATGAGTGGATATCTTCGCCTCGCTGGAAGGCCTCCAGTAGGCCCGGGTCTTGGGAGATGTGGGCCAGGACCCGCAGCTCGATCTGGGAGTAGTCGGCCGAGAACAACAGCCAGTCTGGCGCGCCGTCGGCCACGAACGCCTTCCTCACCTGACGGCCCATCTCGGTGCGGATGGGGATGTTCTGCAAGTTTGGGTCGCTGCTGGACATACGGCCGGTGGCCGAGCCGGTCTGGTTGTAGCTGGTGTGGACCCGGCCCGTGGTTGGATTCACCATGTCTGGCAGGGCGTCCACATAGGTCGACTTGAGCTTGGATACCTGCCGGTAATCCAGTATCTGGTCCACCACCGGGTGGAGGCCTTTTAGCCCCTCAAGGGAATTGGCGTCTGTGGAATACCCGGTCTTGGTCCGCTTGGTCTTGGGCAGGCCGATCTCATTGAAGAGCAGGTCGCTCAGTTGCTGAGGCGAGTTGATGTTCACGGTGTGGCCGATGGACTTGTAGAGTTCTTCTTCCGTCTGGAACATCTGCTCTCGCAGGTCCTCGGACATCTCCCGCAGGGCCGCGGCGTCCAGCTTGATGCCGTGACGCTGCATGGTCACCAACACCGGCACCAGCGGCATCTCCACGTCGGTCATCAGCGAACTCATGCCCTCTCTGATAACCGGTTCCTCAAATGCCAGGCGCAGGCGTCCTGTCATATCTGCGTCGGCGGCGGCGTAAGGCGCGGCCCAGGCGATGTCTACCTGGTCAAAAGAAAGCTGCTTGCGCCCGGTGCCGATCAGCTCGGTGATCGGAGTCATCTCCTGGCCCAGCACATCCAGAGCCAGGTTCTTCAGCCCCAATTGTCCACGGCTCAATAGATGAGCGGCGACCATGGTGTCGAAATCTACGCCCTGACATTCGATGCCGTGGCTGGCCAGAATCGTCATATCGTAATTGGCGTTGTGGGCGCATTTGCTGATGTCCGGTGACTCGAACAGCGGACGCACCGCTGCCAGGACTTCCTCCAGGGGGAGCTGATCGCCCTCTTGGTGGCCCACGGGAACGTACCAGGCCACAGACGGTGATGTGGAGAAACTTAGCCCCACCAACCCTGCCTGGACGGCGTCCAGACCGGTGGTCTCGGTATCGAATGAGAAGCTGCCGGCCTCGTGCAACGTGTTCAGCATCTTATCCAGTTGTTCTTTGGTCTGGACCACGGTGTAATCCGCGCCCTCACCCGGCGCCTGGATGGGCGTTTCGGCTGTCTCAGCCGCTGCCTGAGCGCCTTTCTCAGGTATGCGGGGTATAACAGTGAAGAACTCCAGTTCAGTCATCAACTGGACCACCGAGTTCCGGTCGAACTCACCGAACTTGGCTTTTTCCAGGTCCAATTCCACCGGACTCTCCCGGTCGATGGTCATCAGCTCCCGGTTGGAAAAGGCCCGGTCTTTGAACTCCTCAAGCGACTGCTTCACGCTGGGCCGGCTTACCTCTGCGATGTGCTCGTAGATCCCCTCCAGGTTCTTATAATCGTTGAGCAGGGCGATAGCCGTTTTCTCGCCCACCTTGGGCACGCCGGGGATATTGTCTGAAGTGTCGCCCAACAGCGCTTTGAAATCGGTCTGCTGCGCGGCGGTGAGTCCTGAGTAGCGTTCCATCAACTCGGCTTCATCGTAGACGCGCCGGTCTTGGATGCTTGAGGCGAGGTCCACCCTCACCTTGGGAGAGATCAACTGAAAGGTGTCCCGGTCTCCGGTGAGGATGACCGAGTCCAACCCCATCTTCTCCGCCTGGGCTGAAAGGGTTCCGATGACGTCGTCCGCTTCCCAGCCCTCCAGTTCATAGACCGCCACTCCGAAGGCTTCCATCAACTGCTTCACGCGGCCGAATTGGGGGCGCAATTCTTCCGGGGTGGACTCACGTTGGGCCTTGTACTCTGGGAACTGCTTGTGGCGGAAGGTCGGGGCCGACACGTCGAATGCGATGGCACAGTGGGTAGGGTTCCATTCGTTGAGCGCCCGCAGGAAAACGTTGGCGAAACCATACACGCCGGTCACGTCCTCGCCCGTGGCGTTGACCGTCAGGTGTCTCTGGGTGGAGATGGCCCGGAAAGAACGGTGGACCATTGCATGGCCGTCCATGATCATCAACAACGGCTCACGTTCTTTGCCAACTTCCGGTCCCGGCGCATCCGGTTTAGCTGGAGCGGCAGGCTCTCCGGGCAGGTCGTCACCGAACATCGGAAGAGTGTGGGCTTGTTCATCCGCCATGGCGGCACCTCGGCACAGTGGGGGTCTGAAGCCGTCGTCAGCCTAGAAAACCGGCGTCTCAGGTGGCCGCATTATACATTAGCCAATACCGCTTAGCGCGCCTGGTGAGCGTCAGTGACAGCATTTACCGATCCGATGAAAATGACCCAAGACCGCCCCATGCTAAAATGTATCCCAGAATACCGGCGCAACTAAAACCAACCCCATCGGACCGATCACGTGCCTCTTTACGAATACCGCTGCGGCGACTGCCAACAAGTCACTTCCGTCCTTGTCCGGACTTCAACGGGTGACCAACAGCCCACCTGCGAGCATTGTCAAAGCGTGAACATGGAGAAACTCATCTCCAAGTTCTCTTTCCGTGGCTCTTGGGGAGACAGCCTCAATTGGGCGCCCAGCCGGGAGACCATGAGCGACGTCAATGAAAGCAGCCCGGCAAGCGTCGACAACTACATGGGGCGGGTTAAGAAGGAGATGGGCGGCCAGACAACGTCCGACTTCAACCGCGAACGCAAGGACATCAAGAACTCTTAACGGAAATCACCCATGCCTATCTACGAATACCGCTGCCAGGCCTGCGCCAAGCTATCGTCGTTCTTTCTAAGGTCTATCAATAGCGAGATCGAGGCCGTCTGCTCCCATTGTCAGAGCAAGGACATGGAACGCCGGATGTCTTCCTTCGCCATGGGTAAGACCGTTTCATCGGTCCACGAGAATTTCGCTCCCGGCAGTGAGCACCGGTCTCCGGGCTATTACAACGACCCACGCAACCTCGGCCGCGGCGTGGAAGACGCCTACACGAAATTCGGCAAAGAAATGCCGCAATCCGTGCGGGATAACATCGATGCCGCCCGTTCTGGGGAGACGCCCAAAGGCTTGGAATTGTGACCATTCCCGGTCCTGACCAGAGCCGCTACCAGGCGGTCTTCCACTGTTTGGAGGCCGCTTCCAGGTTCGTTCCACCGGCCCGATCACCCGCTCCGGCCTTGCAGAGTTTGCGGGACGCGATCCCTTCACTGCCCGCTGCGGACACGGCTAGTGACGGCCCACCGGCCACGGCCCAATTCGCTTTGGAACTAGTCGGTTCGGCTTCAAAACTTCTATCCCACCTAGATGAGTCTTCTTCGGCCAACCCATTGGGTTGGGAAACGGTGGCTGGGGTCAGCCGAATACTGGACGACCTCACGGTGCAGCTAGGCTCCATCATCCGCAAGGAAAAGGCCGACTTGATACGTGGGCTGTACGTGATAATCGACCCTCGGGTGACCGGCGGACGCGAACCGCTGACCATCGCGCGAGCAGCCATCCGCGGCGGAGCACGGATGCTCCAACTCCGGGACAAGCTTCGTGACAAAGGCGAATCTCTGGCATTGGCGATCGAGCTTCAGAAACTCTGCGCCGACTCTGGCGCGTCTTTGATCGTCAACGACCATGTCGATATCGCGGCCATCGTCGGCTCGGCAGGTGTGCATGTAGGCCAGACCGATATTCCGGTCGACCAAGCACGCCAGGTGCTCGCACCCGGCCAGGTCCTCGGCCGGTCCAATCGCGACATCGATCAACTGATCGAGTCGGAGCAGATGGGGGCCGACCATGTGGCTTTTGGCGCCGTCTACCAGACCAACACCACCGGCAAGGGAACGGGCCGCCCGCCCAGGGGGGTCGAACAATTGCGTATCGCCAGGGATAACGCCCAGACTCCGCTGGTGGCCATCGGCGGTATCAACGCAGATAACGCTGCGGATGTGGTGGAAGCCGGCGCAGACGCCCTCTGTCTCACCGCCGCCGTGGCATCAGCCCCAGAACCCGAAGCCGCCGCGGCCCAGCTGGTGAAAGTGATAGAAGAAGCCGGGGGACGAATCTGATGCCTTCACGATACAGCGCAGACCTATCTTCGATCGGCGCCTCCGTGATAGAGGAACTCACGGAACGGAACCGTGACCGGGAGCAGGCTCTTTCAGTCTCCAGAGAGGTGATCCGTTTCTCAGCCAACGCCATCCGGGCCGTGCACCGGGGCGCCTTCGATGACGCCCGCGAGTTGATCGGCAAGGGTGATGCCAGGCTCAGAGAGGCCGACCACATCGCGGTGAGCAGCCCGTCCATATTCAATGCCGGGTTCATGAACGACGCACGCAAAGAGTTCACCGAAGCCAACGTCACCCTGGCGGTCATCTCCGGCTCGGACATCCCTTCTATAGATGCCTTGAAGGTGGACGCCGCGGCCTATATAAACGGCATGGCTGAAGTCATCGGCGAACTGCGCCGTTATATACTGGACGCCCTCCGGCGAGACGCGGTGGACGGCTGCCAAGAATTCATGGACATCATGGACGAGATGTACAGCGTGCTGGTGACCATCGACTTCCCCGAGGGTGTGACCAGCGGGCTCAGGCACAATACCGACGCCATGCGCGGGGTGCTGGAAAGGACCCGGGGCGACCTTACCATGGCGTTACGGCAGCACTCCCTTGAAGCCCGGCTGGCTGAATGGGAGAGCACGCGCAGCGGAAGCTGATCTTAACCTAGCCTAAATCGGCATTGACATAGCTACGGGCCGTCATTACGATTCTTCAATCCCATTGTATTGGCGAATTGTGCCGTAAGTGCCGCTAACCGTCTCAGGGAGTAGGGCGATGCTTTCTAACTCCAATGCCGCAGTGACCCCGGAGATTCTGGAAAGTTATTACCGGGAACTGGAAGGGTTTGATCTGGCGCCCCTATGGAACGTCCAGGAAGAAGCCCTTGTCAGTGAACCGGCGAGCAAGGCCTCGCCCCACATCTGGCGCTGGAAGGACCTTGAACCCAGGGCGCTTCGGGCCGGGGAATTGATCGGCACCGCCGACGCCGAACGCCGGGTCTTGATGCTTCTCAACCCAACCATCAAGGACCGCATCGCCACCACAAACAGTCTCTTCTCGGGCCTGCAGATCGTCATGCCGGGAGAGGCCGCCAGGGCCCACCGGCACACGCCATCGGCCCTCCGCTTCATCATAAACAGCGACGGCGGCTACACCACGGTGAATGGCGACCGAATCCCCATGTATCCAGGAGACCTGGTCCTGACGCCCAACTGGACCTGGCACGACCACGGCAACGAGTCAGGCGAACCCATAATCTGGTTGGACGGCCTGGACATCCCCCTGGTCCACCTTTTGGAAGCTGTCTTCTACGAGCCTTATCCGGAGGATGTGCAGCCGGTTACCGAGCCCATCGATTCGTCCACCGCAAAATATGGCGCAGGCACGCTTCGTCCCACGTGGGAAGACACCTCTAAAGAGTCTTATTCACCGTTGATGCGCTACCCCTGGGAACAGACCTGGGCAGCACTGCAACGGTTGGCCCCCGAAGTCGATGGCAGCCCCTTCGACGGCGTGATCATGGAGTACACCAACCCCAACACGGGCGGCCCGGTGATGCCGACCATCGCCTGCCACGTCCAGATGCTGCGGCCTGGTGAGAGCACCAAGGCCCACCGTCACACCAATGGGACCATCTACCACGTGGTGCAGGGGCAGGGCCATTCCGTGGTCCACGGTCAAAAGATGGAATGGGAACCAAAAGACGTGTTCTGCGTACCCGGCTGGACCTACCACGAGCACATCAATGCTTCATCCACCGAGCCCGCCGTGCTGTTCAGCTTCACCGACACTCCGGTGCTGAAATCCCTCAGTCTGCTCAGGGAGCAGGCCCACCCCCAAGACCGCCAATAACCGGGCCGGCTTCTTGCCCGCCCGAATCTTTTCGGAGACAACCAGATGCCCCAGATGAAGATCAGCTTCCTTGGCACGGGGTCCGGGACCTCAACCAACCGTGCCCACACCGCCATGGTCTACGACTGTGACGACGGCACACGGCTGCTTATTGATGCCAGTTCTGGAAATTCCGTTGCCCGCAATGGCGCTGAGTTGGGGATTTCTGTCGAAGATTTCGACACCGTCCTGCTATCCCACCACCACCCTGACCACATGTCAGGCCTGATTTTCGTGCAGTTCTCTCGGGCTTTGGCCCGCCTGGATGCACCGCCACTGGATGTGTACCTCACGGAGGAATCGCTGGAGTGGGCTCAGTTGATGTGTAACTCCAATCACCTGAACGTTGCTGTCGTAGACCAATACGGAGCAAGAAACTCCGACGGACGTCAGGTCTTGCGCTGGAACGTCGTGAAACCAGGTCAAGAGGTTAGCCTCGGGCCCACCACCGTCGCCTCATGTTTTCCAGCCGACCACATAAATGGCGCCGTAGGCTGGAAGGTGGAATCCGGCGGAATGTCCGTGGTCTTCTCAGGAGATACCCGCTACAACCCAGAATTGGTTGAGGCGTCCAAGGGCGCTCGCCTGTTGATACACGAGGCGTTTAGGACAGATGAGGAGCAGGAGACGGCCGCCCACCACGGCCACTCAACCGCGGGAGAAGCAGCACGGGCCGCCGCCCAAGCGGGGGTCGCCGAACTGGTGCTGACCCACCTGGACTCTGATTACCACGCCAACCCCCAACCCCTGCTGGACGACGCCCAGAAACACTACACCGGCCCGACCAGCGCCGCCACCGACCTCCACCAGATAACTGTCAGCGGTTAGCAGCCCCGTTCCCCAGACAACGAAAAAGCCCTGTCCCGATAGATCGGGACGGGGCTTTTTGATTCGCGCCGATCCGAGGATTAACCTTCGGCGATACTCTTCAGGTTCTGAACGGTCTTGTCCATGCCGCTGCGGACGACGCCGGCGCGGACCTGCTCGTAGTTGTCCCGCAGGCCGATCAACATCTCATGGGTGATATTACCCCAGTCCACTTCCACTTCGTGGACCACTTTCGTGCCACTGCCGTCGGGAGACATCCGGAACCACCACTGCATCCGGCGGACCTGCTCGGGCAGCGCCGGGTTCACGATCCAGGAGAATGAATTGGGGGCGTCAAAGGTGACCACGATGGAGTCGGCGGTCAGGTCCATGCCAGTGCCGTCGGCCATCTTAACGGTCTCTTCGGCAATTATGTGGGTGCCCAGACCAACGGGGCCGGCCGGCTGTTGGGTGATCTTATTGAGCTCTTCGCTTCCTGCGAGTGCAGCGTGCTTTGAGGGGTCGCTCACGATGTCAAAGATCTGCTGAGGAGTAGCGTTGATCACTATTTCCGCGCTGTAAGAAAAGTCTGGCATGATGTCTCTCCTGTATTCTGATTGGTACGGAATTTGCGGCATCTGTTCAGAAATTGCAGGCGCCGATTGCCCGCCATCCTATGTTGTGATTCTTGATATTTCCGATCAAGAGGATGCGAGGCAGATCAGGCACCTGTCCGGATATTCTCGTCAGTGGAGCATCACGGATTCCCTGGCGGCAATGCCTGCTGTCCAATCTTGCGTTTATGATGCCGGAAACATAGCCTAGGATTCACCGGATGCACCAGGCCACTAACATCGTCATCCAAAAAACCATCAACACGATCCAGGGAGGCGCTCCATGAAATTCCTGGCCATGACCCTTATTCCTTATGCCCCGGACCCGGTGACCGGGATCCAGCAATCCACCACCGAGCGTTTGCAGTCAGTGGTAGACACGGCAGCCCTGGTGGAGGAATTGGGGTTCGATGCCTACGGAGTGGGAGAGCGGCATGAGCGGCCTTTCCTCTCATCCTCTCCGCCCGTCATCCTAAGCCACATCGCAGCCCGAACATCTACCATCCGGCTGTTCACCACAGTGACCACCCTGAGTCTCCTCGACCCGGTGCGGGCGTTTGAAGACTACTCCACTCTGGACCACCTGAGTGGCGGCCGGCTTGACCTCATGATCGGCAAGGGCAACGGGACGGCCCAGGCCGAGCTGTTCCACGTAACAACGGAAGACCAATGGGAGAGGAACCGTGAAAGCTATGAGCTGTTCCGGCGCCTCTGGCGCGAAGACAAAGTGACATGGTCGGGCCAGTTCCGTCCGTCATTGGATGAAGCCGAAACCTGGCCCCGCCCACTGCAGCAGCCGGTCCGGATCTGGCATGGCAGCGCCACCAGTGAGGCGTCGGTTGAATTGGCGGCCAAATGGGGCGACCCCCTGTTCTCAGCCAACGTCACAAATCCGATCCAACCGTACGCCGAACTGGTCCGGTACTACCGGGAACGTTGGGAACATCATGGCCGCGCCCGCGAAGACTGTCTGGTGGGGGCTGGGACTGCGGGATACTACTGCGCCAAAGACTCTCAGGATGCTATCAAATCCTACCGCCCCGTGTTTGATGCCCGGAGGGAAGCCTTCCGCCGCCAGGGTCTGCCCGTTGTGTTCGAGACGCTGGAAGACGCCATAGAACGGAGCTCCGCGCTGATCGGAAGCCCGCAACAGATCATCGACAAAGTACTCCGGTACCACGAGCAGATGGGACACGAAGTGCTAGCCTTGAATTCCGATGGCGCCGGTCTGACCCCAACGGAGCACCGCGCTACGCTTGAGTTATTCCAGAGCGACGTCGCTCCGGCGTTACGCCGCGAGATTCCAAGCCGGCCATTGGTTGCCGGCGGCCTATAACCCTGATTATCAGACCCTGAATTTTTCTCATGAATCTTTCTAGGGAGTACATGCATCTAATATTCAGTGTCTATCTTGATGATCGGCGGACAAAGAGGGGGTTATCCGCCAATATCGACATCGGCTGAGGCCGGAAGTAGGGTGGCCACCGATCTGCGGCGATGCGTCATCCAGACCACCGAGATCAGCAAACAAGGGAAATCTCTCAGTAATTCCAAAAACAGGAAGTAACCATGTCAGATTTTTCATACAGCGCCGAAATTACCATCAACGCAACACCCCAACAGATCTTTGACATCGTAAGTGACCCGTCCAAGCATGCCCAGTTGGCCGGCAGCAACGAACTCAACAAGATCACTCAGCAGCCGGCCGGTCCTGTGGGTCTGGGCACCCACATCATGGCCGAAGAAACCGTCATGATGGCCGATGGCACGGGCATGGACCTGACCGCCGACTCCATCGTGGTCACATTCGACGCCCCAAAATCTTTCTCTTTCGTCGTGAACCCCGCATTGCCGGAGCAGGTCCGCCGGATACAGTGGTGGTTCAACATGGAGCCCCAGGGCAGTGGAACAAACGTCACTCACGAAGTCGAGGTCGACTGGGGCGACATTACGCATGAGATGCTGGTCGGTCTGCGCGACAACTACGAACAGGTCCGCGCCGGCGTGGTCCGCAGTGGAATGGACCAAACGGTCGCCAATCTGAAGAGTATCGCCGAAGGCGGTTCCAGCGGCGGTGGCGGTGGAATGTTTGGGTGGATCAAGAAGATCTTCGGTAACTAGCCGGAGAGCTTCTCTCCATAAGACCGGTCCGTACATCGCCGGTTTGCATCGCAACGAAAAAGAGTCAGCCCGGTCCTGAAACCGGGCTGACTCTTTTTCGCGTTACATGGGAGCGAGCTTACGCTGCCTTCAGCATCGGCCACAATTTATGAGCAGACTTGCCCATGATCCATTCCCGGTCTTCGTCAGAGAGCCAGGGCAGCGCGGTCTGCCCCAGTGTCACCTGCCCTATGTAACCTCCCTCTCGCGAGGAAGGGAAATTGGACCCCCACATAACGCGCTGCGGCGTGAACGCTTCAATGACCTGCCGGAACAGGTCTTTCTCCTGGTCGGATAGCCCGGCATAGGGGCCAAGGCTGGTGCTGGAGATTCTCAGGTGGGCGTTCGGGAGCTCGGCGAGGGCTTCCAAAGCAACTGTCATGGCTGCTTTGTCCTCAGCGCCGCTCCACCCGGCGAAATGGTCGGGAGCAAACAGGACATTTGGATGGCGGGCGCCCACGTTCCGCATGGCGTCGACCTTTCCGGGTTGGCCGCCTCCGCCTATCGAGATCGGGATACCAAGTTCTTCGGCCCGCTGCCATATGGCGTCGCAGCGTGAGTCGTCGGGCTCAGCTTGGCTCTGCAGGCGCACACCGATCATGCCGTGCTCGTTGGTCCAGTAAGAGAGTTTGTCCGCGGCATCGTCCGCAGCCGGGTCCAGTATCCCCACCGACACGGTGCGTGGAGCATACAGCTTGGCGCTGTCGCACTGGTAGGAATTATCCAGGCCATAGGTGGCGTTTGGCTGCACCAGCGTGGCGCATTCAACACCGGTGGCGTCCATCTCTTTGATCAGGTCCTCAACGTCATTGCTGACCTCGGTTGACCAGCCTCGTGCGCCAGGGTCAAGCGGGTGTTTGGTTTTGTCACTGCTGACCACATGGGTATGGGTGTCGATAATCATGGCTACATCTCCTGGTGGGATTGCATCGAACAGCCTACCACATGGCCCCGCCGGCGGGACCATACGCGTTTTCCCCTTATAGCCCTTCCTCGGCTATAATTCTCCAGATTCGGTCCTGGCCCAGCTTGGGCTGACCTAATAACTCATAACCAAGGGAGAGCAAGAATGGAGATAGAGAACAAACTCAAAGCCATGGGGCTGGAGTTGCCCACCGCCGGAACACCCCCTCCCGGCCGCGCTGGGGCCGTCAAAGTTGGGAACCTTCTGTTCGTCGGCGGACACACGCCGGGGGCGGATTTCAGGGGCAAACTGGGCGCTGAGATCGATGTTGAGAAGGGCTATGAGGGCGCCAAACAAGCGATGCTTGCCTGCTTGGCCGATGTCAAAGCCGTGATCGGCGATCTGGACAAGGTGAAACAGGTGGCCAAGCTGCTCTGTATGGTCAACTGCCTCCCCGACTTTGGTCAGCAGCCCCAGGTTGCCAACGGCGCCACTGACCTCCTCAGCGAACTGTACGGCGACGCCGGCGCCCACGCCCGGTCAGCAGTGGGTATGGGCTCACTCCCCAACGGCGCCTGCATCGAGATCGAGATGATCATCGAGGTCTCGGACTAACTCTTCATAGATCGGAGCGCGCCCTCGCCTGGCTCCTAATACCGCCGCAATTTGGGGGCCAATACCGCCAGGATAAGAATCAGGACGATGCCCATCGTCCCAACGATATATCCAGCCTTGGGTGCGCTCCAAAGACCAGCCATTGCCCCCGAAGTCATGCTGCCCAAGGCAAAAGCATAGATCGCCAGGGAGCGCAGGCTCATAACGCGCCCCCGGTACTCGGCCTGCGAGACGCCCAGCAGCGCCGAAAGCATGAAAACTTGAGTGGAGGCGAAGCCGGCCCCGGTTATCGTCAAGACCGCAAAGGACAGGTAGAAGGACTGGGTGGCTGAAACAACGATGATACTTGCGTGCCACACCACCACGGAAGCGATCATCAGCTTCCCTACATGCCGCAGATTTCTGAACATGGCCCAGCCCAAAGAAGCGGCAACCGCTCCGATGCCGAACGCGAAGAGCAACCAACCCAGCCCAACAGAGTCGGTGTCCAATTCGTCCCGGGCGAAGATGGGCAGGATGGTCGTGTGAAAGGTCCATCCTGAAGACTCCATTATCAGGGCCAGCACCAAGGTGCACCAGAGCACCTGCTCCCCTTTGACGTATCTCAGTCCCGCGATCATGTCGCGGAATACGGACGACTGCGCCTTATTCTCTTTGTTTGAGTCGCTGACAGCCGAAGACCGGATGTAGAGCGCAACCCAGCCGCTTAGGAAATACAGGGCTGCGATCGCTGTAAAAGCTCCTTTGGGTCCAGCCGTGTGGAACAATACGCCGCCGACCAAGGGCCCGATCAACATGGCGATGTTTCTTCCCAGATTGTTGAATGCAGCTCCGTTGGCGATTCGCTCCTGGGGAAGGGTGTCTGCTACCAGCGCCTGGGCCGACGGCATCTGGAAAACGCGGACCATCCCAGCGACCACGGCGATCCCGAAGATGTGCCAGGTCTCCAACACACCGGTCACGATCAACAGGACCATCACCACCGCAAATCCGGCCATCAGGAACTCCACGGCAGCCAGGATGCGGTGCCGCGGGACCCGGTCAGCTACCGCCCCGGCAAACAGAGCCATGATGTTCAAAGACATCCTGGCCGCGGAGATCGCTCCCACAAGAAAGGGTGAATCCGTCAGCGTGAGGATGAACCACCCTAGAACCACTGCCTCCATCTGCGTGCCCATGGTAACCAGGGTGGTGGACGCCCAGACGAACGAGAAATCACGGTAACGAAATACGGACAGAGGTTGGCCTGCCCGCATCCCTGCCCGCATCCCAGTTCGCATCATAGTTGCGGTGAATTTCGACACTCAACTCCAACCGGCGTTCCGGACCAGGGTGATCGACTAGGAGGGTTATCGGCTGCGATTGACGGGCGAACGCTAACATCAGCCAATGGTGAGGTCAATCTGCCTTCACGATTCACCGACAGGCATAGATCTAAATCGGCATCTACTGGTTCCGTCATAGGTATTACGAAATTAGGGCCATATGGCCTAGATTTAAGTGACTAATCGGTAATTACTAGATGGATCGATCAATGTGATAATTTTCACATAGACAAAGGGGAACCGAGGAAAAGGAGGCAGTCTGATGAAAACACTGAAGCGGCATCTCTGGCTCGGAGCTCTGGCAATGGGTCTAGTATTCATAGCGGTCGGAGCCATGTTCATCTTCACCGGCATGGACGCCAAGAACATGATCACCGATGAGCTGGTTGCACAGGATATCAACCTCGGCAAAGATGCCGTGGACTTCGGTGGAACGCCAGGCGACCTGGTGAATAACGCCTCCACCGCGGAGATCGAGGCCAAGATCATCGCCCTGCATACCGACGGCAAGTACGGCATGTACTCCAGCCTCGACCGTGACGACCCGAATAGGGCCAACATCATCAAAGGTCTGACACTACGAAACAGCCTGAACATGGCCGTCATGGGCTACGGGATCGCGAACCTTGCCATCGGCACCGGCGTAATGATCATCCTCATGGGCGCGGGCACACTGGCCTTCGTGGCCCCGGTGATCTACCACGCCACCGCAAAGGAAGAGGCAGAAGGAGGGGTGAACACGGGAGCGCCGGCTCCCCGCCCAACCTGATCTAGCTTGCCCTAGAACCAGAGGCCCCGTCTTTCTTCGGAAGGACGGGGCCTCTTTGCATTTACTGTCACTGTCAGCAGGCCGTAGCGCGTCTATCCGGTCCTCACTTAGAGTTACCTCGGCATCCGGCCCGTTAACCACCAGTAGCTCCTCCATCTTGTCCAATGGCCGGCGCCAAAGGAGCGGCTGCCGTGCTAGCCAACGCCCAGACCTGTGCGGTACTTGGCCTCGACGGTTTCGTGGTCCAAGTTGAAGTGGATATCTCTCCCGGACTTCCGGCCTTCAACATAGTCGGTCTGCCGGACACTGCGGTACAGGAAGCCAAAGAGAGAGTCCGGGCCGCTCTGCGCAACAGCGGCTGCGAATTCCCCCTGCGCCGGATCACAGTAAACCTCGCCCCTGCCGACCTCAAGAAAGAAGGCCCGGCCTACGACCTGCCCATCGCCGTTTGCATGCTGCTGAGTTCGGGCCAGATCGACTCTGTCCCGCCCGGCGCGGTCTTCTTGGGTGAACTTTCTTTAGAAGGGGGACTGCGCCACACCAAAGGCATTCTGGCCATGGTTTCGGTGGCGCGCGACCAGGGTTATACGTCGGTTTTCGTTCCCACGGCCGACGCCGACGAAGCGTCCCTCGTGGAAGATATTACGGTCTACCCCGTCTCCAGCTTGAGGCACCTGATCGAACATCTACGCTGCGAAACCGATATCCAACCGCTGGACGATGACGTGTGGCAAACTATCGACGACACGTCGGGCCACTATGAGATGGACCTGGCCAGCGTCAGGGGTCAGGAGCACGCCAAGCGGGCGTTGGAAGTCGCGGCGGCAGGTTTCCACAACCTGATCTTCAACGGCCCACCAGGCAGCGGAAAAACCCTGCTTGCCCGGTGTTTGCCCTCCATCCTTCCCCGGATGGCCCAGCAAGAAGCCCTCGAAGTGACCAAGATCTACAGCGTCAACGGAGTGCTGCCCGCCGACAACCCATTGGTATTGCAGCGGCCATTCCGCTCGCCACACTACACCATCTCCAATGCGGGTCTGGTCGGTGGCGGCCGCACGCTCCGGCCGGGCGAGATCACCATGAGCCACCGGGGTGTGCTTTTCCTGGACGAGCTGCCCGAGTTCAACCACACAGCATTGGAGTCTTTGCGCCAACCCCTTGAAGACAAGGTTGTCACCATCAGCCGGGTCAGCGGCAGCGTCACTTACCCGGCCAGCTTCATGCTGGTAGCGGCCATGAACCCCTGTCCGTGCGGCTTCCACACTCACCCCACCAAAGAATGCAGCTGTTCGCCGTCCACCGTGGCACGTTACCAGAAGCGCATCAGCGGCCCGTTGCTCGACCGGGTGGATGTTTTCGTTGAAGTGCCGCCCGTTGAGTACGAAAAGTTGATCGAGGACCATGAAGCGGAAGATTCCAGCCGCCCGAGGCTGAGGGTCGAAGAGGCCCGTGACATCCAGAGAGACCGTTTCAAAGAGTGCGGTTTCTTCTGCAATTCGGAGATGGGCCCAGCCGAGGTCTGGAAGTTCTGCCAATTGGACGAAGGCGCCAAGGGGCTTCTCCAGACGGCCACCCAGCGGCTGAATCTTTCAGCCAGGGCCTTTCACCGCATCCTCAAAGTCTCCCGGACCATCGCAGACCTAGAGGGGTCTGATGGCATCAACATCGCCCACCTAGCCGAGGCTCTGCAGTACCGGCCCAGGACGGCCGTTAGCTGAGCGCGGGATAGGGATCTTAGGAATACGGATATCTAAATGAAAAGGCCCCGTCCTGCCGCGGCAGGACGGGGCCTATATTCATTCTTGGCCAGACGGCGATAGACCTAGATATTCATCGCGTTGAGGCCGATCCGGGAGATGTCCTCGTCGGCTTGGCCGCTGGGATAGCCGCCGACGCCAATGCCGCCCAGAATCACTCCGTCTTCCATTATCACCAACCCGCCCTGGCCGAAGGTCATCATCGGGTCGCCCAGGTCGGCGATGTTTCTACCGCCGCCGTGCAACCGTTCGGCGTGAGCGACGGAATCCATCCCCATTATCGCCGACGTGTAAGCCTTCCGCTGTGCATGGCGGCGGCTGAACATCCGCAGGTTGTCCATCTTTGCGTAGGCCTCCAAGTTGCCGGCCGCGTCGACGATACACATCGCGATCGGCTCGTTGGGTTTCTTCATTGCCTCATCCATCATGGCCTTCATCGCCGCATGGACCCGTTCCGCTGTCAGTCCTTTTGCCATCAGAGTTTCTCCTCGTGGTCAAATTTTTGTGTGCCTGTGATTAGACCTGCCCTATCAATGGAGGGATTATACATAGAAAACCCATTCCCGCCCCATCCATCCATTGACCAGCCCGGTACCAGCCCAGGAGCAGCCCTGCTCTAGCGAGTAACCGTGAATTGAGCCGGTACTCCGCCCTTGCCACGAGTAATCTGCGGCGTCTATGATAATGAACGTGGAAGAGAACAAGGTTAAATACTCCCTGGGCGCGGCCGGCAGCATAGAAGCCGTGACCTTCGGCGAACCAGGAAACAGGACCTTCAAGCTGGACGCCAACTCCGGCGCCGCCTCATGCGCCATCTGGATGGAGAAAGAGCAGTTACTCCAACTAGGGGTCTATCTACGGGACATGATCGACCGCCTCTCGCAAGAAGAACGGGATAAGGGAAGCGATCTTCGGGAGGAAACTTGGTCAGGCGGAGAACTGGCCGTTGACTTCAAAGCCGGTCAGATGCTCCTTAGCTACGACCAAGCCAGTAACGCGTTCTACCTACAAGCCTACGAACGCGAGGCTGATGACCCGGAAGCCCAGCCCAGTGACGATACCCCTGAGGTTGAGTCGGTGGGATTCTGGATCACCACCGCACAGGCAGGTGTCCTCGGCGAGGAATCCCTGCGGATCTGCGCTGCCGGCAGGCCAACCTGCTTCCTATGTGGTCAGCCGATCAACCCGGATGGCCATGCCTGTCCAAGGGCCAATGGGCATACCGTGTTGGAAGCCGGCTAACCCAACGAGCGAACCATGCGCAAGCCACTTCCGCACCTTTAAGTTGTGTTCTGGATTGCATTCTGATTTGAGTTCCGACTTAAATACCGGCTTAAATTCCGGACCAGCCGCCACCGATATTATCCGCCACGGCGAGATAGTCTCTTATCAGTTGACCCCCTTGGGCTCCAACTACACCTTCGTGGTCAAGATAGAGCTGGACGGGAACGAAGGCCACGCCATCTACAAGCCAAAGGAAGGGGAAGCCCCCCTTTGGGATTTCCCCAGCGGCACCCTCTATAAGCGTGAATACGCCGCCTATCTGCTTAGTGAGATCCTGGGCTGGGACCTGGTCCCCTTCACCATCATTCGGGACGGGCCGTATGGCGTCGGTTCGGTGCAGCAGTTCATAGAGCACGACCCCAAACAGAATTACTACACCATGGAAGATGGATGCGCCGACCAGCTGCGAGTCGTCGCCTGCTTCGACTTGGTCGCCAACAGCACCGACCGCAAAGCCAACCACCTATTGATGGGAGACGGTGGCAAGATCTGGAGTATCGACCACGGGCTGACCTTCCATTCCGATATGAAGGTCCGCACTGTGATCTGGGATTTCTGCAGCGAGCCGATTCCGGACAGATTGCTGAATTCGTTAACCCAGCTCCGTGAGCGGCTGGATTCCTCTGAAGAAGACCTTCCCAGCCTCGTCAAAGAATTGGTGACGCTGCTGCCAGGTGAAGAGGTGGACGCCCTCAGACGGAGACTTGACTGGGTCCTGGAAGAACGGGTCTACCCCGGTCTTCCGGGCCGCAACCGCCGCCGCCGCGGATAACGGCCTCCGCACACCGCCAATCGCCCCGGCCGGACCTGCTCACCGGAGGTGGTCAAGATGAACGTTCGGTCCATCAGCGCCGTTACCCTGGCCGTGGCCGACATGGCCCGCTCCGTGGATTTCTACCGCAACTTGGTGGGCCTTGAGATTCTCTATGGAGGCCCCGCGGCTTCATTCAGCAGCTTCCGGGTGGGCGATGGCTACTTGAACCTGACCTTGAATACCCAGGCAGCGCCTAATTGGTGGGGCCGCCTGATCTTCCACGTAGACGACGTTGATGCCTTGTACACGCGGCTGGTCCAAGCTGGCCTCTCTCCTTCCACCGAACCCGCAGACGCCTCATGGGGCGAACGATACTTCCATATAGACGACCCCGACTCCCACGAACTGTCTTTCGCTAAGCCCCTTTAGCACCTCCTCCCCCTCAAAACGGCCCCATATTAAACATTTGCTCTGATACGTTAGAGCTATTTCGTATCTGTTACCACCCTGTAACGTGATTTTCAATGTGCTTGGTTATCATGTTTTCTGTATTGACAACACAGAAGCGCTAACTTATAAATCCACACCACTCACAACGGATTTATATCTGTATTTGTGGGATTGCGCTCAAACCAGATAAATACTTTATCGCGAAACGTATTTAGGGAGAATAGAGCATGCTAAAGTCACGACCGGGCTCACAGATCAGCAAGTATCTACCCAGAGCTATCGTCCTGCTGTTTGTCGCTCTGCTATTTGCTTGCGGATCCTCGGCGACGTCGACCCCGGCATCCAGCGCCGGCTCAACATCGCCAACGGCAGCGCCTCAGCAACCCACCCCGGTTCCAACGACATCAGGTGGCGCTGCGGCCAGGCCCACGCCGTTGCCTGAAGCAACGAGAGCGCCCGTTACAGAGATAAAACCAGCCGGCACTCTCAACCATGGCGTTGCTGAGACCGGCATCTTCCAGGGTCACCCGGCCGAGGCTTCGAGCCCTCGGATCCAATACATGAGCAGCTCGATCGGAGAGGGCCTGGTCACCATCGGACAGGACCTCTTGCCCAACCCCATGATCGCCACATCCTGGGAAGTGTCCGACGACTTCCTGACCTGGACCTGGAAGATTCAAGAGGGCGTCCCGTTCCACAAAGGGTACGGCGAGATGACCACCGAGGACGTGGTCTACTCCATGAACGGGTTCTATGAAGGAGCCAAGCTCGCCCGGGCCGGTATCCTGGGTAATTACTATGGCTTCGACGAAAAGGGAGATTCCTCCACAGAGATAATCGATGACTACACGTATGTAGTCACCAACAGCAAGCCGTGGGTACCGGCAACGGTCAACGAGTTCTCTCGAAACGCGGCCGGCGTCAGTGTCTGGATCGTGAGCAAGAAACAGTCTGACGAGCTTGGCATCGAGAACGCTAGCATAGACATCGCCTCCACCGGCCCGTGGGAGGTCGTAGACCACGAGAGCGGCTCCTTCTGGAAGTTCAAAGCCGTGGAAGACCACTGGCGCCAGACTCCTTACTTCGAGGAGCTGATCTACTGGTCCATCCCAGAGGAATCGGCCCGGGTCGCCGGATTCCAGACCGGAAACCTAGACATGTTCACCATGGCCTTTGACTCCCTGCCCACGGTTGAAGCCGTCGAGGGCGCAAAGGTCACCGGGTGGCCCAACGGCGGCCAGGCCGGCCTGAATTTCTATGGCCAGTACTACGGCGTGGACAAGGAAGGCCAGCCATACCCGGCCTACGACTGCAATAATGCCTGGGTGTCTTGTGATATGGACACCGAGTCTGAGGAATGGGCCCGGTCTGTGAAGGTCAAGAAAGCGATGAATATCGCCATCGACCGTCAGGCCCTGGTTGACGAACTCCTCTCCGGGTTCGGACGGGTCCAGTCCGTCAGAGACTGGATGGGTCACGACCACAGGCAGAACCCCGATTGGAACTACGAGTACGATCCCGAACTGGCCAAGCAGATGTTAACCGAAGCTGGATATCCTGATGGCTTCGAGATCACACTAACTCCGGCCATCCGCGGCGCACCCGCTGAAGTTGAGTCTTGTCACGCGGTTGCCAACTACTGGGAACAGATCGGTATCAGTGTAAAGATTCAGAATCTGCCGTATGCGACGCTCCGGCCTGAGTTGATCACCCGGAACTACGTGGGCATAACCTGCCTCACCGTCAGTTCACGGTTGTCTCCCATCATCGGAGCCTCCAATTACACGACTGACTCGACCTACAGCTACGGGACACATCACCCGTGGCTGGACGAGCACATCTGGGATACGCAGAAGCAGGTGGACCAGGCAAAGATCGAGGCAGGAGAACTCGAGGTCTATAACTGGATCTGGGACAACTCCATGGCCGCTTCGCTGTACGTCCACGACGGCCTATGGCCGGCAGGACCGCGCATCGATCCCGACTGGCGTCCGACCGACTTCAGCGACATGAAAGCCCCGAGCGGGTTCGAATTCGTCAAACATCGGTAGCTCATCAGTCTGAACCGCCAAAAAGGAAAAGCCCGCCGGCTCTAGAGCCGGCGGGCTTTTCCTTTTCGTCGCCACACCCCTCTCCCATCGCTTTGCCAGTTCGAGCCCTATTCCGGGATAACACACCACAGTTCTATATCTGATCTTATCTGAATAATTAATATTAATTATCGGTGAATATCCTTATAACTGTATTGACAACCTACATACAGTGACATATAAATCACTAGGATTTCCCGTAGAATATTCGTGATTAATAGTTAGCAATAAATTGAGATTTTGGATATATATACGTGCAAAACGTAACAAGGGAGGGAGATACGTGCCACAGTCAGCTTTCAAGCCCCTGGTAATCCGGCATTTCCCAAAGGCCATCGTATTGCTATTCGTAGCTTTACTGTTCGCCTGCGGGTCTTCGGCGACTTCGACGCCCGCGTCCAGCGGTTCGACGACTTCGCCTACGGCAGTGCCGCAAGCCACCTCGGCGCCAGCGACCTCGGCCCCGGCCGCGGCGACAGCAGTGCCCACGGCGGCGGTGCAGGCAACCAAAGCGCCACCCGCTGCGGTTAAGCCCACCGGCACCATCAACTATGGAGTGCCGGAAACCGGCATTTTCCAAGGACACCCACGAGAACTATCGAGCCCTCGCGTCCAGTACGCGGCGGTCTCTTACGGCGAGTCCATGTGGGCGATCCAGCCGGACCTGAGTGCAGGCCCGCTGCTGGCCACGGAATGGAGTATTTCCGACGATTTCCTCACCTGGACCATCAGCATCCGTGACGACGTCCAGTTCCATAAGGGTTACGGCCTGATGGATATGGATGACGTCACCTATAGCTACAAGGAATACCACGAGGGCGCTCTCAACGCCCGCGCGACCATCCTTGGAGACTTCTGGCTAGGAAACCAGGGGGGCTCCCAGGAGATCGTTGATGACTTCACCATCAAAGTAAATACTGGAGTCCCTTGGGTACCGCAGGTCGCCTATGAGGCGATGCGCCACCTCGGTGGAACAAGCACCTCGATCGTCAGCAAAAAACAGTCCGAGGAACTCGGCGTTGAAGCAGCCAGCGTTGATATCTCAGCGACCGGTCCTTGGGAGATAGTCGACCATGCCAGCGGTGAGTTCTGGCGGTTCAAGGCTGTCGAGGACCACTGGCGGCAGACACCTTTCTTCGAAGAATTCGTCATCTGGACGATCCCCGAAGAGTCTGCCCGCGTAGCCGGCTTCCAGACCGGCAACCTGGACATCTTCCAGATGGCTTTCGACTCGCTGCCGACGGTAGACGCGGTTGAGGGCTCCCAGATCGTTGCCTGGCCTAACGCCGGTCAAGCCGGCCTCAACATCTACGGCCAGACCTACGGCGTGGACAAGGAAGGCAACCCCTACGAAGCGACGGACTGCACCAACGCTTGGGTCTCCTGTGACGAGGACACTTCCTCGCAGGAATGGGCCAATGCCGTGATGGTAAAGAAGGCCATGTCCCTGGCCATCGACAGGCAGACCATCGTCGACACCCTGTTGTCCGGGTTCGGACACCCCATCGCCCTCCGCGACTGGATGGGCCATGAGGGCAAAGCAGATCCCCGCTGGGAGTTCCCGTATGACCCGGATGCTGCCAAGCAGTTGCTGGTCGATGCTGGCTATCCCACCGGATTTAGCATCACCTTAACTCCGGCCATTCGCGGGGCACCCGCTGAGACAGAGGCCTGCGAAGCGGTTGCGCAGTACTGGGAAGACATCGGGATCGATGTCAATATCCAGAACGTTCCCTACGCGACCATCCGGCCGTCTCTGATCACCCGGCAGTACCAGGGTGTGACCTGTCACACCGTCGGTCCCCGGTTGACCCCGATCATCGGAGCCGGTAACTACGTCAACCAGTCCACCTTCTCCTACGGGACCGAGCACCCGTGGATGCAGGAACACGTCACTGACGCCAAGGCGGAAGTGAATCCCGTCGAGCTCGAACGTAAGGAACGGGAAGTCTATGGTTGGTTCTTCGATAACGTGATGGGCTTCGGCCTCTACGCCTTCGACGGAATCTGGCCGGTCGGGCCCAAACTGGACCCGGACTGGACTCCTTTCTCCTACAGCGAGACCCGGCTGCCCAACTCGTTTGAGTACATCAAACACCGTTAATAGCAGCCAGATCTGAACCGAGGCCCCCGGGCTTCAATATAGATCATCAGAAAAGCCCCGTCCTTCTTCGGAAGAACGGGGCTTTTTACGTTACTTGAGCAAAACGTAACGCCGCCTAACCCAAAATCCACTTTCTTGTTGATTCCCTGAATAATGACGGGATTTGCATTCGCCTTGCTATTTAATACGACGTTTCGCTAATTTATATTTTAGAATTTCATCGATAAATCGCGAACACTTAATCAATACTATTCACTATATCTTATTGCATTTGATCTGCCAGTCCGATTTTCGACAAGGGTTTTTATATCTGATTATTCGGATAGATTGATATTTATTATCAATCAATATCATCATAGCTGTATTGACACCTTGCTAACAGTAACTTATAAACCATCCGTCTCATTTGCTAGCCTACGCTAAGTGTAAGTTAGCGAATATATGCAAAGGATCATTTATTAGTCGCAAAACGTAACAAGGGAGGGAGATACGTGCCACAGTCAGCTTTCAAGCCCCTGGTAATCCGGCATTTCCCAAAGGCCATCGTATTGCTATTCGTAGCTTTACTGTTCGCCTGCGGGTCTTCGGCGACTTCGACGCCCGCGTCCAGCGGTTCGACGACTTCGCCTACGGCAGTGCCGCAAGCCACCTCGGCGCCAGCGACCTCGGCCCCGGCCGCGGCGACAGCAGTGCCCACGGCGGCGGTGCAGGCAACCAAAGCGCCACCCGCTGCGGTTAAGCCCACCGGCACCATCAACTATGGAGTGCCGGAAACCGGCATTTTCCAAGGACACCCACGAGAACTATCGAGCCCTCGCGTCCAGTACGCGGCGGTCTCTTACGGCGAGTCCATGTGGGCGATCCAGCCGGACCTGAGTGCAGGCCCGCTGCTGGCCACGGAATGGAGTATTTCCGACGATTTCCTCACCTGGACCATCAGCATCCGTGACGACGTCCAGTTCCATAAGGGTTATGGACTGATGACCATGGACGACATCACCTATAACTACAAGGAATATCACGAGGGCGCTCTTAACGCCCGCGCGACCATCCTTGGCAACTTCTGGCTGGGCAAGAAAGGCGGCAGCCAGGAGATTGTCGACGACTTCACCATCAAGGTGAACACCGGCGAACCTTGGGTACCGGCGATCGCCTACGAAGCGATGCGCCACCTCGGTGGAACAAGCACTTCGATCGTCAGCAAGAAACAGTCAGAAGAGCTGGGTGTTGAAGCAGCCAGCGTAGACATCGCCGCCACCGGACCTTGGGAGGTCGTTGACCACTCCAGTGGTGAGTTCTGGCGGTTCAAGGCTGTTGAGGACCACTGGCGGCAGACGCCTTTCTTTGAAGAGTTCGTCATTTGGACGATCCCCGAAGAGTCTGCCCGCGTAGCCGGCTTCCAGACCGGCAACCTGGACATCTTCCAGATGGCTTTCGACTCGCTGCCGACGGTAGACGCGGTTGAGGGCTCCCAGATCGTTGCCTGGCCTAACGCCGGTCAAGCCGGCCTCAACATCTACGGCCAGACCTACGGCGTGGACAAGGAAGGCAACCCCTACGAAGCGACGGACTGCACCAACGCTTGGGTCTCCTGTGACGAAGACACTTCTTCCCAGGAATGGGCCAATGCAGTGATGGTAAAGAAGGCGATGTCTCTGGCCATCGACCGGCAGACCATCGTTGACACCCTGCTGTCCGGTTTCGGACACCCCATCGCCCTCCGCGACTGGATGGGCCACGAGAGCAAGGCCAACCCCGACTGGAATTTCCCGTATGACCCGGATACTGCCAAGCAGTTGCTGACCGACGCGGGCTATCCCGATGGGTTCGCCATCACTCTAACTCCGGCCATTCGTGGAGCACCCGCCGAGACAGAGGCCTGTGAAGCGGTTGCTCAGTATTGGGAAGACATCGGAATCAGCGTAAACATACAGAATGTTCCTTACGCGACCATCCGGCCGTCTCTCATCACCCGGCAGTACCAGGGTGTGACCTGTCACACCGTCGGTCCCCGGCTGAGCCCGATCATCGGAGCCGGTAACTACGTCAGCCAGTCCACCTTCAGCTATGGAACGGAGCACCCGATCCTGCAGGAGAAGGTCACGTCCGCTCAGGCGGAAGTTGACCCGGTCGAGCTGGCGAACAAGGAAAGGGATGCCTACGGTTGGTTCTACGATAACGTGATGGGCTTCGGCCTCTACGCCTTCGACGGAATCTGGCCGGTCGGGCCCAAACTGGACCCGGACTGGACTCCTTTCTCCTACAGCGAGACCCGGCTGCCCAACTCGTTTGAGTACATCAAACATCGTTAATAACAGCCAGATCTGAACCGAGGCCCCCGGGCTTCAATGTAGATCGTTGAAAAAGCCCCGTTCTTCTTCGGAAGAACGGGGCTTTTTTGTTGCCGTCCTTTCATTTTTGCCGTGATAGCGTTTTCTGGATTTTATTCAAGCTATTTGAAGAATTTGGGCATATGTTTCGGAAATTTCTCACGTTCTGTTTGTTTAATCAGCGATTAGTAATTATCGAACCGCAACAAATAAATTGATACTGTACTACTTGTGTTATTGACAGAACGGATACCTTGCCTTATAAACCATACGCTGGGAACCCAGATTCTAACTGGATTCCCCAATCTACCGCGTTCGATATGCGAAAACGACGTATCGGTATTTCGTAGAAAAGGAGAGTCCAACGTGCCCAAATCTGGTTCCACAAATCGTGGCTCAAAAAGAAGCTACATCCGTTTTTGGCCTCAGGCATTAGTCCTGTTGTTCGCTGCCTTGCTGGTGGCTTGTGGTTCGTCCGCAACTGCCACTCCCGCCTCAACAGGCGGTAGCAGCGACGCTCCCACGCCGACCACGGCCGCTACTTCCACTGGCGGCGGCAGCGCTCCCACGGCGGCGCCCCAAGCGACCGAAGCGCCTCCCGCAATGGTTGCGCCGTCTGGCACCATCAACATGGGTCAGAAAGAGACCGGTATTTTCGAGGCTCATCCGAGCATGAGCTCGAGCCCCAGGATCCAGTTCACCAGCAGCTCGGTAGCTGAAGGACTGATCACCACCGCTCCTGACCTGTCCGCCAGCCCCATGCTGGCCGCCTCCTGGAGCGTATCCGACGATTTCCTAACCTGGACTTGGAAATTCCAAGAAGGCGTCCAGTTCCACAAGGGTTACGGAGAAATGACCGCTGAGGATGTCCTGTATTCCTACATCCAATGGAATGCGGGAGCCCTCCACGCCCGTTCCGGAATCATGGGAGAGTACTTCGGCGGGATCGAAGGTGATTTTGGCGGCCGCGAAGGCGCGTCCGTTGAGATCGTTGACGACCACACCATGGTGGTAAACACCGGGGTGCCTTGGGTTCCTGCGCAGGTATTTGAGTTCATGCGCAACGGCGGCGGCTCCAGCTCGTGGGTCGTCAGCAAGAAACAATCTGAAGAGATCGGTGTTGAAGCGGCCAGCAAAGACATAGCCGCCACCGGTCCTTGGCAGATCGAAGACCACGCCAGCGGCGAATTCTGGAAGATGAGCGCGGTGGAGAACCACTGGCGCCAGACTCCCTACTTCGCTGAGCTGATCTATTGGTCGATCCCTGAAGAGTCTGCCCGTGTTGCCGGCTTCCAGACCGGTCAGCTGGACAGCTTCGACATGGCCTTCGACTCTCTGTCCACGGTGGAAGCCGTGGACGGCGCCAAGGTCATCGGCTGGCCCAACGCCGGCCAAGCTGGGCTGAACTTCTACGGTCAGACCTACGGTCTGGACCGGGACGGCAAAGAATACGAGTTCTACAATCCCGACCAGCCCTGGGTTTCCTCAGACCCGGATACCGAGTCTGAGGCATGGGCCAATGCTGTAAAGGTCCGAAAGGCCATGAACATGGCCATCGACCGCCAAGCGATCGTTGACGAATTGTTGTCAGGGTTCGGAGCCGTTCAGTCCGTCAGGGACTGGATGGGCCACGACTCCCGTGCCAATCCCGACTGGAACTATGACTTTGACCCGGTCCTGGCCAAGCAGATGCTGGCCGAGGCCGGTTATCCCGATGGTTTCGAGATCACTTTGACCCCGGCCATCCGCGGTGCACCCGCTGAGGTCGAGGCCTGTGAAGCGGTCGCCCAGTACTGGGACGACATCGGCATCGATGTTAAGTTCCAGAACATCCCTTACGCCACCATCCGGCCTGAATTGATCACGCGGAAGTACCAAGGAGTCACCTGCCACACCGTTGGCGTGCGCCTGTCTCCCATCATCGGAGCTTCCAACTACGTAATCAAGTCAACCTTCAGCTATGGTTCACACCATCCGTGGATGGAGGAGCATGTCTCCGCCGCCACCGTGGAAGTTGACCCCGTGAAGATTCAACAAGCCGAGCGCGAGATTTACGACTGGGTCTTCGAAAACTCATTCGCAGCTTCGCTCTACACCCATGACGGCGTCTGGCCGGTGGGCCCGCGCCTAGATCCCGATTTCGGCCCGACCGACTTCAGCGAAGTCCGGACCGCGGTTGGCTTCGAGTTCACCAAGCACCGGTAAATCACCGGTACACCCTAGCTAACGAAAAAGGCCCCTCCATCGCTGGAGGGGCCTTTTTTCATCTCCCGCTAAACGATCTAGAGAGATCTAAGCAGTTGGATACAGTTCCTTGACCAGGTAATAGACACTGACCTGTCTGTGGGGAGGCACCCCATAGGGCTCAACTTTGGACATCGTGTAGCCGTTATTCTGATACATCGCCAGGGCAGGTTGGAGGATATCGACGGTGGAAAGGACGATGCGGCGATAGCCTTGGTCACGGCAGAAATCTTCGGTTATCTCCAAGAGACGGCGGCCGACTCCCTGCCTACGCACGGTGGACGACACGCTCATCCGACGCAGTTCGGCTTCTTCTTCATTCTCCGTGGGCTGTATTCCAACGATGCCCACCACCGTATCTTGGGATTCCACCACCCAGAAGTTGCCGCGGGCGTGGGCCTGGTAGTGGGCGGGGATATCCGCCATGTCGTCTTTCAGAGCTTGGTCAACGTAGCGGCGGACTCCCTGCTCTATCTCCCCGGCGAATTCGATCAACCCGCTGGCGAACAGCTCTTGGACCTGTGGCAGGTCGGCCGGTAGAAAATCTCTTATGTTAAGTGCGGGTTGGCCGCTCATGAGTAACTGCTAGGTGTTGATCAGAAAGTTGATCACGTCGCCATCTTTGACCTCATAGGTCTTACCTTCGGAACGGAGCACACCTTCTTTACGGCCTTGGGCCAGACTGCCGCAGCGTATCAGGTCTTCATAGGCGATCACTTCGGCCCGGATGAAGCCCCGGGTAAAGTCGGTGTGTATGGTCCCGGCGGCCAGTTGGGCTTCTATGCCGGTGGGCACCGGCCAGGCCCGGACCTCGTCTTCTCCGACCGTGAGGAACGACACCAGGCCAACGGTGTTGTAGCAGACCTGTTTGACCCGCTCCACGGCAGGCTCGTCCAGGCCCATGGCCTCCCGGAACTCGTCTGCCTCATCCGCCTCCATCATGGCCAGGTCTTCTTCCAGCTTGGCACACAGGCCAACCTCGCCCAGCCCGCCTGCCACATCGCTTGCGACCCCCAGTCCCTCAAGGGTAGGCGCGGTCTCAGATTCGCCGGTGTTGAAAGCGATCATCACGGGCTTGCCAGTGAGCAATTGGAAATCCACCAGGGCCGCTGTCTCCGACGGAGTGAGGGTTTGGGATTTCATGGGGATGCCCTCTTCGAGAGCGGACTTTACCTTCTGCACAGCCTCCAATTGGGGAATCATGGCTGGCCGTTCCGCCGGTTTGGCCTTCTTGAGACCATCGTCCAACCGCTTCTCTGCGCCTTCCAAGGCTTGCAGGTCCGCCAGAGCCAATTCCTCCAGCAGAATCTTTACGTCGCGGCCTGGGTCCACAGATTCCATGGGGTGAAGCAGGGCCGGGTCCTCAAACGCCCGGACCACTAGAAGCAAGGCGTCCGCGGCCTGGAGAATGTTCCGCTGCCGGCCGCTCAGTATCTGGTTCGACGAGGCCGACTCCCGGTCCGCGGGAGGGAGGTCCCAGTACTTGATCTCCGGATGTATCACCTTCTTGGGGTGGTACATGCCGTCCAGCACCGCCAGGCGGGGGTCGATCACCTTGACCACACCGACCTGCATGGGCCCGGCGCCCCCTGCTCCAGTGGAAGTAGAATGACCGGCCGTTAAGGCGTTGAAAACCGTGGACTTGCCGCTCTGGGGCAGCCCGATGATTGCGATATCCATACCTGGATTATAAACCTCGTTGTTTTTCGAAAAGCGGGCTAGTAGCTTTGGAACAACTTGCCCCATTCGGTCTTCAGGGCGGCGTTGATGCGGCGGCGGCCTTTCGTCTTGAGCCAGTAACCGTTGTGGTACAGGTTCGACGCCAGGAAGGCCCAGGGCGCGATGGGCGACCGCAGCAGGAGGTTCTCCATCGGCTTCAGCGGTCCCCAGTAGATGAGCTTCTGCCCCCGGCTGGCGAAGGTGTTCTCGGAGCCCGTGAACCTCCAGTTGACCTCGGAGATGTCCTCGCCTACGATCTCGATCTGGTCGGTGTCGCCGCAGCCCAGACCCATCTCGTGCCCCAGCCGTATGAACTTGATGGACATGGGG
>CAYXDE010000004.1:0-108820 GCA_964463525.1 uncultured Dehalococcoidia bacterium | reverse complement strand
AGATCGCTCAGTGCGAGCCCTCTCCTTTCTCCGAGAAGATGGCTGTGAGCGACTCCTCGCCTTGATCCGAGAAGATATCTGTGTGGGACGCTTCACCATGCTCGGAGAAGATGTCTGAGTGGGAAGCCTTGCCGTGCTCCGAGAAGATATCGCTATGTGACGCATCACCGTGCTCAGAGAAGATGTCTGAGTGAGACGCCTCTCCATGCTCGGAGTAAATATCGCTGTGGGAGGCTTCGCCGTGCTCAGAGAAGATGTCCAAATGGGATGCATCTCCATGGTCGGAGAAGATGTCACTGTGGGAAGCTTCGCCGTGATCGGAGAAAACGACCGAGTGCGAGGCTTCGCCGTGTTCGGAGAAGATGTCTGAGTGCGAGGCTTCGCCGTGTTCGGAATAGATGTCCGAATGGGAAGCTTCGCCGTGATCGGAAAAGGCAGTGGAGTGGGATAGCTCGTCGGGGTGCGTGGAAAATACGTCTAGGTGGGAAGCTTCGCCGTGCTCAGAGAGGATGGAGTCGTGGGACGCTTCGGCGCCATGGTCCGCGAAGACCGGCGTGGCCGCGCTGCCCTGAAACAGCAACAGACCTGCCATCGCCGCTAGGAGGGCCACGAATACACCGGTTTTTCTTTTCAGCTGGATCGTCGAAGTTCTCATATAGTTGTCGACGCCGGCAGGACCTTTTGGCTTGTAGCCTTCTTCTATTTTAGCACTTTAAGTTGGTCTCTGCCCGGTTCCCTCAGTGAGTGGTACCAAACGGCCGATATAGGCCGTCATTTGATGGTCTCTGAATCGGTTGCTATATGCAACCACGCTAGAAGAGCCGGGGGGTTAAGTCAATGTAATTACGGGTAGGTGTGACCAACGTCACAGTTGCGGCGGGGAGTCGAGGGGGATCAGGCCTGGGAGACCTCTTGCCCATCAACCAGGTCCAAGCGGCGCTGTGCGGTCGCGGCCAGGTCCAGGTCGTGGGTGGCCACGATCACCGTCGCGCGCCTGGAAGCGGCAACCTCTGCCAATGTCTCCGCGATGGACCGGGCGGTGGCGGTGTCCAGTTCTCCGGTGGGTTCGTCGGCAAAGACCACCTCCGGTTGGGTCACCAGGGCTCTGGCGATGGACACCCGCTGCTGCTCGCCGCCGGAAAGCTCAAAGGGCCGGTGACGGGCCCGAGTTCCCAGCCCGACGGCATGGAGAGACTCGCTGGCTCTTTGTCTTCGCTCCCGCCAGGACAACCCTCCGATGTGCAGGGGCAATTCCACGTTTTCTTGGGCCGATAGCAACGGCATGAGCCCGAACGACTGGAAGACGAACCCGATCCTGTGCCGCCGCATGTCCACCAGGTCGGCCTCCCGCAGCTGGGCCAGGTCGTCGCCATGGAAATGGACCGTGCCGGTGCTGGGCCGGTCCAGCCCAGACAGCAGATTGAGCAGGGTGGTCTTCCCGGAGCCCGACCTGCCCGTAACCGCCAGGAAATCTCCCTGCTCCACGGTCAGGCTGATGGCAGACAGGGCTGTCACGGCGGTTTCGCCTGAGCCGAAGACCCGGCTTACATCCGAGGCTGTGAGGACTGGTCCGTCACTTGACCGCATATACCGTTAACTCCTGCTCCTGGGCTGCCGGGGATTGGTGCCTGGAGGGTCGATGGTTATCTGGCCGTCGTCCGCCTGGATCTTGGCCAGGCCGCCGCGCCGGAACCGTTCTGCCAGATCGTGGGGCAGCTGCAGTCTTCCGGCGGCGTCCACCACCACATATTCCTCTTCCACCGTCCCGCCGTCGCGCTGGTAATCGGGCCTTGAGAATGTCTCCGAGCCGATGCGCCCGTCCCGGATATGGACCACCCGGTCGACGAATTGAGAGACGCCTGCGTAGTGGGTCACGGTGACCACGGTCACGCCGTAGGAGCGGTTCAGGCCACGGATCATCTCGAAGATGGCATCCGCGTTCTCGGTGTCCAATTCTCCCGTCGGCTCATCGGCAAGGAGCAGCGGCGGTTTGTTGGCCAGGCCCACGGCGATGGCGGCCCGTTGCTGTTCTCCCCCGGACAACTGGTAGGGGAAGCGTTTGGCTTTGTCGGCCATGCCCAGAGATTCCAACAATTCATCGGACCAGGCACGGCGGGCTTTGGCAGACTGCCCGGTCAGCGCCATGGGCAGTTCGATGTTGTCAGCCACTGATAGATACGGAACGAGGTTCCGCGCCGTCGCCTGCCAAACGAACCCCACCTCCGAGCGACGGTACATGACCAGGTCGCTGTCTGAGACGTCAAGCAGGTCTCTGGAGCCAACCAGCACCTGACCCGCCGAGGGACGGTCCAGCCCGGCCAGGATGTTGAGTAATGTGCTCTTGCCGCTGCCGCTGGCCCCGATGATCGCGATCAGTTCTCCGGTCTCTACGCTAAGGTCCAGGCCACGCAGGGCCACAACCTCCAAGTCTGCCCTCTTGTAGATCTTGAAGAGGTCTTGGCAATCTATGTAGAGGCCCGAGTCCGGGGCCCCTGTTCCGGTTGCCGCCCGGTAGTCATTGAACTGGGTCATCCTGCATCTCCCATCCTGAGGACCTGCTGCACCTGTATCTTTGAACTCAACCACGCCAGCCAGAGCACCGTACCCAAGGTGACCACCGCCAGCACCAGGTAGGACACTCCCAACGCCAGCCAGTCGGTGGTGAAGGCCATGGGCGGGGTTATCCGCTCCCCCTCTTCGGCAACCTCCATGAGCGGCAGCAGGCTTGAGCCTATCCATTGACCCACCCAGGTACCCAAAGCCACGCCGCACAGCACGATCAAGAATAGATTAAACCATACGATGCCGCGCAACTGTCCGCCGGTGGAACCCAGCGTGCGGAGCAGGGCGAACTCGGTCTGGCGTTCTCTGGTGTCCAAGAACGAAAACAGCATCACTCCGGACCCGCTGGCCAGGGCTACGGCCAGGAACAGAAGCACAAGAAGCGCTCCCCAACCGGCGTTAACCAGAGGCTGGTCGACACGGGACTCGACCATTGCGTCCGCGTTGTACACATCCCTGACGCTCATTCCCAGTTGCTTCATGGATTCCGTAACTTCTTCCACTTGGATGGAGCTTCCGACTCCGCTCGGCGGGCCCGGTTCTTCCAGGCCTGGTGTGGTGACCAGGTCCGCCCATATCTCGTTGGCCCCCACCAACGGTATGGGGCTGTGTTGATTGGTGACGGCCTCGAAGGAGGCCAGGTCCACTAATACAAAGGGTTTCTCGCCTGGGTCCATGGTTGGGAAATAGTTGGCCACCCCCACGATGTTGACCATTATCGAGTAGGTGGAAAGTCCCAGGATCACATCGTCGCCTACCGCGGCGTCGGCAGTCTCCAGGAAGCCCTCATTGGCCAACGCCGGTATCGGAGACTCCGTAGGTCCCGGCCGCAGTCCCCGCATGCCAACACCGCCACTGGCCCAACTGAAGCGGGTGGCGTTCGGGAACCGCTCGCCTGCCGCCGACTTGCTGGACTCCAATGCGTACAGTCCGGGCCGCGAGAAGTCTTCGATCACCGACCAGTCGTCTGAGGTAGCGAAATCAGCGAGCGTCACCGGTCCGTTGGGGGTCAAGGCGTCCAATCCGCCCAAGAACACCGAGCCCAAACCGCTGGATCCAAGGGTCCGGATGCGGTCCGTGATCTGGAAGGACTGGATGGAGAAGGGCGGGACCAACGTAACTTCCCGCCTGCTGGTGTTGAAACGGCGCCCTGCCGCAATCACTGGCGAAAGGTCTGACTGTATCCTGTTCCAACCCGGCGCTCCCAGATTGCCCACCCAGGTGTCGAAGAACAAACCTCGGGAATCGCGCACCCTGGCCCATAGGTTCGCGCCTGGATCGACTCCCGCGGGCTGCACCCAGATGGAAAATCCTCTCGCATCTGTAGGCAGCGGCAGTCCTTGTGGTGGCTCTGGCCCATCCAGAAGCAACCGGGACAGGTCTTCCATGGACTTTCCGCCGGCCAGGTCGTCCCGGAACCATGCGACATCTGGGATACGAGAGGCATCCACCGCCAATACCGAGGCCGGCGAACTGAAACCGGTGGTGGTTATCTGTGCGTTGGCCCGGTGCACGTCGGCGGCGGCAACCACGCCGGGGAGGTCTTGCACCTGGTCCGCGAACCGTCCCCCTGGCAGGGCGCTGGAGACTCCGCTGTGACGGACCCTCAGGTCTGCTCCCGCCGCATAGAGGGACCTCTCCTCTTGGCTCTGCTCCAGGGTGGAACTGAAGGCGCTGCCAATGACCCCCAGGGCGGTTGCCAGGGTCAGCAGCACGATCAAGATGCCAGGCACCATCGGGTCACGGGCCACATGCCGCAGCGAATGCACAAGCCAAGACGGCGCAAATGGCCCCGCCAACCGCGACAGCAGCAGGGCGAGCCAGGGGAATAGGCGCATTATCACCAAGCCGACTCCGAGCAACAACAGTACCGGTTCCAGCAGTAGGCTGTAATCGATCTCCAATTGCTGGCTGCCAACCGACTGGACCAAGAAGGAACCCCGACTATGTAATTGCCACCAAAGCAGGCCGATGAGGGCCAACAATAGGATGTCCAAGTAGTAGCGATGCAGGAACGACGCCGTTGGCGGCCGTGCACCAGACTGCCTAGCCTCAACGATGCCATGTCTGGCGGCGGCCAGGGTGGCCAGGGTGAACACCAACACGGCCAGTCCTCCTCCGATCAGCCCAAGGACCACAGCCCCTTGGGACACGGTCACCGGCACTCCTGATAATTCGTCGGCGCCTCCACCCAAGGAGAAGAACAGTTTGCCCAGGACGCGCACGACGCCCATGGCCAAGAACGGGCCGATTATCACGGCCGGAATGCCAAGGAGAAGGCCCTCGCCCAGACCCAGCAGTCCCACCTGCGAGGTGGTGGCGCCCCGGCTCTTCAACATGGCGATCTCACTGGATCGGGAGCGTACGATCAGTCCCGCCACCAGCGCCAGGTAATAGAGCAAGATGCCGGTGATCAGGAACACCACCAAGAACAGGGGCACCCTGGCCAATATCAACTGCTCATCGAAGCTCTCCAAGAGATTGTCCAGTCGTATGGAGAAGCTGGAGTTCTTCAGACCGGACCTGATATCGCTCTCGGCTTGGAATATGGCCTCTTTGAGATTTTCCACGTCGTCGGCCCGCAGGCTTTCGCGGTCCAGGAAGTAATACCAGGTGATATCGGTGTAGAGGGTTGGATATTCGCCCAGAACCCGGTTGATGACCGCTTCTTCGCTGGTGAACAACGGGATTATGGTCCAGCGGTCGTTACTCAGGCTGAAGTCGGACCCGGCCTCGTACCAGAACTCGTCATCCGGGTCCACGCGCTCGAACACCCCAGATATTCGCACCGGCATGGAAGGTGGGTCCGTGAACGATGCCGCCGGGAAGACGTCCATGACCTGGCCAACTTCCAGGCCCAGCAATTCCAGGCCCAAAACGTCGACAGCCACATCCACGGGAGTGCCCGGAGGCGCCGCCGCGTTCTCCGGCCCCGGCCAGCTCCCCTGGGTAAGGGTGACCCGGTCTGGCCCAAAACCTGACATGTAGATAATGGAACCTCTGGGCCGGACCTCGTTGTCCAGCTCCAGATGGGGGTGCCCTTCGAAATAGAAAGTCGCGGTGTCCAGCACCAACGACTGGTCTTTCAGGAAGGGGCCGAAGGGCTGCGCGATCTCAGTTTGGGCGAAATTCAGCCTGTCTTGATAGACCGACCGCCGGCCGCCAGGGGTGGAGGGCTCGTCTTGACTGCTGAACGAGCGCATGGAGATGTTGGTGTCTTCGGGCGAGGCTTGGAGGAGTTCATGGCGCAATGAGGCGTTGGACAGCAGGTCCGAGAAGATCACCCCGCTCGCCATCAACGCCACGGCCAGGAGGATCCCGCCGAAGAGCACGGCTTCCAAACGCCATCCAGCCACGGCCCGGCGCACCGCCATCACGTAGGCGAACCTGATCATCGGCAGCATCAGATGCCACCCCGCAAGACCTCAGCGGTGTTCAGCCGCCGTGCCGCCACCGTGGCGAACCCAACCGAGAAGGCGGCAGCAGCCAGCAGTCCCGCGATCACCCCGGCCATCAGCCAGCCCTGCACCGACGGGACCATCGGGGGCACGGGAGTGTCACCCTGGGGTGTCAGGTCCATCAGTTCCAGTATCTCCAGGCCAGGCCAGTAGCCCATCGCGGCCCCGGCAGCGACGGCCAATACGGCGATGATGGTCCGCTCAGTGGCCAGAGAGAGGAAGAATTGACGCCGCGAGAAGCCCAACGCCCGGGCCACCGCCAGGTCCATCCTGCCCATGCGTATCGAAACCAGGGCATGGACCGTTAGCGTTAGAAGCACGGCGATGCCGATGGCAACCATGCTGAAAACCGTCAACCCGTTCCAGCCGCCGCCGGCCAAGGGATTTCGTTCCGCCTGCGCCGCCACAGACTCGGAGTCTCTAACCGCGACCAGCCCGGTGATCGCCTCACCTATCTGTGCGGTAACCTGGTCCCGGTCAGCCTCCTCATCCACCGCCAGCCACATCTCTTCCGGCCTTTCGACAACACCCAGTGGCAGACGCCGGGCGTACTCCTGGAAATCGTTCAGATCGATGAGGAAGAACGGCTTCCGGTCCGTGACCATCGTCGGGAAGTGGCTGGTCACGCCCACGAACTGCACCGGCACAGCCAGATCGCCCAGTCCCACACGTACTTGTTGGCCCACTTGGTAGCCTGGCCCGCCGATGGCCGGGAGAGGAAACGGCCCTGGCGGCAGATGGATGCCCCGCTGCCCCTTGGAGATCGGCTCATTCCAAGAGAACTGGAGTCCTGATCCGCCGCTGTGGGAGCTGGCTAGCGTGCGCTGGGCCGTGTCGCGGTCTGCTCCTTGGTTGGCGAACGCTTGCCACGGCGCCTGCCCTTCAAATCCCTCGACCAAGATACCGTTTGAGCCTGACGACGGTCCGAAAGCGGTCACGTCATCCAGATTTATCACGCCGTCGGACAGGCGGTTGGAAGGGGTGGTAGAGAAGTATAGCGCCGCCAGCTCAAGGGGCGCCGAGACCTCTCCGAGCGCAGACAGGTCTCCGGTGAACAATTTCCACTTTCCGTCAACGGCCTTGGCATCGGAGGACTCTTCGCCTCCCTGGTCCAAGATGTTGCCCATGCCAAAGGTGCGGTAAAAACCGGTGGAGGTCATCACCCGGGCCCACATGTTGACGTCGAACTGCAGGTTCTTTTCCTCCAGGGCGCTGCTGTCCACCCACACTCCCAATGAAACGGTGTCTTCAGGGAGCAAGATGCCGGTCCCCGATAAGTTGGCCGTGAAGGGCCGGGGGCGGAGCAGCCTGCTTATCGCTGTCAGACCGCCGGGGAAGAAGTCGTCCCGGAACCATGTGGTCTTCGAAAGAGACCTGGGGTCCAACGCCAGCATGTCCGTGCTCTCGGAGAGAAGGCCCTGCAGGACCGGGACCGATTCTCGCAATAGGGGGGTTACCGCCGTAACTCCGGTCACCTTCTCCAGTTTTTCCGGGGCGTCCTCGGGAAGGGCCGGGCCTTTTACCACCATGCTCCCGCCCACGCTATACCGGGCCTGGTCGACCTGCGCCTGAGACAGGCTCGATTGAAAGGTGGCTCCGAACACACCCAGGGCGGCCGCCAGCATCAAGATCACAGCCAGCGAGCCGTGGGGGATGGGGTCTCTGGCCAAACGCAGGAGTGAGAATTGGAACCAGGCAGCCCCCAGTCTTGTGCCGGCCCAGGCCAATAGCCGGACCACCAGCGGCAGCACCCGCAGCAGCAAAACAGCCGCCGCGAACAAGCCCAGCACCGGCCCCAAGATCAGGGTCGGGTCTACATTCAGTCCCTGGGACGCAAGCTCTTCAGCGACGAAGCCATCCCGGCCCCGTACCTGGAACCAGATGATAGCCACGGTGATCACGGCCAAGACATCCAAGTAATAGCGGTGCAGGAAGGGTACCGACGGCGGTCTGGTGCGGGACAACAGCGTCTCCAGCGTGCCCATTCTGGCCCGTCCGGCGGCTGTAACCAGGAGCACCGCCAGGGCCATCACCCCTCCCAAAGCACCCATCCAGAACATATCCCCAGCCAAACCAAGGGGGATGGGAGATGAGAACTCTCCGCCAGGGTTGATGGTGTCCAAGAGCAGGGTCTTCACAATGACCCAGGCCAAGAACGGCCCCACGATCATGGCCAAGACCGCTACGCCGGCCTCCGCCAAAGCCAGCACACCGCTCACCTGAAGCACGCTGGCCCCGCGGCTGCGGAGTTGGCCTGCCTCCTCAGCCTGACTGCGGCCCAAGGTTCCCGTGATGAGTGCCAGGAAATACAGCACGACCACCACTACCAGGGAGAGATACAGATATAGCGGTATCTTGGCCAGGGTCAGGGCTTTGTCGAACTCTTCCACGGTGAGACCCAGCCGGCTCAGCACCAGTGTGCGTGGGTAGACCTTGTTCAGATCAGTCTCCAGGCCCTGTACCTGTTGTTTAACGTGCTGAGCGTTGCCGGCGGTCAGGTAACCCGAGTCCAAGAACAGGAAAAACCCGAAGTCACCGACCAGCGTTGGATAGCGGGCGCCGATACCCTGGAAGAAGTCTTCTTCGTTCAGAAATATGGGCGCCACCACCGACTCGCCCACCGGTATGAGATCGAAGTGGTTCGGCGCGCCCATCCAGTACTCTTCGCTGGCGTCTATGGGATCGGCGACCCCCACAACATTGAAGGCTATCCGGTCGGACATACCTCGCCGAGGTGCCAGGAATATCCGGTCTCCAACCAGGTAGCTGAGCTTGCGTGACGTCTCGGAGCCAAGAACGACCTCTATGTCATCATCTTCACCGGCTTGGGCCCCCCGGCTCTCCGGCCACCGGCCTTTGATGAGGGTCGAGTGTTCTTGGAATCCTGTGAGGAAGAACGGACGGCCCGAAGGCGCACCCAGGACCGACGAGGTTGGCGTGGTCAACAGGCTCAGGTTCGCTTGAGTGCGTCCAAAGCGCTCCGTCCCCCGCAGCATCTCCGCCAGTCGTTCGTTGGAAGCCTCATCATTGAGGCGTTCCAGCGCCAGATAGTCGGTGCGTCCCAGTGGCCGGTTCTGGGCGATGATCTGGACGTCGTGCACCTCCGGGTCGAATGAAGCCACGGAGTGACGCAGACCTGCTTCACCGAGGGCGCGGGAGTAGAGGGCTCCGGTGGCCATGATCGTCACGGAAGCCAGGATGCCGAAGGACGTGACTGCCAGCAGCAGCCAAGAGTGGCGCAACCTGCGGCGCAACAGCCAGAAGACCATGGAGAAGAGCTGCATGAAACTTAGCGGCCCTCCGGGTTACCGGCGGAAGCCGCGTATGAAGTCTGTTCTAGAGTGATCATCGGCATAACAGCTTCGGATTATACGACGTTCCACCCGGTATCGGATTAAAGGGCTGGGCCCGGGAGCCGTGCTATAATCCCGGCCACCGCGAGAAATCCGCATATAGGCGTGCGGCAGACTCATTGATTCCAATCACCGGCAGGGGACGGACCATGAAGCGCTTGGAAGGAAAAACTGCCCTGGTTACAGGCTCTGGCCGCAACATCGGCCGGGCCATCATATTGAAGCTGGCCGAAGAAGGCGCCAACGTCGTTGTTAACGCCCGCAGCAACAAAGAAGAGGCGGAATCGGTTGCCGCGGAGGCCCGCGCCCTGGGCGTAGAAGCCCTGCCTTTCATAGCCGATGTCGCAGACCGTCAGCAGGTGGCCAACATGTTTGCGGCCGCCGCGGAACAGTTCGGGGGTGTGGACATCCTGGTCAGCAACGCCGCCATCCGCCCCCGCAAGCCGTTCACTGAACTTACCTACGAGGACTGGGAATGGGTGCGGGGAGTGGTCTTGGACGGAGCGTTCCACGTCGCCCACGCGGCCATGCCCAACATGGCCAAGAATGAGTACGGAAGGATAGTGTTTTTCACCGGTGACGGCGCATTCACGGGGACGGCCACCCGGGCCCACGTATCCGCAGCCAAGATGGGCGTGATCGGCCTGGCCAGGGGGTTGGCTTCCGAGTTCGCACCCAAGAACATCCGGGTGAACGTGATCTCACCGGGCCGCATCGACACCAGCCGTGATATGGCCTGGTATCCCCAAGGCGGGATGACCGACACCTCGGACATTCCCATAGGCAGGCTCGGCAGTGTGGATGACATCGCCGCCGCCACGATGTTCCTCATCAACGACGACTGCGGGTTCATGAGCGGACAGACCCTGCACGTGAACGGGGGCACCCAGTACTTCTAGGCTTTAGCTCCGGAAGCGGAACTCTTTCAGGTCATCGGGGATGATCAGCTTGGCCTCGGTCTGCTCCTGGATCTCTTCTGGGCTCCAGCCTGGAGCATGCTCGACCAGCTTGAATCCCTCCGGCGTGATCTCAAAGAGGCCCAGGTCTGTAACCAGCATCTTGACCACTCCTGGAGCGGTGATAGGCAGCGTGCACTTCTTCAACAGTTTGTGACCGCCCTCGCGGGTGGTGTGCTCCATGGCTATGAACACGCGCTTGGCGCCGGCCGCCAGGTCCATAGCGCCGCCGATGCCGCCACCCTTGCGGCTGGGGATGCGCCAGTTGGCGAAGTCGCCGTTCTCAGCAACCTCATAAGCGCCCATCACGGTGACATCGATCATGCCGCCACGGATCATCATGAACGAGTCGGCGTGGTGCACGCAGGCCATACCCGGCAGGGGTGTTACCTTCTGTCCTCCGGCATTGACCAGGTGGCGGTCTTCCTCGCCTTCCTTGGCCAATGGGCCGTACCCGATCACTCCATTCTCGGCGTGATTGATGATCTCTCTGCTGGAATCGACGTAATTGGAACAAAGGGTGGGCATCCCGACGCCCAGGTTTACGATCCAGCCGTCTTGAAATTCCATCGCCAGCCGGTCGCACATCGCCTGTCGTTCCAGTTTCACTTTCTCGGCCATTCTTATCTCCGTATTTGAGCTTTCAGCCTACGGTTGAAAGCTGATTACTTCTTAGATCCAGATCCCGTCTTCAGGGATGCGCACCATCCGGTCGACGTATATCCCAGCGACGTGGATCAGGTCCGGGTCCAACTGTCCTGCTTCGACGATCTCTTCCTCTACTTCGACTATCGTCACCTTGGCCGCCATGGCCATCAGCGGGTTGAAATTACGCTGGGTCAGCCGGAACACCAGGTTGCCGGCAGTGTCGGCCTTCCAGCAGCGGATCAGGCCGTAGTCTCCGGGCAGCGGCAATTCAAGGACATGCATGCGGCCGTTGAACTCACGGTGTTCTTTACCCTTGGCTAATTCCGTCCCCACCGAAGTTGGGGTGTAGAATCCGCCGATACCGGCGGCAGCGCAACGGAGGCGCTCGGCCAAGGTCCCTTGAGGCACCAGCTCGGCGTCGATCTCATCGTTGTTGTACATGCGGGTAAAGGGCGTTACCTGGGACGGGTGGGTCGCGGCCGTGAATGCGCAGATCATCTTCTTCATCTGGCCGGCTTCCACCAATGTGCCGATATCGACATTCTCGTCAACGGTCCCGGCGTTATTGGACACTCCCGTCAGGCCTTTAGCCCCCTGCCGGTTCAATGCCGCCAGGAGGTTTCGGGGCACGCCGACGCCGCTGAATCCCGGGCTGAGTATGGTGACGCCGTCGGGGATGTCGGCCACTGCGGCGTCCATGGTTTCGTAAATCTTGTTCTTCATGAATAACCTTAAGTTTTGGGGTCTGTATCGCCTCTAGGCTGGGCGTGTTAAATACTACCGCAGACTGATGCGGCGCGCCATAGCGGAACGATTATTGCTATCTTATTCCTTCCTAAGATATACCTATTTGCGATATACCGGGATTGAATATTCCAAGAATTGATGTATCTTAAACCCCAAGACCAATAAGCCTGGAGGTAGACCATGGTAGCCTCAGAGCACCGGACCTACGTATATGTCGGCCTGGCCGGCGAGGGCGATTACATCGGCGAAGGCGGCATCGTGCGCCGCGCCGACGGTGAAGAACAGTGGACTGACATCTCCAAGGGCCTTCCCGACAACCCGCAAGTGCGGGGCCTAGCCATCAGACCCGACGACCCTTCAATAGTCTTTGCGGGCACTGACAAAGGCGTTTACCGCTCCAAGGACCGCGGAGAGACTTGGGAAGCGCTGAACGACGCCGAAGCAGGCAGAGAAGTGTGGTCTCTGGTCATACACCCGGAAAACCCGGACGTGATCTTCGCCGGGTACGACCCCTGCTCCATCTCACGCTCCCAGGACGGCGGCGACACCTGGAAGATGATGGACACCAGCGCGGTGGTCTACCCCCACATCACCACCTATATGGCCCCCACGGGCAAGCGGGTCATCGGTATGGCCTTCGACCCCTCCAACACTCAGGATATCTACGCCGCGGTTGAAGTTGGCGGCCTCTTGGCCAGCCGTGACGGCGGCGAAACGTGGGTCTCGATGATCGACGGCCCATACATCAAGAACAATACTCTGGACCTGCACCACGTTCAGGTCAGCGCAGCCGCTCCCGGCACGGTGCACATCGCCACTCAGACGGCCATGTTCCGCAGCCGGGACAAGGGCGCGCATTGGGAGCACGTGCAAGTAGAAGAGATGTTCCCCGGCGGCTCGTATTGCCGCGACCTGTTGGTCGCGCCCGACGACCCAAAGACCATCTACCTGGCAGCCGGCGCCGGCGGCGGAGCTGCTCCTGCCGACGTAGTGCAGGAAGGCGCGCTCTTCCGCAGCCGTGACGTTGGCGAGACTTGGGACCGGTTGGACCTGGGCGAAACGGTGCCAGGCCGCATGATGGCTATCTCCATCGACCAAGCCGCGCCGGACCACATCTATTGCGCGGCCTACAGCGGAGAGGTCTACAGCAGCACCGACGGCGGAAACAACTGGTCCAAGAGCGTTCTCCCTGGTGAGAGTTCCCGGTTCCTGCACGTTTACCCGATGGTGTGCGGCTAAGGGACCAAGCGTCGAATAGGCTTAATTCACCTGCTTGGGGACGGGGCGGTCAACACGGCCCGTCCCGCAGGCATGTCATAGATACAGGAGACTGGATTGACAAGTTTCTCGATTGACCGGGCGACTTACAGCGTAGGAGAGAGCGCCCTGGACCTGATGGTACTGGAGAAGGCCGAGTTCCCTGAGGCGTTCCAAGGCCACCAGATAATCCGCGAAGGCACTCTGGACAACGATACACTGGCCGAGAACGGGTTCGAGGGCACCACCGCCGAACGGTTCGCCGATGCAGGACGCGTGACCGGCGTCATGCGGGAGTTAGGGCCTACTTCCAACATGGCGATGGTTGACGGCTTCGATTTCATGGCGGCGTCGGTGGTGCACCTGTTCGATTCCCCAGACTCGGTGCACTCCTGGATGCACGAGATATTTCTCAAGGACTTTGAAGACCGCGTTGGAGAGAGCGTGGGCCAGGGGCACCAGTTGGTGTCTGCCACCCTCCTTGAGCCCCAAGGGTTCTTCGACGAGGCCGTGGGCCTAAAAGTCTTGCAGGGTGGGGTTGATGGACTGATCTCATCCACGGTGATCGATTTCCGTGTCGGCCGTCTATTAGGCGTGGTATTCATCGGCGCCGTGGGCGACCACGACCGGCTGGAACAGGTTGAGAAATTGGGCCAAGACCTGGAGAAACGCATCGTCAAAGTGGTCTTGGGGTCGGCCTACGCGGCAGGCGTTAGACGCGGACGGGCTCCACGGTAACCGTTCGCCGGGTCCGCACCGATTCGATCATGGCCTCGGTGATCTGCACCGACCGAAGACCATCAGCCCCAGAGGCGGCAGGCTCTTCGTCCCGTGCTATAGCCCGGTTGAATCCCTCTATCTGCCACTTGGCTAGGGCCAGTGGGTCGGGCTCGTAAGATACCTCGGAATTCACTGTCTCGCTGGTTATCTCCAGGCTGCCGCCCATGGTTGGGCTCGCGGCATTCTTCAAAAGGACCCGCCCGTCACTCCCGTATATGGTTACGTCATTGATGGAGTCCGGCATCCTGCTCCCGCAGACCATGGTGCCGATAGCTCCGCCGCTGAACCTCAATGACAGGGAAACCAAGTCTTCCAGCGGATAGTCTTCCGTCTGGCCGTCGCTTATAGCAGCTACTTCCACAACCGTTTGGCCCAGGATGAATTCGAGGTCGTCCACACAATGGACGCCGGTGCCGATCATCGACCTGGCATTCCCGACCATGTCCGGCGTTTCCCACCACTCTCTTAGGCCAGTGCGCATCTCCCGCTTCGTCTCGCCCCTCACGCCCGAGCCCAGTAACACCTGCGCCAGGGCCACCTCGCCCAGTCCGCCTTCGCTAATGAGCCTGCTGGCCTCCATGTGGCCGGGGTGGTGGCGCAGTTGGAAGCCCACGCCCAGCTTGACGTTATTGGCCTTGCAGGCTTTGATCATTTCCACACAGTCGGCAACGGTGGTGGCCATCGGCTTCTCGGACAAGACATGCTTGCCGGCTTTGGCGGCCAGCATCGTATGCTCGGCATGAAGGTGGTTGGGCGAAGCAACGAAGACGACATCGACTCTGGAATCGCTTAGCAGCTCGTCTACCGAAGTGTAAGCGGCGAGGGCGCCGTGGGTCTTCGCGAATTCGTCGGCCCGTGCCTGGTCTCGGCTATAACACGCGATGATCGACGTATCTTCAGCCAGAGCCGCCGCGGGCGCGATGCGTGAGTGTGGATAGTTGCCGGTCCCGATGAATGCCCAACCTATCGCCAATTCAGCTTCCTCTCCACTCGTTGTATTCTCGCGTCATCCGGCTAATCGGCCGCGCCCACCTTCGAGGCTGCCTCTTTCAGGAACTTCGTCACGTGGGGCAGGACTTCCTTCCCGGCCCTCGACGCCTCGCCGTGGCCCAGACCGGGCAGCGGCACGAACACCGCGCCTGGAATCTTCTCCGCCGCGGCCCGCGCGCCTGGGAAGAACCCGTCGGCGTCGCCGCAGTAGAGCAGGAAGGGCAGATCGAGTCCTGGTAGCAGTTCTTCAACGCCGTCGGTGCCGATGGGCGCAAGTGTGGCGGCGATGAGCGCTTCGGGGTCGTTATCCAGCAGGCGCGCTTTGCGGCCGGCCTCCATAGGACCTTCGTTCGCCTCGGCATTGGCCACATAACTCTCGATGCCCTGGCGCAGTACGTTGATCCGATCTTCAGGCGGGGTATCGGTATTAACTGTGTGCGCACCCATGCCGCCGATCACGAACGAATGGAACCTGGCTAGAGCGTGCTGCACCAGACCGAATCCGATGCGTCCACCCATGGAATAGCCAAGGTAGTGGGCCATCTCCACGCCCAGATCGTCCATCACGGCGAGGATGTCGCTGACTCTGAGCTTGAGGTCATAGGCCTCGGGATCGTGGGGTTTGTCGCTGCGGCCGTGGCCGCGGGCATCTACCAGGATCAACCGGTAGTCATTTTTCAGCCCTTCGACATAGCCGTAGGCATACCAATGCTCGAGACTATTGGTGACCCCGTGTTGGATCACCAGTGGAGGCCCGTCTCCCTCCACGTGATAGTGGATCTTTACGCCTGAGTTGTCTACGTACGGCATATCTCTTCTCCCAAATTTAGCCTGTGGTGGTCTACCCCTCGCGGATCAACCTGGCAGCCTCGTCGCCCATCTCCGAGGTTGAGGCTGTGCCGCCCAGGTCGGCGGTTAGGACGGTGCGCTGTTCCAGGCACTTGGCCACGGCGTTGTCTACTTTCTGGGCTGCCTCTTGTTCTCCAAGGTGGTCCAGCATCATCGCCACGGCTGAGACCGTTGCCAACGGGTTGGCGATGCCCTTGCCCATGATGTCGAAAGCCGCGCCGTGCACCGGCTCGAAAAGTGACGGATAAGCCTTCTCTGGGTTGATGTTGGCGCTGGGCGCTAGACCCATGCTGCCGGTCACCACCGCCGCGATGTCCGAGAGGATGTCGGCGAACAGGTTGGAGGCTACCATCACGTCAAAGTCTTCGGGCCAGCGGACCAGGTCCATGCAGGCCCGGTCCACTAGTAGCGACTCAGTCTCGATCTGAGGGAAGTCGGCCGCCACCTCGTTGAATACCTCATCCCAGAAGACCATCCCGAAGGACTGGGCATTGGATTTGGTCACGGAAGTGACTTTCTTCCGCTTGTCACGCCGGACGCAGTACTCGAATGCCGCTCGGATGATGCGCTCCGTGCCACGCCTGGTGAACATGTTGGTCTGGACCACCGTCTCGTGTTCCGTTCCAGCGTAGAGCCGGCCGCCCACAGGCGCGTATTCACCCTCGGTGTTCTCCCGAAAGATGACCATGTCTATGTCACCGGCTTTCTTGCCTGAGAGCGGCGATTCCACGCCTGGGTAGAGGTAGGCGGGCCGGATGCACACTCCCTGGTCGAAGCTGCGGCGCATGGGCAACAGCAGGCCGTGCAGTGTGATGTGGTCGGGAATGTTGGGGTCGCCCACGGCTCCGAACAGGATGGTGTCGAAGCCTTTCAGTGTCTCGATGCCGTCGTCAGGCATGAGTTTGCCGGTCTCCCGGTAAAATTCCGAGCCCCATGGGAACTCGGTGAACTGGAAACTGAGGTTCCCGGTAACGCTTGCGACGGCTTCGAGGGCTTTCCGGCCTTCGTCGATGACTTCCAAGCCCACGCCGTCGCCGGGTATAACTGCAACTTTGTAATCTGCCATTACTGTCCTTTTTGAGACTGTTAGTCGTGGTTGGCGCTGATCAGGCGTCAACCTGTTGAACACCGCCGCCCAAAAGACGGAAGTGGTATACCGCATCTGCGTCCGGGAAGGCTTCTAATGCCTTATGGTAAGTCGATTTGCCCCGGCGCTCTCGTGCGTCGAGCAGGACTCCCATGATGGTGCCGCTGTGGCCCACGTTCACACCTACCGCGCCCACCGCCTCGGCAAATTCTTTGACTTCACCCAGCCGGGGTTTGGCGAGCACAGCCTGGCTGGCATCCGCGCTGATGCTGGCGCCTTGGCCCACAAGTACTGGGTCCTCATTGGTTATGCCCAGCCTGAGCAGGCGCAGGGCCTCGGTGGTCTGTTCATCCACGTTCTGCCAACGTTGGAACCGGTCAACCATGTTGAACTGCACGGTGTCCACGGTGCCTCCCAGGTCTAGGGCAACTATCTCCATGGGCGGAGGCGGACCCAAACTCTCACGTATGATTCCAGCCCTGTGATCGAAGAGGGCCACACCTGGGATCATGATGCCGTCTGTGGGCTCGATGGAAAGTGCTATCTGTGCGATCTGATAGGGTGTGAGTTCCTGGCCCAGGGCCAGGCCTGTGGCGGCGATGGCAGCGGCCAAGTCGGCGCTGCTGCTGGCCATGCCCTTGCCTCTTGGTATGGGGTTGTTGATGGTTATCTTGGCGCGGACCTTAGCGTTCTTCAGTTGGGAGAGCGCACGGCGAACCGCAGCGGCAGCCTTGTCGCAGCTTTCCGGCGCTTCCACACCGGGCCCATCGGAGTACAGGTCCACTGTTACCCGGGAATAGAAATCGATGGGACAGGTGACGAGGAAGTGAATTCCCTCTATGACGCCCTGTGCCAATTCGCCGCACACGCCTGGCGCACGCACGGTGGCGCTGCCGATCAACACTGCTTCATCTTCTTCTGAATCTTCTGGCATATTTTTCGGTGATGAGGCCAAAAAGTGTGCTACTCCGTGCCTGAGGGTTTGATTTTAGTAGGTATCCCGGCGACCACCAGGTAAACCTCAGTGGCGGCAGCTGCTATCCGTTGGTTGACCGTGCCCAAAAGGTCTTGGAAGAGCCGTCCCAAACGCTCCGGAGCGACCAGACTTAGACCCACCTCGCTGCTGACTATGACGAACGCCTGATGTGCGCCTTGCGCTAGGGCGATAAGTTCGTCTGCTTCTTTGGCCACGATCTCTTCCACGGCCAGTTTGTCCTTGGCTTGGTGTTCCAGCAACAGATTGGCCACCCAAACGTCGACGGAATCAACGATCACCACGCTTGGGTCTTTATCTCCATCAAGCAGCGGTTTCAATCTTCCGGATAGATCTACGCGTTCCTCCAGGGTTGACCATTCCCGCGGTCTGGTTTCTTTGTGCCGCTGGATCCGGTCTCTCATCTCGTCGTCAAAGGCCACGCCGGTAGCCACGTACAACGCGGGGCCAACGCCCTCAGCCAGCTCTGTAACCCTTCCTTCCGCAAAGGCGCTCTTCCCTGATCGCACACCCCCTAGCACCAAGCAAAGCTGGGCAGCCATTCAGATCTTACTAACAGCGGCCGCATCGTAGTCGCGGCTGAGCCCGGATAGGCGGTAGATCAGGTCCATATCCATGCTGGATCGGACCCAGTCAGCCAATCTGTCGTACTCCCGGTCCAAGTCTACTCCGCTAGACGCGTCAGGCAGGGAGACGCCCTTGCGGCGGGCCAGTTCCAGGAGCATGGCGCTCCTAAGTTCTCCGTTGTGGAACAGACCGTGGATATAAGTGCCCATCACGCTGCCGGAGGCGTCCAATGCCCCCTCGGGGTCGCCGTTGCCGGTCACGGGGGCGTCGGCCCGGTCCTCTATGCGGAAGGGGGCGGAGAAACCCTCTCCAACGGTCCTGCCCATATGAATCTCGTAGCCGCTGACCGGCATCCCAGCCGCGCCTGCGAGCAAGCCGGCCGCGCCAGTCACTTTGCCGTTGATCCGGTGTGTTTCTTTGCTGCCTTCGAACACAGTCGTGAGGTCCATCAGACCCAGGCCGTCCAGCTCGGTGATCGAGGACTCTATGTGTTCAGGGTCGCTGACCTTGGTCCCCAGCATCTGATAGCCGCCGCAGATACCCACCACTGCCACACCGCCGGCATGCAGTTCCTTCACCGCCTGACTCAGGCCACGGTCGTTCATCCACGCCAGGTCTGGAATGGTCGTTTTCGTGCCTGGAATGATTACCAAGTCCGGCCGGCCAAGCTGGGCAGGCGAATCTACGTAACGCAGGTCCACGCCCGGATGACGGGCCAGCGGGTCGAAATCGTCAAAGTTGGCGATGTGGGGGAGTTGGAGTACAGCCACGTCTAAGACCGACTGTGGAGTGCTCCCCTTAGAGTCATCAAGGGCCACGGAATCTTCTTCCGGGATGTGGATGTCCCGGTAGTGGTGGACCAGCCCCGCCACCGGGATGCCGGTGCGTTCCTCCAGCCAGGTGATGCCGTCAGTAAGCAGGCCGGGATCGCCTCGGAACTTGTTGATTATCAGTCCCTTGACGATGTCCCTTTCCTCGGGTTCCAGAAGCTCCAGCGTGCCCACCAGAGATGCGAAAACGCCGCCCCGGTCGATGTCCCCGCAGAGCAGCACGGGCGCGTTGGCATAGAGCGCCACCCGCATGTTCACGATCTCGGTGGCCTTCAGATTTATCTCTGCCGGGCTGCCGGCGCCCTCAGCGATCACGATGTCGAAGTCTTCGCGCAGGGAGTCCAGCGAGGTGTGCACGGCTTCCCATAGTTGCGGTTTAAGACCGAAGTAGTCTCTGGCCTTGGCCGAAAGCATGGGGCGTCCCATGACAACCACTTGGGAGATATGGTCAGCCTCGGGTTTCAGCAACACCGGGTTCATCTCAACCCTGGCTTCCACACCTGCTGCGTCCGCTTGCACCGCCTGGGCCCGCCCGATCTCGCCGCCGTCGGCGGTCACGTAGGAATTGTTGGACATGTTCTGGGCTTTGAATGGGGCTACCCGGAACCCATCTTGGCGGAAGATACGGCAGAGAGCGGATACCAGTACGCTCTTCCCCACGTGGGAGGCGGTGCCCTGGACCATTAATACCTGTCCTGCCATCTAGAACAACAACCTTACAGGCACGATTATCCCGTTGATCCGGCCATGCCGTGATGCACTGAGCCGCTGAGGTGGGAGGTGTCATTGAAATGCCGGAGCACCGCATTGTCCTCGAAGGTGTCGATGGTGGTTAGTCCGCAGTTCCCGAAGATGAAGGACCAGTTCCCTTCAAGGGGCATGCCCAAGAGCGAAACCATGGCAGCCCGGAGAGCGCCGCCATGACTGACCACCAGCACCGTCTCATCCAGATGATTGGACTTTATCTCTCCGATGATCTCAGCCATGCGCGCGCTCACCACCCGGGTGGACTCGCCGCCTTTGGGGGAGTAATCAAGGTCTTTCTCGAGATACTTGGGGTACTCGTCGGGAAACTGGGCTTTGATCTCGGTCATGGTCATGCCCTCAAACTCCCCTTTGTGATACTCCCGGAGCATCGGAGTCTCATTGAGGGCGATGCTCCGGTCACCTAGGGCCAGCCTGGCGGTTTCCGAGGTGCGTTTGAGGTCGCTGGTGTAGGCTGCGTCGATGGACAAGCCTGACAAGCGCTGCCCAAGCGAACGCGCCTGCTCAGCGCCTCTGTCAGATAGTCCGATGTCTGTGTGGCCTTGGATCCGTCCTGCGGCATTCCATTCGGTTTCGCCGTGACGGACGATTAATAGTGTTCCCATACTGGTGGATATTCTAAACACGAAGTACTTGAAAGTACACCGACTCTTGTTAGTAAATGTTATCCAGGATGTTTGGCATACTACATATAGATGAGGCTAATCAGTCTCATTACTTGCCATAATTTAAGAATCTGGCATACTATATGTTGACATGTACTGATATCCAGGCTACAATATCTCGACCGTAACGATGGGAGGTGTTTCTATGGAAGCCTATTGTGTGAAGTGCAGGAGCAAGCGCGAGATCAAGAACCCCGAGAAGATCACCATGAAGAATGGGAAACCCGCCACTCAGGGTGTATGCCCGTCTTGTGGCACCAAGGTTTTCCGCATCGGGGCCGCTTAATAGCGGCCTTCGGTCTTTCTTCGTAGCTGATTAGAGGCGGCGTGTCTTCGGCCAGGTCTGCGGACTTGGCTAGTAATCATCGCCTGATCTTCAGGACCTGGCCTGTTGCAGCCACCCTATGTTGTGTGTAGGGAATTGTGGTGCTGGGTGGCTGTCAGCAGTTTGGCTGGGTTAACTCAACAATCAGCAGTGTTGGCATCAGCCGATGCCGGTTCTGCGAGGCGCTGGGTTGCGGTTCTCTGTAACCAATGAGCGTCTATAGTCGGGCTTTATCCTTGCGCCTTTCGGCGCAGGGCGGCAAACAATTGCTTTGTGGCCGGAGGACCCTCCCCTTCGGCCACGTTTTTTTTTGCGCCTCCCCCATCTCTTCTTCATCTCTCCTCAGACCATGACCTGAACCGTTTTCTCCTGTGCTATCATGGCGGCTCACACGGGATATCGCGTTCTCGAACGTGAATCATTCGGTGAAAACGATCTGCTAGCGGACACACGAGAGGTAATGATGACTCAACCCGCATCTTGGCTAGACCTGCTGGAGAGCAACACCCCAGAACTTATGAAGGTGGTTTCCGGCGCACGGGAATCCATCACCGCCGACGGCGCACTCCCCAACAAGACCAAAGTGCTAATGACCATGCTGTGCGACGCCCTGCTGGGTCACGACGGCGGCGTACAGACCATCGCCAACCGCGCCAGGGCGGCCGGCGCCAGCGAAGGTGAGATAGCTGAAACAGTCGGTGTGGCGTTCTTAATGGGTGGACTGCCTGCTCTGGTCACAGGTTCAAACGCTTTCAAGAAGTAGTCTGACCTGATCGGGTCCTAGACATAACTGATTCGACGATTCAGAGGTGGTTGATATGGCTCAGGCCGAACCTATCGTGTTTTTCAACGGGGAACTAAAGCCCGAGTCCCAGGTGGGCATATCCATCCGTGACCGAGGCTACCTCTACGGTGACGCGGTGTTCGACGCCGCTCGTACGTTCAACGGAACCCCCTTCCGGCTTCCAGAGCATGTCCACCGCCTCTACGACTCCTTACGTTATCTCCGCATCGACCCAGGCATAGAACCTCCTGAGATGGAAGACTGGTCGCGGCAGGTGGTGGAGCACAACTACAAGCTGCTGCCTCCGGGCCAAGACATGTGGGTGATGCAGCGTATCAGCCGTGGGATCGAGCCGATCCTGCCTGGAGATGTGATGAGCCCCACGGTGCTGATAGAGACTCACCCCATCCCCTTCGCCCGCCGGGCCTCGTTATATAGGGATGGAGCGGCGATCTTCACCCCCTCTGTGCCTAGGGTGCCGCCCCGGTTCGTCAGTCCACGTGCCAAGACACACAACTATCTGAACCTGATAATGGGCGACTTGGAAGCCGCAGCCAGCGACCCTGATGCCTGGTCGGTCCTGTTGGATGAGGCAGGCAACCTAACTGAAGGCCGTGGCTCAAACATATTCCTGGTCAAGGACGGGACCGTCGCCACCCCCAAGGGACAGTACGTGCTGGAAGGAATAACCCGTGGTGTGGCCATGAACTTGGCCGCAGGGCTCGATATGCCGGTTGAAGAGAGAGACCTGGACCTGTATGACGCCTATACCGCCGACGAGGCTTTCTTGACTTCCACCAGTCTCTGCATCTGCCCGGTCTCTTCCTTCAATGGCACCCCCGTGGCTGGAGGCAAAGCTCCCGGCGCAGTTACCCGCCGGTTGATGGATGCGTTCAGCGACACGGCCGGGATGGACTTTGAAGAGCAATATCTGTCTCATCTGGAGTGACGGTCCGTAGGGGCACGGCAGTGCCGTGCCCCCTAAGCCAAATCTCATATACATACCCCCATATACATACTGAGGTAGAGAACCATGTCCGACCAGATCGCCAATATCACCGACTCACCGGCCGAGAAACTGGCTGGGGGTTTTGGATTCACCGAAGGGCCGCTGTGGCACCCGGACGGCCATTGGCTGTTCGTGGATATTCAGAAGCTGCAGATACACAAAATGTCCACCAGCGGGCAGCTTGAGACCTACCGGGACCCAAGCTTCGGCACCAACGGCATGACCTTTGACAAGCAGGGCAGCCTGGTCATCTGTGAGAGTGATAACCGGCAGATCATGCGCCAGCAAGCAGACGGCTCCTACACCGCGATCGCAACCGATGTGGACGGAAAACGCCTGAACCGGCCCAACGACATCGTCGGACGTTCGGACGGGACACTCTACTTCACAGACCCGGGCGGACGCTTGAGCGAAGCCGAACGGGAGCTGGACTACAGCGGCGTACACCTGATCGCGCCCGACGGCGCTCAGTCGGTGGGCACGACCGAGACCGAGTACCCCAACGGCCTGGCGTTCTCGCCGGACGAGAAGATCCTGTACGTGGCCATCACGCGCCTTGACGCACGCTGCCTCGACGAGAAAGAGAAGAAGCAGATGTGCGAACACCAGTTGATTAGGGCGTTCGACGTGGCCGCCGACGGCAGCCTGAGCAACAACCGGGTATTCGCCAACATGTATTCTGCCGAAGACGGCGTCCCCGACGGCATGAAGGTGGACGTGGAAGGAAACATCTATTGCACCGGCTCTGAAGGCTGCTGGGTCTTTGATGCCTCGGGCAAGCACTTGGGCATCATCCAGCTGCCCGAGATTCCCGCCAACTGTGCCTGGGGCGGGCCGGACAACCGGACCATGCTCTTCACTGCCCGGACCTCTGTGTTCAGTCAGCGCATGAAGATTCCCGGCACAGCCATCCCCCGAGCCTAGGCCAGAGAGAACGGCATGCCAGATTACGACGCTATCGTCATCGGTGTGGGCGGTATGGGGAGCGCTACTGTATACCACCTTGCCCGGCGAGGCTGGAAAGTCTTGGGCCTGGAACAGTACGACATCCCCCACGAGATGGGGTCGTCTCACGGCTACTCCCGCATGATCCGCTACACGCTCCAGGAGCACCCAAAATACGTGCCATTGGTGCGCCGCGCCTACGAACTGTGGCACGAATTGGAAGATGCCGGCGGGGAGACTTTGGTCGTCACCACCGGCTCAGTACGGGCCGGCCCTTCAGACAGTCCCTTCTTCAAGGATGCGCAGGAGTCGTGCGACGTTCATTCCATCCCGTACGAGGTCCTGACAGCCCCTGAGGTCAACAAGAGATTTCCGGGCTACCGGTTCCCAGATGAGATCTCATCCATCTACCAGGCCGACGGCGGATTCTTGCTGCCTGAGGAGTGCATCGTCAATCACGTGCGTGCCGCAGAAGAGTCAGGCGCGGAGATCCACAGCCAGGAGACTGTGCTGGGCTGGGACCCTCAGGGTGATGAAGTCTCGGTCCGCACCGGCAAGGGCACATACACAGCTCGGAGACTGGTGGTCACAGCCGGAGCATGGGCTGGCAAACTAGTGCCGGCAGTCACGGAGCATGCCGTCCCTGAGCGTCAGGTGCTGGGCTGGTTCGAGCCTGAAAAACCTGAATTGTTCCGCCCCGAGGCCTTCCCGGTGTTCGGAGTGCTGACCGAAGAGGGGCGTTACTACGGTTTTCCGACCTACAGCGTCCCTGGATTCAAGATCGGACGGTCTCACCACCTCCTGCAGAAGGTCGATCCCGATCAGATGGACCGGGAAGTGCATGCTGAAGACGAAGCGATCTTGCGGCAGGCCGTCAGCCGCTATTTCCCCCAAGCCGCGGGCCGTCTGCTGGACCGCAAGACCTGCATGTACACCAACACTCCGGACGAGCATTTCATGATCGGCGTGCTACCGGAGCATCCTCAGGTATCGGTGGCCGCAGGTTTCTCGGGCCACGGGTTCAAGTTCGCCAGCGTCATAGGCGAGATCATGGCCGACTTGGCCGAGAAGGGGGAAACGGACCACGACATCAGCCTTTTCCGGCTGGATAGGTTCGATCGATAACGGTTGCCGTTGGGTTGTCTTGGGCATGAATCGGGGCTGCTTGTGAGTAAATCGCGGCCGGTGATATGCTGTGATGACCACTTCCTAAGCGGCACACTACAGACCAACCACGCTTGATAGCTCGATAGAAGTAGGACGCCATGGAGCAAATGGAACATCTGACCATCCACGAGACCCCAGACAAGCAGCTGGACCACATGGTCATCGTCTTCAGCGGTTGGGCTGACGCGGCAGAAGGCGCAACCAGCGCCGTGAAATTCCTACAACGAAAATTGAAGTCCAAGAAGTTCGCGGAGATAGACCCAGAAGAGTTTTACGACTTCTCCCAGACCCGGCCGCACTCCTCCAGGACCAGAGACGGTAAACGCCGCATCCATTGGCCGGCCAACGAGTTCTCGTATCTGACGGGCGGCAACGCAGATTCCGGGATCATGGTCTTCAACGGTGTGGAGCCGAACCTGAAGTGGCGCACATTCTCTAAGACGGTGGCAGCGGTGGCCAAGCAACACGGCGTGAAGTCTGTTATTCACGTTGGGGCGCTATTAGACGCGGTCCCCCACACCCGCCCGGTCAAACTCAGCGGAACCGCCAGCGAGCCCAAGCTCAGCGAATTCCTGGAGAGCCAGGGTATACGGTCCTCCAATTACCAAGGGCCCACCGGGATCAGCTCAGCGGTGATGGACGCTTGTATCAAAGAGGGCATGGAATATACCTCTATATGGGGCCATACCTCTCACTATCTTCAGGCAGCGCCCAACCACCGGGTTGGCCACACGCTCTTGCAGATATTGGTCAAGCTGCTGGACCTGCCTTTGGACCTCTCGGAACTGTACTCGGCGGCCGACATCTTTAATGAAGAGGTCGAAAAAGCCGTGGCCAAAGACGACCAGATCAGCTCATATGTCTCCAAACTCGAAGGCCAATACGACGAAGCCGTAGCCGCCATCGAGATTCCGGACCCCGCCGAACTGGTCAAAGATCTGGAGCAGTTCCTCCGGGGAGAACAGCGCCGCCCCCCAACAGACCTCTCCTCCTAGCTTCGATCTACCCCCGCTATCCCGTTCCCCGTACCGGTAACCAGGCAGGTCGGATCTGGTGGAAAAGACCTGTGCCTCCCACCACCACCGGCTTTTTCTGAGCCTCCCCCACTTGTTATGCAAATAAGTATTATCAAACCATTGACACCCAAGAGCCGATTAGGATATATCTACCCCACGTTTCGGAAAGACGGCCCGCTGTCTTTGTATTGCGCGCCGCCTAGATGCAATCACGCAGGGCCAACTCCCTGCGGTGATCAATAGGAATCAGTAACGGGTTAACAAAGTAACGAGTATCAAACTGTCCACCCGGCCCAATATCGGGTCCCTGGACAACGGTCTACCACAATCCCAAACACAGATTGGAGGCTAGTCCATTTTGAACCACTGGTTGAAGAATCCCAAGATCCTGATCCTAGGGCCGTTGGCCCTCCTTCTAGTCGCGATCCTAGCTTGCGGCTCGTCCGCAACCGCGACGCCGATCCCCGCGGCAGCCTCGCCAACAACCGTGGCTACCGAGCCGACGGCTGTCCCCGCTCCGACCGCGGTCCCCACCCAGGCGCCCCCGGCTGTTGCAAAGCCTTCTGGCACGCTTAGCGTGGGCCAGAAGGAATTGGGGCCCTACAAAGGGAACCCCAAGTTGATCGGCAACCCCCAGATCTTCTTGAATAGCGCCATTCCGATCACTGAAACCCTGGGGATGTACAACTTCGACAACGGCCAGGTCGGTCCCATGCTCGCAGAGAGTTGGGACGTCTCCCCAGACGGCCAGATATGGACCTATCACCTCCGCGACGATGTTGAATTCCACAAGGGCTTCGGCCAGATGACGGTTGAAGATGTGATCTTCTCCCACCGGCAGATAGCCGACAGCGAACTGCACGCCAGGGCTGCAAACGCCAAAGAGATGTACTTCGCTGAAGACGGCAGCCGGGATGCCACCGATGACTTCACTTGGGTGGTCGATACCGGCACACCTTTTTCCGAGATTCCGATCCTTGAGCTGATGGGAACTCCTCGCGCGGTAGGCGCGTGGATCGTCAGCAAGAAGCAATGGGACCAAGATGGCGAGGATGAAGCCAACTTCAACACCGCCGCCACCGGCCCCTGGGAGATTGACGAGTCCGAGACCGGCAGCTTCTGGAGGATGAAAGCCGTCGAGGGCCATTGGCGGCACACTCCTGCATTCGCTGAATTGATGTTCATGGAGATTCCTGAAGAGTCTGCTCGAGTAGCCGGCTTCAAGACAGGAAACTTGGATACTTTCGTAATGGCTCTGGATACGATCTCAGAGGTAGAGACCGTTGAAGGCGCCACCTTGATGGCGGTCCCCAACGCTGTCCAGGCAGGGTTGAACTTCTACGGCCAACTCTACGTGCCCGCCCGCGACGGCGACGGGGAATCTTGGCCGGCCTACGATCCGGACAATCCGTGGGTCTCTCCCAACAGCGACATCACTTCTCCCGAATGGGCCGAAGCCAGAAAAGTCCGGCTGGCTTTGTCACTTGCTATCGACCGTCAGTCGATAATAGACAACCTACTGTTAGGTTTCGGCCACGCGCTGACCCTTAAAGACTGGATGGGTCACGAAGACCGCCTGCCGTCACCTGAGGATACCTGGCCCTACGACCCCGAGCGGGCCAAGAGCCTGCTGGTTGAGGCAGGATACCCCGATGGTTTCTCGATCACATTGACCACCGCCATTCGGGGTGCTCCTTCAGAAGTGGAAGCTTGCGAGGCCGTTGCCCAGTTCTGGGAAGCCATCGGTGTCGATGTCGACTTCCAGAACGTGCCCTACGGGACGTACCGCCCAACGGCGGTTGCCCGGACATATGCGGGAGCGTCATGCCACAACGTGGGAGCGCGCCTGTCCCCGGTTCAGGGAATGTCCAGCTTCCTCAACAGCGGTAACTTCAGTTGGGGCTCAGAGCACCCAATCACTGAAGAACTGATTCCGTTGGCGCAACAGTCCGTGCTCCGGGCCGATCTTCAAGGGTATGAGGACCAGATCGCTGACTTCTACATAAATGAGGTCTTCGGTGAGACTGGCCTCTACGTTGTGGACAACGTCTGGCCCGTGGGCCCGAACATCAACCCGTGGGACGATTTCGTCAAACAGGGCGATCTTCGCCAGATCAACGGGTTCGAGTACATAACGCCCCGCTAACAGACGTGAACTATGAGGGACCGCCCCTCCGGTAAAGTGGAGGACGCAGGTCCCAAAATAGACCGGTTCATTACCTACCCTGGACGAAAAGTCCAGGGTAGGTTTTTTGATTTTGGCGGGATCTTACCGTGTATAGCCTACGATTCTGGCACGACCAAGACGGAGTGGCTGTCTTCTCGATTCCTTCGTGCTTTGGTCGTAATCGGTCCACTATTCCGCTATCCGAAAGAATCTGCCTTGCAGACCGGTCCAAAAATCAGTCTCATACACGCTCTATTCAATAACTTTTAGTGCGTTGATCCAGCCTATTGACTTGCGAAAGCCGATAGTATATATCTAGTTAACCCTTTGGGGAGGCACGATTGCCGCCCCATCTATTTCTATGTGAGAAGCGTCTGAACATGGACCCCGCCGGAGGCTATTGGTGGGTATTCCTGGGAACCAATATCGGGTTAAAAATCAAACGAGTGTCCAATCTCCCTGCGAGGCCGTTGGCGGTCGCCAAAGGGGGTAGCGTTCTAAGATCCCGAACACAGATTGGAGGTTATTCCGTCTTGAACCATTGGTTGCACAACCCCAAGATCATGATTCTCGGACCCTTGGCCTTGCTGCTTGCCGCGATTTTGGCTTGCGGATCTTCGGCCACAGCGACGCCCGTGCCCGCGTCGTCCTCACCCACCGCGGCGCCGGCTGCGCCAACCGCAGTGCCATCAGGCGGAGCAACGGCCGTCCCGGCTGCGACCGCCGCGCCTACAGAGGCCCCGGCCGCGATGGTCAAACCTTCCGGAACCATCAATGTGGGCCAGAAAGAACTCGGCCCCTATTTCGGCAGCCCATTGCTGTCCGGTAACCCGCAGATCTTCTTGAACAATGCCGCGCCGGTCACTGAAACACTCGGCATGTACGGCTTTGACAGCACCAAGGTAGAGCCCATGCTGGCTGAGAGTTGGGACATCTCTCCCGACGGTCAGGTTTGGACCTACCACATCCGCAAGGGAGTTGAATTTCACAAGGGCTTTGGAGAAATGACCGTAGAAGACGTGGTCTTCTCCTTTGACCAACTTGCCAACAGCGAGAAACACGCCCGTGCGTCGAACGCACGGAAGATCTTCTTCGCTGATGACGGCAGCCAGTCAACACCAGATGATTACACCTGGGTCGTTGACTCTGGCGAACCGTTCTCAGATGTGCCCATATTTGAACTGCTGGGAACTCCCCGTGCGACCCAGGTATGGATCGTCAGCAAAGACCAGTATGTAAACGATGGTGAAGAAGAAGCCAACCGTAACACCTCCGCCACTGGTCCTTGGGAGATTGACGATTGGCGCACCGGCGAGTTCTGGCGCCTGACGGCGGTAGAAAACCATTGGCGCCAAACTCCCTACTTCGCCGAGATGGTGGAATGGGAGATTCCCGAAGAGTCTGCCCGGGTAGCTGGTTTCAAGACCGGCAACTTGGACACCTTCGTGATGGCGCTGGACTCCATCGGCGAGGTTGAAACGGTGGACGGCGCTCTGCTGATGCAGATACCGGACGCCGGTCAAGCCGGTCTGAACATCTACGGACAGACTTACGTAGGCGTGGGCACCGCCGACCAGTGGCCCAACTACAACACCGACCTGCCTTGGGTTTCCGCCAACGGCGATCCCAGTTCGGCAGAATGGGAAACCGCCCGGAAGGTCCGGGAAGCTCTTTCCATATCCATCGACCGGCAGACCATCATTGATGAGCTGCTCCTCGGATTCGGCCATCCTCTAGCCCTTAGGGACTGGGGCGGCCCTGACGAGAAGCGCCTACCGGCAGACATGGTCTGGGAATTCAACCCGGAGAAGGCCAAGAGCCTTTTGGCCGAGGCTGGATACCCCGACGGCTTTGGGCTTACCCTGTCGCCCGCCCTTCGCGGCGCGCCTTCAGAGGTTGAGGCCTGCGAAGCCATCGCCCAGTATTGGGATGACATCGGACTAGATGTCACCTTCCAGAACGTTCCCTACGGAACCCTGCGGCCCACGTTCGTGGCCCGCACTTACGAAGGGATCTCCTGCCACTCGGTATCCATCCGTTTGGCTCCGGTGCAGGGATACGCCAACTATCTGAACGACTCAGTGTTCAGCTATGGCACCGAGCATCCGTTCTTGGAAGAGAAGATTCCGGTGGTACAAGGAACAACCAACCGCGCCGAACGCGAGGCTCTAGAACTCGAGATTGCCCGTTGGCAATTTGACAACGTATTCGGTGAGACTGGTCTGTACGTTTTCGACAACGTCTGGCCCGTGGGACCGAAACTCGCCCCCTGGGACGGGTTCGTCAAACAGGGTGACCTCCGGCAGCTCAACGGGTTCGAGTACATCAAGCCTCGTTAAGCACCGCTGGAATTGCCGCTGGCGTTCGCACGAAAATTAAATTAATATGTCTGGACTGATCCAGACAGCGCTGTAAAGCGTATGTATACCAAGGGGTTCCAAACCAGGTGCAATCGTCGCCCGAAAGGGATTTAAGAGAGAAGATCGGTCCATTCTTGGTCCCGGTCGGGCGAACCGTTGGGGGAACGGTTGCAGGTGTTGTCCTGAGCATGACCGGCATAGGATTTGCCTGGTCGATGTTCATCTTCTTTGGGTTTCAATCGATCGATGTGTGGAAGGGGTTACTATACTTCGGAGCGGGGGCCGGCGCGGGCATAGGCGCATTCGCCGCCTGGCTGCACTTTGATCGTGAAAACGGATGGGTCTTGCTCCTCACGGCAGCAGTCGTTATAGGCGGAGGAACGCTCGGCGCATTTGGAGGGTTTCAATACGGTGAGGCGCAAGAGATTGAGTGTTGCGCTGAACCAACGGTATCTCCGGTCTATTACACGGCTTTAGGATCAACGGTCGTGGCAAACGCAGCGGGTGTAGCTTTTGCGGCAGCCCGAGCGTTCATAACTAGAAAAAGGCACACTCGCATCCCCAACGCAGTACGCTGACGGTTAGAAAAAATGCAAAAATATTTGGCTCGCCGGTTCCTACTCGCCTTTGTGACCCTGCTTTCAGTGTCATTGGTCATCTTCATCATGAGCCGTGTCTCGGGAGATCCCAGACACATCTACCTAGATGACTACTCGACGCAGGAAGACTGGGACCGTATGGGTGAAGTCCTAGGTTTGGACAAACCCTACTATCAGCAATACGGTCTCTTCTTGAAGGGCGCCTTCCGGGGCGACTTTGGAGAATCGGTCAGGGAAGGCCGGCCTGTCACGGAAGTTGTGATCGAACGCGCGCCGGCAACCTTGCTGCTGGGCGCTGTAGCCTTTAGTTTCTCGCTGCTGGTGGGGGTGCCGTTGGGCATTCTGTCTGCCGTGAAGCGTGGCACGTTCATGGATACCTTCGGAAAGACGGTAGCCTTGATCGGGCAGTCAGCTCCGCCGTTCTGGTTGGGCATCATGCTGATGTTCTTCTTTGCGGTGAAGCTGGGCATGGTCCCGCCATACGGCAAACAAGACTGGAATAGCATTATCCTTCCCGCCGTGACCTTGGGTTGGTATTACGCCGCTGCAAATCTACGGCTGGTCCGGTCGGCGATGCTGGACGTATTGGACTCGGAATACATCAAACTGGCGCGAGCCAAGGGTGTTAACTCCAGGACAATCATCCTGAAGCACGCTTTCCGGAATGCTCTCATACCGCCTCTGACGTTCGCTGGGGTAACCCTGGGCGCCCTGGTGACCGGATCATTGGTAGTTGAAACTGTGTTCGCCTGGCCCGGTCTCGGCAGGCTGGCGATCGAGGCGCTATTCGCCTTCGATTACCCGCTGCTCCAGGGCGTGGTGATCACCTTCACGTTGCTATACGTAACAGCCGCATTCGTTGTGGACGTGCTCTACGCTTACGTAGACCCACGAATCCGGTACGCTTAGGGAGTAGGAGAGCAGAAGATGGCAGCAGATCTTAGCGGAATTGTCATTGCACCCCCTACACGTAGGGCGAAAGCAGCCGGGGTTTTTAGAAAGCTCAAGCGCTACCCGGTGGTCCCACTTTTCCTTTTGGGACTGGTCGTATTCGCCGGTATCTTCGCGCCGCTGATCGCCCCTCACGATCCGGAGAAGGGCGACCTCCGCGAACGAAACATCCCACCGGCATGGTCCGGTGGTGAAAAGTCTTTGAAGAACGTCGTTGAACGTCTGTCGATCAACGAACGGGCAAGCAGCGTCACGCTGAAAGATGCCCAGGAGATCGACCCTGAGGCACAGGTGGGCGACCAGATAGAGGTCTTCACCAGGCCCGAAGGAAGCACCAAGTTCCTGCTGGGCACCGACCATCTGGGCAGAGACGTGCTTTCCCGGGTGATCTACGGCGCTAGAATCTCGCTGTTGGTGTCTATCATCACGTTGGCGGTCGGCGGATCGATCGGCGTGGTTATGGGCCTGGCGGCAGGCTGGTATGGCGGCTTTATCGACGAGTTCCTGATGCGCCTTGTCGATATCAAATTAGCCATCCCGTTGATTCTGATCGCCCTTGTGTTAGTCATAACATTGGGTCAATCGTTGTGGATCATCGTAACCGTGCTCTGTCTGTTTATCTGGCCAAGGTTCGCCCGCCAGGTCCGAGGCGAAGTATTGCAGCTGAAGCACATGGACTATGTGTCTCTGGCCAAGGTTTCCGGGGCATCCACGGCCCGGATCCTGTTCATACACATATTCCCCGGCACGATCAATACCCTGATCGTGGTGGCGACGCTCCAGGTCGGAATCGTGATTCTGCTGGAGTCGACTCTCAGCTTCTTGGGAGCCGGAGTCCCGCCTCCCACACCCGCCTGGGGTTCAATGGTCTCCGACGGGCGTGATAAGCTGGCCGGCGGCGTTTGGTGGATATCCACCTTCCCCGGTGTCGCCATCATGTTGACAGTCATGTCGCTGAACCTGTTCGGTGACTGGCTCCGGGATACCCTGGACCCACGCCTGCGCCAACTGGAGTGATCGAAACTCCTACCGGTCGATATCTGAAAGTTAAATTACCCGGCATATTGGGGGACATGTAGATTCAATGGCCACTACTGACCAAAGAATAAACACAGAGACCGTCTTGACGGTCGAGGACCTGAGGACGTACTTCACCACCCGTTGGGGCACGGTGAAGGCTGTCGACGGGATATCCTTTGACTTGCGAAAAGGGGAAACCCTTGGAATCGTCGGTGAGTCTGGATGCGGCAAGTCCGTAACCATGCTCTCCTTGATGAGGTTGATTCCGATCCCTCCCGGACGGATCGTCTCCGGTTCGATAACGCTAGACGGGGAAGACCTCGTCCAGCTCTCCGAGCAAGAGATGGCCCAGATCAGGGGCAGTAAGATCGCGCTCATCATTCAGGACCCGATGACCTCGCTCAATCCTGTTTTCTCCATCGGGAACCAGGTTGAAGAGGCCATCAAGATCCACCAGGACATTCCGAAACGCTCAATCATGGAGGGAGCGCTCGAGGTTCTGCGGAAGGTAAATATCCCCGCCGCTGAGTCCCGGGTCAAAGACTTCCCCCATCAGATGAGCGGCGGTATGCGTCAGAGGGTTGTGGGCGCCATCGGTATCTCCTGTCAGCCTCAGGTACTGATCGCAGACGAGCCCACCACGTCCCTGGACGTGACGATTCAGGCACAATATCTTAAGCTGCTAAAAGACATTCAGAAAGATTCTGAATTGTCGCTGATCTTCATCACCCACGACTTCGGCATCGTCGCCAAGATGTGTGACCGGGTCGCGGTGATGTACGCCGGCCGTATCGTTGAGCACGGCAGCGTTCGTGACATCTTCAACAACCCGTCGCATCCGTACACTGAGGCCCTGCTGGCCTCGGTGCCAAAGATGGACCGGGATGTGGACCGGCTGTTCTCCATCGAAGGTCAGCCTCCGCCTCTGCATGACCTGCCCGTGGGCTGCGCTTTCGCTGACCGTTGTCCGGTAGTGATGGACAAGTGCCGCGAGCAATATCCTGACTCTGTGACCGTTTCCGACGGTCACATTGCGTCCTGCTGGAAGGCCTCCGAATGACAACCGTAGAACAAGCGCCTCAATACACAGAACCAGGCACGGTTATCCTTGAGGCACAGAATCTCAGAAAATACTTCCCGGTGACCAAGGGACTACTCATCTCCAAGGTCACTGGACACATCAAGGCCGTTGACGGCATCTCCTTCGAACTCCGGGCGGGTGAAACCCTCGGAATCGTGGGTGAGTCGGGCTGCGGCAAGAGCACCACAGCCAAGATGATGTTGATGCTTGAAGAGCCCACCGACGGCAGCATCCTCTTCGAAGGGCAGGATGTTCACCATTCAAGCGCTTCCGTAAGAAAGTCCTACCGAAGTTCGGTGCAGGCAGTGTTCCAAGACCCGTGGAGTTCGCTCAACCCACGCATGCGGGTCAAAGACATCATCGCCGAGCCCATGGTTATCAACTGGAACATCACCAGGGCAGAACAGCAAGCACGGGTGATGAAGCTCCTAAACGATGTTGGTCTGAACGAGTACCACTCCAACCTGTTCCCCCACGAGTTCTCCGGAGGACAGCGCCAACGCCTGGCCATCGCCCGCGCGCTGGCTCTGAACCCCAGAGTGATCGTGCTCGACGAGCCGGTCTCGGCATTGGACGTGTCCATCCGGGCGCAGATCATGAACCTGCTTAAAGACCTGCAGGCTGAGTACAACGTAGCCTACATGCTCATAGCCCATGACCTTGCTACGGTCCGCTACATGTGCACTTGGGTCGCGGTAATGTACTTGGGCCAGGTAGTGGAGCTATCTCCGGTGCAGGACCTCTACGTCAACCCGTCTCACCCTTACACCAAGGCTCTGATGTCGGCGGCGTTGCCTTCCCACCCGGATATGGAGCAGGAAGAGATAATCCTACAGGGCGAGGTCCCCTCACCGCTGAACCCGCCGCCCGGTTGTTATTTCCACCCCCGTTGCCCAGCAGCCATGGACCGTTGTGCCGTGGACAAGCCCGAGAACAAAGAGATCTCTCCCGGGCACACGCTGAGCTGCCACCTGTTCTAAAGTTCCAAGCATCAAGAGGAACATCGAAAAACCGGGAGGCTAGCCTCCCGGTTTTTTATTTTCAATTTCTTACGGGCGGATGCTAAAATCCAATCGGACGCCATGCCTAAAACCACTGTAAAAAAGAGGGCCCCCCGGACCAAGAGCAAGGCCGATATCGCCCGGACCATCGAGATGATGACCGAGCAGTATGGCCCCTTCGACCAGGAGCCGCGCCTGCCTCCAACTGACGAGATGGTTTTTACCATCCTGTCCCAGCACACGTCCGACATCAACTCCAGCCGTGCCTACCGGCGGTTGATGGAGCAGTTTGTCACTCTGGATGCAGTAGCCTCCGCGGCTGTCCCCGAGATCGAGAAAGCCATAGCGCCCGGAGGCCTGGCCAAGATCAAGGCGCCCCGCATCAAAGAGGTCTTGAACCGGATCCTGGAGTTGAACGGCTCGCTGGACCTGTCTTTCCTGCGTGAGATGCCGCTGAACGACGCCAAGGCATGGCTGCGGCAGCTTCCAGGCATCGGCCCAAAGTCGGCTGGAATCGTGCTAAGCTTTTCTCTAGGCATGCCGGCCATGGCCGTGGACACACACATCTACCGGGTGTCTCAGCGCTTGGGCGTGATTGGACCCAAGGTGAGCGCAGACAAAGCCCACGACCTCCTGGAAGAGAAAGTCGAGCCCGGCGAGGTTTTCAACTTCCACGTCTCGTACATCAACCACGGCCGTCAGGTGTGCCGGGCCCAGCGGCCCTTGTGCCCCGAATGTGTGGTCGGCGGACTCTGCCCTTCCCGAAAGAAGTTCATGAGCAAGGCGGACCTGGCCGCTCTGGAAGCCCAGGAAGAGCAAGCTGTGGCGGGAACCAGCGGCGCTCCCATGCCCCACGTTCCCCAATCCGAAACCCCATAGACAAAGAGTAAGCGACATGAAAGTAGGGATCATCAATATCACCGGTTACGCAGGCAGCGAATTGGCTCGCATCTTGTACCGTCACCCAGAGGTGGAAGTCACTTCAGTCACGGGCAGGAGCGCCGCGGGTCAGCAGCTGAACGAGGTGTTCCCTCATCTGACCGCCATGGACCTGACCATCGAGCCCGAACTGAGCGGCAGTCTGGACCTGGTGTTCTCGGCGCTGCCACACAAAGCCAGCGCCGAGGCTTGCATCCCTGTTCTAGAGCAGGGAGTGAAGGTCGTCGACATCAGCGCCGATTTCAGGCTGAAGCAGGCCGATGAGTACCAAGAATGGTACGGAGTTGACCATCCGGACCCCACATTCCTGGAGGAGGCCGTATACGGCCTCACAGAGCTGCACCGTGACGATGTCCGGACGTCCCGGCTGGTGGCCAACCCCGGCTGCTACCCCACCAGCGCCATTCTGGGCCTGGCGCCGGCGGTGGCCGAGGGAATCATCACCCAGGACATAATCGTCGACAGTAAGTCAGGCGTGTCGGGCGGCGGCCGGAGCCTCACCTTGACCAACCACTTCTCTGAGGTGAATGAGAACGTCTTCGCCTACGCGCTGAACGGGCACCGGCACCTGCCGGAGATCACTCAGGAGTTGGCCCCATTGGCCAGCAAACCACTGAACCTGACGTTCCTGACTCATCTGATTCCCATGACCCGGGGGATCCTGAGTTCCTGCTATGCCACTCTGGCCGACCCCAGCAAGTGGGCCGGAGACGACGGCAAGCAAAAGATCTTGGACCTGTACCGGGACTACTACGCCGACGACCCGTTCGTGCGTGTCGTGCCCACGCCACCGCAGACCAAGCAAACTCTGGGCAACAATCTGTGCCTGGTGCATCCGTCCATAGACCAGCGCACCGGACGCCTGATCGTGATCAGCTGCCTGGATAATTTGGTCAAGGGCGCCGCAGGGCAAGCGGTGCAGAACATGAACGTGATGTGCGGGTTCCCCGAGGAAACGTCGCTAGAGGCTCTGGCGGTTTACCCATAGCGATCAGCTGAACTTCTACCAATAGCCACGTAGCTATAGTAGAATATCCCTCGTGCCCCGGTCGTCTAGCCTGGCCTAGGACGCCACCCTTTCAAGGTGGAGATCATGGGATCGAAGCCCATCCGGGGTACCAAACAAGCGAAAAGAGAACCCCGCAGTATTAGCTGCGGGGTTTTTTGCTCCCCTATATCTACAGCCTATATCTATAGAAGATAAAGTTTTCTGCCGAAGGGAGATGAGACATGCCACGGCTATCAGAAAAAGTTGCTTTGATCACGGGAGGGGCCGGAGGGATCGGCCAGGCAGCGGCCCGGCTATTCACGGCTGAAGGTGGGCATGTCGTGTTGGTTGACCGAGAGGAAGCCGCCTTGCAGGACGTGGTGAGTTCCATCGGCGAGGACAAAGCCAGCTACGTGGTGGCGGACGTTACCCAGCCTGATGAGACCCAGAACTACGTCAAGGCCGCCGTCGAACGCTGGGGCGGCATCGACATCTATCTGGCGAACGCCGGCATAGAGGGCATGGTCTCCCCGATACCGGACTACCCCCACGATATGTTCGATCAGGTGATGGCGGTCAATGTCCGTGGGGTCTGGCTGGGACTCAAGTACGTGATCCCGGCCATGCGCGAGCGTGGCGGCGGCAGCATCGTCATCACATCCTCCACGGCAGGCATCGGCGGCACGGCGGGGATGTCGGCCTACTCCACCAGCAAGCATGCGGTGATAGGCATGATGCGCACGGCGGCCCTGGAGTGCGCTCCTATGGGAATCAGGGTGAACACGGTCAACCCGGCGCCGATCGAGACGCGGATGATGCGTTCGCTGGAGGAGATGAGGGTCGCGGCCGCCGACAGTTCAGAAGTAACGGTTGAGCGCACCAAACAGTCCTACGCCTCCCGCATCCCTCTCCAGCGCTACGGAGACCCCGAGGAAGTGGCGAAGATGATGCTGTTCCTGTCCAGCGACGATAGCAGCTTCTGCACCGGCGGAGTGTATATGGTGGACGGCGGCCGTTCTGCCGGGAATACGTAGTCGGGAACAGATCTTGGAGCAACGACCATGAATTGGGGTGATTTCGCCCGGCGGGAACCGGAGTTGGCAGCTTTGGGCCAGGAACGGCTGGACCGCCATGGCTTGGTGATGCTGGCCACTCTGCGGAAGAACGGGTTCCCCCGGATATCTCCGGTGGAGCCGCTATTCTTCAACGGCCAGCTCTATCTGGGCATGATGTGGCAGTCACGAAAGGCCTTGGACCTGATCCGAGACCCCCGCTGCTCCATCCACAACGCGGTCTCAGACCGTCACGCCAGCGAGGGCGAGTTCAAGGTCTATGGGCGGGCGATGGACATCACGAACCCCAACGAGCGTCAGGACTACATCCAGGCCATGGCCGAGAAGATCGATCTGGAGTTCGGCGACCAGCAATTCCACTGCTTCGTCGTCGACATCGACAGCGTCGCCGCCAACACTCTGGTTGGAGAAGAATTCCAGCACCAGGTCTGGAAGGCCCGTTAACCCGTGGGGTCCCCGTGAACCAACTCTGCGTCTAACATTTCCTGCGTAGCCCTGGCCAGGAAGTTGGCATCGATGGCACCGACACTCTTCTCGAAGATCGTTCCGTCGGAGGCGATGAACACCGTGGTCGGCATCGCCGTCACTCCGAATTCGCGGGGAACGCTGCCGTCCTCGGTCCAACCGGCCGGGTAGGTCACGCCCAACTCGCCAAGCAGCGCGTCGGCATCATCGCGTGATCCCAGACCGGTGAAGACGCCTATATCCACGCCCACCAGTTGGACCCGGTCCTTGTATTGCTCGTAGAACGCCTGGAATTGGGGCATCTCGGCCCGGCACGGAGGACAAAGGCCGGCCCAGAAATTCAACACGACCGGTTCCCCGTGGAGTTGGGCCAGGTTGCCGTCACGGAAACCGACTTCTTCGATACCCTGGAACATGCTGAACTCGAAGTCAGGAGCCTGCGCGCCCTCACCGCTGCTGCCGCTGCTGGACGCCACCGCGAACACGATCACCACCACCGCGGCGAGGGAGGCCAGCGCCCCCAGTCCGTACTTCATGACCTTCTTCTGTTGTTGCTGCGCGCCCTGCTGAGCTGCCCTTGAGACACGGGCACGGGCGTTGTTCCTTCTTCTTCTGCGATTTGCCAATGCCAGACCTCCTTAAGTGGGAACGGACAATGATGTGATGCCATGAAGCCCAAGGGGATGTGGACTCGGTGAGGTCTGGAATAGATCAGATTCGTCTGAATGTTATGTCTGCTGGCCGGAAGTTCTTGTGGCCCTTCAAGCCACCGTGCTATGATTGCCTCAGCCTCGAATCGCGGCCGAAATCGGCCAAAACCAGGGGCTTGGGCCCCTCCTCCAGGCTCGAGATTCTTATTTGAACAGCCAGCAAGACCGTCAGGTCTACCTATCCGTGGACGAGCCATTCACCGACAGTATCCTGAGAGATATCCTGGGTGATATTCCGGGCCCATCCCCGGACGTATCGGTGGAAGATTGGCTGACTAGAATCGCGAAAGAGGCGATGGACGTGGCGTTGGAGGGGACCGGCCCGGCGCAGATGAGCCTGCTCATCACGGGAGACGAGACCGTCCACAGTCTCAATGCCCAGTTCAGAGGCCTGGACGAAGTGACCGATGTGCTGTCCTTCTCGGCGGACCACGGCGGCCACTGGGAAGGCGAAGCGGAGCCACCGGAGGAAGCCGGAGAATTCGATTTCATCATGCCCCCCGGCGAACCTTCTCCCTTGGGTGAAGTGATCGTGTCCTACCCCCAGGCGCAACGTCAGGCGGAAGAGCGGGGCGCGCCCCTTGAACATGAGTTGGCCCTTCTGGTAGTACATGGTGTGCTGCATCTCACGGGACACGACCATCTGGAGCCGGAAGAAACGGAACTGATGCAGTCCCGGGAACGGGCAGCGCTGGCAAAACTTAACATTCAAGTTTAGAAACTCAGGGCCTAAGATCCCAGGCTTAAAAACCGTACGAACGATGATGGAGACCCACCTGTAATGACCGGCCAGGCCATAACTGAATCTGCCTCCGCCGCCCAGGTCTTCTACCGCAAATGGCGGCCGGCCAGCTTCAGCGAGCTGGTTGGGCAGGACCACGTCTCCAGCACACTGCGCCAGTCCTTGAAACAGGGGCGGGTCTCACACTCCTACCTGTTCTGCGGCCCCAGGGGCAGCGGCAAGACCACCACCGCCCGGATAATAGCCAAGGCGGTGAACTGCCTCAACATCGAAGACGGCGATCCCTGCGATACCTGCGGCAACTGCCGCTCTATAAACGGCGGCCAGTTCATGGACATCATTGAACTGGACGCCGCCAGCAACCGGGGCATCGACGAGATACGCGACATCCGGGAGAAGGTCAACTTCGCCCCGGCCCAGGGTCAGCGCAAGGTCTACATCATCGACGAAGCCCACATGCTGACCGACGCCGCCTCCAACGCCTTCCTGAAGACATTGGAAGAGCCGCCTCCCCATGTCATCTTCGTGCTGTGCACCACGGAAGCTCACAAGATTCTGCCGACCATCATATCCCGCTGTCAGCGCTTCGACTTCCGGCGCATCGGCTCCGAGCTGATCTACGGCCGACTGACCGACATCACCGAGGCTGAGGGCGTAAACGTCGATCCGGAAGCCATACGCCTGGTGGCACGCCACGCCGCCGGCAGCCTGCGGGACGCCGAGAACCTGCTGGAACAACTGGTGGTGTCCTCCACCGACGGCGTCACCCTGAAGCAAGTTGAAGAACTTCTGGGCTTGGACAACGGGGAAAGTTCCCTGGAGTTGGTCAAATACCTGCTCATGGGCAACACTTCGGCCGCCTTGTCCGCCGTCAACCAAGCCGCCTGGAGCGGCACAGACCTGCGCCAATTGCATAAACAGTCCACAGAGTTGCTGAGAGCCGTTATGCACCTGCAATGGGGCTCTGAGGACGCTGTGGACCTTCCTGACGACGTCATCGATCAACTCAGGGAACTTGTTGGCGGCCTGCCGCCCTGGCGCATCGTCAGGGGCCTGAAGGTCTGGGGCGACGTCAACATGCGCTACGACGCACCGTCCACTCTCCCATTGGAACTGGCGGTGGTCGAGATCTGCGAGGACACTGCGCCTCCGGCAGCGCAACCGGCTCCTGCCGCACCGCCGGCACGGGCTGCGGCTCCGCCTCAACCCAACCGCGCCCCAGCCAGCCCACCGCCACAGCAGCGCCGCGCGCCCGATGAGCAGCGGACCGCCGCGGCAAGACCGGCGGCCAATGCCCAACCGCAGCCCACCAGTCAACGCCGGCCGGCCCCAGACCCTGCGCCGGTGTCCGAGCTTGGAACCCAGTGGCTGGCCGCAGTAAAAGTACTCAACCGTCAGAAGGGGAAGAAGTATAACCTTGGAGCCCTGCTGCGCGACTGCAAAGCCAACGCAGTCTCGTTGGAAGGCAACACTTTGGTTCTAGGCTTCTCCAACAAAGCCAACCTGGAACGGATGCAAGAAGAGATGGACGACCCGGGCTCCCGCCGCCAGGTGAGTGAGGCTGTAACCGCGTCGTTCGGGGCAACCTACGAGTTCCGCCTGGCCATGGCCAATGGTGGGGGAGCAACCACAAACACAGCTAAGACCGCCCAGCAGAGCTCATTGGTCCGCACGGCCTTGGGCATGGGCGCCAGAGTCCTAGAGGAGATAGAAGAATGAACAAGAACATGATGCGTCAAGCGCAGAAGCAACTGGCCCAGCTGCAGAAGATACAGGAAGAGCTGGAGACCCTAACGGTGGAGGGCACCGCCGGTGGCGGAGCCGTGAAAGTGGTCATGACCGGCAAGCAGATGGTAGAGTCGGTGACCATCGAACCCGAAGCCGCCGAAGAGGTGGACCTGCTCCAAGATATGGTCTTGGCGGCGGTCAACGACGCATCCACCAAGGCCCAGGAGCTGGCTGCCCAGAAGATGAGCGTGGTCACCGGCGGCATGAACATCCCGGGATTTTAAGGCCGGGGTACTAAGCAGGTTGCGAGACCGGCAGCACACTCGATAAATGACTCAAGAGAACATCTCCGGAGCATCCCCTTCTTTGTCCCGGCTGGTGCAGGAACTGAACCGGCTGCCTGGCATCGGTCCCAAGAGCGCTCAACGTTTGGCGTATTACATCATCCGGCTGCCCGACGACGACGCCTACGCCCTGGCCGACGCTGTGACCTCGGTCAAGCAGAATATCGTTTTCTGCGAGGAGTGCCAGAACCTGACCGACGCCTCGCCCTGCCAGGTCTGTTCCGACCCGCGCCGGGACCGGACCACCATCTGCGTGGTTGAAGACCCTCTAGACGTCTTAGCCATGGAACGCACCCGCAGCTACCGTGGCTTGTACCATGTCCTACACGGGGTGATCTCTCCGATAAACGGCGTTGGGCCGGACCAGCTAAAGCTGAAAGAACTGTTCAACCGGCTCACCAGAGACGATGTAGCGGAGATGGTCGTCGCCACCAACCCGACGCTGGAAGGCGAGGCCACCGCCATGTATATCCGCCGCCACCAGGGCCGGGAAGACCTCAGGATCACACACCTTGCCAGGGGACTGCCCGTGGGCGGATCATTAGAGTATACGGACGAGACCACGTTGACTCGGGCGTTCCAGGGCCGCCAAGAGATCTAGGGCAAGAGATTTGGTCCGGAGTTAGACGCATGGCCCCTCCAAAGACATACCGCTGCGAAGCCGTCATCCTTGGCTACACGCCGCTGGGCGAAGCCGACCTCCTGGTCACCATGTTCACCAGGGACCAGGGGAAGGTGCGCGCGGTGGGCAAGGGCGCCCGGCGGTCTACCAGCAAGTTGGTGGGCCACCTGGAGCCGCTCACCGTGGTCAAGATGTCCATGGCCCACGGCCGCAGCATGGACATAATCTCCCAGGCAGAGGTCCTCAACAGCTTCTCCACGCTGAAAGAAGACCTAACAGGCATCACCAAGGGACAGTATCTGGCGGAGATGGTGGACGGGTTCGGCACCGAGGCCAGCCCCAATCCCAGCCTGTACCAACTGATGATCGACACCCTCCGGGTGGTTGAAGCCGACCCTGAATCGGAAATGGCCCTGCGGTACTTCGAGTTTCACCTTCTGCAAGTGTCCGGACTCATGCCGGAGCTGTACCACTGCGTGGAATGCCGGGAAGAACTGGAACCCGATGCCCACCGGTTCAGCCCCAACGTGGGCGGGACGCTGTGTCTGGAGTGCAACCCTGAAGACGCGCACCTGAGGCCGCTGTCATTGCGGGCACTGAAGGTGCTCCGCCTGTTGGACCGCAGCCAGTTGGCCGAAGCCTGCCGACTCGACATGGACGACAGCCTGTCCGCCGAGTTGAAGAGCCTGCTATCCACTACTGTTAGTTATTGGTTAGGTAAAGAAATTCGTTCTAACTCGTTCTTGGAACGCCTACACAACGAGACCCTGCCTGAGGTATATATCTAGGGCTTATGGCTCATTTTTTGAGCGGGGCCCGCGGTTTCACGCCTAAATGCAGGGCTACCGTTCCTTGATACGAAGGGTAATTTGTGTTTACCAAGATATTGATTGCCAACCGGGGCGAGATCGCCTGCCGGATTATTCGCACCTGTAAGAAGTTGGGGATAGAGACCGTTGCTATCTACTCGACGGTCGACCAAGATGCTCTGCACGTCAAGATGGCTGATGAGGCCTACTTGGTCGGCGAAGCCCCTCCTCACGACAGTTATCTAAACATGGGAAATATCTTGGACGCCGCCAAGAAGTGCGGCGCCCAGGCCATCCACCCCGGCTACGGTTTCCTCTCTGAAAATGCTGAATTCGCCCGTCTCTGTGAAGAAACGGGCGTTTGTTTTATCGGCCCCGACCCCGAGGTCATGGAGAAGATGGGAGACAAGATGCGCTCCCGCAAGCTGGCCCGTAAGGCCGGTCTCCCCATTCTCCCAGGCACCGACGATGCCGTGGCCAACGAAAACGCATCAACCAAGGCCTGGGAATTAGGCTTCCCGCTCATGGTCAAAGCCGCCGACGGCGGCGGCGGGATCGGCATCCACGTCATCGAGAACCAAGAAGAACTTATGCCGCTGATCGACCGGACCCGGCAGATCGCGGAGAGCGCTTTCGGCAGTTCACGCCTGTTCTTCGAGCGGTATCTGAAAGACGCGTCCCACATCGAAGTACAACTCTTGGGCGACAAACATGGCCACCTGGTCCACCTCCACGAGCGTGACTGCTCGGTGCAGCGGCGCAACCAGAAATTGGTTGAGGAGACACCGGCCTCAGTCAAATTGACTCCACGACTACGCCGGCGGGTTAGCAGTCTGGCCGCCAAGCTCGGGAAGTCCATCGGTTACACCAGCCTCGGCACGGTGGAATTCCTGGTTACCGCGGACGGCAGCGTCTTCTTCCTGGAGATGAACACCCGGCTCCAGGTGGAGCACGGCGTGACAGAGCTGGTGACCGGCCTAGACCTTGTTGAGCTGCAGATTCGGGCTGCGGCTGGTGAGCCTTTACCCATCAGCCAGGAAGACGTCTCGGTGAACGGCCATGCCATCGAGGTCAGGATCTACCCCGAAGACCCCGAAACGTTCATGCCCGACGCTGGCGACATCACCGACCTGCACCAGCCTGAGGGAGAGCACATCCGCATCGACTCCGCGCTTTGCAACGGATATACCGTTGGGTTAGACTATGAGCCGCTCATGGCCAAGATCATGGCCTGGGGCGAGGACCGTGACCAGGCGATAAAAACCCTGCAGCGGGCCCTCTTGGAGTTCCGGGTAGAAGGCGTAAAATGCAACGTTCCGCTCCTGCGGGACATCCTAGCCACCAAGGAATTTGCGGCCGCCACCTACCACACCGGCTCCATACCCATCTGGATCGAAGAATTTCAGAATCGCGCTCAAAACAAATGCGCCAACGGGAAGATGCATAAGAACGGTAACGGGCACACCAACGGACAGGAGAACGGTGAACGCGAGATCGCCGCTGCCATCGGCGTATCCCTCGCCATGGCCATGAAGTCCGCCCAGCCCGTGGCATCTGCCGCCTTCAGTCCTTGGCGCGTCTACGGGCGCCGGGAGCAACTTCTCTCCCGCACACTGGGGAACCGGGGTTGGCAGTAACCACACTTCGGATCAAGGTTGGGGATAACTGGTACGAAGTTGAAGTAGGTGAACTGACCCAATCCCCGGTCCAGGTCACCGTTGAAGGCGAGACCTTCCAGGTGGAAGTGGAAGGACTACCCAGCGCACCCCCGCCACGCCCTCGCCGAGGACGCACCCAGGCCCCGGGCATCACGGTCCCCCCTCCCCCCGCGCGCGGCTCAGCCAGCTCCGGGCCAGACAACATCATCGTGTCACCTCTGTCCGGACGCGTTATATCCATTCTGGTCCGTCCTGGAGATTCGGTGACCGCCGGCCAAGAAGTGTGCGTGGTTGAGGCCATGAAGATGGAGCAGAGCATCCGCGCCACCCGCGACGGAGTCGTCAAAGAGATCATGGTCCAACCCATGGACTCCGTGCGCACCAACGACCCTCTGATCGAACTCGAGTAAGGACCTAGCGGTCCTGCCATTCCGGAGTTTCTTCGTTCACGCAGTGGAGAAACACAAACGCGGACGTGCGTCCCGCGCCGGAGAAGAGCCGGGTCAGAGCCTTAACCCGGCCGTGGTAATCCAGGTGGTCTAGAGTGCGCAGATAAGCGTGAAAAGACCCATGTTCCTCAATCAGGTCCAGCATGGTCCGGGCGTTCTCCACCGTACCCACGATCTTCCGCCGGTTCCGGACGATGCTCCGGTCTTCGAACAGCCGCTCCAGGTCGTCGGGTCCGTATGACGCCACACGTCTCAAGTCGAACTTGTCGAAGCTCTCGACAAAGCCGTCCCATTTCTCCGTGATCACCGGCCAGCTGAACCCGGCCTTGAATACCGCTTTGGTAAGTTCTTCAAAATAGCCGTTATCGCCGTCCGGAGTGACCTTTGGCGGTCTTTCCAGAGCTCTTCGCATCTGTGGGCTCTCCTAAGTCATCGGTAAACAGCGGCTTAGTATAGCGTCAGGCCGCCTCAGTTCCAACATCTTTGAATGGCTCCCTGCTTTTCATTTTCCAGAAATATTGCTCCTACTACCCTTAAGGTGAATGATATGTTATATTGGCGACCGTGATGCCAAAGGGGGAGGCAACGCCAGATGGAACTGAGGCAGCTTGTCAGTTTTTACCACGTGGCCCGGCTGCGAAGCGTTTCCAAAGCGGCCCGCACACTGGCTCTGGGTCAGCCAACGGTCACTACCCATCTTCGCAAGCTTGAAGACGAATTCGAGATCGTGCTCTTCGACCGCATAAAACGGCCGATCCAGCTCACATCAGAAGGGTCTATCTTACTGGAATTAGTTACACCTGTGGTCCAGGCTGTGGACGCCTTGAAGACCCAGATGGACTACAGCGAACGCCGGGGATCGTTCGTCGTCGGCGCCTACCCTGACCTGGTGATGCACCACCTTCCGCCCGGGATCCAGGTCTTCAGCCAGACCTATCCTGACGTGCGCATACAGCTATTGGCGCGCCCCTACACTCCGCTGCTGCGCCTGGTGCGGTCCGGCGAGATCGACCTGGCATTCTGCGCGCCGCCACCCTCGGATGACCAATCTTTGGAGTTCCAGGAGTTGTTCCGGTTCGATGTGTGTCTGATGACTCCCTTGGGCCACCCACTCTTGGAACGGACCAGCGTAACCTTGCAGGACCTGTCTCCCTGGCCGTTGATTCTATCGGGCCCGGAAAGCCTCACTCGCCAGAAAGTTGAACAGGAACTGAGAAATCAGGGTGTGACTTGGGACGTTGTGCTGGCACTGGACGATACCGAGTCCATCAAACGCTATGTCGAGACCGGGATGGGGGTGGCAGTCTGTGCTGATTTCACGCTCCACCAGCAAGACCACGACCGGCTCGACGTGGTGCGTCTAGACCACATCTTCGAGTCTTCGGTCATCGGCGTTTGCACGTTGAAAGGCAAGTTCCTGGGCCAAGCCGTGCGGAACTTCATCGAGGTCCTTTCCAACGAGATGCGCGGTTTCCACGCGGACCTGGCAGGCTGGGAACACGCCAAGGTCGAAGAGCGGGCCAAGGCACAAGCCCGGTAGGATATCCGGAAGAAGAAGAAGAAGGGACGCTATCCCCGTGCCTATGGACTCTGGCGATCCTATCCCTTGAGTCTTGTTGGCCAACTGCGGTCGATAGACCGGTCCCAGACTCCGTCGGCCATCTCCTGACGGCCTGTTACCTTCTGATCAGGCCTGTGCAGACCGTTCGATCTCCTCGCCATCTTGTGCCGCGAACGGGATACGGATGGTGAACGCGGTCCCGGCATCCAGGGCGCTATCCACTGAGATTGTTCCTCTGTGCCTAGTAATGACCTCGCGGCAGATGGCAAGACCTAGTCCAGTCCCGTGAGACTTGGCGGTATATAACGGCTCGAAGATCTTCTCCAGATCCTCTGCGTTGATCCCGCTTCCGGTATCAGCTACCGATATCTCTATCGAAGTATCATGCCTTCGGGTGTCGATGGTGATGCTCCCGGCGCGGTCCATCGCGTCTTGGGCATTCCCGACCAAGTTCTGTAAGACTCGGATAAGTTGAGTTTCATCTCCCAGGACGGCCGGGAGATCTGGCTCGATGTTCACGGACAGGTCGATGTCCTCTCTTACCACCAGGCTGGACACCGAATCTTGGATAACATCGCTGATCTTGATCTGCGATAGAGTCAGCTCGTTGTCCGACCCGAAGGACAACAGGTTTGAGATCACGTCCCCGGCACGCACTGTCTGATCGTCGATCAATTGGAGGAGATCGGTAATCACTATCTTATTGTCAGGGGTTTGATCGGCCGCGAACTTGCGCTTCGCCAGATAAGCTGCATTCTTGATTGCGCCCAACGGATTGCGGAGGTCATGGGCGATCCCGCCCGACAACTGGCCGATTATCGCTAATCGTTCGGAGCGCATCGCCCGTTCTCTCGTTGCTTCAAGCTCCTGGGTCCTGATCTGGACCCGCTCTTCTAGTTGCTGGTTCCACTCACCGATCTGCTTGTTGGAGTACGATAACGCCGCCGCCAATTGTTCCATCTCCCGATGATCTTTCTGGGTAGCGTCATGCAGGAGAGAGTTCTCCACCACCACGCCTAGCCGGTCCACCACGAATGTGAGAAGCTCGACCGTTTCAGGGTCGAATGCGTGCTTCTTCTTGGAGATCACTGTCACCAGACCCACTGTGCGCTCACCCACTCGGACCGGTAAGAATACCATCGACTCCATCCCCATATCGACAAGGAATTGGGAAGCAACAGGCAGGGCGGCGTAATTGTTGGTCACTTTCACCCTGCCCTCGTTGAACGCCGCGGTGCTGATGGTCTGGGCTTCCGTGAGCACTTGTACCGGTGGGTGTTCTGCCACCCCTGGTCCGGCGGCGGCTGCCAGATGGAGTCCAGGTTCCTGGGGTTTTTCCAAGCGGAAGGTTGCCCAATCAGCGCCGGTTAAGGTGATCAGCCTCTCCAGCGCTGCTTCAGCTTTAATGCTGAAGGTGCCTTCTTCACTGAACACATTTGATACAAGATAGTGACTCTCCAATGCCTGGTTCGACATGGCAAGTACTTTGCTGAGGGACTCCAACTCTTCTTGGGATTCCAGTATCTGTGCATTCTGTTCGGCTAACCTGAAGAGGGACCCCAATTCATTGGAGAATGCCGTGATCAGATCTATGCTGTCTTTGTTGAAATGATTGGGGGCCATCGATACGACGCTGATCGATCCCAACGTCCTTCCCCCTGATTTGATGGGCATGATATACAGCGAACATACGCCTTGCTCGCTCAGGCTGCTCAAGAAATCGGAATCCGATTCAAGATTATTGATCAGAATGGATTCCCCTTTGATGAGCGCCTCAAAAGTCTTCGAATCTGAAAGGGACTTCTGGAATTCGACCGGGCCTGACCCTGCCGACGCCGCCAACATGAGGTCTGTCTGTTCTTTATTCGCCCGCCTCAGTACAACGTTGTCGGCATCCACCATAAAGACCAATTCCTGAACGATTTTCCGGGCCTTTTCTTCGAAACTCTCAGGTTGGGCGATGATGGCAGCTACGTCGTAGAGCGACTTCAACTGGCCGGCACGGTCCCGTTCCGACTGGAGGAGTATCCCGCTGGCGATCGCGCCCGCTATCTGGTTGCCGACGATCTCCAGTCGCGCCAATTCAGCGTCTCCGTAGATGTTGGGCTTGCTTGAGGAGAGATGGAGAGTCCCAACCACTTTCTCGTTAGCGACCAACGGGGCTGCGATACGGGAAACGAGCCCGGCTTCAATCATGGCCTGGTCGACTGGTCCACCGTCTCGTTGGGGAATTATGCGGAACGGCAGTTTGGAGCTTGCCACCTGGGTCATCACAAAGGAATCAGCCAGGGGCATGGTGACGCTCTGGCCCAGGCCATGGATGTCCATCCCCAGGGTATACATGACGGTAAATGTGCGGCGCTCAATGTCAACCTGGGTGATGCTGATCAGGTCAAACGGGATGATCTTGGCCACCTGGTCAGCGAACCTCTCGTAGACATTGGCAACACTGAATGGAATGGCCACTATCCGGCCTATTTCGGCGTAGGCAGCCCGTTCCACAGCTAGGACATCATCGCCGCGGTTCGAACCGGCGGCGCGGGGGATGGCATGAGTCAGCCAACCCGTGAGGCGAGCGATCTGGTCAAATCTCGAAGGCATATCATAACTTCGCATTCTCAGCTACAGCCCCCCGGACACATCCTGGCCGGAGACGTTAGCAAGAGGCGGAGGAAAATGGTCTGGTCTTCTCTATGGTCAACTAAATAGCGCAGTAAGGCTAGCCGGAGCAGTCCGATCGAATCGTTTTGCGTTTCTCCGTCTTGTTAGGGGAAACTCTTGAGTCTTGTTGACCAAAGACCGGATAATAGGGCGGATTCGTCCATCCGGTCCGAGGTTCTTATGTCAACCAACTCCTCCAGCAAGCAGCTCAGAGTAACCGTGGTCGGCGCAGGCATCGTAGGCGCGGCCATCTCCTACTCTCTGGCCAAGCGAGGCGTCTCCGTGACTGTGATAGAGCGGGGGTCGCCTGGGAGAGAGGCTACCAGACGTTCTTTCGCCTGGATCAACGCCACCGCCAAACACCCGGTCTCCTATCATGATTTCAATCGCCGGTCATTGGGGCTATGGGACCGCTTTGCCAGCGGACTAGACACGGATGTCGGTCTCAGGTGGGGTGGCCAGCTCGAATGGGCCGCCACTGAAGACGGCGCTGTCGACATCAGGTCTCGGGCTGCGCAGCTCCATTCTTGGGGTTACCCTTGCCAGGTGCTGGACCGCGCTCAGTTGGAGCGGCTGGAACCCTCTCTGTCTCCGGGGAATGTGACTGCGGCGATCTACTCTGAGTTGGACGGCAGGGTTGATCCGACCCTCGCGGCGGAAGCCTGCATCACAGCCGCCACCAAACTCGGAGCGTCGGTCAAGCTGGAGACCGAAGTATCCGGCCTCTCGGTGAATTCCAGCTCAGCCACAGTCGTGGCGAACGGCGAAACCATCGATTCCGATGTTGTCGTCCTCGCAGGCGGAGTGGACAATACCCCGTTGGCGGCTATGGCTGGGATCACGATACCCCAACAGGTAAGTCCAGGAGTGGTGATCAGCACGAACCCCCTTTCTCAGCCCTTGCTCTCCAACGTGTCGGTGGTCTACGCCCCACCGCTGGAGCCGGACCGGCCGGAGATCCACTTGCGCCAGAGACTGGACGGTTCAGTATTGATCGGGGAGGGCAGCCAGGAAAGCTTGGCCAGAGACGACACTCAGCCTCACGCCGATGAACTGCTGGCGAGGGCCGCTGAGTACCTTCCTGCGCTGAAGGGCGCTTCGGCCATCCCGGTGCCCGTCGGCTACCGTCCCATGCCGTTGGACGGGTTCCCGGTGATCGGCTTCTCGCCCAAAGCCCCCAACGTTTATCTGGCACTTACGCACAGTGGCGTCACGCTGGCGCCCCTGATGGCCCAGGTGGCCACCATGGAGATCGTGGACGGAGCCAAAGTGGATTTCGCCGAGGACTACCGCCCCAGCAGATTTGAGTAGGACGGAGTGCCGGTCGTGACACACAGCCAAGACCGCATATCGACCACCCACACCGGCAGCCTCCCCTTCCCAGATGCGCTGGTAGACCTGCTGGGCGCGGTGGCTCGGGGCGAACCGGTCGACCTGGACGCTCTAACCTTCCTGGTAGCGGTTCTGGTTCCCGAACGGCCACCAAAACCGGGTCCCGCAGGCACGGCCTTATGCTAAGATAATCTCTGCGGCCACCCCCTTATTTTCTGCCGGGCCGGTGTAGCTCAGTGGTAGAGCAGCTGTTTCGTAAACAGCAGGTCGCGGGTTCGATTCCCATCACCGGCTCCATAACTCTGAGGCGTTCTTTTCGCCAACCACGTCTGGATAGCACCCTTCTCCCCTTTTCCTGCTACCATGCCATTAGCAAGAACTCTTTTCTTGCGGAGTTTTGACTAGTCTTCCCAGGTAGATGCGATGAATCTCCAAGTCAAGCTGGGACTGCTTTTTGGGACGCTGACCTTTCTTCTGATCGTGAGCGCCATCTTGTCGTACGTGTTGGTGAGGCGTATCGACAGTGACGTCCAGAATCTGGGCAGGGTTGTGGCGCCGCTGCAGGAAGCCGTCTTGGAGATGCAGATAAGCGTCGGTGAAAGCAACAAGTCGATCATCCAGTACTCCATCGACCGCGACGACAGCCGCATCAGGAAATTCCTGGAGACCAAGATCGACTTTGAGTTGGCCTTGGAGGAGTACAACCGGCTGGCCGAGACCGAGGCAGAGATAGCAGCCGGCCGCAGGGTCGGCCAGATCCATGGCGGGTTCGGCGAGATCAGTGACGATATCATCGGCGTCACCAACAACCTGCAGGCCAGCATGATCAGGCTGAACCAGGACGTGGCGAACATCGACCGGATCCTCAACGACCAACTGGAAGTGTTGATCGACCGGGACGCCCCCGACGGCTTATCGAAACTAGAGGCCGTGTTGAACATGGGCATCCGCGTCAATAAGTCCTTCCTCGCGGTCCAGTCCTACCTGGCCAACCCCGAACCGCAACTCAGAGAGACGGTGCGCGAGGAACAAGAGGGCTTCAGGCAGTTCCAGGCGATCTTCCGGGCCAACCCCCTGTCCTTGAGCGAAGAGGTGATCGTTGGGGTAGTCGATGATGTATTCATCGACACGGTGGCATTGAGCCAGCGGATCATGGACCAGGCAGACGAGCAGCGCGTTCTTCTCGTGAGCTTGGCCGGCGGCTTGGAACAGATAGACAGGATAGTGAACGAGGACGTTCAGCCTCTGATAGTTGCCGAAACTGGCGAAGCTCTCACTGGGGCCGAATCTTCGGTTGACGGCGCAACACTGTCGGTTTTCATCCTGATCGCCATGGGCATAGTCGTCGGAATCGGCACCGCGTTGATCGTTGGCCGCCAGATAGTGAATCCCATCGTTCGATTGACCAATGTGGCAGGCGAGCTCGGTGAGGGAAACCTGGCAGTCAGGGCCAACGCCGAGACCAACGACGAGATCGGCAGCTTGGCCAATTCCTTCAATCAGATGGCCACCGCCCGCCAGCAGGCTGAATCGCAACGCGTGGCGTTGATCGCAGAGCTGGCCAGACAGAACGCCGAATTGGCCCAACTTGATGAACTGAAAGACAACTTCCTCTCGTCCGTCTCCCATGAGCTCAGGACTCCGCTGACTGCGATAAAAGGCTCGGCTGAGCTCTTACTGGACGACGAAGACGTAACTGAAGAAGTATCAAAACAATTCCTCACCATCATCAATATCGAGAGTGACCGTCTGACCCGGCTGATCAACGATGTGTTGGACCTGGCCCGTTATGAGTCGGGTCAAGAGGTCTGGAATGACGGGCCGAATCCCGTGAGAGAAATAGTCGAGTCCGCAATATCCGGCGTGCAGTCGCTGGCGATTCAAAAATCCCTTAACATCAGCCTGGATTTGGAGACCGAACTGTCAGAGGTCTGGTGCGACCCGGACAAGATCAACCAGGTGCTGACCAACCTTCTCAGCAACGCCATCAAATTCACCCCTGATAACGGTGAGATCGGTATATCCGTAACTGAGTCGCTTGAGGCCGGAGACCCCCTAGAAGGCCGGATCGTGGAGGTCAAAGTCTCAGACAACGGAATCGGTATTCCCAGAGATGAATTGGACGAGATATTCGAGAAATTCAAACAGGTGGGGGATGCTCCTTCCGATGTCCAGAAAGGGACCGGACTGGGCCTGCCGATCTGCAAAGAAATCGTAGACCACTACGGTGGCAAGATCTGGGCTGAAAGCGTGCTTGGCAAGGGAAGTGTGTTCACGTTCAATATTCCGGTTGAGCAAAGGATGCCAGCCGGGGAGCCTGAGGCGGCCGATAGTTCCGACTCTTCAGTGACGGCGTCCGGCTAATCCGGGCCGCACCCGCCGTCAATCAAGGGTATACTTCCCCCACGGCGAACAGACGGGGCATGCTTACGGGCATCAAACTGCTTCCTTGAGGTAACGGCTGGATAATGGCGAAGATATTGGTAGTAGAAGACGAGCCATCTCTGCAGAAGTTGCTGGAATATCAACTGAAGAGACTTGGCTATGAGATCCTGATCGCCCCGGACGGCCAACAAGCAGTGACGATGGTGAAGTCCGAACAGCCCGATCTGGTATTACTGGATGTCATGCTCCCCCTGATGGGCGGGTTCCAGGTCCTCAAGACGATCCAGGACGACAAGACCACCAGCGGTATCCCGGTTATCATGCTATCCGCCAAGGGTCAGCAACATGACATCGCCGCTGGGATCGGCCAAGGCGTATTCGACTACATAACCAAGCCGTTCAACATCCCAAACCTGGCGAGCCGGATAGAAGCCGCCCTGGCTTCTAAGCAATAGACCGGCGCAATAAAGCAGCACTATAATTCCGCAATCAATGGGCCTCTACGGCTAGATGGTGTCCGCGTGAAAAACGCGAAGAAGAAGAAGAAGAAGTTTCATCTCGCACAATTTCTGGTGCACGGCCCCACCTACCACAGCCTCGCCATGTGGCGTCATCCCCGCACCCAGTGGACCGAAGACAGCTGGAGAAGGCCGGAACTATATCAACACATCGCCCAGGTCTGCGAACGGGGCCTGTTCGACACTGTTTTCTTCGCTGACATCAACTACATCTCAGACTCGTACAAGGGCTCGCTGGAATCGGCCCTCCGCTACGCCACTCAGGCGCCTGAGCACGACCCCATACCCCTGCTAACTCTGATGTCGGCTGTGACCACCCGCATCGGCCTCGGCGCAACTTTCTCCACCAGCTACCACCTTCCCTTCTACGCAGCCCGGCTGTGGGCCACCCTCGACCACCTGACAGAAGGGCGGGCGGCCTGGAACGTGGTTACGTCGTTGAACCAGAACCAAGCCGCCAACCACGGTCAAGCAGAGCTGGAACCGCCGGAATTACGCTACGAGAAGGCCCACGAGTTCATCGAAGTCTGCCAGGAACTGTGGAATAGCTGGGAGGAAGACGCGGTCGTCATGGACCGGGAGAATGCGGTCTTCGCCGACGCGTCGAAAGTCCACCGGGTTGAGCACAAAGGCCGCTTCTACAGCACAAGAGGGCCGCTCAACGTCGTGCGCTCCCCGCAGAACGGTCCGGCGTTGATCCAGGCTGGCACCTCGCCAAGGGGCATCGACCTTGCCGCCAAATACGCCGACGCCGTGTTCGCGATCCACTCCCAATCCAAGGGCGCGGCCAGCTACTACGCACAGGTGAAAGGGCGTATATCCGACCTGGGGCGGGACCCGGACCACTGCGCCATCTTGTTCGGCGCACAGCCGATCATCGGGAACAGCGAGGCCGAGGCTCTGGAGAAACAGGAAGAACATAACAGCTTGGTCCCCATCGAGGGCGGCATGGCGATCCTGTCCAGCCACCTCAATTTCGACCTCTCCAAACTGTCGCCGGACGACGAGATGATGAGCAGGGACGAACCTGAGCTCCAGCGCGGCCGCCGCGTCTTCCAGAAAGAAGACGGCGGATGGATGACCGTCAGGCAAGTCGCCCAACGCCACGGCGAAAGTGTCGGCCTCCCCCAGTTCGTAGGCACGGCGGCAAGCGTGGCCGACCAGATGGAGGCGTTCTTCGACGAGGTCGGCGGGGACGGGTTCATGTTGTCGCCCATCTACTGCCCCGGCGCCATCGAGGAATTCGTGGACCTGGTCGTGCCTGAACTCCAACGCCGCGGCCGCTTCCGCACCGCCTACACCGGCAAGACCCAGCGCGACCACCTACGACAGGTTGACTGACAGAGTCTGCCTGCCGCAATCGACCAAAGCGGCTCGATAAGTTAATATAGGCGCGGAATTCTAGATATACTTTATCGGGCGAACGGGCGTAGGAGGACGGCAACATGGGCATCTTTCGGATGTACACCGGCGACGACGGAAAGAGCGTGATGGAAGAACTCCAGGTGGACGACCCCATCTTAGAGACTCTCAAGACTTGTACCGGCTGTTCCATCCAGATCAACGAGCCCACTGAGTTCTCAGAGTTTCACCCCGCTCCCCGCCGCCGCTGGATGAGCATGCTGAGCGGGCAGATAGACATTCAGCTGGCCGACGGCACGATCCACAGCTTTGGCCCCAACGACCTCAGGCTGTGGGAGGACGTGACCGGGGAAGGCCACAAGACACGCTTTCCTGTGCCCTCGGTTAGCATATCTATGCCGCTCCCGTAGCGGCTGAAGTGGGCCGCTCCCATAGCGGCTGGAGTGGGCCGCTCCCATAGCGGCTGAAGTGGGCCGCTCCCATAGCGGCTGGCAAGAACGAGCGCGGTGAGTCGAGTATGGCCACACCCTCACAACCTGAAGATGCTCCCAATGAGGTCCCTTACGAGGTAAAGGCCTGTGCCAGGTGCCGAAGCACGGAGATCGACCGCACCGAGGGGTTTCATCCCTTTGGGAGATGGCGGTGCCGCGCTTGCGACCGGGCCTTCATGATTCCCTCGCTTCAGATACGTATCCTCCCCGCTCACGAGATGCCGCCGCGCCACTGGCACTGGCAATAAAAAAACTCAGTCTGGTGACTGAGGTTTTTCTTTTCTGATGCTCTTTGGGCCTGGTTACTACATCCCGAAGATTTGACCTCGTCCCCACAGCAGGGCGGGTTTGAAACCCGCCCCTACGGTCCACAGCCCGATCCCGTTATTCCGGCTGTTGGATCAGTCACGAAAACAGTCCCCTCCCCCATCCTTCAGCAGAAGGAGGGGAGGGTTAGGGTGGGGCGCTTCTTATTGGTGATTCGACCAGCGGCGCAGGAATGGGTTGTCTGGATTCTGGCTTTCACCAGAATGACATGGGAAAGAGCTAGATATCCTGTTTGTCGAAGTAGTTGAACCTGGGCTCGCCTGCCAGGAACGGCCCGACGACCTCGGCGATGCCTGATTCGTCCCTCCAGGCTTGGTACCTTTGCTGATGGACTTTGGACTCCCAATCTTCCACCAGGCAGATGTAGCCGGGGTTGTCCTGGTCTTGATAGACGTCAACGCTCAGGCAACCGTCATAGGCCCTGGTGTCAGGCAGTAGTTCTTTCAGCAAAGCTTTGAACTCGTCCGCCCGCTCGGGTTTGACGGAGAATGCCAGCGTGACCATAACCGCCATCATCAAGTCCTCTGTTTAGTCTGAGTCCTCGGCCGGAAATTCGCCGCGCGCCCTCATCTCTTGAGGGAGCAGGCTGTGATAGATGAACGAGTTCACCGGAGTCGGCACTCCCGCTTCGAGTCCCAGCCGCACTACGCCGCCGCTCTGGACTTCCAGTTCCGACGGACGCCCGTCCATCAGGTCCCGCTGCATGGACGATGTCCCGTCTGGCGGGGAACCTTCCAGCCTGGCCATCGCCGAGGCAAATGCGTCGCCCGGCATATCGATCCCCTTGCCGGCGGCCACCGCCAACACTTCTTTCACGACCTGTTGGGCCATCTCCCAGGAGCCTGCCAGGCTGCGCCACTGGCCTGACGGCACACGGGTTATGGCGCCCACTCCACTGTTGGCTGCCATGAACGCCAGTTTCCCCCACAACGCCGCATGTATGTTGGAAGGGATATTGGCGTTGACACCGGCATTCTGGAACGCGCGTAGCAAGCCCTGGGTGCGCTCGGTGGTAGAGTCGTCGGACTCGCCGAATGAAACGAAGGGCTCGCCGCCCGCGTGGAGGATGTGTCCCGGACCAACGATGTAGCTGATCAGGCCGCCTAGCCCGACAACCACCGCCTTCTCGCCCAGCACAGATGCCAGTTGGCCAGGGGCTTCCACACCATTCTGCATGGGCACGACGAAGGTTTCAGGTCCGATCATGGGGCGCATGGCCTTGGCAGCGTCGATCACCTGCCAGGCTTTCACTCCCAGAATCACGGCGTCAACGGTGCCGGCTTCGGTGGGATTGGATGTCGCCAGAGCCGGTGTGGCTACGAAGTCGCCCTTAACGCTGTCGACTCTCAGACCATGGTCTCGGATCGCCTCCAGATGTTCCCCCCGGGCGATGAGCACAACTTCCTCGCCAGCCTGGGACAGCCTTCCACCCAGGTATCCACCGATGCCACCGGCGCCGAAAATAGCGATCCGCAATCTGATTCTCCCTGACGTTGTAAGCTCAGCTAACCGGTTTCCAGTCTCCGGTCGGGTCCGGCCAGGTCCAGCAAACGCCGCCAGATACGCCGGCTATTGTCCTCCCGCAGCATACAGACCTTGATGTTGTGGGGGCCGGGCCCGTGGGCGCAGGAGTGACCGATCTCGCCCCGAACTTTATCACACCAAACGTAGGCGTGAAGCAACGGCAGCGGGTTCTCCACTTGAGCTCCTCCTGACACCGTGTCCCAGCGCAGACCGTGGAGGTCCGACCACCTGACCCGGCCGACGCCGCGGTCGTCCCAGTCGCGGCGCACATAGACGTGGGAGCGGCCAAAAGTCTGCCGCCACAAGAGGCCGGCCGTCAGGCGCACCACAAGCACCACCAACCACACGACCAATCGCAGCGCCCGCCACAGCAGCTTGAACGTCAGCCCAAGGGTCTTGGTCATTCTGCTACCGGAAGAAAGCCCCGGGAAGATTCTTAACGGAATCCTGGATCCGGGTTACATGATGCTCCAAGGTGTCCATCGCTTCGATCTCCGCCACCGTGTACCAGCCGAAATCGATGGTCTCGTTGCTCAGACCCAGTTCGCCGCCGGTGATCTCTGCCTCAAAACTTAAGCTCACCGATTGGATCCTGTTGCCATCGGGATACTCGATGAGCATGTCCGGCGTCGTATAGATGCCCACCAGCCGGGTCACGTTCACCTCCAGGCCCGTTTCTTCCAACACTTCTCTTGCGCAGGCCTCCGCCGCGCTTTCTCCGGGGTCCATGCCACCGCCAGGCAGACACCAACGGCTGTTATCTTCCCGCTGAGTCATCAGAATCCTTTCCCTGGCTTCGTCAAAGATCAACGCCGAGGCGCCTACTCGAAGCACTCCTTCCTTGCCGATCCTGTCGCCGAATCTATAGCTGCTCATCTGTTCGACCATCTCTCATCAAGGTGATTCTTATCGAGTCCCAACACTGGGAGTCCGAATATAGGCTTGACTGTAGCCTGGGGTAAAAGGAGCATGGAATCAAGAAAATCCAGGTTTCATCAGGACTATTCTAATGTCAATAGATACAAGAAACACCAGTTACGCACAAACGTTCCGCCTAAAGAAAGTGGGCTATTTCCTGATCAGCCTCTGGGTAATAGTTTTGGTAGCAGGAGTGGCTTCAACGATCTACCGGGAGTTCGACGGCCCCACCGTAAGAAGTGTCACTGCTCAGAATATGAACCTCGGCTCGATCAACTCCACGCTCAGCACCAACTTAGACCTGGCAAATGATGCAACCCAAACAGTTATGACAGAGCTAGTCGTGGCTACAGAAGAAATCGCCCGGCTAAACGCCAACCTCGAGAATTCGCGTAATGAGGTGACGGCCTTGAAACGGTGGTATGAATCGCGGGCCACTTCGATCCCTCTATCGGCCGACGCTGCGGCCGCCGCTCCCTGGCTGAGCATGGAACTGCTCCCCTAACGACTTCGGGCGCTATGGCCCGAACCCCAGCTCAAGACTCATCCTCGGCATTGACTGGCTTCATTCCCTCTCTATAATGGCCTCAAGCCAATTTGACGCCACATCCCGGCGCTCCCGCCGGGAGCGGCCCACGAGAGGGACCCATGAAATTCGGACTGTTCTATCAGATACAGGTGCCCAAACCCTGGGACGAACAAAGCGAAGCCAGGCGCATCTGGGAGGCTCTGGACCAGATCGCCTATGCCGAGGAGATGGACTATGACAGTGTCTGGTTCTCAGAGCACCATTTCCGGCCTGTCTGGTCTCACAACAGCGCACCCGACCTGACCCTGGCCGCCGTCAGCCAACGCACCTCACGCATACGCCTGGGCGTGGGCGTGGTACTGGCGCCGATCCATCATCCCCTGCACACCGCGGCCCGGATGTCCACGCTGGACATCCTCAGCAACGGCCGTGTTGACGTGGGCCTGGGGCGCACCGGCTATCCCTACCAGCTGACTCCCTATGGGACCAAACTGGAAGACACCCGCGGCATGTGGGAAGAGTTCGCCCAGGTGCTGCCCCGCATCTGGACCGAGGAAGTGTTCTCCCACGAGGGCAAGTACTACCAGATACCCCCGCGTGAAGTGCTCCCCAAGCCCATCCAGAAGCCCCACCCGCCGCTTTGGTCTGCCTGTTCCAGCGAGAGCACCACTCGCACCGCCGCCGAACTTGGCTTGGGCGCTCTTGTGGGCAGCGAAGGAGGCCCCGAAAAGGTGGGCGAGGTCCTTGAGCTCTATCAAAAGGCCCTGAAGACGGTGAACCCCACCGGTGTCTCACCCAACAGCCACAACGCTCTGATGACCGCCGGGTTCTGCCACGAAGACCCCAAGGAGATCGACGGCCGCGCCACCGATCTGATCGGCTGGTATATGGACCAGCAGCGCGAGCGGGCCCGGCTGGTGTGGCAGGGTGTGGACCCAGCCACCATTCCGCCGGACTACCAGGGCTACTACGAGCGCGACATGAAACTGGCCGCCGGCCCACATCCAGGAGAAGCCACGCCCAGCGAAACGGTCAAGAAAGGCACATCTTTCTGCGTGGGCACACCTGACCAATGCATCGAATTTTTTGAGCGCTACGAAGAGATGGGGGTTGAGCAGGTGTTCTTGCTGTCGGCCATCGGCCCGGCCAAGCACGAAGAAGTGATGAATACGCTGACCATGTTCGGCAAGCACGTTATTCCTCATTTCAGGGCCAAAGAGAAGGCTCAGGGGTCTTCCAGCATGCCTGCGGCAGCTAACGACTGATCCACCAACAAACACCCGGAGACATCGCCACGGAGAGATAGTATGAAGAAAGGGGTGGTATTTCCCCAGACTGAGATCGGCGCCGACCCTGCGGCCGTGCGTGACTACGTACAGGCAGTTGAGGAGTTGGGCTATTCCCACATGATGGTCTATGACCACGTTCTGGGAGCCGACACCAGCCGCCACGCCGATTGGGAGGGCAGCTACACCTCTGAGTCCATGTTCCACGAGCCGTTCGTCCTGTTTGGCTACCTGGCCGGCATCACCACCAAGATCGAACTTGTGACTGCGGTGCTGATCCTTGGTCAGAGGCAGACAGCCCTGGTGGCCAAGCAGGCAGCAGAGGTCGACCTGCTGACCGGTGGGCGTCTCCGTCTAGGCGTGGGAGTGGGCTGGAACCACGTTGAATACGAAGCCCTGAACCAAGAGTTCGGCAACCGCGGCCAACGCTACGCCGAGCAGATCAGGCTCCTACGAGAGTTCTGGACCAATGATGTGGTCGAATTCGACGGCAAGTACCACAAAGTCGACTATGCCGGGGTTAACCCCCAGCCGGTGCAAAGGCCGATTCCGATCTGGATGGGCGCCGGGGCGAGGGCCAATCCTGTGCCCACGGACCGGGTGCTGCGCCGGGTGGCGAGGCTGGCCGACGGCTGGTTCCCGCAGATGCAGCCTGGCGACGATGCGAAAGCCACGGTCGAAAGACTAAGAACATTCGCTCACGAAGCCGGCCGCGACGCTGCCACCATAGGCATGGAGCCACGTATCAACCTGGCCGATGGAAACCCCGAATTCTGGCAACAACAGGCACGGGAGTGGCAGGAGATGGGAGCGACCCACGTGTCGATAAACACCATGCGGGCCGGATTGGACTCGCCTCAGGACCACATCAACGCCGTACAGCAGTTCAAAGAGGTGATCGGCTGATAGGCCGGGGTTCGTATCAGTGACGCTTAAGGCTGGGCGGCTTCCGAGGTTAGCGGTAGTCTAACCGTGAACGTGGTACCCACGCCCTCTTTGCTGTGAACTTCCAAGCGGCCGTTGTGTTTCGCCAAGACCTGCTGGCAGACAGAAAGCCCCAGCCCCGTTCCCTGGATCTTGGTCGTGTACAACGGCTCAAAGATCTTTTCCAGCCCCTTCGCATCCATCCCTTGACCAGTGTCGTTAAATGCCACTTCCGCAAACCGGCCCGCTGTTTTCGCAGAGATGGTCAATACACCGCCGTCCCCCATGGCCTCATAGGCATTGATGACGAGGTTGGTGAATACCCGGCCCAGTTGAGTGGGGTCTACATGGACATCTATCTGAGAGCCTCTGTAGGCGTTAATGAGCGAGATTCTTTCAGGGATATCAACCCCGGATACCGTGGAATCCAGTACATCGTTTAGGCTCACGATCTCATAGTCGGGAGAAGATATTCGGGTGAAGGAGATCAGGTCTTCGATGATCTTGTCGCATTGGGCGATCCGTTCGTCCATGATCTGGAGATATTCCGCGAATCTCGGCTCTTCGGAGAGGCGTTCGGACTTGGCAAGCCGTGATTTCAGGTAGAAGATGCCGTTCCTGATCGCGCCCAATGGATTGCGCAGGTCATGGGCCACTCCTGCAGACAACTCGCCAAGAGCGCCGAATTTCTCCGTCCGGACCAGCTGACTCTGGGTCTCAACCAACTGAACATTGGCCTGCTGGAGCTCCTCAGTCCTCTCAGACACCCGGCGTTCCAAGTCCCGATTGGCCTCTTCCAATTGGGTGTTCGTCTCATCTAGATGGTCCGCCATGCGGTTGAACTCGCGCGCCAGAGTGCCCATCTCGTCTTCGGTATCTTCTTCGATCCTATAGGAGAGGTTCCCCTTTCCAATCTCAACCGCTCCGTCCCGCAATCGGAAGATCCGCCTTGAAATGGACCGGGTCACCGTGTAGCCGACCCCCAGAACCAACAGTGACAATGCTGAAATCACCAATATGTCGTTGGCGATGAGTTCATCCCGGAGGTCAACCACTGGAGATTCGGTCAAGACAACAGCGAATACACTTCGCGATCCATCGCCTAATACCACCGGAACATATGCCGTCGGCAATTCCTTTCCGTCGATATGCCCGGTGCCAACCATGGCATTTCCGGACCGGGCAGCCTCAACAAATTTCGGGTTGGTGGTGAAGGATAGGTGAGCGGAGCCATCAACAGACGGCATTGACGCCGCCAATGCCTCGTTGGAATCGTCCAGAAGTACTAGAACTGGGTCAGAGCGGTCGAAATTCATCTCCGAAAGGGCTCTGCCGTCGATCAATTTGCCTACGGCTACACTTCCGACCATTCCATGTGGCCCGATCAGCGGCCGGACGGACACCAAGAACCAACCGTCGGTCGTCGAGACTAACTCGGTCTTCTTATTGCCGGACGACTTCAACTCGGTCAAGTGTTCAATTGACTCCTGACCTATGTCGCCGCTGCCCTGATGCTCGTGCCCTAGCCGGTGTCCCTCCAAACCGGCAACCTCCAGATGCTGCAACCCCAAACGTCCTCGTGAGGCAAGCAATATCTCTTTGACAGATTCGGTGTCGGAGTTCTGGACTGCGGTGATCAGATCTTCATCTCCCGCAACTTCGTCGGCCGACCGCCCAATCTCGAACTCGAACAGATCGAGGTGTTTACCCACAAGCAAGACTTCGTCTTCCAATCTCTCGGCGCTGGTCACAGACGCAAGCTTATTGAGACCTGTCATGGTCAAAGGAAGAGTGACAGCCAGAGTGAGAGCCAAAGGGATGACCACAAGAAGGATCAATTTGGTGGACAGAGAGAGATTCCACAATTTGGGCATCGCTGGCAGAAACATGCTGGACCGTGCGTAGCGGCTGCTCGTATTGCGCCGGGGAAGGTGTGGCAGGTGCAGTAGATTCATGGGCTATTACGAAAACCACAACCGAGTTTGTCGAGTTTGTATAGAAGTCATTCTTGAACGCCGCGATCCCAGCATAAGAAACATTTTGAAAGACCTCGTCTTCACCGCTGATCTCTTAGCTGTCTGCAACAGCAAGCTGCAAATAGACTCAGCACGATTCATTTGACCGCGTCTAGATATCCGATTTAGGCAGGACCAGATTACCGCCCAATAATTGTTACACCCACCACTGGCCCTCTAAAGTGCCCATAGAGCCAGATACGAACTCCCAATCGTCCCAATGTTGGCCCTCAGGTCTCACCGGACTGGCCCATGGGGGCCGTCCTCAGGCGAGGAGAGCCCAAAGTTGCTCAGCCGAGCCAGCCAGATTATTATTTTTTGCAGACTTGATCTGTTGGACCCGGGATATTTCACTTCATGTGCGGCAGGTTCACTCTCACATCTGATCTAGACGAGCTTCAAGGGCGGTTCGGTTTCTTATCCGAGTTCACCGACTCGGAATTCTTCGAGCATGGCCCCAGATACAACATCGCGCCAACGCAGCCGGTATTAACCGTCACCAACGACGGCCAGAGGCGCGGAGAAGTCATGCGCTGGGGACTGGTCCCCTTCTGGGCCAAAGACCTGAAGGTTGGCGCGCGCATGATCAATGCGGTTAGCGAAACTGCGGCTACCAAGCCTGCATTCCGGGTGGCATTCAAGAAACGGCGGTGCCTGGTCCTGGCCAACGGGTTCTACGAGTGGAGGAAAGAAGGCAAACGGAGGCTGCCTAGCTACATCTACGCCAGGAGCGGCGAGCCGATGGCTTTCGCAGGACTTTGGGAGACGTGGAATTCCCCTGAGGGGCCGGTGGTCCAGTCGTGCACTATCCTCACAACCGCCGCCAACTCGCTCATCGAGCCGATCCACAACCGGATGCCGGTCATCCTCTCCGACGAGACACAGGCGTTGTGGTTGGATCCTCTGACTGAAGACCCGAAGATCCTGGAACCACTCCTGATTTCTGCTCCGGCAGAGATATTAGCCTCCCATCCAGTGGCAGAAACCGTAAACTCGGTGAAGAACCAGGGCCCTGAGCTCATCCTGCCCTTGTCTGAGGGCGGGCAAGAAGCAGCTCCTGACGGCCGCCTGTTCCCCTAGTCATAAGATGGCTGAAGACCCCCAAAACAACTCCGCTACCGCCAACCTGGGCTTGAGCAAGTACCGGTTCGTGATCGCCGCCATGCTATTGGCCGGACACTTGAGCGTCGGCCTCAACGTGTTCACTGTTTCGCCCCTGCTTCCGTTGGCGATCGACGAGTACGAGATCAGCCGCGCGGCGGCGGGGTTGCTGGTGGCATTGCCCCTCCTGGTGGCCGCAGCGTTGGGACTGCCCAGCGGGATGCTGATAGCGCGCGTCGGTCTGCGCCGGTCGTTCGTTATTGGGTGGGCCGCTGTAGGTCTGTTGTCTCTCTCGGGGTTAGCGCCCAATTTCGTCACCCTGCTTCTGCTTAGATCGACCGTGGGTTTGGGTTTCGCGTTCATCCTCACCGCCACCGGTCCTCTGTTGATGCAGTGGTTCCGGCCCAAAGAAGTCACGGTAATGAACGCCCTCACCACCGCTGCTTTGAGCCTGGGGATAGCTTTATCGGTGGCCACGGCCGCTCCTCTGGCAAAGGTTATGGACTGGCAGATGACGCTGACCGCGTTCGCCCTGCCGGGCGTTGCGGGACTCATAGCGTGGAGCATATTAGGCAGGGAGGCCGGCGGCGCTGCCATGACCGGCAGAGGCATATCTTTCCGGGAGGTGGGCGGCGTGCTGCGCAACCGCTCGGTGGTCCTTCTCCTAGCCGCCGACGCAGGAATCTTGGTCCAGTACACGGCCTTCACCGGATGGCTGCCGACCTTCTACAACGAGGACCGGGGCATATCACTTTCCCAGGCCGGTTTCATCACCGGCATGCTGCCGTTGGTCGGCGTGTTTGCCGTGTTGGCCGGCGGGGCCGTGGCGCTCCGGGTGACATCCCCAAGGACTCTATTCGCTGCATCAGGCGTCATGGCCGGGACCGGCGGGTTGGGCGCTTTCTTATTCGCTGAGCCTGCGCTTATCTATCCCTCCGTGATAATCATGGGCGTGGGGTCGTGGCTCTACGTGCCAACGCTGCTCACGCTGCCCATGCAGATGAACGGCATGACTCCCGAGCGTGTAGCGGTGGTCTGGGGTTCTCTGTTGACGTTCTCCGGGTTCGCCATGTTCGTGGCGCCCATCTTCGTGGGGGCGCTTCGCGACGTATCCGGTTCTTTCTTCCCAGGCCTGGCCATAGCGGCGGTAGCGTCATGGGCCCTTCTGATGGCTGGGCTGCTGATGCCCCGAAACGCCGCTGAATCCCCAGCACAAGCCGCGCCTAGTTCAGGAGATTGACAACCCCAGACACGGCGCGTACGTTAGAGGCCGCCAAGCGATAGCCTCAAATCCACACATCTCAGGAGACGATCATGGGTAGAATCCCCGCAGCGACCCGAGAGACAGTTCCCAGCGACCAGACGGCAGAATTTGACCAGCTTCTTGCTGGTGCAGGCTCGGTCCCCTTGGTCGGGCCCGGCTCGATTTTCTGGCACGTCCCCAAAGCCCAACAAGCTGTCACAGCTCTGAACCAATACCTGCGCAACGATTCGTCGCTTTCCGACAAGATCTTGGAACTCACCATGCTGGTCACTGCCCGCGAGAATGACTGCATGTACGTCTGGAACGCCCATGCCGCCTCCGCCCGGGCCGCTGGTGTGCCCGACGCCGTAGTGGACGCCCTCCGAGACCGCAAAGAACTTCCGAAGATGGAACCTGATGTAGAAGCCGCCATCAATTACTGCCAGGAGTTCTACCGCACCCACCGGGTGAGCAGCGGAGCGTTCCAATCAGCCATCGAGCAGTTCGGCACACAAGGGTTGGTCGAACTGTCGCTGGTCATGGGCAACTATGCCATGATCGCCGTCGCCGTCAACTCATTCGACTCTTCACTACCAGCCAACCGTACTGAGCCGGTGCTACCCGCCTAATCACGCCTAACCTCTCCGGAGGAGAATATTCATGGCCGTCGAACCGTTCAAGATAGACATCCCAGATTCAGTACTGGACGACCTTAAGTCCAGGTTGGAGCGCACCCGGTGGCCGGACGAGCTGCCGGGCACGGGCTGGGACTATGGGAGCAACCTGGACTACGTCAAGGAGTTGGTGGAGTACTGGCGCACCAAGTTTGACTGGCGCGCCCAGGAACAGCTGATCAATTCCTTCTCCCACTTCAAGACCGAGGTCGACGGCCTGGGCATCCATTTCATCCACGAGAAGGGCAAGGGTCCGAACCCCATGCCTCTGGTTGTGACCCACGGCTGGCCAGGCACGTTCTTCGAGATGCACAAGATCATCCCTCTCCTCAGCGACCCCGCCAGTCACGGAGGAGACCCCGCCGACGCCTTCGACGTGGTCGTGCCGTCCATGCCCGGCTACGGGTTCTCCAGTCACACCACCGAACGTGGTCTGGACGTACTCAGCATCGGAGACCTGTGGGCCAAGCTGATGTCCGAGAACCTCGGCTATCAGCGTTTCGGGGCCCAGGGCGGAGACTGGGGCGCCAGCGTCACCGCGCAATTGGGGTTCGCCCACGGCGACAAAGTCGTCGGCATCCACTCGACCTCAGTCACACGGCCAACGCCCTACATGGGGCCGGGCTCCCAGGAACTTTCGGAAGCCGAGCAGAGCCTGCTCCAACAGCGGGCGGACTGGCAGGCCGCCGAGGGTGGCTACGCCCACATCCAGGGCACCAAGCCCCAGACCCTGTCCTACGGCCTGAACGATTCCCCCGCCGGGCTGGCCGCCTGGATCGTGGAGAAGTACCGGACATGGAGCGACTGCGGAGGCGATGTGGAGAAGCGGTTCACCAAAGACGAACTGCTCACCACCATCACCATCTACTGGGCAACTCAGTCCATAGGCTCGTCCACCAAGCTCTACTACGAGACGCTGCGGAAGCCGTGGAACCTGAACGAGGGCGAGAAGATCGAGGTGCCCTGTGGCATAGCCGTGTTCCCAGCCGAGATCAGCGTTCCTCCCCGGGAGTGGGCCGAACGCTCCTACAACGTGCAGCAATGGACGGTCATGCCGGCCGGCGGACATTTCGCCGCGCTGGAGGAACCTGCCAGGCTGGTGGAGGATGTCCGCGACTTCTTCCGGCCGTTGCGCTGACCGCCAGTGGCTTTGTAGATCAGCTTGGCACACTAGATGAGGCCTCCCAAACCACGAAATCTCACGCCCGACTGGTTGTTCTCCTACACCGGCGTGATGCTGATGACCGGCATCCTGATCAATTGGGGTGCTGGCTTCACCCAGTTCGCCCATAGCCTGACCCTTCCGTCCATGGAAGTAGACCTCGACCTCTCCCACACCAAGGCGGGTTTCGTCATCACCCTCACGGCCATAGTCCGCATGGCCAGCACGCTGATCGCGGGTACCCTGGCTCCCCGCTACGGTAGCCGCTTCATCATCGGAGTAGGCACCATCGGCGCTGGCGGCGCGATGATTCTCCTTGGCTTTGCACAGGTCTATCCACTGGTATTACTGGCGGCGGGCCTCATGGGCGTGGGCACAGGCATGGCCCTGACGCCGATGATGGGTCTGCTTTCACGGTGGTTCCGCCAACAGGACCGGGGCTTGGCGGCAGGACTGGCTGCCACGGGCGGGAGCTTCGCGTTCATCTTCGCCGGAGTGGTGGTGCCATGGCTGGTGGGGCGGGATGCCGCTGACGGGTGGCGTCACGCCTGGTTCGTCTTTGGCGGTCTGGGCATCGGCATCGGGGCAGTCTCTCTGCTGTTCCTGCGGGAGCGGCCCAGAGCCAGCGCCGAGGGCATTCAGGGTTCAAATCAGGGTTCCGGTCAGGCAAGAGGGGCTTGGCCCATCGCCGCCTACAAGAACCCCATGATCTGGCTGGTGACCTTTCTAGCCTTCAACTCTGGGTGGTCGCAGAACATATTCACATCGTTCTTTGGGGTCTACCTCTCCCAGGAGAACGGCATCAGCCTCACCACGGCCGGGCAGTTGGTGGTGCTGATCGGTGTGCTGAGCGTAACCAGCGGGGTGCTGTGGGGACGGATGTCAGACCAGGTCAGCCGCGGCTCAGCGTTCTTCTACTCCTTCCTTTTGCAGGGAGTGGCCTTTATCCTGATGGCCGCTCTTCCAGGCATGGCCAGCTTCGTTATAGCCGCGATACTGCTGGGAGTCACCCTTCGGGCTGCCTACACCATCTGCGCCGCCTCCGCCGGAGACTACGTAACCGTGCAGTTCTCAGCGGCAGCCTTTGGACTCATGTCGGTTGGAGCCGGCCTTGGCAGCGCCATCTCCCCCACGGTGGGCGGTGCGATAGCCGACAACCTGAACATGAACTGGACGTTCGCCGTGGCCTCAGTTAGTTCGGTGGCAGGCATGGCCGGGTCCTTGGTCCTGGGCATGAAACCGCCGAGACCGGAAGAAGTCGAGGCTAGCGCCATCCATTAGGCTTGCTCGACTACGTGGCTCGGCAGGTGCGCCGTAGCCAACCGCTCGTCCTGAGCCTGTCGAAGGATGCGCATCAGTCAAGGTTCTGCCCCAGCCCCATCACGGTCAACCCCAGCCCGTGGTTCGACAAGCTCACCATGAGCGGAGACTGCGTGGAACGTTCGTCCTGAACTCCGTCGAAGGACCCTGCGCCACTACCCCCGGGGCCGCCAGGAAACCACCCGCGGCTCCAACTGGATGGCGTCTTTGATGGTGAAGCCGCCGTCCTTCTCTTCCAGCACCTGAGGCAGCATGGTCTCCAGGCGTTCCATCTCGGCAGTGTCCGGCAGCACGTACAGGCGGCGGGCCAACTGCTCCTTGGCTACCTCCAGGCTCTCAAACCCCCGGTTGCGCTCGGTGTGGACCACCTGAACGCCGGGCTTGATGCCCAACTCCTCCAGGACGTCTAAGAACTCCGGAAGGCTGGGCAGGGGCAGCCGTGGGACACCGTGCACCGGTTCCCACATGGGATAGATCTGCGATTGGGGCGGCGCTTGGTACATCACGACCATCACCTGGTCTGCGTGCTGCTCCAATTTTCTGACGAACGCCTCGATCTCCTGAATGACGTAGAGAACGTGCACGCAGATGGCAACATCGGCCTTGGGCACGTCCGCATCCAGCCAGCCTGCCTCGACGACGTCGACGTTCTTGACGTCAAACTCTTCCGCCGCTTCCCGCAGCACCCGGCACATGCTGGGCGACGGCTCAACGGCGATGACTTTCTCCGCGTCTAAAGCCAGAGGCAGCGCCAAGCGGCCGCCCCCTGCTCCAACGTCCATGACCACCTGGCCTGGCGCTATCGTTCGCCGGAGATGATTCACCAGCGCATCGTCGGTCCGGCTTGGATCGGCCCGGAACTGCTGGGCAAAGTTGGCCCATGAGTCGGCCGGCGGGTCTTCTTTGCGCATGCTGTCCGACTGGGCATGCTCCACTTTGATCATTTCCGTCCAGCGCTGGGTTGCGCTCATGAAACCTCTCGTTTTTTTATGAGTGCTCATTTCTTTCCTTGCGGATTGTAACCCTGCCGTGCTGGAGGCTCAAATTTCAGAGCGGCCGTGCAATGCGGGTAGAATATCGTCCTATGGGCACTCGCGAATTAAGAACCATGCTGGCCGCCGCTGCTACGGCTGGTACGCTCGTGTTCTCCCTGGCCTGTGGGTCAGCGGGCACGGCCCTGCCAACACAGACCCAACCAACGCCTACCCCGGAGTCTACCAACGCCGCAACGCCCCAGGCCTTGCCGTCTCAGACTTCAACCGCCGCCGTGTTGCCGGAATTGAGTCTCCAGAAGGTGTTTGCCAACCAGGAGTTCAGCCGGTTGACCAACCTGGCCCAGGCCGGTGAACGGTTTTTCGTGACTGAGCAGTCCGGGAGGATCATCTCTTTGGCCGCCGATTCCGGAGCGTCAGTGTTCTTGGACATTCGCCACCAGGTCAACGACGCCGGGAACGAGGAGGGTCTCCTGGGACTGGCCTTCGGCCCTGATTACCCGGCCAACGGCCGCTTTTACGTCTATTACTCCGCAGGGCAGCCCCGGCGCTCGGTGGTCTCCCGGTTCACCGCCGGAAACCCGGATGAAGGCGCGGCTGACCCGGAGAGCGAGTTGGTGATCTTGGAGGTCCCGCAGCCGTTCTCGAACCACAACGGAGGGCAACTGGCATTTGGGCCCGAAGGCATGCTGTATATATCCCTGGGCGACGGCGGCTCGGGCGGAGACCCGCGGGGAAACGGCCAGAATATCTCCACGCTGCTGGGGTCTATCCTGCGGATCGATGTTTCAGGGATCGGGCCGGACCGGGGCTATGACGTCCCGCCGGATAACCCCTTCGTTGGCGTCAGGAACGCCAGAGAGGAGATTTGGGCCTACGGTCTGAGGAATCCCTGGAGATTCTCTTTCGACCGCCAGAATGGGGCTCTCTGGGCCGGAGACGTTGGCCAGAATAGTTTCGAAGAGATCGACCTGGTCCAAAAGGGCGGCAATTACGGCTGGAACACCCTTGAAGGCGGGCACTGCTTCTCCCCTCGCACCGGCTGCGACTCGACGGGGACCGAGTTGCCGGTGATCGAGTACGGCTCCAACCGGGGCTGCTCCGTGATCGGCGGGTACGTCTACCGAGGGGACGGCATCCCCGCATTGAGCGGCACATATCTCTACGGAGACTACTGTTCAGGAGAGTTACGAGGTTTCCGGTTCGAAGACGGCCGGGTGGAAAGAGACTCGCTGCTCGTGAACTCCGGCCTGAGAATCACGTCCTTCGGCCAAGACGAGGCCGGAGAGATCTATATTCTGACTCAGGATGGAGAGATCCACCGGCTGACTGCTGACCGCTGATACCGGTTGGCTCTACTGTTGACGAGCCTGGAATGCCGCCCTATAGTCCAGGCGTCTATCACACACAGCGAATGCGCAACACAGGAGCAAGCATGGCCTACTTCCCGTTGACCAAGCACCAGATGGACTGGCAGGAACGCGCCAGGGACATCGCCGCCAGAGAGTTGGCGCACCGGGCCGGGGAGGTTGACCGCCTGGGCCAGTTCCCCACCGACTCGCTGGAGGCACTCCGGAAAGAGGGCCTGTGGGGACTCAGGGTGGACAAGGAGCATGGCGGGCTGGGTGAAGACATGGTCACCACGTGCGTGATCGTGGAAGAGCTGTCCAAGAAGTGCCCGTCTACGGCCATGTGTTACAAGATGCACCTGGAGGGCGTCGAGATACTCTCCCGCATACCCACCGAATACCAGGTGAAGAAGTTCGTTGAGCCGCTGGCCAAGGGAGAGATATTCTCAGCCGCCGCAGGGGGAGAATCTGCCGGCGCAGGGGACGACTGGACGCCTGTGAATACCCTAGCTGCCATCGACAAAGTCCCTGGCGGTTACCAACTGAACGGCCTCCGGAAGGCGTATGTCACTTCGGCCGGGCATGTGTCTCACATCGAGCTGCGCTGCCGCGTCGGTGAAGACACGCCCCAGGGCAGCGCCACCAAGTTGTTCGTTGAGGAAGACAAGATCGACTGGGAGATCATCGAGCCTTGGGACGGCCTGGGCATGCGCGGGAACTCCAGTTCACCAGTGAAATTCACGGGCTTCGTGCCAGAAGAGAACCTCTTGGGCGCGGAGCACACGATCTTCGAGGACACGGACAGATTTCTCCGCCCCATGCTTGGGCTGACCTACGCTGCAGCCTATCTCGGGATAGCCTCAGGGGCCTACGAGATCGCTCTGGAAGAGATGCCCCGGCAGTACCGCAGCGGTCACCGGAGGCTGGATAACGTGATCTATCAACGCCGCATGGCTGAGATGGGCACGCAGATAGAGGCCGCTCGTGCCCTCATGTTTTCGGCGGCCATCGTGTTCGATGAGGGCCGGAGCAATGACGACCTGCCGTACCTGCAAGCCAAGGTGAACTGCTCCGAGGCTGCCGTCAGGGTGACTTCAGACCTCATGACCTGCTTCACGGGCACGGCCTTCGCCCGCCGGTCACCCATCGAGCGGTATTTCCGTGACGCACGGGCAGGCCTGGTGATGGGCATGGCCAACGATGTGGCCTACCAAGCCATGATCCCCCTGATGTTTCCTGAGGGCTGACACCTGTATGCGGTTGCAGTCCTTTCGGCGTCGACGAGATAACTAGAGCTTCCACGGAGTGAAGAAATGGCAGACAAACTGGTCGGAGTACAGGTGCGGGGCGGCACCATCGCTGAAGTCCAAGGCAACATCCAACGGGCCGAGGACCTGGGCATCCAAGGCGTCTGGATGACTGCCGGAGGGGCCAGTCTCGACAGTATGACCTGCTTCGCCGCCACGGCGGCATCCACCACCAAGATCAAGATGGGCACGTCGATCGTCCCCACCTATCCCCGGCACCCTCTGGTCATGGCCGCGCAAGCCCAGGTCGTGGCGCAATTGGCGCCCGGCCGCTTCCGGCTGGGAGTGGGACCCAGTCACCGTCCGACCATCGAGGGCATGGGCATAGATTTCAACGCCCCGCTAGGCCATCTCCGGGAATACATCCAGATATTGAAGAGCCTGCTGCAGGAAGGGTCCGTGGACTTCGACGGCAAGCATTACCAGGCCCATGCCGCGATCCCAGGACCGCTGGACGTTCAGGTCATGGGCTCGGCCTTGAGCAAAGGCTCCTTCGAGCTCTGCGGCGCGGAAGCCGACGGAGCTATAAGCTGGCTCTGTCCGGCGGATTACCTGCGGGACGTTGCCATTCCAGCCATGGAAAAGGGCGCCAAGGAGGCTGGCCGGCCGGTCCCGACGCTCATCGCCCACGCCGCTGTCTGCGTCAACGACAGCCCCGAAGAAGTGCGGTCTGGGCTCAGGGGACAGTTCGGACACCCCAGCCTCCCCTTCTACCAGAACATGCTGGTGGCATCGGGTTACCCCGAAGCGACGAAGGGTGAGTGGAGCGACGCCATGGCCGACGGCATAGCCATCTCAGGCGACGAGGAGACCGTGGCCCAAGGCATCCAGGAGCTCTTTGCCGCAGGAGCCACGGAAGTGCTGGCCTCGCCGATCCTGGCCGGCGGTGACAAAGCACACTCGCTGGAACGGACCATGAAGCTGCTGGGACAGTCTGCCGCCACGCTTGGATAGAGGGATAGTATGAGATACGACGTTGTCATCGTCGGCGGGGGCTCCGCCGGCTGCACGCTCGCCACACGCCTGAGCGAAGACCCCAACCGTTCTGTGCTGCTGCTGGAAGCCGGCCCGGACTATTCAGACCTGGAGCACATGCCCGACGAGCTGAAGCTTGGCTACCGCCAGGAAGCCAGCGACATCGAATCTCCCTTCAACTGGGCCTACCGTGGCCAGGCCACGCCCGAGCAGCGGGTCCCCATGCAGGTCGCGAGGGGCAAGGTCATCGGCGGGTCGGGCTCCGTTAACGGCCAGGTTTTCCTTCGGGGCGTGCCTGAGGACTACGACGACTGGGCCGCTGAGGGAAACGACGAATGGAGTTTCCTAAACCTGCTGCCCTTCTTCCGAAAACTTGAGTCCGACCAGAACGTGCGGGACGATTTCCACGGGACCGACGGGCCTATCCCAGTGTGGCGTCTGACCCGGGAAGAGTTCATGCCTGTGAACGAGGCGTTCCATCAGGCAACCCTGGCCGCGGGGTTCCCGGAAGACCCGGACATGAACAATCCCGACTCCACGGGAACGGGCCCCGTGCCTATGAACAATGTCGGTGGCATACGCACCAGCGCTGCCATAGCCTACCTGAACCCCAACCGCCACAGGCTCAACCTGACCGTCAAAGCCAACGTCCAAGCCCACAAAGTGCTCTTCGAGGGAGACCGGGCAGTGGGAGTGGAGGTCGAGAGCGGCGGCGAGACATTCACGGTTGAAGGCTCCGAGATCATCCTCTGCGCCGGAGGCATAGCGTCGCCCCAGTTGTTGCTGCTCTCAGGCGTGGGGCCATCGGCCCATTTGGCTGAATTGGGCATCCCAGTGGTCAAAGACCTGCCTGGGGTCGGCCAGAATCTGCGCGACCATCCGCTTGTCACTATCGAGCTCGACCCCAAGGACGGGGTGAAATTGGCCACCGTTGAGCCCCGCATCCAGAGCGGACTGCGTTATACCGCGGAGGGTTCCGGCACGCGGAACGACATGCAGCTATTTCCTTCGTCTTTCACCGGTCTGCGGGCCGGGGACCCGCTGCAGGGCCGCAGCCCCGACCGTCCCCAAGGCATGCGGATCACCTGTATCCTGAAGCTGGCCGACAGCGCGGGAGAGTTGACGCTCGATTCCGCCGACCCCAGCGGTCAGCCACACCTGGAATTCAGGTACTTCGAGACTGAGTGGGACCGGCAGCGCATGCGCGAGGCCATCCACCTCTCCCTGAAGTTCTTGGAGCACCCCTCGTTCGAGCCTCTGATAGAGCGCCGCATCTCGCCTACGGACGAAGACTTGGCCTCCGATGACACGTTGGACGCCTGGCTGCGGCAGAACACAGCCACCACCCAGCACACTTCGGGCACCTGCAAGATGGGCCCGGAGTCGGACCCCATGGCGGTGGTGGACCAGTATTGCCGCGTGCGTGGGCTGCAGAACCTGAGGGTGGTGGACCTGTCCATCTGCCCCAACGTGGTGCGCGCCAACACCAACGCCACGGCCATCGTGATAGCAGAAAGGGCCGCCGGCTGGATCAGCTAGCGGCCCCTTCTAGGCGTTCTTGATTCCGGTTTGGTCTACGTCTTGGCTGGCGCGGGGGAGATATTCCCGAAGACCTTGGGCGCGGTGTCCTCGGAGAATGAGAGCTTGGGCGCCTGGTCTTCCCAACCTCGGTCCGTGTCTAGGTCAACGCCCAGACCGTCTGCCACCCGGCACATGTAGTTGAACAGAGAGACTACGTGAACTATGTCGATCACGTCTGCGTCTTCCCAACCGACGCTCCTAAGTTCATCCACCCAGTCTTCAGTGACTCCTGAGGGAGTGGTCGTCAGGAACTCGGCGAACTCCAACATGGACGACTGTTTGGCCGAGAGGCCGGCGTCGCGGAAATTCTCGCCAAGTTGATTCGCCAGCTGCGATTCGGGGTCCTCACCACGGAGGGCCTGTACGTGGGCGAGGGTTCAATACTGGCACTTGTTGGTCGCCGACACCACGGCAGCCACCATCTCACGCTCGGCACGGGACACGCCAGACTCGTCGAACATCACGGAGCCAACGTGGGCCATCAGGGTCTTCATGATGTTGGGCTTGAGACTACTCACGGCTTGGACATTGGGGATGCGCCCACGCGACTTGATCATCATGTCGTAGGCTTCGGTCAGCTCGCCTTGTGACTCCTCGTAGGGAATCGTCTTCACATAGGGCATCTCTTACCTCCTGTCTTGGCGCCGGTCTGTCTGCTTTGATGACGGTTGCCAGAAAAAGGTTCCTTGGCTCGGAGATTAGCACCCGCTGCCGCCCTCTTCAAGTTGTGTCCAGGCAGATCGACAGTTGTTGCCGTACGCAGTATGCCCTCGGTATACTGCGTCCAATTTCCCGCCTGAACCGGCTGTTGAGGAGTGATTATGGGAATCCTGACCGACGACATGAAACGTGTGGTCCGCCAGCAGCGCATGGGCTTCATGGCCACTGTGTCCGCGGACGGCACGCCTAATCTATCGCCCAAAGGCACGTCCACCGTCTGGGATGACGACCATCTGGTCTTTGCCAACCTGGGTTCCCCGGTCACCATCGAGAACCTCAGTCAAAACCCAGCCTGCGAACTGAACGTGCTGGACGCTTTCCTTCGCAAGGGCTACAGGTTCAAGGGGACGGCGGAGCTGCTGACCAGCGGCGACCTCTTCGAAGAGATCCAGGATGCTTACGCGACTGGCAGTCACGGCATCCAGCGGTCAGGACTGCCGGCCAAAGGTTACGTGCTGATCACAGTGACCAGGGCCTTGCCCTTTTCGTCTCCCGGCTACACTCCAGGCAAGACTGAAGAAGGGATGCGCGAAGAGTGGACGGACTACTGGGCCAATATCCAGAAAACCAATTCTTAGCCAGCGCATCTAAACCCGGAAGCCGTATTCCAATCGAGCCTGGTCCAGGAGTAACACGATGTCGTGGATAGAAGAAGAAAAGGTTGACCTGCCCCCGGTGATCTCGTGCATGTCCATCAACAAGAAGGCCATGGAGGCCGTGCAGAACCTGAACGCCAATATCACCTTCGGCTCGTCGGCTTTGACCAGGGTGCAGGAAGAATGCATCGCCACAGTCGTGGCTGCGGCCAACACTTGCCGCTATTGAACCATGTCTCACGGAGGGTTCCTCCGTCAGCATTCCGACGACACGGAACTAGCCAACCACATCATGCACGACTATACCCAGGCTGATATCGACGACCAGACCCGGGGCATGCTGGATTTCGCCCTCAAACTCACCAAGAACCCGGCAGGCAATACAAAGGCCGACCTTCAGAAGCTGCGGGACTTGGGGCTGAACGAACAGCAGGTGCTGTCCACAGTCTTGATCACCTGCAACTTCAATTTCATGACCCGTCTGGCCGACGGCCTGGGCGTGGAGGTCACCGAAGGCCGGTTCGAGGACGCCAAACGTTGGATGTCGCCTGAGGTCCAAGCGATGCCCTGGCTCATGGACCGGAAAGAGGCTTAGAACGGCCTGCTAGCCGGGCTTCCGTGGATAACCGGCCATTTACCTGGTTCACGGACCAAGCGTGAAGGCCGCCTAGCTATACAGGCGGTTCAGGTTCGCGTGTCTGCCTGGGTCGAGGTCTTTGCCGGCAAAGGCAGGGTGGTCTTCCGTATACCGGTGGGCCCGGAAGACAGAGTTGGCGTACCCGAACCTGCTGCCACCCGCGGTGGGAGGGTTCTCCACGAAGAACGGGCTGATGTACTCCCACACTATCTCGCCGTCCTGGGTGACCTCAAAGACCCTGCCTGGAGCGCCTTCACAGACCAGAGTGTTGCCGTTGGGGAACCTCTCGGCGCTGCTGATGTTGTAGCTGTAGAAAGAGAGCGGCGGGTCTCCCTGGTACTCCCAAGCTATCTCGTTGGTCTTGGGATCGATCTCTAACACCTTGGAGAAGTTCATCCCCCGGCGGTGGGCGCCGTTATCGAACAGCAGTACGTTCCCATTGCCCAGCATGGTCGGATGATGCTGGTGGGATACTGTGCCGGGACCCCATTTCCAGGTGAACTCGCCAGTCTGCCGGTCCACTATGCCGATCGTGCTCGTTTGCCTGAAGCTGATCAGAAACTCACCGTCGGGCGTTAGGCTGATGGAATTGGCGTGGGTCCACTCACGGCGGTTCTCCAGCGGACATATAACGTCGGCGGCCACGTCCAGGTGCTCCCAGGCGTTCCAGGTGTTCAAGACAGAGCCATCCTGCGCTATCTCCACCACCTTGTCGCCCCACATATCTGGGCCCAGATTGTCTTCGAGGTAGCCTCCGCCAACGGAGTCGGCCAGTTCTTTGGGCAAAGTCTCCCAGGCCAGCGCCAGGGTTGTGCCCGATTCGGTGCGGTGGAAATCATGGTGCAGCAGCGGGTATTTAGTCTCCCAGACCACGTTGCTGTCCCAGTCCAGTTCGACGATGGACTTAGACGAGCCGCCAACTCCCATCCCTTCCGGAGCAGAACCGGTCCGGGCCAGCAGATTCCCGTTGGGGAGCAGGAACCCATAGTTCAGTCCATCAGTGTGGTACCAGCGGTGGCAAACTTCGCCCTGCATATCCAGCAGGTTGGCGTATAAGCCGCCGCGGGTGGCGGTCAGCGTATAGCCCGGCCACGAGCGCTGTGGCGAACTGTGTATCAAGCCATTCTTATGGTGCCTGGACCAACCCATGTTTCACTCCTGAATCTGATTCGGTCTCATCCCAGCGATGTCCGCTCCTCAGAATCACACTCTACTCCGCATTCTCTGTCAATTCACTACGACGTTGCTGACTGTGCCTGAGGGCTCATTACTGTAACATGGTCGAAATCCTTGTAGTGCACGCCCAGTCTTATGGAGTTTTCGTTCAACCGGATGCTTGACCGTTTACAGCGACATTGGACCAGCGAGCCGCTCATCGCCGCAGGCCTGCTCATCGCTGCCGTCGCCTTCAACTTGATCTATCTGTACTCAAGTTTTTCGGTCCAGATCTCACCTGGGTCGGATATCTTGCTCCATACGCTGTTATCCGAAGCGGTTTCAGAGGCCGTTTCTTCCGGAAAGAACTTCACCGACCCGTGGCTGGGGTCCATGGGAATGGGACACCCGATGTTCCATTACTACCAACACCTGCCGCATCTAGGCGTGGGCCTGGTCCATGTCATTACTTTCAAGGCATTCGCTGTTGCCGACATCGTCCGTTGGTCCACCTACTTGCTCATCAGCATCTTCCCGTTATCCATCTACTGGTCATTGCGTAGGTTCGGCTTCGATCAGCTGTCATCCGCGCTGGGTGGTCTGGTCGCATCGCTGATCGCCACGAACGGGATCTCCGGGTTCAGCTATACCAGCTACATCGGCAGCGCCCAGGGCCTTTATACCCAGCTTTGGGCTATGGTGCTCATGCCCCTGGCCTTGGCCTCCGGTTACCGGGTCCTGCGGGAGGGGAAGGGCTATTTCTGGGCGGTACTCTTGTTGGCGGCGACATTTACGTCACACGTTCTATACGGGTACATGACGTTCATCACGCTCGGTGTCTTGGCGTTCGTCGTGCCCATGCGGTTCAGGCTGCCGTGGGATCTGAGTAGTTTGTCGGCCGCTCGGTCGGGAAGCCGGGCGCAACGGAGACGTTCACGGCGCTCCGGCCAATCTCAAACACCCAGTATCGCCGTGCCCACGCCTCCCGAATCAGAGACCCCACCCTTCATGGTGAATCTCCTGGTGCGGTTCCGTAGACTCGCACTGATATCACTGCTGGTCGTTGCAGTCGTCTCTTATTTCCTGGTCCCGTTGTTCCTCGACATCAGGTTTTTCAACTCCAGCGATGTGATCGACCCCCGAAACTACGACTCCCATGGTCATTCGGCGGTACTCCGGGGCCTGTTCGAGGGTGATCTGTTCGATTTCAACAGGTTCCCATCGTTAACCATCTTGTTGTTCGCCGGACTTGTGGTCTGTTTGTTCAAGTGGCGAAATCCCGTCTTTTTGGTCCCGCCGGTCGTGTTTGTGTTGTGGCTGCTGCTCTATTTCGGCCGGCCGACCTGGGGTCCGCTGATCGACCTGTTGCCGTTCAGTCAGAATATCCTCATGTTCCGGTTCATCGGCGGTGTTCACCTGGGCGGCATCTTGCTCATCGCCGTTGCTCTGGGCGTGTCGTGGCGTTGGGCCATTTCCCGCCCCAACGTTTGGTATTCAGTTGCCGCTCTGGCCGTGACCGTGTTGTTCCTAGCGCCGGTATACATCGATAGGAGAGATTCCCTGGGAGAAAATGCCCAACGGTTGGACCGCTGCCAACAACAGGAGACCGCCGAAGACCCGGACCTGAACGCCCTTTTCGACGTACTTGACCGCCTCCCTCCGGGGCGCGTCTACGCAGGCCGGTTCATCTATTACGAACAACATTGGGGCTCAAGTTATTTCGGGGCTTGCACGCTCCTCCAATCCCGGGCGCTCGCCCAAGGTCTGGATACTACGACAGCCCTTTTTCACCGGTATTCGTTGACCAGTGATGTACTGGATAATTTCGACGAATCCAGGCCGGAACAATACAACCTGTTCAATATCCGCTACGTGATCGCGCCTGAAGGACAGAGCTTCCCCGGGTTCGTAAGACCGCTACGTCAGTTTGGGCCGCACCGGCTCTATGAAGTGGAGACGACGGGTTACTTCGATCTCGTGGGGTCAGAGATCGCCTTTGCGGGGGAGAAGGATGACTTCCTGCCTGCGGCAACAAGCTGGCTTGCCAGCGGGCTTCCCGGGGCCAAGCAACACCCAGTGGTGTTCATGGGCGATACCTCCGCGGAGATTCCCACGTCCCTCTCTGAGGCGCCTCAAGCGATCTCAGCGGCGGCGGCAGGTCCCCTGGGCCCGAGCCGGGGTATGGTGTTTTCCGAGGAGATCGGGAAAAATCACTTTGCCGCGGATGTGTCGGTCGAGCGGGAGAGCATACTCTTGTTGAAAGCCAGTTATCATCCGAACTGGCGGGCGGAGGTCGGTGGGGCTGAAACAGAAACTCTGATGGTGATGCCGGGTTTTGTGGGGATCGAGTTGCCGCCGGGTGAAGACAGCGTCCGGCTAGATTACCAACCCAGACGTTTGCGCACGGTCCTATTCATACTCGGACTGCTGACTCTGCCCTTGATCGCGGTCGTGGAGGCCAGAGGGAGATTCTTCTCGGAGCGTCTCCAGCTTCAGGGGCGGTTCAACGCTCTGTTCAAACGTGGCTGATCGGATGTCCTGTGGTCTGGCTTTGTACAAGCCCGGCCACACCACGGCGGCCATTTGCTATACTCTAGACCTCGAGCGGGCGTAACTCAGGGGTAGAGTGCTTGCTTCCCAAGCAAGATGTCGTGGGTTCAAATCCCATCGCCCGCTCCAAGTTCACTGGACCAGGGAGCCTGCTTTCCAAGCAAAGTGGCGCAGGTCCAGATCCCGCAGCCCTCTCAGGGGACTTAGAGTTCACACTCGTGGCTCACCGTGTCATGGACCTGAGGCCGCAGGCGCTTCAATACCCGGTGCCCGGAATCGCCGTTCAGAGGCAACCCGTTCTCACGGCATAGCTTTGCCCAGTTCACCCGCGGCTTTCCATTGAATCCGTTTTCCGGCGGCGCAATACCAAGAAGAGCGTTAACGTGGTTGAGTCTAACCTCAACCGCCAAGAACTCATCAACGATGGGCTGCAACTTGGCCTTGAGGTCTTCCAGGGACTCTTTCTCTTCGCGGAGGGAGTTTTCCAGCATCGCCTTCTCCTTCTGTCTTCTGGTATTTTCAGACTAGCAGAAGTTAAGGGCTAGCAGCTACGGTATGATACCGTGGTTATTGCGAGTTTTCGGGGCTATCGCCGGTCCTGCCGGGGAGCAGAAGCCTCGGACCGCATCAAGGCTGGAAGCCAAGCGCCGATCAGTTCTCCACGAACCTGGCGATAACAAGGAATAGGCCCCAGGGGAGGGTTAGGACGGCCTTGATGATGAATAACAACGTTGCGAACGGGGTCGCGATGACCGAGGCCACAGTGCCCCACTTGCGCTTGATATCCGGAATGGCCGCCAGTGGGCCTTCCAGGAAATCAAGGTAGTTGTCCAGCCGTCGTTCCCATTTATTGTTATCCATCATTACCCCGAGATCAGCAGAGAAGGCCAGCTCTATGCCGAGGCTCCGCGAATCAGGTCTGTATCGGGTCAGCAGCCGATTGGCTAAGGACCCATCCAGGTACATCTTACCCTAGAGTAAGCCGCTGCATCAGGACGCCAGCATCTCTCCTGGGAGCAATTATGAAAGGAGAAGCAAGCGTGGCACACTGGAAATAGACCCTAGTGCAATGTATTCCACTCATCGAAAGACAGTTAAAATCTGGATTTCGTCGAAGGGGATTTGAACACCATATGACACCTTGTTAGGTCTCTTAGCGTTCATGCGAATTTGCGAAATCGCCCATCAGGGGGTGCGGATGGTTACGTATTCTTCTAAGCTTTTCCTATCCATGTAGACGAGATTTTCCGAGAATAGCCAACGTCCCGTACTCAATTCTCAATCTTCTCATTTGACACGTGACGAATACCGATTTAAACTCCCGATAAGTGTGCCGGTACCCAACTAATATGGTACTTAACATAAATTATTGACAACACAAGTTCGTTATTGGCCAGCGAATTAACTAAGGGAGCAGAACTCTGATGGCAGAAAACAACCAGGAGTCGCAAGGAATGGACGCCAGTACGCCGCAAAGCGCAGCCTCAAACGAAGGCGACAAACAGTCCATGCTGCTAAAGCTTGCCGAGCGGACGGTGGTCCAGGCCGAAGCTTTGGCACAAGAGATCACCGAGCACGCCAGGCAGGAAAGTGAAGCCGCCGGCGCCAAGATCCTGGCCGACGCCTCTGAAAAGGCCAAGGCGGAAGCCCAGCAGACCGTGGACAACGCGAAACGCCGGGCGGAAACACTGGTCAGCGAAGCGGCCACCGAGGCTCAGACTGAGAGTGATAAGACGCTGAACAACGCCCGCTCCGAGAGCGAGAAGATGCTCAGCAAGGCCCAAGCAGACAGCGAGAAGCTGATGACTAAGGCCAAAGAAGAGAGCGAAAAGATCTTGAGCAAGGCCCGGTCTGACAGCGAAGCGGACTTGGGCAATGCCCACACCGAGGTCCAAGAGATTCTCGGAAAGGCCCGGCAGGAAGCGCAGGCCATCATCAGCGCCTCCCAGACCCGCGCCGCCAGCACCGAGTCCAACGCCCGGCTGCAGGCAGAGTTCTTCATCAGGCAGACCACTCAGAGCGTTGCCGACGGAATCCGAGCTTCTGTGCTGGAGATCTGCAACAACCTCCTGCCGTCTGTTGAAGAGTTCGGCAAGGACTCCCAGGAAGCGTTGAGCAGTAACGAGGCCGACTCCGCTCCGGAGATCGAGACCCCTATGCTGGAAAGCGTAGACTCAGATGATGAGCATGCTGCTTCCAACGGCGTGTCGGAGAAGACCAGCACAAGCAAGACCAGGACCACCAAGAGGAGTCTGGCCGCTTAATCACTCCCGCCAGATCAGCCTGCAGAGTCCCTACAGGCCGATTCAATAAGCACATGAAAGAGCCCCACGACTCTGTGAGTCATGGGGCTCTTTTTTTCGGCGGAAATCAGGCTGTTTCCCGGCTCCTTGTTGCCCTATTCCCCGGGTTGGTTCCCGCGTTCACGCAGTTCGGCCACCTTCGCCAAGTCTCGCTCCGACTCCTCGTACTGGCCCAGCCGGTGAAACATCACTCCCCGGTTGTGATAGGCGTCCGAGTAGTTGGGATCTATGCGGATAGCCTCGGTGTAATCTTCCGTGGCACGCTCGAATTCAGACATCTCTGACAGGATGTTGCCCCGGTTGATGTAGACGTCGGGATCACTGGGGTCCAGCCGGATGGCCTCTCCGTAGTCTTCCAGGGCTTTCTCACGCTGACCCAGGTCGTTGTAGGCGTTGGCACGGTTGTTGTAGACAGCCGCATAGTCGGGGTTGATACGCACGACTTCATTGTAGTCCTCTATCGCGCGCTCGTTCTCGCCCAAGGCGCGATAGGCAGTGCCACGGTTGCTGTAGGCAGCAACATTCTCGGGATCCAAAGCCACGGCCTCGTTGTAGTCATCGATGGCGTGCGCGTGCTCACCCACGGCCAGGTAGGCGTTACCGCGGTTGTTGTACGCTACGACATACTCTGGGTTGATACGGATGGCTTCGTCGTAGTCGTTGATCGCGCGCCAGTGCTCTCCAGAATCGTAATAGGCGATGCCCCGGTTGTTGTAGGCGGAAGAATAGTCTGGGTTGTACTGGATAGCCAGATCGTAGTCCTCGATGGCGCGTCCGTTCTGGCCCATGTCGTGGTAGACCTTCCCACGGTTGTGGTAAGCCTCGGAGTACTCGGGGTTGATGCGCACAGCCTCGTCATAACCCTCTATGGCGCTCTCATATTGACCCAGAGCGCCGTAGGCTATTCCAAGGCTGAAGTAAAACTCGGAACGTTCGGGCTTAGCCTGGTTCATTGTCGTGATTCACCCCTCCATTATGTTAACCCTGAGGCGTTGGGCAAATCCATAGCTTTTGCGGTCGATTTCCAGTGCCCCCCTACTGGATGACGAACACGCATCTCGTAGCGGTCGACCACTGGAATGAGCTGATATCGGATGGTATTTGCGCGAGCGTGAAGTCTCTTATCAAAGAATCCAGAGAAATCCACTATCGAACTGATTTCCGTATTGTTTTTCATACCGTATTCACCTGCTGTCTTATAATCAAGCTAAAGTGATTCCAGAGCGGCGGGTCCGCGCCTTTAGGCGGTTAGGATAATCCAAATGATGTTCCGACTATTCCAGTTTTCGTTGATAACCATGCTCGCTGCAGGGATTGCATGTGGGGCCGCAAGCACGGATGAGGCGGCCACATCCCCGGCCAACCCGTCTCCTACCTTCAGAGCAACATCTGCCACAGGGAACGCTACACCCCTCACGCCGGTCCAGTCTCAAACCCCACCGCCAGACACGAACGCGGTTGCCGCCGAGACACTGGTACCCGGATCCACAGATACATCAACTACAGATGCATCAACTACGATGACATCAGAAGACCCCACGGAAACGACCGCACCGGCAGCAGTTCCGGCTAGAGTGGCCGTGGTGGTGGACCAGCCGGCCGTAGGCACCGATGTAGGCAAGACTCTGCCCCAGTTCGAGTTTACGTTGATCGATGGCACGAAGAAATCCACCGCTCAGCTATCAAGCCAGGGCCGGCCGGTGTTCCTGTTCTTCTTCGCCACCTGGTGACCGGTCTGCCGCTCCGAGTTACGGAGCATGAAGGACCTTTACCCGGAATTCGCGGACAGAATCGATTTCTACGCCATCGGTCAGAGTCAGTTAGAGAGTATCGAGCAGTTGGAGACCTACCGGGTCAAAGAAGGATATCCCTGGCCGATAGCGGAGATAGACCAAAATGTGCTGAGGGACCTGCGGGTGCTGCAGCAGTCCACCAAGATCGCCCTGGACCACCAGGGGATCGTCTCCTACCGGGCTGGCTACGCAGATGGGGGAGTTAACAAGTGGCGTGAGGTGTTCACCGACCTGGCCGAGCGTGCCGGAGGCTGAACCAGCCGGCTAGAGTCCGTTCTCGGCCATGAATCCAAGCAACGCATGGCTGAACTGCCGGTGCAGCTCGATTATGCCCAGGTGTTTTGCCCCTTGTATGATCTCCGCACGGGCGTTGGGCATCGCTTGGGCCATCTCCGCTGCCATCCGGGGAGTTGAGCCTGGGTCGCCGTCGCCGGTGAGTATCAGCGCCGGCATCGCCAGAGAAGCGTAGTCCACGGCGTGGTCCTCGGCGTTGGACAGGAGCTCATAGCTCTCTAGAAAGCGGGCAGGGTCATTGTTCCGCAGGCGTGCCGTGATCTGGCTCTCGATCGTGGGGTTGGCCGCCAGGAATGCCGGGTTGAACCATCTCTTGAGTGCAGATGCTTCCAGTCCCGTTTGGTCACCGGCTTTGGCCTGCTCCACCCGAAGGGACATGGTCTCGCGTTCTTCGAGCGTGCGCTGGTACGTAGTGCTGATCAAGACCAACGCAGAGACCGTACCGGGATACGCCGCTGCAAAATGTTTGGCTACCTGGCCACCCAAGGAGAATCCGGCCAGCGCTATGTTTGAGATATGAAGCTCCAGAAGAAGCCGGTGCAATTGGTCTACGAAGGGCAGGAAACTCTGTGCTCCCAAGGGCGGGACTGTCTCGCCGTGCCCAAGCAGATCGTATGTCAGTGTGGAACGGCCGGTTAGGTCGCCTATCATCGGAGTCCAGATGCTTTGGTCCAAGCCGACGCCATGGACCAGCACGACGGGAGTCGTGCCTGGGACTTCCTGAAATCTGAAGCTGTTGCCTTGTCCGTCTTGGCTCATCGGCCCGGACCAAACACCGCAACGAACTTGGTCTGTAGCAAATTGACACTCCCTTGAGCCAGTGCTAGCGTCTATTCCGTCGGCGTTCATTGCCGCTGCAATACCCCGAGGAGACACCATGAAGTTTAGCAATTTCCTATTCCCCGAGAGCAAGACCCCGGACGGAGACTACGATGTGATCGAAGAATCGCTGCGAGAGGCCGAGCTTTCCGAGGAATTGGGCTACGATGTCATCTGGCTGGCTGAGCACCATTTCGACGGCGGTTGTGCCTACGTTGACCCGACCACCTTTGCCGCCGCCATCGCCGCCAGGACCAAAAAGATCAAGATCGGGTTCGCCGTGGCCCAGATGGCCCTGCACCACCCCATCCGGTTCGCTGAACAGATCGCGCTGGTCGACAACATCAGCAAGGGCCGCATGATCGTGGGCGTGGGACGGGGGACGGCCTACAACTTCTATGAGTTCCGCGGCTTCGGCATCGACCCCGACGAGGCCCATGACATGCTTTTGGAAGTGGAAGACATCCTGGTGAAGTCGTGGACCACGGAGAATTACAAGCACGACGGCAAATACTGGCAGGTTGAACTGCCGGTGCTGCGGCCCCAGGTGTTCCAGAAGCCCCACCCGCCCATGATCCGTGCCTGTTCAGGCTTGGAATCAACGCTGGAGATGGCCCGGGAAGGCCGCCCGTTCATGATGAACGTCCAGAGCGATGAGACCACCGTGGACCGTCTGCATCAATACCAGGCCGCCATGTCGGAAGCTGGACACAGCGATGAGACCGTGGCCCGCAACATGGCCGACTCTTGGGTGTGGCGCAATATCTTCGTGGCCGACACCGACGCCGAAGCTGAGAAGGTGGGAATACCCTACTTCAAGGAGATGCGGGCGTATCTGCAGACGAACCGCGACAAGATGAATACCACGGCAGAGCTTCGAGCCCAGGCGACGGGAGCGGTGGGCGCAGCCCGGAACTCCTTGGAGCACGGCATAATAGTCGGTTCGCCGGAAACCGTCACCGAGAGGCTGCAGGCTGTGAATGACAGCGGAGTTGGCGGGGTGATCATCCACTTCCGTCTAGGCGCTATGCCCTACGAAGCGAACGCCCACAGCCTGAAGCTATTCGCCGAGAAAGTAGCGCCCAACTTCAAAGACTGAGGGTCTGGGAAAGCTCTTCACTTCTGGTCCAGAAACTCCACTTCAAACTTGAGGGTGGCGTTGGGGGGAATCACTCCACCCGCGCCTGAGGGACCGTAAGCAAGGTCTGGGGGTATGATCAACTCCACCTTGCCGCCGATGTTCATGGTCGCCACGCCCTCGTCCCAGCCTTTGATGACGCGTCCTGCGCCCAATGGGAACTCGAAGGGAGTGCCGCGGTCCACCGAGCTATCAAACTTCGTGCCGTCTAGAAGCCATCCGGTGTAATGGACCACTGCGGTCTTTCCCGGCTCAGCTTTATCTCCGGTCCCCACGACCAAAGTCTTGATCTGCAATCCGGATGCCGTGGTCACGGTTTCTTCTGCCATGTTTACCTCTGATGTGTTTGATTCGGAATCAGAGGACGACCCGCATGCGACTCCCAGGGTTGCCAGAAAAACCAGAATCAAGAGCCAGCGCATGTTGGTGGACCTCCGTGCTTGAGTGTAGTTCGCGGTCGTCCGGGCCCCGCGCCTCGCGCCTCGGCCCCCGCGCCAAGAGATGGTAGCACAACGGTTCCTGGGATGACCCATCATCCGTATCCGATGCAGGGCATTTGTAATATGATGTCACGTACTTTGGCGCGCACTTTGGCGCGCAATTTGGATTGAGAGGTAACATCGTGACCGATGATTTCAGACAGCGGGTAGAGGCCGCCAAGGGCCAGACTACTCCCGTTGAGGCTACAGAATCGAAGAAACAGATGGACGAAAAGCCGGAGATTCTCTTGATCGAGACTCGTCTCCGTGAGAATGTTCCGGACGACGAAACGCTCGAAAACACGATCTTCATCTCGGTGGAAGAACTGGACGCCGCAGCTGAGGACAGGTCCAAACAGGACCAGCGTCTATCGGACCCCAACGTTCAGGTCATAACGACTTGAAGACTTGGACTCAGGGCCGCCGTGGGCGCCCAGATACTCCAAGAGATGGGATTCGACAACGTGACGTACATGGAAGGCGGGATGGAAGCCTGGAAAGAAGCCGGCCTTCCGACCAAAGAATAAACCGGGAATAGAGTAAACCGGGTATCAGACTGAACGAACAGGCGGTGAAACATGGCTGAGCGAGTCTGGGACAAGTACCTTACGGACCAGGATAGGGCCCATGTAGCGATGGGCGAAAATAAGCAGGTGGGGTTTGGCGAACGGCCTGCACTGCTGCTGATCGACCTGTACCGCTGGGTGTTCGGCGACCGGCCACAGCCCATACTGGAGGCCACCAAAGAGTGGCCCGCAAGCTGCGGTATGGCTGCCTGGGACGCAATCCCAGCCTTGCAGACTATCCTGCAAGCCGCCCGGGACGCCGGAATACCGGTGATCCATGCTACGGGCCGTGACGACGACGGCCTGGCCGGGTGGAGCACGGGACGCCAGATCTACGGAAACTCGGACCGAAGCCCCGAGGCCCTCGAACGGCGAAACCGCCGCCACGACATCATAGAAGAGGTGGCGCCCATCGACGGCGAGCCGGTGATGCGCAAGGATTCCCCCAGCGCCTTCTGGGGAACACCCCTGATCGGCCACCTAACGGCCAACAACGTGGACACCATCATCGCAGTGGGCGAGACCACCAGCGGCTGCGTTCGGGCCAGCGTATTGGACGGCTGCACCAACCGCTTCCGGATGATCGTGGTTGAAGAAGCCGTGTTCGACCGGCACGAGGCCGCCCACGCCATAAACCTCTTCGACATGAACCAGAAGTACGCCGATGTGCTGCCTCTGGCCGATGTCCTGGAGTACCTGGGCGAGGTTGGCGCCAAACGCGGCACGGCGGTCTGATCCCGGAACAAGTAGTGAACCAAAGGCCCCTGCATCCACCCACATGCAGGGGCCTTTTCTTCACCCGGTAACAACCGGCGTACCGGTACCCTCTATCTCAAACGGCTATCCTGGCTGCGTCACCGGTACAGTACGCTGGCCATTCCCCATCGCATTCGCCGCTTGATTTGCGATTATCTCCAACAGACGTTGGTCCTTCTTGCTGAAGGGGGAACCATTTCGTTTGTTGATCACTTCCAGCACCCCCAGCAGTTTGCCATGCCATTTGATAGGGGTAGCGAGAAGAGATTTGGTCACAAACCCTGTTTTCTGGTCCACAGACGGATCGAACCGGGGATTCAAGGCGGGGTTGGAGACGAGGCGAGTTTCACAGGTTGAGGCCACTTCGCCCAGAATACCCTGGTCCAAGGGCACTGTTAGATCACGTACCTCCTTACTCGCATCTCCACTCGCGAACCTGATGTGCAACAAGCCGTCCTCGGCATCGTAAAGGGCGATGCAGCTAGCTTCGGCGTTGACTGCCTTTTCCGATTCCCGCATAACCTGGTCAAGCAGTTCATGAATGTTGTTCAGGGAACTAACAAGCCAGTCCACCTGGTAGATGGTCTCGATCTGCTGGTCAAACGTGTCTCGCCCGTCCTCATAGCCATTGCTGTTTTCCATCTCTTCTCACCTTCGGGTATGTGTTCCACAGGGTTCTCTCTAGAGTTCTCTCCCTTGGTTGATTGGGCATCACGCCTGTGTTAAATTGTCTCTAATCACACCGGTCCAACAGGCCGGTAAGACTCGGAGAATTGAATGGCCTATGTGACGCCTCGCGAGGGCGAAAACCCGGAGAGCCTGGTCAACCGGTTCCGGGCGTCGGTACAGCACTCTGGAATACTGCGCGAACTCAAGGACCGGCGCTTCTTCCGTTCCAAGGCTCAGAAAGAGCGTTTGGCCGCCCAGAGAGCCGCGCGCCGCCGCCGCCGCCAGAACCGCCGATAAGCCTTAGCGGGCGTCCGGACTGGCAGGTGGTCATGGTTCCATCCTGCCGACCTCCCACGTCTGGGAGACCACCTCGCAAAGAAATGTTATTACCAGGTAGCCTTAATATCTACCTGGTTGTTGAAAAGGCCGTTGAGCGGCCTTTTTTCTTTGCCTGTCAGCGTTCGTGATACCGCGTTTAGGCGCGTTGACAGCTATTAATGCCACTGGTAAATTGGATTAGTTGCCCTTAGCACTCTGCCATCCACGTTGCTAAAGGGTATGGACATTCAGGAGAGTTTCCGTGCCTCGATACGATTACCGCTGCGAAAGCTGCCGAACTGAATTTGAATTGGTGCAGTCATTCGCGGAAGCTGGAAACGGCACCTGCCCGGCTTGCTCGGGGAAGGGTCAACGCGTCTATCACGCGGTCCCGGTGATCTACAAAGGCAGCGGCTTCTACACCACCGACTACGGGCGCCCCAAGCCTCCGGTGGAGAGCAAGGGCAGCTCCAGCAGCGACAGTTCGTCCTCGTCAGACTCCAAGTCCACCTCGGACACCAAGTCAGACACAACTACGAAGTCCACGGGCGATAGTTCAACATCGTCTTCATCCGACTCCAGCAGCAGCTCCTCCTCTTCCACCCCCGCCAGCTCCACCTAGGCTGGTCTCAGACTCGCAGGCCACCCGCGATACGTACCGCCGGAGTCTGTTTTATGGCCTTCCCCATGAGTTTTCGAATCTACCCATGGCTGCATAACAGATGAGAGCGTTGGTGCAGAGGGTTGCCAAGGCATCGGTTGCCGTTGCCGAGGAGACTGCCGGGGAGATCGGCCCGGGTTTGGTCGTCCTGTTGGGAGTCTCCAAGGATGACGACGAGGCCGACGCAGGCTACCTGGTGGAGAAGATAACCAACCTGCGCATCTTTGCCGACGACGAAAACCGGTTCAACCTGTCTGCCTTGGACGTGAGTGCCGAGGTTCTAGTCGTAAGCCAGTTCACCCTCTACGCCGACACGCGCAAAGGACGGCGTCCCGACTTCAATCAAGCGGCGGGACCGGAGGAAGCCAGGCGTCTTTACGAACACACGGCGCAGTTGTTTCGAGACGCGGGTCTGACGGTTGCCACTGGCCGGTTTCAGGAGCACATGCAGGTCACACTGCAGAATGATGGGCCTGTGACATTGATGCTGGACAGCGCAGACCGGCAGAGGCCGCGCCGTCCTTCGACAGGCTCAGGATGAGGGGTTTTAACCCCTAGCGGAACCAGCCCATGCCACGGAAAAAGCCGCGAAGATAAGCGATCTGGCCGCCGTGGGCCACAGTGTCCCAGACCATCTGGCCCATGCACGTAGCCACGGTGCGCGGCTCGGGCACCGGGTTCATCACAATGGTGCGTTCCAGTTCTGCCGTGGTGATGTTGGCCAGAAACTCTCTGGTGTGGTTCTTTACCGCTTCGTAATACGCGATCTGCACGTCGCGTGAGGGTGGATGCCACTGGGCAACCTGGGAGGCGCTCCAGCCCACTCCCCGGTCTTCTTCATCGGCCGGCATGCCGAACTTCTCGTGCCAACCCTCTGAGACCCAGGCCTGGGTGAGGTCTCGCAGCCGGGTGTGGATGAACATGTCGGTGACCCGGGTGAGGTGCCACAGTATCCAGGAGATGGAGTTGCACTGGTCTGTGGGCTGGCGGCCCATCGCAGCCTCGTCCAGGCCTTCCAGGGCTCCGTCGATCATCTCCCAATTCCGTTCCATGGCCAGGATCACCGGGTCAACTGGGCTCACCATGTGCTCTCTCCTATTCCGATGCCGCTACGATCGGCAATCACTAGTCGAACTCTAGATCTAGGCTGATGTCCAAGGCGCCCACCGAGTGGGTCAGCCCGCCGATGGAGATCAGGTCCACCCCGGTCTCAGCCACCGCCCGGACCGTGTCGTAGGTGATGCCGCCTGAGGCTTCCACGATGGCCTGGTCGCCGATGACCTGCATGGCCTCGGCCATCTCAGGCACGGACATGTTGTCCAGCATGATGATGTGGGCGCCGGCCTCCAGGGCTTCTTTAACCTGGTCCATGCTCTCCACTTCGACCTCGACCTTGATGGTGTGCGAGGCGCGGGCAAGGGCGAGTTGAATCACGTCCTTGAGGCCCATCTCCCGGAACTTGTTGGCCTGGATGTGGTTGTCTTTGATCAGTATGCCGTCGGCCAGATTCAGCCGGTGGTTGTAGCCGCCGCCCATCCGCACCGAGTATTTGTCCAAGAAGCGGTGGCCAGGGGCGGTCTTGCGCGTGTCTACGATCCTGGCGTTGAGGCCACGCACAGCTTCGACGTAGCGGTTGGTGTCGCTGGCGATGCCGCTCATCCGCTGCATGAAGTTGAGTGCGATTCGCTCTGCCCGGAGGATACCTCCGGCTGAGCCCCGGACGACGGCGATGTCATCGCCTGGAGACAGAGGAGCGCCGTCCTGCAGGATGGCTTTGACGTCCAGCGTCGGGTCGACCCTCTGAAATACGGCTATTGCCACATCCACGCCTGCCAGAACACCTGTAGCTTTGGCGCGGAGCCAGCCAGTGCCTTGGATCTCGGGCGGGACCACCGCTTGGGTCGTGGGGTCGTTGAAGGTCTGGTCTTCAGCGACGGAAGCATCGATCAATGCGTAAACGTCGGGGGGAAACTGACTCATGGTATGCCTTCCTTACTGTCTAGAAGAACCGGTGTTAGGAAGGCACAATTGTACCGCAACTACTACGGCTGAGCCATACGGAATATACAGGGGAAAACGGGGCAGGGACTACCGGAGGGACAACATCCGTTCCAGGGCGGACTTGGAGTCTCGTTTGATGTCCTCAGGGACGGTGATCTCGTTGTTGACCTTGCCTTCCAGCAGGCCGTCCAGCATCCAGAGCACGTAGGCGGGGTGGATGCGGTACATGGTGGAGCACGGGCAGGTCACCGGGTCCAGGCAGAACACCGTCTTGTCCGGGTTGTTGATGGCCAGGCGGTTGACCAGGCTGACCTCGGTGCCCACTCCCCATTTGCTACCGGCGGGGGCGGAGTTCACCATCTCGCGGATATACTCGGTGGAGCCGACCATGTCCGCGGCCTGCACGGTCTCCATGGGGCATTCCGGATGTACCACAATGTTGATGTCGTGATGAAGCGCCCTGGCCGCCTCTATCTGGCTGACCGTGAACCGAGTGTGCACGGAGCAGTGGCCCTGCCAGAGGACCATCTTGGCCTTGCGCAGTTGCTCAGGCGTGTTGCCGCCAAGCTGCCGGAACGGGTTCCAGACGACCATCTCGTCGAGTGAGATTCCCAGCTCCAGAGCGGTGTTCCGGCCAAGGTGCTGGTCGGGCAAGAAGAATACACGCTCGCCCTTTTCAAAGGCCCATTCAAGCACCGCCTTGGCGTTGGAAGACGTGCAGACGGTGCCGCCGTTCCGGCCGCAAAGGGCCTTGATCCCGGCGATGGAGTTCATATAGGTGATGGGCACGATTCCGCCCGGCCCCAGGACCTCTTCCAGGTCGGCCCAGGCATCTTCAACGTCCTCCATGGGGGCCATGTCTGCCATGGAGCAACCAGCGGTGATATTAGGGAGGATGACTCTCTGATGGGGAGCGGCCAGGATGCAGGCCGTCTCCGCCATGAAATGCACGCCACAGAAGATGATGTAGTCTGCCTCTGGCCGGGTGGCGGCCTCACGGGAGAGCAGGAAGGAATCGCCTTGGAAATCGGCGTACTTGATCACCTCTTCCCGTTGGTAATGGTGGCCCAGGATGGTGACTGAATCGCCCAGTTTCTTGCGGGCTTCGCCGATGCGTTGGTCCAGTTCTTCGGCGGTGTAGTGCAGGTATTCAGCAGGGATCTGCTGCCACCGCACATTCACGGCCATCTCTTCGGCCAGGGGTTTGGAAGGGAGTTCGTCTTCGGTCCTACAGAACGCCGAGTGCTCAAGCTCGGTGACTGGCACGGAGGGCCGGCGGCTTGTTACGGCCATTAATCGTCGCCTCGAAGGGTTAGCAATTTGGCTTCAACAGCCAATGACCCCTGTAGGGACCATGGACTGGAGCGCTCAATCTTCACTGTGACCAATTCACCTTGATGATACGCCTCATCTTCAAAGAACACCAGTTTGTGGGAACGTGTCCGCCCCTGCCACTTTCCTCGCTGGCGGCCTTCCACCAGAATCTCCACGTACTGGCCAACCAATCTGGCGTTGATCTCAGTCTGGATCTGTTCCTGTTGGCGGTCCACCCTTTGACGCCGGCTGGTCTTCTCTTCCTCAGGCACGGCGTCGTCCATCGTCCGCGAGGCGATGGTGCCCGGCCTGGTGGAATAGGCGGCGCAGTGGACCTTATCCAGGCGTAGTTCCGCCAGCAGGTCCAGAGTCTGAGCGAACTTTTCTTCCGTCTCTCCCGGGAATCCCACGATTATGTCGGTGTTCAGGGCAACCTCAGGCATGGTCTCTCTGATCCGGCCGACCAGGTCTATGTACTCAGTACGGCTGTACTGACGCCGCATCTCGTCCAATACCTGGTCATCGCCGGCCTGCACGGGCAGGTTGATGTGCTCGCAGACCTTGGGCACGTCGGCCACTGCCTGGATGATCTCTTGAGTCATGAACTTGGGGTGGGATGTCAGAAATCTTATGCGCTCGATGCCGTCGATCTCGTTCAACCTGGCAAACAGGTGGGCCAGGTTCGGCTGATCGGGCAGGTCATGGCCGTAGGCGTCCACCGTCTGGCCCAGAAGGGTTACTTCTTTCACGCCCCTGGAGGCGAGCGTCTCGACTTCCAGCGCCACTTCGGGGATGGGACGGCTCACCTGGCGGCCGCGGCGGTAGGGGATGATGCAGAAGGTGCACATCAGGTCGCAGCCGTGGATTATAGGCACGTGGCAGGTGACGTCGGGCCGGTTCGGTGTCAATGGGCCGACACAGCCCTCCCAATCAACGCCGACGCGCTCGCCGACCATCTCCAGCAGGGGCTCAAACTGCTGCGGCCGCATGAATACGTCAACGTAGGGGAAGCGGCGGGCCAGCTCGTCGGTCTTGGGCCCAACCATGCAGCCCATGAGAGCGACGATACGCTCAGGCTGTTCTTTCTTGAGGGGGGCCATCCATGCCAGGTTGCTGGCCACCTTGTCTTCGGCGCCCTGCCGCACCACGCAGGAATTGAGAACGATGACGTCGGCGTCCGCGGCCTTCTCGACAGGCTGAACCCCCAGTTGCTCTAGGGCTGAGCCCAGGCGCTCGGAGTCGGCGGTGTTCATCTGGCAGCCGATGGTCCAGAGGTAGTAACTGTTCATGTAAAGCTGGTTGAGTGCGGTGACTCTATTCTTTGCCGTGATACGTAAATCGCCAATTTTCAAGAAAACAGCGACGGATTATTCAAAAGAGATGTGGCGGAAAGAGAGGGATTCGAACCCTCGGAACCTTTGCAGGCTCACGCGATTAGCAGTCGCGCACAATCGTCCACTCTGTCATCTTTCCCCGCACCTCGTAAATGTTACCAAATGCTACTATGCCCATCAATACCCAGCGTCCATAGCTGGGACCGGCGTGATCCACGTGATCCAATGGCCCGCGAGCCCGCCAAACCCCTCAGGACGGCGTTATGTCAATCGGTTCACACTTAATGCACACCATTGGCGCGACATTGATCGATTTCCGAATATTTGGGTCAGAATCTGATAAGATTTCGGTGTTGACACCCCATAGAACCGGCCATATGATTGTGCGGGACTTTTTGCAAAGAGCTGATCGGGCCATGTCTGCGGAAGGAAGAACTCCGGCTGGCCCGTAAATCACGGAGAGTGAAACTCATGGATGAACTGGACCGAAAGATAATCGCCCTGTTGCAGCTCGACGGCAGGGCCTCCAACGCCAAGATCGCTCGAGAGGTTGGCGTCAGTGAAGGTACAGTCCGGCGACGCCTGCGCCGCTTGGTTGTGGACGATGTAGTCAAGATCATCGCCGTGCCCAACCTGGAAAAGCTGGGTTACGCCACCACCGCGTTGATCGGCCTGCAGACCGGCCCCGGCAAGTCTGAGTCTGTCGCTGAACAGATATCCAAATTGGACGAAGCCCACTACGTGGCCATCACCACCGGCGCCTATGATGTCTTCATCTGGGCAGGACTGGAATCAGCAGAAGGCCTGGGAACGTTCCTACGCTCCAAGGTCGGCACGATCGACGGCGTCCAGCGCACCGAGACTTTCGTGAACCTTTCGATCAAGAAGCGCACTTACGGCCTGGTTCTCTGATCTAGGCAAAAAGCGCACTTACGGCCTGGTTCTCTGAGCCGAATCTCCAGCACAGATCCCGAAGCTAAAACCACCGCCGGACCGGCGGTGGTTTTTCTTGCTCTGGCCGTCTTGCATTGAGAATGCGCTATGCTATAATTCGAATGCATTTTTTGCCAGCCGCGGCCAGGCTCGTGAAACCCCTGCCAAATGGGGCTGGCGCAATATTGAACTATAGGAGCCTCCCACTATGACCTACATCATCGCCGAGCCTTGCGTAGGACTCAAAGATTCGGCTTGTGTCGATGTTTGCCCAGTTGACTGCATCTACACTCGCGACCAGGATGACATGTATTACATCAGTCCTGACGAGTGCATCGACTGCGCGGCTTGTGAGCCTGTCTGCCCCGTGACGGCCATCTTCGCCGAGGATGCGGTCCCCCCTCAGTGGCAAGAATACATCCAGAAGAACTACGACTACTTCAAGAACGTCGACCCTTCGGAACTGAAGCGCAAGTAAGACCCGTTCCCTTCCAAAATGGAAGGAACTTAGAATTCCCAGGGCCGGCCTCTTGGGATCGAAACCATAAAACCTTTAAAGGGTCGCCCTTTAAAGGTTTTATATCGTCAGCCAAGGACGATAAGCCTGGAGTTGATGGGATGTTTGGGTTGGGACACGCACCACAGGCCGCCTGCATTTCCAAAGAATCAACCAGATCTTACGGCTAGGAGCCCCACATGAATGTCGACTCAACCCCTCAGTTCGTAGAAGAAGCTTACAAAAAGATGGAGCGCAACCTGGAGGTTGTGCGGGCCCGGTACAACCGCCCGTTGACCCTTGCGGAGAAGCTGCTCCTCGGTCACCTGGACGACGCACAGGGCGCCGAGTTAGACCCCGGCGAAAGCTATATCATGCTGAACCCTGACCGGGTCGCTCACCAAGACGTGACCGGTCAGATGGCCATCTTGCAGTTCATGCAGTCGGGCCGCAGCGAAGTAGCCGTACCGACAACCGTCCACTGCGACCACCTGATTCAGGCGCGGGTCGGCGCATCGTCCGACCTCCAAGACGCCCTCAACGAAAGCAGCGAGGTCTACCAGTTCCTCGAGTCTTCCTGCCGCAAGTACGGCATGGGCTTCTGGAAGCCCGGATCCGGCATCATCCACCAGGTTAACCTTGAGAACTATGCCTTCCCCGGCTGCCTGGTCATAGGCACCGACTCCCATACCCCCAACGCCGGCGGGCTGGGATCGCTGGCCATCGGTGTGGGCGGAGCCGACGCCGCCGATGTCATGGCCGGCCTGCCCTGGGAAGTCAAATACCCCACACTGGTAGGCGTCCACCTCACCGGTGAGCTCAGCGGCTGGACCGCTCCCAAAGACGTGATCATCTACCTGGCCGGCGTCCTGACCGTGGCCGGCGGCACCAACGCCATCATCGAGTACTTCGGCCCCGGTGTGGAGTCCATCAGCTGCACCGGTAAGGCAACCATCACCAACATGGGCGCAGAGCTCGGCGCTACCGGCGATGTCTTCCCCTTCGACAGCCGGATGGCCACCTACCTGAAAGCCACCCGCCGCCCAGAACTGGCTGAGCTGGCTGAGAAGTACAAGCACCTGCTCACCGCTGATCCTGAAGTTGAGAAGGACCCAGGCCAGTACTACGACCGCATCGTGGAGATCGACCTGTCTAAACTGGAGCCCCATATCACCGGGCCCCACTCACCCGACCGCGCCCGGCCCATCTCCGCCCTGGCCAAAGAAGCCAAGGAAGAGGGCTTCCCCGACACGGTCTCTGCCGCCTTGGTAGGCAGTTGCACCAACTCATCCTACGAAGACATGAGCCGCTGTGCCGACCTGGCCCGCCAGGCCAAAGAACACGGCTTGAACTCTGCTGCCAAATTCATGATCACTCCGGGTTCGGAACAGGTGCGCGCCACCATCGCCCGGGACGGTCAGCAGCAAGCCCTGGAAGACATCGGCGGCATGGTCTTAGCCAACGCCTGCGGCCCCTGCATCGGCCAGTGGCGGCGTGACGAGATGCCCGAGGGCGAACCCAACTCCATCGTCACCTCGTACAACCGAAACTTCCCTAAGCGGAACGACGCCAATTCGGGCACCATGAACTTCATCGCCAGCCCCGAGCTGGCCGTGGCCATGAGCCTGGGCGGCAGCCTGAGCTTCAACCCGCTGACGGACACCCTCACCGGCGCCGACGGCAAAGAGTTCATGCTGGAAGCCCCCAAACCGGCGCCCGAAGTCCCAGCCAACGGCTTCGACTCCGGAGAGGAGACTTACGTTGCTCCACCCGAGGACGGCAGCGGCGTCAACGTCAATGTGGATCCCAGCAGCACCCGGTTGCAGATACTGAATCCGTGGCCGGCATGGGACGGACAGGACTTCACAGAGATGCCGGTGTTGGTCAAAGCTTCGGGCAAGTGCACCACCGACCACATTTCTCCGGCCGGGGCCTGGCTCCGCTTCCGGGGACACCTGGATAACCTGAGCGACAACATGTTCTTGGGAGCGGTCAACGCGTTCACCGACGACCCCGGGACCGGCGTGAACCAGCTCTCGGGTGAGCAGATCCAGCCCATCCCGGAGATCGCCAGAGAATACAAGGCCCAGGGCATGCAGTGGATCGCCATCGGCGACACCAACTACGGTGAGGGCAGCAGCCGCGAGCACGCGGCCATGTCTCCCCGGATGCTGGGCGCCGCCGCGGTCATCACACGCAGTTTTGCCCGGATCCACGAGGCCAACCTCAAGAAGCAGGGCGTTCTGCCGCTGACCTTCGAGGACCCGAGTGACTACGACCGCATCCGGTCCGACGACCGTCTGAGCATCATCGGGTTGAACGACCTGACGCCGGGACAGCCGCTGGTCTGCGTGGTCTCCCACGACGACGGCGAAGAGGAGCGCATCAACCTGCGTCACACCATGAACCCCGGCCAGATAGACTGGTTCAAAGCCGGTTCAGCCATGAACCACATGAAGAACATGGCTGAGGGGTAGGCGGACCACGGTTCTCGCCGGACAACCCGGTATACCACTGACAGTGGTTCGACAGGCTCACCATGAGCGGGACTTAGCCGCCCACCAGGGGCGGAACTTAGCCGCTCACCATGAGCGGGACTTAGCCGCCCACCAGGGGCGGGACTTAGCCGCTCATCCTGAGCCTGTCGAAGGACGGGCATCGATCAAGCTGTCAAAGCAACAAAAAGGGGCGGCCCAAATTTTCGGGCCGCCCCTTTTTTTCCGGTTGGCTTGCCGTCTAACCCAGGTCGTCCAAACAGGCGTCGATGGGTTTGCTTAGGCAGGAGAATATGGGGGTGTCCACCAGGGTGTAGGGCCGGGCTTTGGACTCCCTCAGGTCCATGACCAGGTCCAAGAAGTGGGACGGGTTGTCGGTCTCGAAGCCCAGCACGAATTCTTGGTCGTCCAGGCCAAAGGAGTACGCTGTGCTGATCTTAACGTCGGGATATTTGTGCCCGATGACGAAGTGTTCATTCATCATCTCCTGACGATCTTCCTTGGGCAGTTGGTACCACTCGTGGGTCTTGATGAAAGGATAGATGAACAGGTACTTGCGGCCGATGATCCGCATGGTCGCAACACCCGTTCCCTCTTGCCCCTCGTGCTTGTGGTCGTCGATATAGGGAGAGCGGCGGGTCATGGCCAGGTATGAATGGGGCATGGTCAGGTAGGGCGCCAGGTCGGTGTGGTTGACCCTGGCCATCAACTCATTGATGGGCTCGATCTCTTCGCTGACCTTCCAGAGCATGAAATCAGCATCGCCGCGGGTGCCCACCATACTGTAACTGGACATGGACACGCGGTCGGAGAATTCCTCCAGGACCTCGGCGAACTGGGCCTTGCTGTCCTGGCGCTCCTTGGCCGGAAGGCGGCGCCACGCAGGGTCTACCTTGAAGAATGAGTATTTTACGAAGTCTCGCCTGGCTTGTTCTGTCATCTGGTCCTGCTTCGCGGTTTCGCTGATCTGTCGAGGAACCCGCAGTCTAACGGTGGATGCGGGGGCATCGGGGTCAATGATAGCAACGGCGAACTGTTTGTGGCAATGAGGGCCTCGCGAAAGACGACGGTTGATTTCAGTGGTGCTCCAATTGGAATAATATTTATTTTATTAAGTTACATATTGATTTTATTGATTTATATGGTAGACTATATCTATATTAATCAAGGAATACCTCATGCCTCAGGACTGGCAGCAACTAACAAAGCTCACAGGAGACCGCCGGGTTTTGGTCGAACGGGTCAGGTTGGACAACGAAGACACTGCCATCGAAGGCAGCTTCGATCTCCCTCCTCTGGCCCGGCTCTCCGGAGACGACCAGATCTTCGTGATCGCCTTCCTCCGCAGTCACGGCTCCATCAAAGAGATGGAGCGGGTCTTCGGCATCAGCTACCCCACGGTCAAGAACCGGCTGAACCACATAGCCGGGCAGTTCGAGTTTGTCGACACCGACCCCCAGCCTCGCCAGTCGGAGGTGCTCGCCGAGTTGCAGCGCGGAGACATAACCGCCGCCGAGGCGATAGAGAGGTTATCGTCATGATGTGGCCACCATCGGTCCTGCAAGTAAAGGTCAAGAAAGAGTCCCGGAACATCAGCCTTTGGTTCCCTCTGTTCGTGATCTGGCCGTTCTTGGCGCTTGCCGCATTGGCGCTGGCGCCCATCGTAGTGACCTTGGCCGTACTTTTCTGGTGGACCGGGTGGGGAAAGCCGATGTTGTACTCATTCCCTCTCTTTTACAGCATGTTTTGCGCTCTGCGGGGGCTAAGAGTAGACGTCCAACAACCCAACCAACACGTGTACATCAGCATCAACTAGAAATCTTTGCAGGATACGCAACGGGAGAGAACAACCATGGAGAACAACCGCCGTCAGATATTGGACATGCTAGCCGAGGGCAAGATTCAGGTCGAAGAAGCGGAGCGTCTTTTGGCGCTGGTCTCTTCAGAAGACGATTCACCGGCCTCCGGCTCAGCCTCACCGGGTAGAGAACGGAATGCTTCGGCCAAGTACCTGCGGGTCTGCGTGGAGCCCGAAGACGGCGCCGAGCAAGACCAGCCCGAGCGCGTGGACATCCGGGTGCCTATGGCGCTGATCCGCGCCGGGGTCAAGCTGGCGGCAGTGATCCCTAGCTCATCGGCCGAGTCCGTCAACGAAGAACTTCGCAAGAAGGGGATCAAGATGGACATCGGCAGCATAAAAGCTGATGACCTTGAGTCTCTGGTCGACGCACTTCAGGACCTGGAAGTCGACGTGAAAGACGGGCAACGCAAGGTACGTGTCTTCGTCGAGTAGACCAACTAACTCGTTGCTTTCCCACCGGGCGGTGCTACAATCTCCGGGTGCTCCCGCACAGGGGGCACTATTCACCCGAATATAGGCAAGATCGAGGTTGTAGCAATGGTAGCTTTAGGCTCAGGTTCCTACACATATGAGGTAGAAGAAGGTTGGGGCAAGCTCCCCGACGGTTGGTCTTTCAAAGAATGCGCCGCGGTGGGCGTGGATGCCCAGGACAACGTTTACGTATTCAACAGGGGCGAGCACCCCGTGATCGTCTTCGACAAGGACGGCAATTTCCTCCGTTCCTGGGGCGAGGGCGTCTACCCCAGGGCCCACGGGATCACCATGGGGCCCGACGACAGCATCTATCTGACCGACGACGGCGACCACACCGTGCGCAAGTGCAACATGGACGGCTCGGTCATCTTCACACTGGGCGTTCCGGGCACGCCGTCCCCGTTCATGGGCGGAGACCCCTTCAACCGCTGCACCCACGTCGCCCTGGACCCCCAGACAGCCGAATTCTACGTGTCGGACGGCTACGGCAATGCCAGAGTCCACAAATACTCGCCGGACGGCAAGCTGCTCTTCTCCTGGGGCGAGTCGGGCACCGGACCGGGACAATTCAACATCGCCCACAATGTCTGCACCGATAAGGACGGCTGGGTCTATGTAGCCGACCGGGAGAACCAGCGGATACAGGTCTTCGACAAGAACGGCAAGTTTGAGACCCAGTGGAAGGACATGGCCCGTCCCTGCGGCCTGTTCATCGACACCAGCGGCGACCAGAAGGTCTACGTCGGCGAACTGGGCTGCTACATCGGCCCGAACAGCCAGGCCTCCGGCCTTGGCCCGCGGATCGGCATCATGGACCTCAAGGGCAATTACCTGGCCAAGCTGGGCGATATCCCGGAGAGCGACCAGCCCGGCAGCTTCATGGCCCCTCACGGCGTGACCATCAACTCCAGGGGTGACATCTTCGTGGGCGAGGTAGCGTGGACCCACACCCGGAGCTACCCCAACCCACCCAACGAGATACGCTCCCTTCAGAAGCTGACCAAGAAGTAGCAACTGGTGGGCGGCTAACCAGGTGACGCCCCCACCTTAACCCTCCCCCTCGTAAGGGGGAGGGGATTTTTTTGGAGCACGAGACCACATGGAAGTAAGACTTGGCAGCCTGAAACGGGATGCCGAAGAGGCGCAGGGTACGGCGATCATCATCGACGTGTTCCGGGCCTTCACCACAGCGGCCATCGCCTTTGACCACGGCGCCAAGGAGATCACGCTGTTCGCGGAGCCTGAAGACGCCATGGCGCTCCACAAGAAGGGCGTGGGCGACTATCTCATGGGCGAGGTCGGCGGAAAGAAACCGGACGGCTTCGACTTTGGCAACTCTCCTCACGAGATATCCCAGGTGGACCTGACTGGCAAGACACTGATCCAGTCCACCAGGGCCGGCACGGTGGGAGTGGAAGCAGCCTCGAATGCGTCAGAGATATTCCTGGGGTCGTTCGTCGTGGCCCAGGCAACGGTCGATGCCATCAAAGCTGAGGGGCCGGAGTTGGTCTCAATAATCGCCATGGGAGACCAGGGAGTGGTCCGGTCCGACGAAGACGAACACTGCGGCATCTATCTCCGGAACATCATGGAGGACCGGAAGCCCGACTTCGACGCGGTGAAAAGTCTGATCCTAGAAGGCGGGGCCACCCAGAAATTCTTCGACCCGCAGCAGCCCCAGTACCATCCCGAGGACGTAACCCTCGCACTGGAAGCCGACCGCTACTCCTTCGCCATGAAGATCAGCCGTGAAGACGGGCTCCTAGTGGCGCGGAAGCACGCCGGTTAGACCCGTTATTTAAACTTTAGCGGGGAACCGGTCCAGCTTCAGATGCTCGGCGCCGGGCACGTCCGCTTTTCCGTCGGCGATCAGGTCCAGCACGGTATGGGCCATGCCGGTGCTCCAGAGGATGCCCTTTCTGCCCGCCCCGGTAGCCACGTAGAGGTTGTCCCAGCCCGCAACTTGGTCCACGATGGGCAGTCCATCTCCCGAAAGAGGGCGCAGGCAGGCGGTCTGCTGCACCAATTCGGCGTCGCTCATGCCTGGGATCATCTTCAGAAAATCTTCCATGATGCGATTCCGGGCGTCCGAGTTAACGCTGTCATCAAACCCAGACTCTTCTTCAGTGGTGCCGGCCCAGATGAGACCGTCGGCCTTCGTCGCCACATAGCTATGGGAGTAATTCACGGCCAATTTCAGGGGGTCATGGCTGGTCCGCAGGCGCAATATCTGTCCCTTGAGGGGCGTGACGGGTATGTTCACGCCGCACCACTCCGAGGCCTGCCCGGTCCAAGGGCCCATGGCGAGGACAACCGTCCCCGCATTGATGGTCCCGTTCTCCAGTTGGACTCCGGTGCAACGGCCGCCTTCACTGATAAGGCCGACGGCACGGCGTTGCAGCATCTCCACGTTGTATCGCTCCGCGGCGCGCATGGCCGCCAGGATGAAGCGGTATGGCTCCACGGCACCCGGACTCTGCTCCAGCAGCGCGCCGGCGATCTCCCGGCTCACCTGAGGCTCGTACGCCCTGGCCTGGGAGTTATCCACCCATTCAACGTTGAAGCCACCGACGTCTTTCATCCACTCGATGTCATTCTTGGCGTCGCGGACCTCTTCGTCGGTGAAAGCCAGGTGCAGGCGGTCACGCAGTTCGAATCCCACGTCGATGCCCGAGGCGTCATGAAGTTCACGGGCCAGGCTTCTGTGCCGCCCGTAGCACCACAGGCTGAATTCCAGCAAAGGCTCCGGCATGCCGATACCTGTTAGCGGGTCGAGTCCGCCGAACGCGAACCCTGAGGCGTGGGCTCCCAGGGAGTCCGCCTCCAAGATCGTAACTTTGTAGCCCCGCCGGCCCAGGAGATAACCGCTGAGGCAAGCAACGATCCCCCCGCCAACGATCACCACATCCTTTGATCCAGTGGTCAATTTATCTCTCTCTTTTTCCGCCCGCCAGAACAGATATAGGGCGAATCTTTATGTCCGGTAAAGAGCTTATCACAGGCGCGGCCCGAGTGTAATAAGCTTCTGGTAACTCCGTCAGAGCAGCCAGGCTATAGCCCCTTGAACCAGACCTCAAACCGGTCCAGGTGGGCAGGGTCTCCAAGCGCCATCAGTTTGCCGGATGCGATGCCGTCGGCGGGGGTCAGGCGGCCGTAGGTGAACAGCAGATAATTCTCCCCTGATGCGGATAGGTTCAGGTCCGCTTGGGGCGTTTCACCCGGTTCCATGACGAATTGATCGCCGGTGACTGTCATACGGTAGATCCCAGAACCGACATCGAAGCGGTAGACCACCGGTTTCGGTAGGCGTTCTGAGGGGCGGAAGCACATCCCCAGCCAACGGGGCGTCATATCCAGCAGCACCGGCACGCACTCGGGATCAAGACCGGCATCCGGTTGGAATGCCGAGCGGATGTCATAGTCGTGGATGGCAAGTTCTTGGATGCGCAACTCCACATAGGCCGCGGCCGTCATGGCGCCCCGGCGGACGTGCCAGGCCAAAGTCTCCCACGAGTCGCCGCTGTATTGGTCGAACTGGTGGTGGAGTTTCTCGTAGCTGGCGTCGAAGGACTCCAGAAAATGTCCTTCCAGCTGGTTGCGGCGGTCTATGTCGCGCTGGGCGTTGGTGGCGGATAGTTCCGCCGGCTCGGGCGCCACGAACCCGGGAGGAGGGTTTGAGTCGCCGTTCCTGCCTCTCTCCATGCTCTCGGCCTGCCGTTCCGCGCCGCCGATCAGGTGACTCACCACGTCCCGTACCTGCCACTCGGCGCAGGCGCTGGGCAGCTCCCATTGTTCCGGAGTCAGCTCTCCCAGGTACGCCCTGATGTTGGCGGCCAGCCTTTTGGCCACCTCTACACGATGTTCGATCTCGGTGATCTCGCCCGCCATTTCATTCACTCCTATACCCGGGCACTCCTCTACCTGGGCACTCCCGTGCTCAGGTCTTGGGCTGGTGGCGTCGGCTTCGGCGTTCTTGTACAATCCCTGGCACTCGCGCCCAGGCAATTCGTTGCGACAGTTCCAGCCTGCCAACAAGGAATATCAGCCATGAAATTGTGCTTCTTTCACCTGATGCCCTACCAGGACCTGCCCGATAGCTTCGAGAAAGACTATCACAGCGTATGGGTGGACGCACCCAACTCGCTTTTCGACCCAGAGAAAGCCGAGCATATGTATAACGATTTTCTGGATGAGTTGGAGTACGCCGAGGCCATGGGCTTCGACGCGGTCTGCGTCAACGAACACCACGGCAACGCCTACGGGATGATGCCGTCACCCAACCTGATGGCCTCCGCCATGGTCCGGGCAACCTCCAACGCCGCCGTGGTGGTTCTGGGCAACAGCCTTGCCCTCTACAACCCGCCCATCAGAGTCGCGGAAGAGATGGCCATGCTGGACGTCATGAGCGGCGGACGGCTCATCGCCGGGTTCCCTTTGGGCACGGCCATGGACACCATCTTCGGATACGGACAGGTGCCAGCCACCCTGCGGGAGAAGTACACCGAGGCCCACGACTTGGTGATGAAGGCATGGAAGGAGCGTGAGCCCTTCGCCTTCAACGGCAAGTACAGCCAGCTACGCTACGTGAATATCTGGCCCCGCCCTTACCAGCAGCCCCATCCGCCGATCTGGGTGCCGGGCAGCGGCAGCCTGGAAACATGGGACTGGACCATCGATAACGACTACGTCTACTGCTACCTCAGTTATTCCGGATACAAGGTGGGCAAGACCATCTTGGACGGGTTCTGGGACGAGATGGAGCGGAAAGGCAAAGAGTTCAATCCCTACCACGCCGGTTTCCTCCAATTGGTGGCAGTATCTGAGACCGACGAACAGGCCCAGGAATACAAAGATTCCATCGAGTATTTCTTCAAGAAGAGCCTGCATATCCCCGCCGGGTTCGGCAACCCGCCCGGCTACCGGACCGCCAAGACCAATGCGTCGCAAGCCGGATCGGCAACCACCGATTCCCGCACCAAGCAGCTCAGCGATTTCACCTGGACGGATTATCTGGAGGCCGGGAACGTCATCGTGGGCAGCCCGGAGACGGTCCGCCAGGAATTGACCCACGCCGTCAAGGAACTGCGGGTGGGCAACCTGATGCTGCTGCTCCAGTTCGGAGACATGCCCAAAGAACTGGCCATGAAGAACACCACCTTGTTCGCCAACGAGGTTATGCCCCACATGCGGGATATCTGGTCTGAGTACGAGACCCGCTGGTGGCCGGAGAAACTGTCCAACCCAGCCAATGGCGCTGGCCGGTAAAGAGCGGAGGCTCGTCTTGGCACAAGAATCAATATCGGCGCAGGACTCGCACCCCCGGAAGACCATCTCGGCAGGCGGGGTGGATATCTCATACGTTGACACCGGAGCCGGTGACCCCATCGTGTTCCTGCACGGCAATCCCACTTCGTCCTATCTGTGGCGGAACATCATTCCCCACCTTGAACATGCCGGCCGGTGTCTGGCCCCAGACCTGATGGGCATGGGCGATTCCGGAGAATCTCCCAACGGCTCGTACCGGTTCGTCGACCACAGCGCCGTCTTAGACCAATGGTTCGACGCCGTCGGGCTGACCGGGAACGTAACTCTGGTGGTCCACGACTGGGGCTCTGCTTTGGGGTTCCACTGGGCCAAGCGAAATCCCGGCCGGGTGAAAGGCATCGTCTACATGGAGGCCATCGTCAGGCCGGTGACCTGGGAAGAGTGGCCGGAGGCTTCCCGGAATCTTTTCCAAGGGTTCCGGTCTCCCGCTGGCGAAGAGATAGTGCTAGAGAAGAACGTGTTCGTGGAACGGGTCCTCCCCGGTAGTGTGCTCAGAGGGCTGACGGACGAAGAGATGGTGGTATACCGCCGCCCTTATCTGGAGGCTGGAGAGTCTAGACGGCCCACGCTTACGTGGCCTCGAGAGATTCCGGTGGGAGGCGAACCCGCCGACGTTGTCCAGATCGTATCCGAATATGCCGAGTGGCTTTCATCCAGCCAAGTTCCCAAACTGTTCATCAACGCCGAACCCGGCGCCATACTAGTTGGCTCCCAGCGGGACTTTTGCCGCTCCTGGCCCAATCAGCAAGAGCTGACGGTCCCTGGGCAGCACTTCATTCAAGAAGACTCGCCGGCTGAGATCGGGCAGGCCATCGCGGACTGGTACGAGACGATCTGAAGCTGATAAAAATCAGTCAGACTTGAGTGCGCTCATGATGAGCCTGTCGAACCACTGCTCCTGGGAAACGTCCTTCGACAAGCTCAGGATGAGCGGAATCACAAACCGAACTAAGAGCTACGCTGAGAGTTGGAGCGCATATGCCGGAAACCTTGAACATATCCCTGAGGGGCGGCGAATTTGAGGCTGAGGTGCTGAAGGACGGCAGCGGGCCGCCGTTGCTGTACCTCCACGGCGCCGTAGGACAGAAAGGCTGGGCGCCGTTCTTGGACGCCCTGGCCCAGAAGTTCACTGTCTACGCGCCGTACATGCCCGGCTATTCCAAATCCAACGGCCTGGAAAAGCTGGACGATGTCACGGACCTGACGCTGTACCAGTTCGAATTGCTGGACGCCCTGGGCGTGTCCAAGACCCATGTGGTGGGCCACTTTCTGGGCGGCATGATCGCCGCCGAGATGGCCGCGCTGTCGCCGGATTACGTTGACCGGCTGGTACTGGCCGCCCCTGCTGGCACCTGGCGCGACTCGGACCCGGTTGCCGACCTGCTGGCGCTGACCGAGAGCGAACTGCTGGACAACCTCTGGTCGTCTGCCTCCAGTTCCATGAGCCTATCCCCCGCCGATTTTGAGGCCAATTCCCGGCTGAAGGCGTCTTTAGCCGCCGACCGGATGCAGGACCTCACAGCCGCTGGAAAGTTCTTGTGGCCCATCCCAGACAGGGGACTGAAGCGCCGGGCCTACCGGATCAAAGCCCCGACCCTGGTGCTCTGGGGTGAGAACGACCGCATCATTCCCCCGGTCTACGCTGAAGACATCTCTGCTCTGGTCTCCGGGTCCCAGGTGTCGGTCATTCCCAATGCTGGGCATCTGCTGATGATCGAACGGGCCGAAGTCTTCGCAGCCGCCGTTTCGGATTTCCTGAGCTAGGCTAAAGCGCCCTCCCGGCTCGCTGGTTGAGGATAGCCAGCAATAGACGCCTCGACCTGGTGGCCTATATCATCTTCATATCGAATGCATGCACTTTTCGTCGGGTACTCAGAGGTATTCATGGCGTCACCAACCAACCAAAAACTGTCAGCCCTGGAACATATCCTCCAAGAGATGGGCTCCGTTGCCGTAGCCTTCTCCGGAGGCGTGGATAGCACTCTGGTCGCCGTGGCGGCCCACCGGGTCCTTGGCCCCAAAGCCCTGGCGGTAACCGCTGTCTCCCCAGCCTTGGCCAAACGAGAGTTCGAGGAGACCGTGAACCTGGCTGAAAGGTTCGGGTTCGCCCACCGCATCATCTACACGGACGAGATG
>CAYXDE010000003.1:0-116397 GCA_964463525.1 uncultured Dehalococcoidia bacterium | reverse complement strand
CCGAACACCAGGGAGAAGTCATCGTCGTAGCTGAAGCCTGCGGCCTTGGCCGTTAACTTCGCCGGGGCGTCGGGTATGCCGAACACCAGGGAGAAGTCATCGTCGTAGCTGAAGCCTGCGGCCTTGGCCGTTAGCTTGGCCGGGGCGTCGGGCGTACCGAACACCAGGGAGAAGTCGTCATTGAGTTCAGAGGTCAAGTAGCTTCCTGCGTTGGTTACGGAAGGTACGTCCGCCTTGGCGGCGCCGGGCATCGCCACTCCAATGGTCAGAGCAAGACCCACGGCCGCGGCGGCGACCAACTTGGATACGTTCTCCATCCGAAAAGCGCTTGAGATCCGGGCTGCCATGTCCATGTTGTTGTTCTCGTGATTCATCGTTCCTTCCTCCATCATGTTATTGCTGTCTTGGCTCGCCGTGTTGCCGTTCATCTTTATGTTTGTTGTCGTCGTCATGGTTCTCTCCACCGGGTCAATTTCTTGTTGACAACATCGTAGGACCGGCTGGTATGTCCGCACATGACGGATGTTCATCATTTCTTGAACCCGGTGAAAACCGGGGATCTAGTGGGGGCATAGTGAAAATTCACTATGCCGTGCCTGGCAGCGCCTTCCGAGCGAGGCCAGCGGGACCTCTGTTGTTGTAATATGTCGGCAACTGGGCGCAGAGGTCCGTGGATTTGATCAGCGGAGAATCTGGGACAACAAGCCTGATCGGCCGCCAAGCAGAATTGGCGGTGCTGGCTGCTGCGTTGGAAGACTCCCTTTCCGGCAGGGGGCAGTTGGCGATACTGGCGGGCGAACCGGGCATCGGAAAGACCCGCCTGTCCCGTGAGTTAGCCGACTTGGCAGAAGCCAAAGGCGCCGCAGTTCTGTGGGGCGGTTGCCACGAACGCCGGGGCGCGCCCCCTTATTGGCCCTGGCTGCAGGCACTCCGCTCTTACGTGGAAGCAGCGGAAGCCGGTCAACTCCGCCTGGATATGGGGCCCGGCGCGGCTGATATCTCACAGATCATCCCCGAGCTGGCAGCCAAGTTAGAAGGGTTGGAGAAACCCCGGGTCCTCGACCCGGAGCAGGAGCGTTTCCGACTCTATCTCTCCATCACCACATTCCTGAAGAACCTTAGCCAGCGTCAACCTTTGGTCTTAGTCTTAGAAGACCTGCACTGGGCCGATGAATCGTCTCTCTTTCTTCTTGAGTTTCTGGCGGGGGAGATTTCGTTAAGCTCCCTGATGGTTGTCGGCACCTACCGCGACATTGAGGTAACCGGCAGCCACCCTCTGGTTGAAACCTTAGGAGGCCTGGTACGGGAAGGAAATTTCCATCGGGTCCCACTACATGGGCTCAGCCGGCAAGAGGTGGGCGAGTTCGTCGCATCCAGGTCAGGTGTCGCCGTGGCCGAGGCCGCCATCGATTCGTTGCATCAGCGCACTGACGGCAATCCCCTATTCGTTGGGGAAGTGGTTGGCTCTGTCAGTCCCGAGGAGATGGACGGGAACCAAGACTGGGTAGCCGGCGTGCCCGATGCCGTCCGCGAAGCGATCCTAAGGCGGCTAAGCCGGTTGTCGGAGCCATGCAACCAACTGCTTCGTACCGCTTCAGTGATTGGCCGGGATTTTAGTCTCCCATTGCTTCGTTATCTAAGCGCCGATATCGCCGAAGACGTATTTCTCACCGGCGTCGATGAGGCCCTGAATATTCGGATCATCGAATCTCTGCCCGGTGGACCGGGCCGATACAGGTTCGGCCACGCATTGATCCAACAGGCCGTCTATGAAGAGATACCTTCCATGCAGAAGGCCCAAGTCCACGCAGAAGCTGCGGAGACTCTAGAACGACTCCACAAGAATAACCTGGCCGAATACGCGGGCGAATTGGCCTACCATTTTGCCCAGGCGCCGACGCTATCCGGTCCGGAGAAGTTGGTGCGTTACTCTCTCATAGCCGGGGAACGTAGTCTGGCCGCCTACGCCCATGATGAGGCATTGAACCTTTTCCAACAGGGCCTGTCCGCCAAAGGGGAGATGGCGATGGACGCGGAATCCGCTGCCCTGACGTTTGGCTTGGGGCGGGCCCAATTGGCCGCCCTTGGAAGGCTCCAATTTTCTGAAGGCGTAGAGAATCTTAACCGCGCTTTCGATTATTACGCGGAATCCGGCGAGGTAGAGCGGGCCGTGGCGGTTGCTGAACATCCGGTCCCCAACGCTGCTGCCCATGACACCGGAGCTGGTGATCGTATCGCCGGAGCCCTGAAGATGGTCCCTCCTGATTCCCCAGCGGCCGGACGGCTCTTGTCATTGTTGGGAAGGGTGTTGGGAGCGCAGGACGGCGATTACAAAGCCGCGCGCGATGCGTTCAGCAAGGCTTTGGCCATCGCCCAGTCAGAGAATGATGCGGCTCTGGAATTCAAGATCCTAGCTGGGGAACTGTACATGGGTGTGTGGCATTGCAGTTGGGAGGAGGTGTTAGACAAAACTCCCAGGGCCATAGAACTGGCCAAGACGGTTGATGACCCGTTGGGAGAGTTGTTAACTCGCTGGGGCGCCATTAGCGCTGAGATGGCCCATGGCCACCTGGAAGCTGCGCGCCATCACATTACCGAGGGAATGGTTCTGGCAGAAAGGCTTCGCGACCGGCATTTGATATGTGGGACTATATTCAGAGGGGTAAACCTTTCCCGCGCCGAAGGAGACTGGCAGACGGCCAGAGATTCTTTGGACCGAGGTCTGGCGATCTCGCCCATGGACCCACGTCTGTTGGGCGCCAGAGTACTGTTGGAATATCTGCTTGGAGAATTCGGACCGGGTTCGGTTTATCTTGAGCGCTCATTGGAAGTCATGCGCCTGACTAAACCCGGGCCAACTATCGAATACGCATCTGTCGCCTGGATGATCCCATTAGTCAATCGGATCACGGGCGAGCACAACCACAGAAACATCGCTGAGGAAGCCGCCGAAACCGTCCTTTCCGGCACCAACGCCATGCCATTGATGGCTATTTGGGCCAGGTTCGGCCTGGTCCTGGAATCTGTGAATTCACGAAATGTGGAACTCGCTGCCGAACAGTACGCCTTCCTTAAGCCATTTCAGGGCACCGCGATCACGTCCATCTTAGGAACAGTGGACTACTTGCTTGGGCTCTTGGCCCACATCATGGGAGACACGGAACAAGCCTCGCACCACTTTGAGGACGCATTAAGATTCTGCCGCGATTCGGGGTACCGGCCCGACCTGGCCTGGACCGGCTGCCACTCTGCCGAGATACTGCTGGAGCGCAATGGCCCGGGCGACCACGCCAAAGCCATAGCTCTGCTGGACGAATCCTTGGCTATCTCCACCGAACTTGGCATTCACTCCCTTATCCAACGAGTAGCCACGCTTCAAGAAAAGGCTAACTCCCAGCCGGTCAGGGCATCAGCATATCCAGACGGGCTCACCCAACGAGAGGTAGAGGTGGTCCGGTTGGTTTCCGCGGGCAAGACGGACCGGGAGATCGCTGGGGATCTGTTCATCAGCGTCAACACCGTCGGTAACCACGTGAGAAATATCCTCAACAAGACCGACTCGGCCAACCGCACAGAAGCCGCAGCCTACGCCATTCGGCACGGCCTGGCACCTGATGAGGAATCCGAGGACTAGCTTCTTCTTACCCTGTGTGGTCCTCCGACAGGCTCAGGATTAGCGGATCGGTGGAGGCAAGGGAACGCCATGATTCGATCACACCGGCCCTGGCGTTGCCAATCGAAAAACCCGCGTCACCCAACCCCCACCAAAGCCACCTAGCCCCTCCGAACAAAACCCAGTTGCACTGGTTAGGCCGGACGGACCCAGGTTTCGGACCAGGCTAGGCAGGCGGAACTGCTGTCCTTGTCGCCGCGGCGGTCGGTGACCACATTGCCTTGGGCCACGTCGCCGTTGATGGTCAGTTGGGCTTTTCTGGCCGGGATGAAACAGCTATAGACACCGTGGGGGCGTCCGGAGGCGCTGCCGGCGGGCACCACTAACATGTAAGGCTCCATGAAATCGTGCCAGGTCAGCGCGATCTCGTCCTCGTCGCTGATCACAGTCTCGGTCCAGAAGGTGTTGGGGTCGCCTTTCTTGGTGAACTCCGCCTCTACCACCTGCATGCTCTGGTCGGCGAAGTCCGGGTAGAGCAGGCTCTCGATCTCATCTTGGAGCCAACGCGTCAGGGCGATATTGTCGGAATAGATGCGGACCTGGCCATCGGTGAGTTCGCTCTGCAAGAAGAGGACGTGCCCGGCGCCACCCGGCGACCATAGGACCCGCCAATGACTGGCCCTGGTGGTCTCGCCCTGTCCAGAGTCGTCTGTCAAGCGGATAAAAGAGTTCTCGCCGGTGAGGCGGATCTTATTCGGGTCGGTTGGGTTGGTCGTGGCCATGGTTGGGCCTCCTTAATCTTTCTGTTGAACTGCGGGCATGACTGAGAGTGGCGACATAGTAGCACCGAAAGGGTTGGCGGGCTAGGTGGTGTCTGCAGTTTCTGGGCTAGCCTGCTGGTGAACGTAGCCCCCATCCTAACCTTCCCCCACCGCCGCGGGGGAAGGGACTCTTCGACTGAGAAGAAGCATCGTCCCCTCTCCCAGGCGTGGGAGAGGGTTAGGGTGAGGGAAGCCTCTCGAATCAGTCAAATTTGAGCAAATAAGAAAGCGGCCACCCATCAGGGTGGCCGCTTTGTTGCGCTTTGCTGAGTAAGACCGGTTAGTTCTTGGCGGGGAACCAGTCCTGCTTCCAGGGGAAGTCGCCGTTGGCGTCGTCGTAGGCAGGTCCGCCAGCGTCCACCCGGTCCCGGTAGGGACTGGTGATGGGCTCGCTGTAGGGATAGATCCCGCCCTCGTAGACCTCGGGGCCCTTCTTGAAGTGCTTGGCCTGCTCGGTGGTCTCAACGAACGGAGCGTTGATGTCATAAAGCTGGTCAACGGTCTTGGGTCGTGGGCCGGCCTTGGAAACGTGACCATACAGCTCGCGGCCCATGATCCGCTCGGCGGTCCAGACGCAGTCGATCAGTTTGTCGATGTCCACGCCGGTGGGGATGCCCATGTCTTCCATCATGTGGAGTATGTCTTCGGTGGGGGCCATGCCGGTGGCCCGGCCGTTGCCGCAGTAGGGGCAGCCGCCGAACCCGCCGATGGTCCCGTCGATCTCCAGGGTATCGTCGGGGCCAAGGACTTTCATGGCGGCGTAGGCCGACGCGATGGCCATGTTCCGGCCGTTGTGCAGGTGCAGGCGGATGTGATTGATCTCCGGCCACATCTCCTTCACCCGGTAAACGCTCTCTTCAACCTTTGCCGGCGTGCAGTGGCTCATGGGGTCGCCCATGGAGGCGCTGCGTACGTCGATCCCGACCTCGTCCCACATGCTGTGCTGACGCTCTAGCATGGTCATCAGGTTATCAACAGGGAACTCACCCATGAAGTTGGAGCCCCAGCTGGCGTTGGTGCCGATGCCGGCCTCTTTGATGTTGAGCTCCTGGGCTTGGGCGATGACCTGGGGCCAGCGCTCCATCTCCTGCATCTGGGAGCGGTTGGTGTTGCGGCGGACGAACACGTCGCACATGTGGACGTTCAGTCTGGGATAGGCGTCGCGTTCGATGGTCAGAGGGGGAGAGTAGGCCCTGGCCCGCTCAACGCCCCGGGAGTTCAGCGCCAAGGCGGTGTAGGTGACACCGGGCTTGGGCTTGAACCTGGTTACGATCTCGTCGATACGCTCCATCTGAGGGGTCCACTTGGGGCTCACGAAGGAGCCGACTACGATCTGTTGCAGACCGGTCTCGGAGAGCATGTCCAGCAGCTCGACCTTGTCGTCAACGGAGATATTTTGGTCTTCGATCTGCATGCCTTCGCGCATGCCTTCTTCCTTGTACTTAACCTTCGGCCAATCTGCCATCGGGTCCTCCTTAATGCGGACGTGTCTGAATCGGCTATATTCTAGCGTGTTTTGAACTGCGCCAAAGCGCTGGTTCCGAGGCACTCATTACGAGTAACTCCAGTGTGCCGGATTGTATGGCGGCCACAGATTCATGTCAAGAAATCGAAGGCCAGGAGAGGGGTTGACCGGGCCTGCTTTAGACAACCGGAAGGAGCGAGAATCGTGTTGACACCCAACATACCCCCTTCTATAATCCTCCCGTGCCCACAAACGGGCATCGCGCTTAAAAACAGAATCATCTAGGCACGTAGGGGAGCTCGGTTTAGCCGGGCTGAGAGGGAGGCCGCAACTGCCACCGACCCCAGCGAACCTGATCTGGGTAATTCCAGCGGAGGGAGACGGACTAGAGTGCTAACTATCATGTTAGGCCGCCATACACTTCGTTGGCGGCTTATTTTTTTGCCGATTTCAGGGCCTATCAGCGGTAGGTAGATATCCGATGTCAACGGACACGGCAGTCCGGCCAAAGATAAAAACCGAATCGGTCTATAAGTCTTATCTCATCGACGGCGCACGGCAGGAAGTGCTGGCCGGGATCGATCTGACGGTGAACGAAGGCGAGTTCGTCAGCATCATCGGCCCCAGCGGTTGCGGAAAGAGCACGCTGCTCAACATCATCGCCGGTCTGGACCAACCGGACTCGGGCACGGTGGAACTCGCGGACGCACGCGACGGCAGGCTTGGGCAGACCGGCTATATGCAGCAGAAAGACCTGCTTCTGCCCTGGCGGTCGGTGCTGGACAACACCATCTTGGGGCTGGAGCTTAGGGGTGTTCCCCGCAAGCAGGCCCGGGAGCAGGCGTTGGGATTCACCGAGGAATTCGGCCTCAAGGGGTTCGAACACCAATACCCCTATGCCCTCTCCGGCGGCATGAGGCAGCGGGCCGCCTTCCTCAGGACCATGCTCATGGACCAAGACGTGATCCTCTTAGACGAGCCATTCGGCGCGCTGGACGCCTTGACCCGGGTGCAGATGCAGGAGTGGCTGCTCCAGATATGGGAGTCTATGAACAAGACCATCGTCCTCATCACGCATGACGTGGACGAGGCGCTGCTCCTATCGGACAGGGTCCACCTGATGACGGCTAGACCCGGCCGGGCCACTCTGACTCTGGACGTTGACCTGCCCAGACCACGCAACTATGAGATGGTCACCACGCCCAACTTCAGCGCGCTCAAGGCCCAGTTGATGGGTCCACTACGTTCGCAGATTCAGGCGGCCGGCTGAAGCAGATGGAACTCCTGAAGAAAACCACCGGGCTGCTCACCTGGCTCTTGCCGGTTTCCATACTGGCGGGATTGGTGGTTGCTTGGGAATTGTGGGTGCAGTTGGCCGACGTCCCCAAATGGCAGCTCCCCGCGCCTTCGGCCATCGCAAAAGAGCTGGGGTCCAGCAGCAGTCTGCTTTGGGACCACACGCTGGTCACCATGCAAGAGATCGTCGTGGGCTTCGCTGCGGCCCTGGCCGCCGGGCTGCTCCTGGCTGGCGGCATCGCCTACTCCAGGGTGCTGGAGCGCTCGGTCTACCCCATCGTCATCGCTTCCCAGACCGTGCCGATCATTGCCATCGCTCCCTTGCTGCTCATCTGGGTTGGCTACGGTCTGACCCCCAAGATAATCATCGTGGCCCTCATCTGCTTCTACCCCATCGCCGTGAACACGGTGGACGGGCTCAAGGCCACCGACCCTGACATGGTCAACATGCTACGGACTCTGGGCGCTTCCCGGTGGCAGGTGTTCACCAAGCTGCAGATCCCGACTGCCCTGCCCTTCATGTTCTCGGGCATCAAGATCGGTGTCTCTGTGAGTGTGATCGCCGCGGTCATCGGTGAATGGGTAGGGGCCAGCGAGGGCCTGGGTTACTTGATCACGTATTCCCAGCCATTGTTCCTGACTGCCAGGGTCTTCGCCGCCATATTCGTGCTTTCGATCATGGGCATCGGTCTGTTCGTTCTGGCGGTGGTCGCCGAGCGGATGATGATGCCCTGGCACTTTAACGAAAAGCGTTCCAACTCGATGCGCCAGTTATAGCTCCGACAAGAAGATGCGCCAATCCGATGCGCCAACTTTAAGTTCAAAAGAGATTCAAAACAAAAGGCAAAAGGAGAAAATCGCACCATGAAGTTCGTAAGCAAAAGGCTCGCCATCCTGTTATCACTGCTGTTCGTCATCACCATGGTGGCCGCAGTAGCTTGTGGCGGAGACGATGAGCCCGAGGAACTCACACAGGTATCATTGGCCTTGGACTGGTTCCCCTGGTCCAACCACTCAGGCCTCTATGTCGCCCAGGAGCGCGGCTACTTCGAAGAAGAGGGCCTGGACGTGAACATCTACGTCCCCGGCGACCCGTCAACCGTTCTGCAGACCGTGGGCGCAGGCCGGGACGACTTCGGAATCAGCTACCAGCCTGAGCTGCTCATCGCCCGGGAGCAGGGCATCGAAGCAGTGGCCATCATGGCCATGGTCCAACACCCGTTGAACTCAGTCATGGCGCTGACCGAGTCCGGCATCGCCGAGCCCAAAGACCTGAAGGGCAAGAAGGTGGGCGCGCCGGGGCTGCCCTCCGACGAGGCGTTGATCGACACCATGCTGAAGCATCAGGGACTGACCATCGACGACGTCGAGATGGTCAACGTTGGCTTCGACCTGGTGCCCGCCCTCATCAGCAAGAACGTGGACGCCATCGTCGGCGCCTACTGGGTCCACGAGTCCATCTCGGCCAACAACCAGGGCTTCGACCTGAACATCATGCGCATGGAAGAGAACGGAGTGCCCGACTTCTATGAACTGGTGATCGTGGCCAGTGAAGAAAAGATCGCCGATGATTCGGACGTTGTCCAAAGGTTCGTCAAAGCCGTAACCAAGGGCTATAAGGACGCCGTGGCTGATCCTCTGGACGCCGTGGCCGTGCTGAAATCGGTTAAACCGGAGACCGACTTGGAGATCGAGAACCCAGGTGTCGCCCTGTTGGCCCCCCTCTGGGCCACCGAAAACGGCGTCTTCGGTTGGCAGGAAGATTCCCGGTGGCAGGGTTTCGCCGATTGGATGGTCGAGGTCGGCATGCTCGGGTCCGCCGACGGGGCCTCCGACGCCTACGACAACAGCTTCGTCGAGGGCGCCAGATAGCGTCTAGCGCCGTCACACCCGGTGATATACTTGCTCCTGACTGGAACGCCTGATTCACTGGCTTTGCTTTTTGGGGGCTAAGAATAGATGTCGCTCTATTTTCTATTGGGGTCTTTGACCCATGACGGTCAGCGGATGCTGCATAGCGATTCGAATCTCATCAGCAACCGCACCAGGGACCTGAACGTTCCTGGTGCGGAGATATTGGGCCAATATGCCGTGTTGGGCCGGTACGACTTCGTGATGATGGTGGAGGCCGACGACAATGATGCCGTTGCCCGCCTGTCTTTGGAGCTGGGCATGCGCACCGGTCTACACCTGGAGACGCTGCCGGCCATACCCATCGGGTTCATGGGCGATGGGCCCGCCCCAGACCTGTCGGACCAAGAAGAGTCGGTCAGGTTAACTCCGGACTTCACTCCCGAGGAAGGTCCGGGCGACGAGTAGCCTTTAGGCAAAACATCTCCCGCGCGCCACCCGTGCCGCCGGTATCGAGGAAACGATCACATTGGGTTTAAGCGATGAACTAAGGAACGGAGTGGCCTCCATCTGGGAGTCTGTAGTAACCCACCCGTTCGTAAACGAGATGGCCGACGGCTCCCTGGACCCGGCCAGATTCACCACCTACTTCGACCAGGACTACCTATTCCTGCGTGACTGGGCCATCCTCCTCAGCCTGGCCACCGCCAAGGCCCCTGACTTTGACGCCGCCCGGGAGTTGGTCGGGTTTCTACACCTGGGCCTGGGTGGTGAAGAGGGCCTGTTCCAAGAGGCGTTCCGGGAACGGGGGCTCTCCCGCCAACAGGTCAGAGAACTCCAATACCTGCCCACCACCCAGAATTACAGCGGCTACCTGCGCACCCAAGCCTACGAGGGCACATTCACCGAGGTCATTGCCACGCTTTTGGCCGTTGAGTGGCCCTATCTGGACTGGGCCCAGCGCGCCGAGCAGGCGGGTAAGAAGCCGGGCAACCACTACTACCAGACATGGATCGACCTCCACACCAGTCCCGGCATGTCCGGTTTCGTGGTTTGGATGCAGGGTGTGGTTGACCAGTCCACCCCGACTCCGGAGCAGCGCGAAAAACTGCAGAACATATTCCTAAATGTCCTCCGGTACGAGTACCAGTTCTTCGACATGGCCTATCGTGGCGAGGCGTGGCCCAAATGAGCCGCCCAGCAAGACAGGTTGCTTCGGCCATGACCATCGCCGGTTCCGACTCCGGGGCTGGAGCGGGGGTCCAGGCCGATCTCAAGACCTTTGCCGCCCTGGGTGTCTACGGGACGTCCGTATTGACCGCCATCACCGCTCAGAACACGGTGGCGGTGACGGCGGTCCATGAGATTCCCACCGCCGTCATCGAGGCCCAGATCGAGGCTGTGGTGTCCGACATCGGCGTCGACGCCGCGAAGACCGGCATGCTGTCATCCAGCGAGATCATCCGGTGCGTCACCGAATCGCTTAAGGATGCCGGGAAGAGATACCCTGATGTGCCGGGTCTGCAGAGGTTGGTGGTTGACCCGGTGATGGTCGCCAAAAGCGGCGATTCACTCCTCAGAGAAGAGGCTGTGGGAGCATTGCGGGAGTTGCTGCTGCCCATGGCGGCAGTGGTCACGCCCAATATCCCGGAAGCCGAGACTCTGACCGGAATGACCATAGTAACCGATGACGACGTTCAAAAGGCCGCCAGGGCCATCGTCGACATGGGCGCGGCATCCGTGGTGGTCAAAGGCGGACACCGGGAGGGGCCGGCCACCGATCTGTATTATGATGGAAGCAGCTTCCGGGAGTTCACGTCGCCCCGGTTTGAAACTGTGAACACCCACGGCACGGGCTGCACATTCGCCTCGGCCGTGGCGGCAGGGCTGGCCAAGGGACTGAAAACCGAGGACGCCGTGGGTCAGGCCAAGGAATTCGTTACTGAGGCCATCCGCAGCTCTTTCCCCATCGGGCAGGGCCACGGCCCGTTGAACCACTTCTACAGTTTCTGGCATCAAAAAGACTCGTAGCGAAAGCGTCGATAGAAAGCGGAGGGCCGAGACCATGACCACGCCCACCAACACCTTCCATTGCTCCATCGAGATCGGACCACGGGACGGCTCCAGGTTCCAGCGGGTGATCGTCGTCGCCGGGTCGGACAACATCTATTCCGTTCTGCCATCGGCCCTCCTGGAGATGATCGGAGTAGAGACCGAATGGGAGTCCCGGTTCACCCTGCCCAACGGCGGCTGGGAGATGCTGCCCATGGCCGAGGTCCGCATGCGCATCGGCGGCCAGGAACGCACCACCATCTGCGTCTACGGCAAGGCTGACGGTGAACCTATCCTTGGCCGGCACACTCTGGCTGCCTTCGGCTTGGCCGCGGACCACGAACAAGAGAGCCTTGTCCTAGCGGACATGTTCTTGACCTAGCCCAACAGCCCTGGCATGTCTGGCCGTAGTCCGCTGCGCTATAATGCCTGATTAGTGATTAACCGGTATTAAGACAACCGGCCGAAAGCCGCCGGACTCAAGGACCGCCTTTCCGCATGTTTAAGCCCGTTTCCAGCCGCGTCAGTTTCCCGGAGTTGGACGCCAACGTCCTGCAGCAATGGAAGGAGAAAGACGTCTTCCGCCGCAGCGAGTCTGAGCGCCCCGATGCCCCACTTTTCATGATGTATGAGGGTCCGCCCACGGCCAACGGCAGTCCCGGCATCCACCACGTCCTGGCCCGCGTGTTCAAAGACGTTATCTGCCGCTACCGCACCATGAAGGGCTACCGCGTGCCGCGCAAGGGCGGCTGGGACACCCACGGCCTCCCCGTGGAACTGGAAGTGGAGAAGGAACTGGGCCTCAAGAGCAAACGGGACATCGAAGAATACGGCATCGAGGAGTTCAACAAGAAGTGCCGGGAAAGCGTCTTCCGCTACGTGAAAGAGTGGGAGACCATGACCGACCGCATCGGCTATTGGGTCGACATGGAAGACCCCTATGTAACCCTGCACAACAACTACATCGAGTCCGGCTGGTGGATGCTCAAGAGCCTGTGGGACAAGGACCTGCTCTACCAGACCATGCGCGGCACGCCCCATTGCCCCCGCTGCGTGACCAGCCTCAGCTCCCACGAAGTTGCCCTGGGCTACAGGGAGAACACACCTGACCCGTCGGTCTTCATCAAGTTCAAGGTTGATCCGGCCGCATCGGCAGACAAGGCCGAAGTTCTGGAGAAGCTGGGGGCCGGCAACAGCGACGTATTCCTGCTGGCCTGGACCACAACGCCCTGGACCCTGCCCGGGAACACCGGTCTGGCGGTGGACGAGTCCGCCGACTACAGCATCGTCGAACTGGAGGGAGAGGGCGGCACCCACCGTTTGGTGCTGGCCGGGGCGTTGGTCGCAAAGAACGTCACTCAAGAGCACAAGATCGTCGGCAGCCTCAAGGGCTCCGACTTAGTTGGACTTGGTTACACGCCCCTCTATCATCCGAGCGAGTTTGGCTCCCAGGTGCGGCGGTTCGTGCGCCGGCCCGGCCCCGGCGGCATGGTCACCGAGCTTGAAGAGGGGGGAGAGTTCGCCCCCAAGGTCATCTCCGCCGAGTTTGTCTCGTTGGACGACGGCACCGGCATCGTGCACATAGCCCCGGCCTTCGGCGACGAGGACTTGGGCGTGGGCCGCGAGAAGGAACTCGCCTTCGTGCAGCCCGTGGACCTGCAGGGGATCATCACCGGCAACTATCCCTTCGCCGGCAAGTTCGTGAAGTCCGCCGATAAAGAGATCATGGATGACCTGACCGAACGCGGTCTGCTGTTCCACCATGACATCTATAGGCACACTTATCCCTTCTGCTGGCGCTGCGACACGCCCTTGCTCTACTACGCCAAGAGTTCCTGGTACATCCGCACCTCGGCGTTGAAGGACCAGTTGGTCAACGGCAACGACACCATCAACTGGTACCCCGATTACATCAAGGACGGGCGCTTCGGCGAGTGGCTGCGCAATAACGTGGACTGGGCCATCTCCCGGGAACGCTATTGGGGCACGCCCATTCCCATCTGGCGGTGCCAGGAGTGCAGCAACTCGGTCTGCGTGGGCGGAGTGGATGAACTTCGCGGCATGGCCGGGGCAAACGGCAGCTTGAACGCCGACGGGCTGGACCTGCACCGTCCCTACGTGGACAACGTGGTCTTGGACTGCACGGCAGAGGGCTGCTCCGGCAAGATGCACCGCATCCCCGAGGTCATGGACGCCTGGTTCGACTCGGGCGCAATGCCATTCGCCCAATACCACTATCCCTTTGACAACGAGACCATCGAGACCGACGGCCGCTTCCCCGCCGACTACATCTGCGAGGCCGTCGACCAGACCCGCGGCTGGTTCTACAGCCTGCACGCCCTGTCCACCCTGCTCAAGGGTCAGCCGGCCTACAAGAACGTCATCTGCCTGGGCCTGATCCTGGACGAGAAGGGCCGGAAGATGAGCAAGCGGGTTGGCAACGTGGTCGAGCCACTCTCGGTGCTGGACGAGCACGGGGCCGACGCCCTGCGTTGGTACCTGTTCACAGCTTCCCACCCCGGCGAGCCCAGACGGTTCTCCGGCAAACTGGTCAGCGAGACCCTGCGCAAGGTCATGCTGACCCTGTGGAACGTCTATTCCTTCTTCATCGGTTATGCGGAGATCGACAAGTTTGACCCCTCCCAGACGCCCGACGATTGGAAGCCCGAGAACGAGCTGGACCGCTGGGTGCTTTCCGAGCTGAATACCCTGATAGCCCAGGTAGACGGCTACATGGACGGCTATGAGCCAACCAACGCCGGCCGCCGCATCCAGGAGTTCATCGACCAGCTCTCCAACTGGTACGTGCGCCGCAGCCGCCGCCGCTTCTGGCGGAACGAGGGCGACGCCGACAAGCTGTCCGGCTACATCACCCTGCACACCTGCCTGGTGACCGTGGCCAAACTCATGGCCCCGCTGGCGCCATTTGTCGCCGAGGAGATCTACCAGAACCTGGTCTGCTCGGTTGACCCGTCAGCCCCGGACAGTGTCCACCTGGCCGATTACCCAGTGGCGGACCAGTCTTTGGTTGACCAGCCGCTCATGGACGCCATCCAACTGACCATGAAGGTATCCAGCATGGGCCGGGCCGCGCGGTCCAGCGAAAAGATCAAGGTCCGCCAACCGCTGAATTCGGTGAAAGTCCTAGTCAAAAGCGACTCGGAAAAAGGACTGCTTGAGCCGATGGTCCCTCAGTTGGTTGATGAACTGAACGTGAAGTCGGTCTCCATCATTGCCGCCAACGGCCCGGAAGATGTCCGATTCTGGGATTGGAAGGCTTCACCCAATAAGGCAACCCTGGGAAGAAAGCACGGCGCCAACGCCCAGGCGGTTGCAGATGCTTTAACCGAAGTTGACCCCCGGACTATCTTCGCGTCTTTCACCGCGAACGGATGGTTCGAGCTTCCGAACCCCCGTGAAAGCTCGTCCCAATTGCACATCGACCAAGAAGATGTCGAACTGATCAAAACGGCCGTAGAAGTTGGCTACGCAGACGTTCAGGACGGCCCGTATGCGGTCGCCGTGGAGACCGTGCTAACTTCCGAATTGGCAGAAGAAGGCCTGGCTCGAGAAGTGGTCCACCACATCCAGGGCATGCGCCGCTCGGCCAACTTCGACGTGACAGACCGCATCGTCACGTACTACCAGGGCCCCTCGGAGTTCGCCGGAGTCATGCAGGGCGCCTTCTCCGGCTACATCCGCGACGAGACCCTGAGCACCCAACTCGTGGACGGCACGCCTGAAACGGAAGCCGCCACCGAGTCGATCAAGATAGAAGGCATGGAGATCACCCTGGCCGTTCACCAGGTGTAGGACAGGGTTTTCGAGCGGGTTCCGGCCGTAGTCGAGAGTCCCATGGAAACGGGCCTGCCGAATAACCAACCATACTTGGGCAGTACACGTCTTCCCCGCCGTCATTCTGGCGAAGGCCAGAATCCAGACCGGCTGCTCTCCCCGGGCCTCATACCGTCCAACATTTCTGGGTTCCAGCCTCCGCTGTAATGACGGACGGGTTTCTCTCCCCAGCCCCGACCGCCCACTCATCCTGAGCCTGTCGTAGGACCAATCACAGGCAGCCACGGTAGTCTGAGAAACAGCGCCCCCACCCTAACCCACCCCCTGATGAAGGGGAGGGAATTCTGTTTCCGCGCATCCCCATACCTGTCTCGTGGTATCATCTGGCCTCAGTCTGAAGCTATGAAGGTGCAGCTATGCCATACGGCAGTAATGATTGGCTGGCGTTGACCCAGGAACCCACCCTGGAACCCGACCTCCCCATCTGCGACCCACACCACCATTTCTGGGACCGCCGCCCGGGCAGCATCCCCTACCAGCGCTACCTCCTCCACGAACTGAACGACGACATCTACAGCGGCCACAACATCATCTCGACGGTGTTCCTGGAGGCCCGATCGATGTACAGCGCCGACGCCGCCGATGAACTGCGCTCCGTGGGCGAGGTTGAGTTCGTCCAGGGTCTGGCAGCGGCCAGCGCCAGCGGGGTGTACGGCCCAAGCCGGGCTGCCGCGGGCATCATGGGTCACGCCGACCTCAAACTGGGCGCCGACGTCGCGCCAATATTGGATGCCCTGCAAGCCGCCAGCCCCAACCGCTTCCGTGGCATCCGCCACAACATCACCCATAACCCGGATCCCACATGGGATGACCGGGAGACTGGGGGCGTGGTGACCAGCCCGGAATTCATCGAGGGCGCCAAGGTGTTAAGCCAGAAAGGGTTGCGACTAGACATCATGCAGTCCTTCCCGCAGATGGCGGAGATAGCCGAATTCGCCAAGGCCGTGCCCGACCTGCCCATCATCGTGAACCATGTCGGTGGCGTCAGCCGGGTGGGCATCTACGCCGGCAAAGACGACGAGATAATCCCGGTCTGGAAAGAGGGCATCACCGCGTTGGCGGCCTGTCCCAACGTCACCATGAAGCTGGGCGGACTGGGCATGCCCCGCTTCGGCTTCGGCTGGCACGCTAGAGAGAAACCCATCGGCTCAGAAGAACTGGCGGAGGCCATGACACCGTGGATGCGGCACTGCATCGAGCAGTTCGGCCCTAACCGGTGCATGTTCGAGAGCAACTTCCCGCCGGACAAGGTGTCCTTCTCCTACAACGTCATGTACAACGCCTTCAAACTGCTGTCCAAAGACTATTCGGCGTCCGAGCGCGCGGACCTGTTCCACGACACAGCTGTCCGGGTGTACGGAATCTAGGATCAACCCAAACTACGGAGGCCCCAACCATGGAACCGGTGATCAGAAACATCAGCGAACATTTTGACGGAACCAACGCGGCCCGGTTGATCAACCTGGACGACAACCCGCCGACCTGTACGCTCAGCTATTCCCAGATCGAGCCCGGCAAGACCAGTGCCCACCATATCCACGAGTGGGAGCATGAGGTCTACATCATCGAGGGCACCGGCACGCTGTTCTGCGACGGCAAGGAATACCCGGTCAAGACCGGCGACGCCATGTTCATCCCGCCCAACGTCGACCATTACACGTTGAACAACGGCGGCAGCGGCAACATCCACCGCATCGAGATCAACCCGCTCATCGCAGCCCAGAGCGGCGGCGCGCAGAACGACGGAGGAGAGGGCACCGGCCAGCCGCCGGTGATCCGCAACCACTCTGAATTGGACCGGGCGAAAGGCCACGTGCTGATCAGCAGCGATGACGGCGCACCCAACTACGTGATGCTGCACAACAACCCCATGCAGCCCGGCGCGGTCAGCCACCCCGAAACCGGCGGCCATACTCACGAGTGGGAGCACGTTGTCTACATGCTGGAGGGCACCGCCACTCTGGTCTGCGGCGGCAAGGACTACACGGTCTCAGCAGGCGACGCCATCCTGGTCCCGCCCAACGAACACCACCAGTGGAAGAACGAGTCCCAGGCCCCGGTGGTCCGTGTCACCTACAACCCGGTGGCCTCGGAGGCCGCGGAGCACTAGCCGGCCATCAGATGATCGCGCCTTGCTCCTTCAGCGCAATCACGTCGTCCCAGGTATAGCCAATCTCCAGCAAAGTGGTCTCGGTATGCTGGCCTAGCTCCGGCGCTCGTGAGGATGGGATTCCCGGCGTGCGGTCGTATTTGATCGGCGGGGTCAAGTATCTCGAACTCGCCTTCTTCAGGGTGCGTCAGGGTGGTTGTGTAGCCGTTGGCGCGTACTTGTGGGTCGTCCACGACCTGGTCCACCGACTGGACCGGCGCCCAGATACACCTTTGTGCGTCCAGTCGCGCCGCCCAGTGCTCAAAGCTCTCCAAGGCAAACCGGTCTTCGATGATCTCCAACAACTCGGTGCTGTGCTCCATGCGGTTCACGTGGCTGTCAAATTTCGGGTCAGCGGCATACTCCTCGATGCCCAGCGCCTCACAGAAGCCGTTCCAGAAGCGTCCCGACTCTATCATGACGAGCTGTAACCACTTGCCGTCCGCTGCCTGATAGAAGTTGAAAAGTGGATTACTCCTATCTTTTCTCGATAGAAGTTCAACCGGGTCTCGAGTCTTGAGGGCGGACATGATATCGCCGCCGATGACCCACATGCCGGTGTGAAGCAGCGAGCAATCGATCCTCTGTCCTTTCCCGGAGCGTTCCCGCTCATAGAGAGCCATGCCGACCGCGGCGGTGATGGCCAATGAAGTTGTCTGGTCGCCCATTCCAGGACGCTGCTGCGTCGGAGGGCCACCGGCCTCTCCAAGGGAACCCATGATGCCGGAGCGCGCCCAGAAGGCGGCGTAATCGAATCCCGATCTGTCACGCTCCGGCCCTTCGGTCCCGTACCCGGTCAGAACAAGGTAGATGGTCCTTGGATTCAGCGCCGACAGGTCCTCATAACGCAGCCTATACCGCTCTTGTCTGTGCGGCGTGAGATTAGTGACAACCACGTCTGATTGGGCCGCTAGTTTCTGAACAATCTCTTGGCCCGAATGATTCTCAAGGTTAACCGCCACGCTCTGTTTACCACGGTTCAGCAGCTCAAATATCGTGTTGATGCCGCTGGAATACTGGACAACTCCGCGGGAGGACACGTCGATTCCCCTGACGGGGTCTCCCGTTTCCGGGTGTTCGATCTTGACTACCTCCGCACCCATGTCAGACATGATCGCGCAAGCGGACGGCGCGGCTACCCAGTTCGCAATCTCCAGGACTTTGAGCCCCTCTAACAAACCTGGCATATGTCCCCCTTGTCCATGCTTAGCTGATCTCGATCAGTCCATGTACGGGATTATCCGGTCTCCGATCAGGTCTATGGTCTTCATGATCTGGGCGTGCGACGGGCCGCCAGAGTGAGCGTGGCGCAACCGCAGCAGGCACGACTCGGCCCCCGTTCCCTCGCTCCAACGCTGGAACTCGGTCAGGCATTCTTCGGGGTCGCCCATGATCAGGCGGTCTTTGGCCACACGCTCCAGCGTGAGTTCGGACTCACTCTTGATGGACAGGAACTCTGGCAGCCCGTTCTGCCAGTAGTACTTGTACGCCTGCATAACCTCGGGCCCGTAGACCTCTTCGGCCTCTTTCCTGGAGTTGGCCACCCAGGCGTCCCTCATGATTATGGGAGTGGGCGTCTTGCCGGCGGCCACCGCGGCCTGCTTGTAGTGGCCGATCAGCTTGGCCGTGTTATCCAGGGTGGTGCTGGGAGTTGTGACGATGGCGTCGGCGATGTTTGCGGCCCGCCGGGCGCTCACCGGAGCGCTGGCGCCGATCCACAGCGGGGGGTTGGGCTTCTGGATGGGATCGGGCCGTACGGTCAGGTTCTCGATCTGATGGTGCTTGCCGTTGAACGAAAACTCTTTGCCCGACCAACACCGGTGGAGGATCTCCACTTTCTCCTCAAACAGCTCCACCCTGTCGGCCATGTTCACGCCGAAGGCGTCAAAGTCGGCTTGCTGGTAACCCAGGCCAACACCAACGGTCACCCGCCCCTTGGAGATGATATCCAGGGTGACCACGTCCTCGGCCAGGCGCACAGGATGGTGCAGCGGCAGCAGGATCACCGAGGTTCCAACCCGCAGCTTGGTGGTTGACGCGGCCACGGCGGTGCAAACGATCAGCGGCGATGGCAGAAACCCGTCCTTGTCCTGATGGTGCTCGCCGAAGAAGCACGAGTCGAACCCGGCCTGCTCCGCCAGCTTTGCTTCTTCGATAACCTCGTCAACGCACCTGGGCAGGTCCTCGCCTGCAGGCGGGTCGGCGATGGAACTGTAGATACCGAATTTCATGGGGTAACCACCTTATTCTTCAACTATTCCCACTCGTCGTAGAGAGTATCACCGTATAGAATGGGAATGCCAATTCCTGGAGGCCCACAAAACCATGCCTGAACTGCCTGAGGTAGAGAACACGCGCCGGAACCTTGTCCGGGCGGGGCTGCCCGGATCCACCATCGCTGGCGCCAACATCACCTGGGCCAACACGGTCAAAAAGCCGTCGGCTGGGGAATTGGCCGACGGTCTAAAGGGACGCACCATCCAGTCGGTGGAACGACGCGGCAAGTTCCTGATCCTTCCGCTCTCGGGCAGCGGCCCAGCCAATTTCATCGTCCATCTGGGCATGACCGGCCGGCTCATGGTCCAGCCCCAGTCGCAGGAAGCCGACCCCATGACCCGGCACTACTTCCCGCTGGACGACGGCCGCGAGCTCCGGTTCGTGGACGGGCGAAAGTTCGGCAAGCTGTGGCTGGTGGAGCCCCGAGCCATTCGACGACGAATTCACGGTTGAGACGTTGGCAGAATCGTTCTCCGGCAAGAAGGCCCCAGTGAAAGCCCTGCTGTTGGAGCAAGGGATAGCATGCGGCCTAGGCAACCTCTATGCCGATGAGTCGCTTTTCCTGGCCGGTATCCACCCGGAGCGGCCCGCTTCCGGACTTTCTGTGGATGAAGTCGCCCAGCTTAGGCAGTCGATCATAGACGCCCTGAGCGCTGCATACGGCGTCTATGACCGGGCCCGCGACCAGCATTGGCCCGACCCGCCGACGGCTCTGATGACTTGGAGCCATCCCCGCGACGTGAAATCTGCCTGCCCCAACTGCGAGACCAACATGACGGCCATCAGGGTCCGCGCCCGCGGCACCTACTTCTGCTCCAAGTGTCAGACCTAATCTCCAGATCGAGAGGCCACAGATGCCAGACCACGACCTACTGATCATCTACACTTCCAAGAACGGCCGCACCGGAGCAATGGTGGAGCCTGTACGCCAGGGGATGGTGGACGCGGGCGCCGGCGTGCTGGTGCGCACTGTGGAAGAGGTGCAGTGGGAAGAGATGCTGTCCGCCAAGGGAGTGATAGTGGGGACCCCAGTGCGCTTCGGTGACGTTGACTGGCAGATCAAGCGGCTGTTCGACACCACGGCGTACCAGGACTACCCTGGACCCCTTTCGGGCAAAGTAGGCGGGGCGTTCACCGGCGGCGGCAGACCGGGCAGCGGCGCGGAACTTGCCCTGCTCAGCATGCTGCACATCCTGCTGAACCACGGCATGGTCATCCAGGGGAATGCGTTCACCTCGCACTACGGCCCCGTGGCCCTGCGTGATTTTCCCGAAGACGAAGTCAACTCCATCTGCAACGCCTGGGGCAAACACTGGGCCGAACTGGTGCAGAAACTAAACCCAGTCCGGTAACAAGAGAAATCCCCTCCCCCCTCGGAACGGGGGAGGGTTAGGGCGGGGGCGACGCTTATTCCAGACCGAACTTAGGCTGGGACGATGGTCCGGCAAGCCCGCCATGAGCGGGATCAGCGCCTCACCGCCGGAGGGATTGGCAGCCACCTAAGCATTCCTGGATTCCGGCCTTCGCCGGAATGACGAGGGCAAGATGGAATGCACCCCCGACCGCTCTTCCTGAGCCTGTCGAAGGGCCGGCGTAAGACATGGTTATCCTGGAGAAACCTCTTCAGGCAGTGGTCCGGCAAGCCCACCATGGGCGGGATCAGCGCCTCACCGCCTGAGAGTTTGACAGACCCCTGAGCATTTCTGGATTCCGGCCTTCTCCGGAATGACGAGGGCGAAACGGAACGCACCCCCCAACCGCTCGTCCTGAGCCTGTCGAAGGGCCGGCATAAGTCATGGTGATTCTGGAGAAACCTCTTGAATCAGGGGGGGTTCGGCAAGCCCACCATGAGCGGAATCAGCGCCAGTCTCAGATATACCGCTAGGCGTTCGGCGCTTGCCACTCCCCAAACACGTCTCGCAACGCCCCGGACACCTCGCCAACCGTACCCAGGGCCCGGACAGCCTCCAGAGTCGCGGGCATGGTGTTTCCGCCCTCGCTGGCCACCGATTTCAATTCATCCAAGGCCTTGGTAAGCGCACGGCCGTCCCGCTGCTTCCTCAATTCCTGCACTTGCTCGACGGCATTCTTGGAGACGGCGGGGTCAGGTGTATGCAATTCGATGGGCGGGACTTCGTCAGTAGTGAACCGGTTCAGTCCCACGACCACCCGGCCCCCCTGCTCCACTTCCCGCTGGAACCGGTAGGCCTCTTCGGCGATCTCCTGGACCACCCAACCCGACTCGATGGCTGTCACCATCCCGCCGCGCTCTTCGATGCGCTTCAAGTAGGCTTCTGCCTGTTCTTCGATCTGGTCGGTGAGGTTCTCAACGTAGTAGGAACCGCCCAAGGGGTCGATCACGTCAGCCAACCCGCTCTCGTAGGCCACGATCTGCTGGGTGCGGAGGGCCAGGGTGGCCGCTTCCTCGGACGGCAGGGCGTGGGCCTCGTCCATGGACGCTGTGTGCATGGACTGCACTCCGGCCATGGCGGCGATCACGGTATGCAGGGTCACCCGGACGACGTTGTTCTCGGGCTGCTGGGCGACCAGAGTGCTGCCGCCGCTGCCGGCCCCGGTGCGGAAGGTCAGCGAGCGCGGGTTCTTGGCCCCGTAGCGTTCCTTCAACAGCCGTGCCCACAACCGCCTGGCGGCCCGGAATTTGGCCACCTCTTCCAAAACGTTATTGAACACGCTGAAATTGAAGGCGATGCGCGGGGCGAAGTCGTCGATCTCCATGCCTCGGGATAGGGCCTCGTCCAGATAGGCGCAGGCGTTCCCAAAGGCGAAGGCCAGTTCCTGCACCAGACTCGACCCGGCCTCCCGGACGTGATACCCGCAGATGTTGATGTAGTTCCAGCGGGGCAGATGCTGGGCGCAGTACTCAAACAGGTCCACCGTCATCTTCAGCGAAGGGCCGGGCGGGAAGATGTAGTTCCCCCTGGCGATGAACTCCTTGAGGATGTCGTTCTGGGTGGTGCCGCCGATCTGCTCCAGAGCGAGACCCCGGTTCTGGGCGGTCACCAGGTACATGGCCAGCACCGACTGTGCCGAGGCGTTCACGGTCAGGGAAGGGGTTACGCGGTCCAGGGGCAGTTCCTGAAAGAGGGTCTCCATCTGCTGCACCGAGGGACAGGAGATGCCAACTTTGCCAACCTCGCTGGTCGCATGAGGATAGTCGGGGTCCATGCCCAACTGGGTGGGCAGATCGAAAGCCACGTTCATGCCGGTGAGTCCCTGCTCCAACAGGTGCCGGAACCGTGAGTTGGTCTCTTCCACCGTGTCGTACCCGGCGTATTGGCGCATGGTCCAAAGACGGCCACGGTACATGTCGGGCCGGATGCCGCGGGTGAAGGGGTAAGAGCCGGGGAAGCCGAGGTCCCGCAGATAGTCCTGCCCGGTGGAGTCCTCCGGGGTATACACCGACTTCAGTGGCATGCCGTAGCTGGTCTCCGGCTCCGGCTTCGGCTCCTTCTGGCGGGCTAAAGCATCGGCCAGCCTGCCCTCATATTCCTGTCCAGCTTCCCGGAGGTCCTTCTTATCGGCGTCGGCCATGGTTACTCCTGCGTCTCCCGGTCATAACGGGGCAATCGTAGCACAGGGGTTTCGCGGCGGGGAACCTATCAAGGTGAAGACCCAAAAAGAAGGGCTGCACCGCTTATGCACCGTTCTTCGGAGCGTGTTAGCTGACTTTTAGCCCGTCTTGAAATGCCGGCATCACGTGCTTTGCGCATAGCTCCATCGAGCGCATGACCTTCCGGTGGTCGAGTCCACCGAGGCGGGTCCAAAACAATATATCGGTGAGGCCGTAGATCTCATCGAGATGGCGGATCTTCCTGATGCACGCTTCGGGGTCGCCGACAACTACGCCATCAAGGTCCAGTAGCTGGTCATAGGTCACGGTTTGGGTTAAGTCACGCAGAGACCCGTAGTGTTCGTAACTGGCGGGTGCCGACGCAGAGGCCGGACGCGCCACCAGCCCGGAAAAGGTCCGGTAATACCAGATCAGGGGGTCTTCAAAATCTTTCTTCGCCCGCTCCGTGTCATCATCCACATACAGGTGGACCAGAGCAGCCACCCGCTTGCCTTGTGGGTCGTGTCCGGCGTCGGCGAGAGACTGCCGGTAAGCATTGATCGCGGTGGTTGACGGCGCCCACGGCGGCGGGAAGAGAAGGTTATGCCCCCTGCTGCCCACCAGGCTGAACGACCCCGGACTTAGAGCCGCGGCCCACACCGGAGGGTGAGGCTCCTGAAGTGGCTTGGGCCGTACCCGGATATTGTCCAATTGAATATATTTGCCGTTGAAAGTCACCTCCTCACCTGACCACAGTTTCAGTATGACCTCTAGATACTCGTCAAAACGTTCGCGGCTGGTCTCCATGTCGATGCCGAAACCGGCGAACTCGCTGGGTTGATACCCACGGCCCACCCCGAATTCAAGCCTGCCGTCGCTCAATAGGTCAACCATGGCAAACTCTTCGGCAACTCGGATCGGGTTGTGCAAAGGCAGTACGACTACCCCGGTGCCGATCCGAATACGTTTCGTTTGCACGGCCAACGCCGCCGCCATGACGGCGATGGACGGCATCACTCCGTACTCGGAGAAATGGTGTTCCGCCAGCCAGACCGAGTCGTAGCCCATCTCATCCGCCCCCTGGATCATCTCCAGGTTCTCTTCCACGATGGCCTTTTCGGTCTTATCACCGGGGCTTTCGAACAGGTGCAGCAACCCAAACTTCATGGCGTTATTCCTCCTCGCGAAGTCTGACATTCTGCACGCTACCATCCGGCCAAGCAGGGGTTTAGGGTCAAACGGTCCCGATTTGTTAGGGCTGGACGGACTGGCCGTGGCTTGGGGCTGAGCCCGCTAGAGGAGAGGAGACTTCAATCTCCACGGAGCAGTGCTCCCTAAACAGCCGTCCCATATATCTGGTCCGGGACCACGATGACCGCGGCGCGTTGGTCGTCGATCATGGCCTGGTCGTATTCGGGCCAGTTGGGGTGGTCGGTGTTGGTGGCGGCTCGGTAGACGTCACGCAGAGCGTCGCGCAACTCATCGGCGGGGGTGTTGTCCGATGTAAGGACGGTGGCCTTGCCCTCCAAGACCACGTAGCCCCACCAGTCCTGTTTGGACACCATCAGGGAACAGCGGGAGTCGCGCCGCAGGTTGAGCAGCTTGGCGCGGTCGGCGGTGGTCGAGAACGCTACACCGTCGCGGTAGGCCCCACAGGTAACCACGCTCATCTGGGGCATGCCGTTCTTGCGGAAACAGCTGAGAACCCCTTGGTGGTTCTCGGTGGCGAACTTCTTGACGTTATCCGGCAGCATCTTCTTCCACCTCTTCCAGTTCTACTGACGTGTTCAGCACGGGCCTGGCATTGAAATCGATCTCGTACATGTCGTAATTGGTTGGCCGCATGCGCAGGCCGGAATAGACTCCCTGGGCGATCGTATTTCCTTTGTCGACGTACAGCCGGAGTCCACAGACATCTCCCTGCTGGCGGGCGCCTTCGGCAGCGTAGTAGTGCAAGGCTTTGTACGCACCTTGGCGGCGGTATTCAGGAGTGACGTAGACGCTCTGGATCCACCAGAAAAACGCGTTTCGCCAGTCGCTCCACTCGTAGGTGATGAGCAGTTGGCCGACCGGGCGGCCGCTGTGCTCCGCTACCACATAGAACCCCAGGTCGTTGCGGTTGAAGACAGCATGGACGCCTTCCCTGACCGTTTCCAGGTCCAGGTGTTTGCCCTCGGTCTCCAACGCCATGGCGATATTGAAGTCGATTATGTTCTCGATATGCAGCGGCGAAGCGCGGCGCACTTGAATATTGCTTCCGGGAACTGACGTCAATTTCTTCTCCCTATCCGGCCTCTGGGCCTAACTGATCACGAAACTGGAGCCTGATTCGTCTTTCTGGACTTCGATCCGCACCGGGAACGCTTCTTTCAGGTCGTCCAGGTGAGTTATGACCAAGACCTTTTCGAAGTCGTCGCCGATGGCGCTGATCACGTCGAGTATCCGCTCCCGGCCCACGGCGTCCTGGGTCCCGAACCCTTCGTCGATGAACAGGGTCGGCAGGGGAGCTCCCATACGCTGGGCCAGCACTCTGGACAGGGCGATGCGCAAGGCCAGGTTCACCCGGAAGGCCTCGCCGCCGCTGTACATCTCGTAGCTGCGGGGCCCCAGCTCGTCGCTGACCAATATCTCCAAGGTCTCCCTGGGTTCGCCCTGTCCCGAGGCCCGCTCCCGCTGGGTCTCCAGTTTCACGTTCATGCGGTTGTCGGTCATCCGGCCGAGCAGCGCGTTGGTCTCGTCCTCCAGCCGCGGCACCACAGTCTCGATGAGCATGGCCTGCACTCCCTGCCGGCCAAATGCTGTGGACAACTCGGAATAGATGGACTGCTCCTCCTGCAGTGCGTTCAAGCGCGCCGACTCGGACCTCATCTCCTCGCCCAGTGAGTCCTTTCTTTCCACCTGGTTCCGGAGATAGCCCTGACGCTCGATGGCCTGCTGGATCTTCACACCTGATTCCCGTTCCCGCTGCTCGGCCTGGGTGAACTCGCTCTCCAGGGCTGCCAGACCCACCAGGGCCTGTTTGGCCTCAGCCGCCTGAGATTGTAGTTGTTCGATCTCGTCTCTGCGCCGCTGGGCCATGGCAGCGTTCTGTTCCGCCGCTTCCTTAACGCCTGGGAGGCCGGCCTCTGCTTGCTCCAGCAGCCGCTCTTGCTGAGCGAACGCGTCCAGGTCCTGAGTCTCTTGGAAGATACGCTGACGGGCAGCCGGGTCATACTCCAATTCCTGTATCTGGGCTTCCAGCTTCTTCAGCTGGACCGTCTCCTCGGCGGCGAATGAACTGTCTGCCAAGGTCGCCCGCATCGCCTCCAACCTGGGGCTAGCCTCGGCCAGGTCTCGCTGGGCCTGTTGGGCTTCCTGCATCTGCTGTTCCAATCGCTGCAGGCTCACCTGGCGCTTGGTCTGGGCCTGGGACAGCGCCTGCTCTTGCTGGGGGAGGCTGCTCTCCAGTTCCAGGGTCTGGGCTTTCAGGGCGTTGACCTGGGCTGAAGTGTTCCGGTATTCCTCTCGTTTGGCTTCGATATCAGCAGTGAATGTTTCGGCCAGGCGCTGGCAGCCGTCCTCGCTCAGCGGGGTCTGGCATAGCGGGCAGACCGCCTCCTGGCCGTTGGCGCCGTCCAGCAGTTCCTTCTTGGCGGCCAGGTCCTTGCCTTCACTGACCGAGCGCTCCAGGGCGCTCTGCAGTTGCCCTGTCTGTACCGCGATTCCGTTCAGCCGTTCCCGATCCGCTGCCAAGGACCTCTCCCGTTCCTCCAGCCCTGGACCTTCGGCCTGCAGTTGCTCCTGGCTCTTTTGGAGCTGTTCCAAGCCCTGGGCTTTGGGTGTGATCCGGGTCTCGATCTCCGTGGCCAGTTGTTGGAGCTGCGACTCCAGCAGGGTCCGTTTGACGTCCACAGACGCGGATGCGGCGGCGCGCTGCCGTTCCAGTTCTTCGAAGTTGCGGCCCGCTTCTTCAAGTCTGGAGAACGCGGCGCGGGCCGTAGCCAGTTGGGCCGCGCCCTCGCGTATCGCCGGAGCCGTCTCCACCAGCTTTTCGTAAGACGCCACCTGTGCCTGCGCGGTCCGGTGGGCGGACTCGAATTGCTCCAACTCTTTGGCGAGGGCTGCAACCCGCTGGACCGATTCTTCCTGGCCTGCCTGCTGCCGCCTGAGGTCACCAACCTGGTCTCGCAGGACCGTGGACCTTGCCTGCTGTTCGGCCAGGTCTTTATTCAGGGTAACCAGCCCGGTCTCCAGTTCCGCAAGCTCAGCGGTGGGTTCTACCAATTGCTCCAATTCCCGGCGTAGCCGGTCAACGGTGCTCTCGGCGATCTTGGCGGTGTTCTCCGCCCAGCTGTTCCGCTCTCTGGCCCGGACTTGAAGCCTATCGTAGGTCTCCAGACCCAGTATCTTGCTGAGGACGGCTTTCCTTTCCGCTGGGGTCTTATTGGTGAACTCGTCGGCGCGGCCTTGGACCAAGAAAGCAGAGTTCACGAACGTGTCGTAGTCCATGCCGATGGTCTGGTCGATGCGGGCCTGTGTCTCGCGGATCATATCGCCGGTCATCGGCCGTGGAGCGTCACCCTCGAGGACCATCAGTTGCAGGTCGGAAGCCCCGCCCCGGCGCCGCTTGCCGCTCCGGGCGTGGCTGCGGATGACCCGGTAATCCTGGTCGCGGGAGGAGAAGTCCAATTCCACACGGCACTCGTCGGCGCCGTAGGAGATCATCTCGTCTTGGACCTTGCCCCTGGCCTTGCCCCAGAGCGCCCAGGTGATGCTGTCTAGAAGGGCCGACTTGCCATGCCCGTTGGCGCCGCAAAGGCAGGCGACGTGGACGCCGGCAAAGTCCAGCGGCTCAACGTTCTCCCGGTAACAGAGAAAATTACTAAGGGTGAGCTTGAGGGGTATCATGGAGAGGGCCCCGAAACGGCCCAGAAGATCGCCTGGAAAGTCGGAGGAGAACCGGCCACTGCAACCTCCACCACACCGAAGAAGTTCTCCCGGTTTCTGGTTATGTCTACCGGAGAGTAGCTAATTTTAGCACAGCGGCAGGTAGCTGCCAGGGGTTGCTGACAGGCTCGATATTCCGTTTCTGTCAGCCTTGACCCTGTGACCCGGCCGAGCCTACAATCGAAAGCAAGCCACACCTTGATGTGGACCAGCTAGGCGATGATAATCCACTTGGAAGTTTGCCAGAGCAGATATGTTTGAGAACCTGACCGACCGATTGACCGGCATCCTGAACAAGCTGACCAGCAAGGGACGCCTGACCGAAGCCGACGTTGACGAGGCCCTGGGCCTGGTCCGCCGCTCACTTCTGGAGGCCGACGTCAATTTCCGGGTCGCCAGGGATTTCGTGGCCGCGGTCAAAGAGCGGGCCATCGGCTCCGACGTTCTAGAGAGCCTCTCCCCCGGACAGCAGGTCGTGAAGATCGTTCAGGAAGAGCTGACCGAGCTGCTCAGCGGCGGCGACAACTCCCTGACGCTGTCCAGCCAGCCGGTAACCGCCATCATGCTGGTGGGCCTGCAGGGCTCGGGTAAGACAACCACAGCCGCCAAGCTGGCCCTGCACCTGCGCCGTGAGAGCCACAAGTCTCTGCTCATTGCCGCCGACCTCCGCCGCCCCGCCGCCATCCAGCAATTGGAAACGCTGGGCAAGCAATTGGACATCCCGGTCTACTCAGAGGACCCCAAGTCGTCCACGGTTGTCCAGGTTGCCAAGAACGGCCTGGAGAAGGCGCGGCAATTGGGCGTCAACTGGGCCATCATCGACACCGGCGGCCGGCTCCAGATCGACGAAGAACTGATGCAGGAACTGGGTGAGGTCAAGAAGGCCGTTAATCCCCAAGAAGTGATCCTGGTCGTGGACGCCATGACCGGCCAGGAAGCGGTCAACGCAGCAGAGGGGTTCCACGAGCGGGTCGATCTCACCGGCCTGATCATGTCCAAGATGGACGGCGACGCCCGCGGCGGCGCCGCTCTCTCCATCACCCGCGTTACCGGCGTGCCCATCAAGTTCTTGGGCGTTGGCGAGCGGCCCGACGGCTTGGAAGCCTACCACCCGGACCGGCTGGCCTCCCGCATCCTGGCCATGGGCGACATCCTGACACTCATCGAGAAGGCCCAAGACGCGGTGGACGAGAAGCAGGCCGAGGAGATGGAACGTAAGTTCCGCCAGGCGAGCTTCGACCTGGAAGATTTCTTAACTCAGATCCAGAGCGTAAAGAAGATGGGCTCGCTGTCTTCCGTGATGGAGATGATTCCGGGGATGGGCCAGCTCAGCAAGAAGATGCCCATGGGCGACTTGGACGACGGCCGCATCGAGCGTATCGAGGCCATCATCCGGTCCATGACTCCCCAAGAGCGGCAGAGGCCTGAGATTCTAAACGGAAGCCGCCGCCGCCGTATCTCCAAGGGCAGCGGCACAACGCCCGCGGACGTGAACCAACTGCTGAACCAGTTCAAACAGACTCAGAAGTTGATGAAGCAGATGTCCAAGTCCCGAAACCCCATGCAACTGATGAAGATGCTAAAAGGCTAGGCAACACAGTTGCATTTTCATAGGTCACTGTCTGCGTCAGGTGGTCTTAATGCGCCTGCCCCACCCTGCCTAAAGTAGCTGGCGGATCGCTTCCACGCCGAATGGCTTGCTCAGGACCGGCCTGCCGGTCGAATCTAAGAACCTTCTCGCCTCGGTGCTCGCGGTATCTCCGGTAACGAACACTACTTTTTGTGCCTGCTCTAATGAGTATTCAGCCAGCATATAGTAGAAGGACTGGCCGTCCATCCCTGGCATCCTAAGGTCCAAGAATATCTTGTCGTACTGGTTCTCTTGGATCAATGCCCAGGCGCTTTCGCCTTCCGGCGCCAAGGCCACGGAATGCCCTTCATTCGTCAAAACGCGTTCCAGGATCAATCTGACCTCAGGTTCATCGTCCACAACAAGGATACGCTGGCCAAACGTTGATCTTTCGTCCGGGGCGTCTGATTCGACATGAGTAGGAGTTACTTCGGGCAATACCGGCAACTCCACACAGAACGTCGCCCCCTCGCCGGGTTCAGACTCTACCCACATTTCACCGCCGTGCTCACGAATGATTCCATAGCAGATGCTCAACCCCAAGCCTGTCCCTTCTCCCACATCTTTAGTAGTGAAAAATGGGTTGAAGATACTATGGAGATTCTCCGCCGGGATTCCCGGGCCATCGTCTGAGATGCGCAGACGAAGCACGTCATTGGTTCGGTCTGTTGTAATGGTGATATTGCCGGCGTCTGCTTGAGCCTTGATCGCCTGCTCTGCGTTGGTTAACACGTTCAGAATCACCTGGATCAACTGAGGTTCATCCATCATGGTGGAAACGAGGTCTTCGGAATGATTCAGGAACACCGAGATATTCTTCAATTCGAAGTCTCGCGCCTTCAGGTCCAGCGCCCGGCCCACGACGGCTGCCAGGTCCAGATATCGCTTTTCCGGTTGTGACTTTCGAGCGAAAAAGAGCAGGTTCTGGACAACTTTTGCGGCCCGTTGTGCGGCCTCCTGAATCTTCCTGGCGTCCTCTGAGACCTGGTCAGGCCAGTTGTCCATCTGGAGCAATTCTGAGATGCCGTGGATGGCGGCCAAGGGGTTGTTGATCTCGTGGGCTACCCCGGATGCCAGCTCACCCACTGAGGCCAAGCGTGATTGCTCCTGGATCCTCTCTTGTTGAGCCTTCCGCTCCGTGATGTCGTTCAGGACCAACAGAATCTCGTCTTGGGTTTCGGACTCATCCTCTGCCAATAATGGCACGGCTGACACTGAGAACCAGCGTTCAACTCCATTTCCGGCTAGGTATCTTGCCTCTCTGTCCCCATCGCTGCGTGGGGTTGAAAGAGACTCGGCGATGCATTCTTCCAGCCCCACCCAGTCGATGGTCTCGGAAAGAAGCTGCCCTACCGTCTGATCTTTGTCGATACCGAACGCACTGCAGAACGATTCATTGATGGAAACCACTTCCCGGCCGGTGCCTCTCAGGACTGCCAAAGACGAGGGATTGCTGGCAAGTATCCTGTTTGAGGCCTCGTTCAGGCGCTGGATTTCATTGGTCCGTTCTTGCGCTTCTTGATATTGCCTGGCGTTTTCGATAGCGGGAGTGATATGGCTTGCCAAGCGCTCCAAGATGAGTTGTTCCCTATCACCGTATGCGTCCTTTTGGCCGGCCCCAACTATGATCGTTCCCAGCACAACATCGCCGTAGATCAGCGGGACGACCGCCAAAGAGCTTAGGCCACGCTCCAAGAAAAATCGGGCAGTCCTGAAGCTCGAAGCTTTAGCGACGTCCCCTTCTATGACCGTTTTCGAAGTGCGCATCACCAGTTCTGTCTGGGAGCCTTCCAGATGGTTTTCCAAACGCGATTCGACTTCCAGGGAATCGCCCCAAATATAATTCTTTGAGTCGTATGTCATCTTCCCACGGTCGATGATATTGATCGAGAAAAATCGGAAATCAACCAGGTTTCTTAGTTCTCCCGCGAAATCTGACAAAACCTGGTCTATATCGAGGGTTGTCGTGATGATCTTGGATATCTGGTCGACTACTTCCATCTCCAGAATTCTGGACTGCAGCTCGAATCCAAGACGGTCATTCTCCAGAAAAGTTCCAAGGCCTTCGCCAACGGCCATCAGGAAACGCACTCTGCCGGGTGTAAAGTGATTCAATTGGTTGGAAACAACCGTCAATACGGCAACGGTCTGAGATCCAATGCCGATGGGCAGCAAGGCTATAGACCGGTCTCCGTTCGCAATGAAATCAGGAATGGCCTTGGGTTCGCTGTGATAGTCGTTGATGATCCGTGGTTGCCCACTCAGAAAGACATCAAACGTTAAACTCCCCTGTTCAAGTCTCATCGGCCTTGAGAATCGTGGATCATCCGGCCCGCCGGCTGAGGCGGCAAGAACCAGTCCTTTGCCTGCAGCGTCCGGCATTCGGAGATGGGCGGCATATCCATCGGCCATTTCCACTAGCTGCTCCATCGCCTGGGAGACCTTCTCTTCGAATGGAATCGCTTGCCCCAACGTCCCAGCAAGATTGACCATGCATTCAAGCTGGGCAGTACGGGAAACAGAATCCTCGTACAACCGGGAGTTTTCAACCGCCGGCGCTATCTGCCTGGCGAGCCGCTCTAGGATACGTCGTTCTCTCAATCCGTAGGCTTCCGGGCAGTTGCTGCCCAGGCTTATTGAACCGATCACCCGGTCGTTATAGATCAGAGGGGACAATACCGTGGAGCGAAGCCCCTGGCCGTGGAAATACTCGTTCGAACTGAAGCGCGGCAGATCGCTTAGATCGGTCTGGACGATCGTCTGCCCGGTGGCCATAACAAGCTCAGTCTGCGATCCCTCGAGGTCCCATTGAATCCGGACGCTCGTACTGTTAGGACCGGTCCACAAACAGTGCTGATTGATCTTGCCGGCTTCTGGATCAACGTTGTTTATGGCGGCAAAATCGAAATCCACAAGGCTGCTGATCTCGTTCCCGAACTCCACAAAAACTTGGTCTATATCTAAGGATGAGGTGATGATGTCGGCCACTTGGTCAACCAACGCCATCTCTTGAGTGCTGGATCGCAGTTCATCTGAAAGTTGGCTGTTTTCAAGCAGCGTTCCCAGACCCTCCCCGATCGCGGTCAACAACCTGACTCGGCCAAGGGTAAAGTGATTCGCCTTATCGGAATCGACTGCCACTACCGCTATGGGAGTGGGGCCTTGTCCGACGGGAAGGAATGCCGCCGATCGGTCTCCTCTGTCTATCGAATACGGTGACGCAGCAGGGTGGTCCAACAAATCATGAACTATCAACGACTCGCCCTGTTTGTACGCCTGATATACCAGGGTACCTTCCCCCATGCTGGCCGGCCGGGTGATCCTTGGGTCATCTGGCATGCCCGCCGAGGCTGCGATGATCAGCTGGTCTCCAGATGCGCTGGGGACTCTGAAATGGGCGGACCTTCCTTCGGACACTTCGACGAGTTGCTCCAATACCTGCGAGACTTTCTCTTCGAACGGGATCGACTGTCCGAGTATCTCCGCCATGCTGAGCAAGCATTCCAGCTGTGCCGTTCGGGAGACGGATTCACCGTATAGGCGGGCGTTTTCAACCGCAGGCGCAAGCTGCCGCGCCAGACGCTCCAGTATCCTCTGCTCCCGAACGCCGAAAGCTTCCCGTTTGCTGCTAGCCAGCAGCAGCGTGCCAACTATTACTTCGTCGTAGTAAAGCGGGATCAATATGGAGGAGCGAAGCCCCGCTTCGACCAGATATCCGTCACTTGAATATGCGGGTTGGCGACTCAGGTCGTTCTTGATGATGGTCTGACCGGTTTGGCATATCTCCTCGGTTTGGGAACCCTTCAAGTCCAAAATGATTTGACGTTCGGCTTCCAGAGGCTCAAACCTCAGATATCTATTAACGGTCAACGTTTCGGTTTCATGATCGATCAAAGCGATCGCAGCGTGATCAAAATCGATCAGGTCCTTCGACTCGTCGGCAAAATTTGTCAGCACCTGACTGATATCCAACGCTGAAGTGATATTCTCGGCAACTTGGTCGGCAAAACTCAACTCGGCTTCCCGGGCCACCAACTCACTTCCCAGTTGTTCTTCGGATTCCCTTAGGACCTCCTCCAATGCTCTTCTGTTGGTGTCATCCATCACGTGCGCGATAATCAAACGCCCTTCGGAAGAATCGATGCCGCTCAGAGCAATATCCACCGGAAACTCGCTGCCGTCTTTACGGAGGCCCGAGAGGCGAAGCCCCTCTCCCATGGTCCTCGATACGGGGTTTGCGGCATAGCCCGACCGGAGGGAAACATGTTTCGGCTTCGACGACTCTGGTATGAGAATCTCAACCTGTTTTCCAACAAGTTCGTCCCGGCTGTATCCAAACAAACTTTCCAATCGGCGGTTGACCCTGATCATCACGCCATCGCTGTCCGCCACGATGATTCCCTGGGGTGCGTCTTCCAGGAGGGCCGCGCTTCTGGCTTCACTATCTCTCAATGAAGCTTCAGCATGTTGCACATCTGAGATGTCGCGGACGTTGGCGACGGCTAGCTCGTCGTTGAGCTTCCCGAATCGGACGTGAACAGGAAAGGTGGTCCCATCTTTCTTTTTGTTGGTGCCGTAAACCTCGACTTCTTCGCCTATGGGAGTGCTGTCGTATAAAGCCCTGACTCGCTCCCGCAACGGAGGCTCGATCTCGATGTCAAAAATCTCCATCTCTAGAAATTCTTCACGAGAGTAGCCGTAGTACTGGCATGCCCGGTCATTCACGTCCACGAAGTGGAAATCGTCCAACCGGCTGATGAAGACCATGTGGGGAGATTGGGCGATCAAAGCGCTGACCAATGATTCGCTGTGGCGCAGATCGCTCTCCGCAGCTTTCCGCCCGACTATCTCTGCGGCGAGTTCGGCGTGCTCGCTGTCAAGAATAACCTGGCTTCCGAGCCAAGCGCCCAATGCTTGGAGATAGGCAGTCAGGATAGAGGCAGCTTCCGGACTGAAGGCGCCGGCGTTTTCAGTCCCGATGGAGAGGACGCCCAATACCCGTTCCTGGTGTCTCACCGGGATGTGCATCGAAGACCCGGTTACCGTGTCTTTACCCTTGTGGATGTTGGGTGGGAGAGTCGAAGAGCCGCCTATGAACACCGTTTCGCCCGAGCGGAATGCTACCGCAGCGGGATCGTCCGAACCGGTCAGTTGTTCGGGGGGATCTTGCTGTTCGACGCCGGCTGAGGCGGAGAGGACCAATCTTTCACCGCCGGGGTCGTGGACCCATAGCGTTGTCCAACAGGCACGGACAGATGTATTTAGCTGGTCAAGAAGCTCGGTGAGTCCTTGATCCATTCGTATAGCCACAGAGTTTCCTCTGGATTATGCTTGGCAAAAAGCAGTGACAGAGTGGGTTTAAGCGACGGCAATCATATCAGAATAGCAAGGCTAATTGGTGGTGGATTTACCGGAATTTGCGGATTCTTACCGGATTCATACACAACCCGGTTGGTACGAGATCTACTCCAAAATCACGTCTCCCGGTTGCCCTCATCGACGTATGATGTCGCGCCCACCGTGGATATCTTTATCTGTTGCCGGTAGCGCCCGCTGCCCAGATGAACCTCGGCGTGATGTGATCCGGTGGACCAGTCCACACCGGCAGCCTCAGGCCCGTCGGCCAAGGCTTCTTCCAGGACCCTCCCGTGCATGTCCGGACCGCCTGAGATGCCCAGGATCCTGAGGATGGTGGGCGCCAAGTCCAGATTTCCTGACGGAATCTCCAGTTCGAGTTTCGATCTGAAGCTGGGGCCGCCCGCGAATAAGATGTTGTTCATCTCATGCCGGCTCATAGACCCGTGTTGGCCCGTACCCGGCTCTCCGTAGGTTGCGTACGCCGTGCCCGCATACCCGGCTTCGTTGGCCGCGGAATCCCAGCGGAACGAGACTGTCAATTCGGGAGCACGCGGGCCCTGGTTGCCCACCAATGAGGCTGGCAGAGTCCCAGGGATACCTGCGACAGAATCCGAAGCTGTAACGGTGCCGCACCATGGCTGGGCCATGAGCCATTCAGCTAAGCGCTGGGCAGTTTCCAAGTCACCTGGAGGAGTGTAAAAGAGGGCTGCGCCGCCGTTCTGGGCAACAACCACCCCGCCCGGCTCTCCTCCCAGCGAAAAGCCTGCTTCCCTCACCAAGGATTCAACGCTGACGTTACCGGAGATGGTCGAGTAACCGTGGTCGGACGCAACGATAACGTCTGTCTCTGCGGCCCGGCCAGTTTCTTGCAGCCAGCGCAGCACATCGCCAAACTGCCCGTCCGCCTCTTTGATGGCGGTGTCGGAGAGGCTGGAACCAACCCCGGCAGCATGCTGGGCTTTGTCCGGCTCCGACGACCAGATCAGCGCCACGGCCGGGTCTCGTTCGGGGAGCACGTACTCAGTCATGATCCGAGTTGCATGGGCCAATCTGGACGTGTTGGGCACGCGCTCTTCCGGCCACGGGCCGAACCGGTCGATCAACGATTCGTGAAGGTCTCCAGGCAGGGCGAAGGTTGGGTGGATGGTCGCGCCGCCTGAATCTTCGGCAGTTGGATTATGGAGATACGCGTTTCCGCTGGTGCCGACGCCGATGGCCACATATTCTTTGCCGTGACGTTCCAGAATCTCGGCCAGAGTTGGCGCCAGCAGCACTGGCACTCCGGCGCTGGCAACCTTGGCCAACTCGGGTTCCATGGCTCCCATGGCGTTGTCCGGGTCGAAATCTCTGATCAGGAGCCTGTTCCCGGCCAGGCCGTGTCCTCCCGGGTCCATACCGGTGACCATGCTGGAGCAGTTCACACGGGTGACCGACGGAAATACCGCATGATGGTTGGCAAAGGTCACCCCACCAGCCGCAAAGGCAGCAAGGTTCGGCATCAACCGTGGATTGACCTGGGCCGGCTGAAGACCGTCGAAAACGAAGACTAAGACAGAGGACATACTTCCCTCGAACCGATTTCTGAATTCTGATCTCTGATTTGCTAGGGGGCCAGGGCTTTGATGGTCCGCTCGTAGGATTCCTTCATGTCTCCCACGGTCAGCGGGGCGATCACCGGTTTGGCCAGGCCCATCTCCCGCAGTTGCTCGATCCGCGCCCGGCAGACATCCGCAGGGCCGACCACGCCCAACTCGGATTGCATATTCTCGCCTATCGCAGCCGCCGTGGCCGGGTTATCAGCATGGTCCCTGGCCGCCTGGGCTCCGGTCATCTCCACGTCGAACCCTGTATTCCGGAAGAACGACTGATAGTGGGAGCCACCGGCGTATCTGGCGATCTCCCGTTGAAGGCTCGCCCGGCCCGCCTCCAGGTCGTCGGTGACGGCAACGCGTAGATAGCCCGATATCGCCACCTCGGACGGGTCACGGCCTGCTCTGGCCGCGCCGTCCCGCACCAGTTGGATGGCTTGTTCCAAGTAGCTGGCGGCGGTCCAGCTCAACAATACGCCGTCGGCGATCGCCCCGGCCAGCTGCAACATGCGGGGACCCAAAGCAGCGATGTAGATGGGGACCTTGCCTTCAGGCTTGGCGTCGCCCAATACCGCCCGGTTCACGGTTATCGCCTTGCCATGATGGCTAACCTCTTCGCCCTGCAGCAGGCCACGCACGATATGGACCATATCTGAAAGGTGTTCCATGGGCTGGCTGTAGGCTACACCGTGTCCGTCTTCGGTGGCGGGGCGGTTGCCCACACCTAGACCCAGGATGAAACGCCCACCGGAAGCGGCGGCCAGTCCAGCAGAAGACATGGCCGTGATCAGAGGGGTTCTAGAGAACATGGGCAATATTCCCGTGGCAAGACCGATGCTGTTGGTGGCGGCGCCTATGGCGGTGAGTTGGGTCAGCGAGTCCCGGCCGGAACCCTCGGTCATCCAGACCTCTCCGTAGCCCAGGTCCTCAGCCGATCTACCCAGGGCCTGGATGTCGGGCGTGCTCATATGGGTCTCGTTGCCTAGTCTGAGCCCTAGAAACGGCATGTTGCGCTCCTCAAGTTACTCGCGATTTCGATCATCCTGCCCCAGTCCTCAAAGCGCTGAACAGATAGACGGTGGCAAAGGTGCGGTAAGGGGACCATCTTTGGGCGATATCCTCTACCTGAGCGTCGGTCACGTCGTCGCCGTTGGTGAACAGACGCGAGACGATACGCCGCAGAGCCAGGTCGCCCAAGGGCAGGGCGTCGGGCCGGCCCACGGCCCGGATCAGCACCCACTGGGCGGTCCAGATTCCAACGCCGCGCAGGGCCACCAACTTGTCGACGATCTCCACGTCGGTCAGGTCTCCCAGTTTCTCCAGACCAACGGAAGTGTCCAGGGTCGAACCGGCCAGGCCGTGAACGTACTCAGACTTCCGCTGGGTCAGCTTCATGGTGTGAAGTTCGGCCGGCGATGACGCCCAGATCGCCTCTGGCCTGGGGAATGCGTAGTAGGTCTCGCCGTCGAACTCGGCGCTGGGGCCGAACGTTTCGATGAGGAGAGTTCTGATGACGCGGGCCACGCTGGTGGATATCTGCTGTCCCAGCACCGCCAACACCAACGCTTCAAACGCAGAGGCCGTGTGCGGCAGATGTAAGCCATAGAACTGCTCCACCAGACCGGCCATGGCCTTGTCGGCCCTGCCCAGACTGTAGAACGGCGAAAGGTCCTGGTCTACGCCCAATAGCCAGGACACTCTAGACTTGGCAAGGTCAACGACATCGGGGCCTAGGTCCGGGCCTTGTAGCTCCACGGCCAGCTCCGGGGCATCAACCGTGCCGGAAGACCGCACCGAGGCTAGAACAAGCTTTCCTCCCAGGTCCAATAGCCTGCGGTAGACGCCATCCTCCATGGTGTCGGTGCCGTACCGGCTCTGGAAATAGGTGTGATAGCCGGCCGTCAGCTCGAAATCGAAGGGCGCAACAGGCTGGATGGTGGCGCTCACTCGGTCCATCACCCACCGCCTAGAGACGCGGAGCCAACCAGGTAGTGCCGGGAGCCTGCCGGATCAAGCTCGGTCCGCATCAGGTTGACCGTGTCTGCCGTCCACCCCACGGCGGCGGGCGGTGCGATTGAAGACATGACCTCGCCGATCTTCCGCAACTGCCCCTCGGTCACCTCCCGCCGGACCCGGCCCAAGGTCAGATGGGGTGAGAAGGCACGCTCTTCTTTGGGCAGCCCCAGTTCGCCAACCGCGTCGTCCACCGCCAGTTGGAGAGCCGAAAGGGTCTCCAGATCACCATCAAGCCCCGCCCACAGCACTCTGGGACGCCGTGAGTTGGGGAAGACGCCGAGTCCGTGGATGGCAAGCCCAAAGGGGCTGAAACTGGCGGTGACTGGCGGCAGGTTTTCGAGTATCTTCCCGGCCGTTGCAACCTCTATATCACCCATGAACTTGAGGGTTAGGTGTATACCCTCGGGCCGCACCCATCGAACGTGCCTGCCGATCTCCGGTTCCAATCCTTCGACTATCTCTTCCAATGCCCGAATCCCTTCATCCGGGACCGGGATGGCTATGAACGAACGGACTTTCTTCTGGCCTTGCATGGTCACCGCTGACTGGCCTCTCTCAGCCGCCTGTACCACTCAGCCAGGTCTTGCAGGGAGTACTTGGCGTTGGCCGGGCTGGGGTTGGGCACGACAAATACGGCGGACACGCCTATCTTCCGCTCCTGCATGCCCAGTTCAGGTTTCTCTTTCAAGCCCTCGCCGTGCTGCAAGTACGCCTTGTAGGCCATCAACCCGTGGAAACAGACCAGCCTCGGTGCGAACTTGATGATCTTTTCTTTGAGGACCGGGGCCCATAGGCGAAAGTCGGCAGCCCGGAGTCCTGAGCCCATGGACGTAGGCCGCTTGGCAACGTCGGTGAACCCGATTCCGTCGTCCAACAGACCAGCGTCTTCGTCAGCCGTTACCTGCCTGGCCACCAGCCCCGACAGGTTGAAAGCGGCCCAGAACCGGTTGCGGGGATTCGCGAAATAATGACCAACCTCAGCTGAATACTGCGAAGGGTTCAGACCAACGAACAAAATCTCCAGGCCCTCTCGTAGATGGTCCGGCAGGGTGACCAGCTCGCCAGATCTTGGGTCGGCGAGACTCATAAGCGCAGCAATCTGGCCGTGTTTCGCGAAAGCAGGCGTTCCTCAACATCAGGGGGCAGACCCATGCTCCGGGCCTGGTCCAGAGGCCGGGACATGTCCATCAGTGGGTAATCGCTGGCGAAGAGCACCTTTCCGGCCCCGGCAAGCTCCGCCACGGCGGAAAAGACTTCTGGCCGGTATAAGAAGGGCGAAGCGGCAGAGTCGAAGTAGACCAACTTGAGAGACTCTTTGACCTCCGGCATCAGGGAGTAGAACGGCAGCCCACCGCCCCAGTGGGCGCAGATGATGGGGTTTCCAGGGAAATTTTGGATGAAACGGTACAGTTTTTCGGGGGTGGTGCTGCCCTTGCCGGGATATTGATGGCCCACCGGCTCGGACGCATGGACGAGAAGGGGTAGAGCGTCAGCGCGGGCCAGTTCCATGACCGGCGCCATCTCCGAGACGCTGGCGATGTCGAATCCCTGGGTGTCCGCGTGGAGTTCGCCGATGCCGGCCAGCCCGGCGGCGATACACCGTTTCGCCTCGTTGTAGGCCTGCTCTCCCCAAGCCGGGTTCACGGAGCAGAAACCGCTGAGGCGGTCGGGGTTATCCGCCACGGCTTGGATGATGTAATCGTTGGCTTCCGTTGCCACGTCTGGGTCGGTCCACCCCATGCCCATGACCACGGCGCGGTCAACGCCGGCCTGGTCCATGGCCGCCAGCAGGTCGTCTGCGGTGGCGATGGACGCGTTGGGATTGGACAACAGTTCCGCGAACGTGGCGTCACGCTGGGCGATCTCTTCTCTGCGGTCACGAAAAGATGGCGGCAGGATGTGGCAATGAGCGTCTATTACCAAGGCTGAATCTGTACGATCATATTAGATTTCATACCGGGATTTCATACTGGGTCTGAGTGAGGGGATGAGTATAGCACTGGGGATATTGGGAGGGACTCGATCGGTTTACGCCGGGAATCCTGGCCATAGAAATGGCTCTCTTATTATGAGAGGAATATGAGCGCGTACTCTTCAGACGCCAACGGGTAAGCCCAGCGTGGCTGATCTGATCGAAAGGCTTGGGGATTAGTGGTCGCTGCCGTCTTCGCTGAACTCGTTCTCGCTCGCGTCGCTGAGCACGCCGGTCTCCCGGCCTTGGAAGATGTGGACCACGAAGTTCCCGCGGTTGACGCCCACGGAGTCGACGATGTCCTCGTCCACGGTGTCGATGATCTGCTGGACGGTCTCTTGGGTCAGACTCTCATCCACGGACACGGCGGCATGGACCATCTCAGGCGTGAAATGGATGTCCACCCGGCCTACCTGACGGTCTTGTTCCATGATCAGATACGCTTCGGAATGTGGGGTGCGCACCTCGCGCTCGAAGTTTAGGTCAGCCAATGGTGGCCTCCTGATAGTGCGGGCGTCACGGTTACGGCCTGACCTGTCCCTTGCCCACTACGACCCACTTGTATGACGTCAGTTCCTTGAGACCCATGGGGCCCCGTGCGTGGAATTTCTGGGTGCTGATGCCGACCTCCGCACCGAGGCCGAACTGCCCGCCGTCGGTGAATTGGGTGCTGGCGTTGACGTAGACCGCCGCAGCGTCGACCTCGTCCAGGAACCTGGTAGCCGCTCCATCGTCTTCGGTGATTATCGCCTCGGAGTGGCCGGAACCGTAGGTCTCGATGTGCTCCAGCGCGTCGTCCAGCGAGTCCACAACCTTCACCGCAGCCGTCAACGACAGGAACTCCCGCCCCCAGTCGTCCTCGTTGGCCGGGATGGCCGCGTCTGACCCCTCGGGACCAAGGATGCTCAGAGCCCGGTTATCGCAATGCAGTTCCACGCCTGAAGCGGTCAATTCTTTGGCTATCAGCGGCAGGCCATCGGCCGCCACTTCGGAGTGCACCAAGACGGTGTCCAGGGCATTGCAGATGGAGGGACGCCTGACCTTGGCGTTATGGACGATCTCAACCGCCATATTCAGGTCGGCCGACCGGTCAACGTAGGTGTGGCAAACACCGATGCCGCCGGTAACCGCAGGCATGGTGGCGTTCTCAGCAACGAACTTGACCAGACTTGCGCCGCCCCTGGGCACCAGCAAGTCTATGTAACCGTCCATCTTGAGCATGGCATCCACCAACGCCCGGTCCGGGTTGTCCACAAACTGCACCGCGTCCGTCGTGACGCCGGCTTCGCTGAGCGCCTTTCGCAGCATGGCAACCAGCGCGGTGTTGGAGCGGATGGTCTCTTTACCGCCCCGCAGGAGGCAGGCGTTGCCCGACTTCAAGCAGAGGCCAAAGATATCTATGGTCACATTGGGCCGGGACTCGTAGATGCTGCCTACGACTCCCAAGGGGACTCTGCGGCGGCTGGTGATCAGTCCATTGGGCAGGGATGAAGTCTCGATAACCTCGCCTATGGGGTCCGGCAGTTCTGCTACCCGCTGGATCTCATCGGCGGTCCCGTTAAGCCGGTCGCTGGTCAGCAGCAGGCGGTCCAGCATGGACTCTTCCAGGCCGTCGGCCTTGGCTTCTTCATAGTCCGCTTTGTTGGCCGCCAGCACGTCTGCCTGATCGGACCGCAGCAGGCCGGCCAGGTTCAGCAGCACCCGGTTCTTGTCCTCGGTGGACTGCCGGGCGAGCTTCCGGGCAGCTTTCTGGGCAGCTAGGCCCAGCGCGTGTATGTCTTTTACCGTCTTGGTGGTCATACTGTTATCTCAAGGCTCAGAGGAGCACCAGGTTATTCCGGTGCACCACTTCTTCTCCGTAATGGTAACCCAAAGTCTCTTCTATGCGGTCGGAACGTAAGCCCTGGATCTTGCCGATGTCGCTGGCCGCGTAATTGGCGATGCCGCAGGCAATCTTAACGCCCTTGGCGTCCACGACGTAGACCGACTCGCCGCGGCTGAATCCGCCTTCTACAGATTGGATACCGGCCGGCAGTAGGCTCCGATGGTCTTTCGATAGAGCTCCGGCGGCCCCAGTGTCCACCACTATCTTGCCCCGTTGGGAGATACCGCTCAGCATCCAGCGCTTCCGGGCTTCCATCTTGCCGTTTGCGGGCTTGAAGAAAGTGCCCACGGCCTCGCCTTTGGCAGCCCGGACCACCGCGTCCTTTGCCCGGCTGTGGCACATCACCATGGGGATGCCTGACGTGGTTACCAGCTTGGCGGCCTCCAGTTTGGTGGCCATGCCGCCCCTGGCCCAGGGGTGTAGTTCCTCCCCGGCCAACGCCTCTATATCCGCATCAACCCGGTCCACCTCGGTGATGAGGGTAGCGTCGGGGTTCGTGCGCGGGTCGGCGGAGTACAGGCCGTCGGTATCGGTCAAGACCACCAGCAGGTCGGCATCGACCAGGTTGGCCACCAACGCTGAGAGACGGTCGTTGTCGCCGAACACTTCGCCGATCTCATCGACCGCCACCACGTCGTTCTCGTTGACCACCGGCAGTACCCGCAGTTCCAACAAGCGTTGCAGTGTGTTGCCCACGTTCAGGTACGACTGGCGGTTGGAAAGGTCCGCTATCGTCAGCAGGGTCTGTGCGATCTGGGCGTCGTGGGCGGCGAACATCTCCTGGTAGGTGTGCATCAGCCGGCTTTGGCCCACGGCGGCGAACACCTGCCGGGACGAGATGTCGTGTTCCAATTCACCACGTGCCTGTCCCAAGGCCGAGCGTCCGGCGGCGATGGCCCCTGAAGTCACCAGCAGCACTTCGCCGGAGGCGTCACGCACCTGACAGATCTGGCGGACCAGATCGGCCATGACCTCTGAGTCCAAACCGTTGGGCCCGGTCAGGGCCCCGGTCCCAGCTTTGACCACGATACGCCGGTAGCGAAGAGCGCCGGATCCCGGGCTTTTTTCAGCCTTATTCTGTTGACTTGCTCTGGCCATTTCTTGGGTGTTTGAGGGCCGGAATTTGGGATAAAAAAATAGGCGGTCCGAGGCCGCCACGCTCGCAAAATATTATAGCACGCACGGTCCTTTTCTTAGTTTAGGGAGAAGGTCACTTTCTGCTTGTAACAGACCGGGCCAGGCCATAGAATGGTTCTAAAGGGGCTGGCTCTGTTACCAGCCCCTTTTCCGGCGTGCGATTTTATATCTCAGCCGAATTTTCAGGAGTTGTTCCGGAGTTCAAGCCCACTAGATGACACTGAAGGGAGTTCTGGAGTTACTGGACCGTCATCCCGAGCACAGGGGGAACGTTGACGCCTCCAGCGCGGGGAATGGCGTGTCTGGAGTAACGGTCCGTCAGGGTGCCCGTGCGGCATTCCTGGCCTCATTATGGTGCCGGCAGCAGGGGCCGATCTTGGTGGTCACGCCCCGGCCCGACGACGCCCGCCGTCTCCACGACCAGCTGCTCACCTACCTGGGCGAGGAACAGCCCATCCACCTTCTCCCCGAGCCCGAGGTGCTGCCCTTCGAACGGCTGGCGGTTGACGCCAACACCGGCAATCAACGGCTGACAGCCCTGGCAGCTTTGGCCGCGGCTGGAAACTTCGGCGGCTCCCCGGTGGAAACTCAGCCGTTGGTGGTGTGCTCGGTAGGCTCGGCCCTGCTCTACACCCTGCCCCCGGAATTGATGGCCGGTGTATTCCCTGCCACCGGCGAGCTCAGCGTCTGGAAGAAGGGCGACCGGATACGGATCAGCGACGTTCTTGGCCAGTGGCTGGACCTGGGCTACCACAACGAGCCCGTGGTGGAAGCGCCGGGCAGCTTCAGCCACCGAGGCGGCATCCTGGACATCTACCCCACCGGAGCCGAATGGCCGGTCCGCATCGAACTGTGGGACGACGAGATCGACACCGTCCGCAGCTTCGACCCCGTATCCCAACGCTCCATCGGCCCTGTTGAGGAAGTCCGCCTGGCCCCCGCTCGGGAGCAGCTGCCCAGCCTGGCCCACGAAGCAACGGTCGAATCCAGGATCCAAGCTCTCGACTACGCCAAGTGCGGCAACGAAGTCCGCGACCGCATGGCGGAAGAACTGTCGGTGCTTTCGTCAGCGCCCAACCCCGAGACCCTCTCTTTCTACAACGGGCTGGTCAATCAAGCGCACCTGATGGAGTACATCGGCGCCAACGGACTGGTCGTCCTTGAGCGTTACGGCAGGGTTGAGGCCGAGGCCCTGGAGTTGGAAGAGCGCTTCGAACGCATGCGGGAAGCCCGGGAAGAGCGTGGTGAGTTGCCGGTCAATTTCCCTTCGCCCCATATGGAATGGGAAACATTCTCCAACCGCTTGAGCGGCGTCCGCCAGATGCAACTCCAGACCTGGGTAGGCGACGACGAGGACAAGATATTCCGGCCGTCCACGCCCTATTACGGCAAGCTTGAACAGCTGGCCGCCGACGTCCGCCGGCACCAAGAAGCGAATTACGCGGTGGTGGCCATCACCCAGCACCAACGCAGGGTCGCGGAGATTCTTGAGCAGGAAGGCGTGGGTGTATCCCAGGCCGAATCCCTGGAAAACCCGCCCACTCCCGGACAGGTCTGCCTGCTGCCCGGATCTCTCAGGGACGGCTGGACCGTCGATCTGCCAAACAGCGATGGAGAGACCGGCACGCTGGTGCTGCTGACCGACTCCGAACTTTTCGGCACGGTGAAAGAGCAGCGTTACCACCGCCGCCGCAAGGCCGAACATGGGCCGGAAGTGGTATTGGCCGACCTTGTTCCCGGCGCCCACGTGGTGCACATCGACCACGGAGTGGCCCGGTTCGCGGGCACGACCCACATCGGCGACGACGAGGATGAGAAGGAATACCTGATCCTTGAGTACGCAGAGAACGACAAGCTTTACGTGCCCACCGACCACCTGGACCGGGTGTCGGCGTTCGTGGGCGCTCAGGACCAGCCACCGTCCCTTACACGCCTCAGCACGGCAGAGTGGGCCCGGGTGAAGAGCCGGGTCAAGGGCGCGACCAGGGAGATGGCGCAGGAACTGCTGCGGATCAACGCCGCCCGGGCTCTGGCCGAGGGCCACGAACACGGCGGGGACACGGTCTGGCAGCAGGAACTTGAGGACTCTTTCCCGTTCGTAGAAACCCCGGACCAAGCCCGGGCCATCGTCGAAGTGAAAGAAGACATGGAGACCACCCGCCCCATGGACCGCCTGATCTGCGGCGATGTCGGCTACGGCAAGACTGAGATTGCGCTCCGGGCTGCGTTCAAGTCGGTCAACGACGGTATGCAGGTGGGCATTCTGGTCCCAACGACGGTCCTGGCCCAACAGCACTATTCCACCTTTAGCGAACGCCTCAGCCCGTTCCCGGTAAAGGTCGAAGTCTTGAGCCGGTTCCGCACTCCCAAAGAGCAGCAGGAAGTTATCGAGGGACTGAAAGACGGCAGCGTGGACATCGTCATCGGCACCCACCGTCTGCTGCAGAAGGACGTGCAGTTCAAGAACCTGGGTCTTGCGGTGGTGGACGAGGAGCAGCGCTTCGGCGTCAGCCACAAAGAACGCCTGAAGCAGCTCCGCCAGCAGGTAGACGTTCTGACCCTGAGCGCAACACCCATCCCCCGCACGCTGAACATGGCATTGGCCGGCATCAGAGACCTGAGCACCATGGACTCAGCGCCCGAAGCCCGGCTCCCGGTGAAGACCTTTGTTTCCGAGTACTCCGAGGACGTGATCAAAGAGGCCATCCTCAGGGAGATGGAGCGGGGCGGGCAGGTCTTCTACCTCCACAACCGCGTCCGGACCATCCACCAGGCCGCCGCCGAGATTAATAAGTTGGTCCCCCAGGCCCGGATCATGGTCGGCCACGGTCAGATGGCCGAGTCGGAATTAGAAGATGTGATGATGAGCTTCGCCAACGGCGACGCCGATATCCTGGTCTGCACGACCATCATCGAGTCCGGCCTGGACATGCCCAACGTGAACACTCTGATCCTAGAGCGCGCCGACCGGTTCGGGCTGGCCCAGCTCTACCAACTCAGAGGCCGGGTCGGCCGAAGCGAGCACCGCGCCTATGCCTACCTGCTGGCTCCCAGGGGCAGGCGCATCACTGAGGGAGCCGAACACCGCCTACAGGCGATATTAGAAGCGTCTGAGCTGGGCGCAGGCTTCCGCATCGCCATGCGGGACCTGGAGATTCGCGGCGCAGGCAACATCTTAGGCGCGTCCCAGAGCGGCCATATCCAAGAGGTCGGTCTTGACCTGTACACCCAGCTTTTGAACGAAGCGGTGCGGGAGTTGGAAGGAGAGGGCGGCGCCACCGACGACGTTGAGATTCCGGCTGAACTGCCCCGCATAGAACTCCCCATGAACGCCCGCATCCCGGAAGACTACGTGGACCACCTCCCCACCCGGTTAGCGGTCTACCAACGCCTGGCCAAGATGACCGACGCCGACTATATCCCCGAGATCCGCGATGAACTCAGAGACCGGTTCGGCCCGCTTCCAGAAGAGGTCGAGAACCTGCTGACTTTGGCCTCGCTCCGAACTCTGGCCGCCGACGTGGGAGTGGAGTCGATCGTGCAGGGCAGCGACGCCATAGTGCTCTCCCTGCGCACTCCGGTGGGCGGAGCGCGGGTGCCCTTGCAGCGCGCATTGGGACCGTCGGTGCAGGTCGGCAACACTCAGATGCAGATGCCACTCCGCCGGCTGGGCGACGAATGGCTGTCCCGTCTAACCAGGGTGCTAGAGCGATTCTTGGTCTTCCAAGAGAGCCTCGCGGCGCTGGCTGGCCCTGTATCCGCAGACTGATCGTACCCAACAGGAAACCGGCTCGCCCCCTGTTGCGTAACTATCTCTAGAACCCACAACACCGTGGAAACATCTAAGCTCTTGAACTCGGGTGCGAGGCCGCGCCCGGTCTATGAATCACAACTGATTCACCACGGAGGATGATTTGACGGGTATTTCAGAACGGAATAGGCACTCAGGCAGGCATAACAGCAGGCTTCGCTGGCTCCTGCCCTTGGCGATGATATTGACTGTGGCGGCCATCGCTTGCAGCAGCAGCGGCAGCATTTCTGAGACACTGACTCAGGACGACCAGAACGGCGATCGCGCACCCGACTTCACAGTCACCATGTTCCAGGGCCAAGACGTAGTCGGCGGGGAAGAGGTCAGTCTCCACAGTCTGACCGGCGAGAGGCCCATCGTGCTCAACTTCTGGGCCGGACTGTGCCCTCCCTGCCGGGCTGAGATGCCTGACCTTCAGGAGTTCAATGAGAAATTCAAAGACCGGGCATTGTTGCTTGGTGTTGATCTCGGCCAATTCACGGGCCTGGGAAACCAAGACGATGCCAAGGAACTGCTTGCTGAGTTGTCAGTGACCTATCCTGCAGGATTCACTTCAGACTCGGACGTGATCAGGGACTATCAGGTCCTGGGGATGCCCACCACCGTTTTCATAGGTAGTAACGGTGAGATATTCAACAAATGGACCGGCGCCCTTAACAGCAGCGTCCTCGAAGAAAAGACCCTGGAGATGCTAAGCCAGTAGGCTCCGTTCAAGGTCAACCACAGCCCCACCATGCCAATAAGCACGGTGGGGTTTTTCTTTGGGCGTCACCGCGCGCCTAACTTGCGGTATAATACGTTCTGCCCTGCCCAGAGCCCGGTTCCGGCTGGGAAGCGGGAAACGCAGCAGGGAAAGTCGGGGTGTAGCGCAGGGGTAGCGCGCTGCGTTCGGGACGCAGAGGCCGTAGGTTCAAATCCTATCACCCCGACCACTTTTTCCTAACCTACACGCCTGGGAGAAGTATTGTCCAGGCGCCTGGCAATCACCAATCGATCTCATCAGGAGTCCCAGGAGTTAACGATGGCCCGAGAACAAACGATGCTTGAACTGGAACAAGGCGATTACAACCTCCCAGACACCGGCCGTCCGGTTGTCCGGTCTACCAAGGGCGTGATCTCCAGCGGTCACTACCTCACCTCCATGGCCGGGATGCGGATGCTGTTGAACGGCGGGAACGCCTTCGACGCCATCGTTGCCGCCGGCTTCGCGGCCGCGGTCATCGAGCCCATCGCCTCCTACTCCTTGGCTGCCGAGGGGGTGTTCATGCTCTACAACTCGGGCACCGATGAGCTGCTATCCCTCAGCGGACAGGGCACCGCCCCTGGAAAGGCCACCGCTGACTTCTACAAGTCACAGGGGTTGGACCGCATCCCCACCGGACCAGGCAAGCAGGCCCATCTGTCCTTCACCGTTCCCGGGATCGTTGCAGCGTATGTCTCTCTCCTGGAACGCTACGGCAGCATGACCATCGACGAAGTTCTCGCCCCGGCCATCGAGTACGCCGAGAACGGAATCCCGCACTACGAATACATGCTGAACCGTCTGGACAACGCCAACACCGGCGTACAGTTCGACAACTACCCACCCGGCGGGTGGGACGTGTTTTACGACAACAGGGAAGTCCCCGAGCCTGGCTCCACCTTGGTCCAGCCCGGCTTGGCCAACACCCTTAAGGCCATGTCAGAAGCCGCAGTGTCTGGAGACCGCAAAGCCGGTTTACAGGCGGCGCGAGACGTTTTCTACAAAGGCTCCGTGGCGAAGACAATAGTGGATTCCTCGGCAGAGGTCGGCGGGATCTTGACCATGGAAGACCTTGCCAACTACAAGGCCCTTTACGGCGAGCCCGTTTCCAGCACCTTTGAAGGTCACGAGATCCTGGGCCACGACACTTGGACCCAAGCCCCCATGGTGCAGCAGACCCTCAATCTGCTGGAGCACTTCGACCTCAAGTCCATGGGTCACAACAGCCCTGAGTACATACACACCGTCACCGAAGCCTTGAAGCTGGTCTTCGGAGACCGGGAAGCGTACTACGCCGATCCCGAGTACGCGGAGGTCCCTCTAGACGGCCTGATCTCCAAAGAGTATGCCGCCGAGCGGGTCGGACTCATCGACCCGGAACGCGGGCTCCCGGAGCAGGCGGCTCCCGGCGACCCCTGGAAATACTCCAATGGCGCTGGCGTCGTTCCAGTGCCTGCCGGCATCGCCGCATCCAACAACGGCTCACCGGAAGACTCGAACCACGAGGGCACCACCCACGTGTCGGTGATAGATAGTCAGGGGAATATGGTCAACGGGACCATCAGCGGTGGCGCGTTCGTCAAATCGGTTTTCTTCCCGGAGCTTGGCTGCACACTCAGCACCCGGATCGAGATGTTCAACTGCGAAGAAGGCCATCCCAACGTGGTTGAGCCGGGGAAGCGGCCCCGCACCACCCTGATCAATTACATGGCCAAGAAAGACGGGGACACGGTCATGACCATCGGCTGCCCCGGCGGCGACAACCAGGCACAGGCCAACGTGCAGTTGATCCTGAATACCCTGGTCTTCGGCATGGACCCCCAGATGGCGGTGGAAGCTCCTCGTTTCGCTACCGCGAACGTCGAGAACTCCTTCTACCCCCACAACTACTATCCCGGAAAGTTGGACCTTGAGCCGGGCATCCCGGAAAGCACCGCCGACGCCCTGGCAGCCAGGGGGCACGAGATTGGCCGGGCCGCCAACTGCGGGCTGGGCGCCACCGTGTCGGTCCGAGACCCCAAGACCGGCAACCTAAGCACCGGCGCCGACCCCCGCCGAGCCTGCTACGCCATGGGCCTCTAGCCAGTACAACCGGCGATTCAACCGGCAGCATAACCGCATTCAAAAAGCCCCAGCCGAATCACGCTGGGGCTTTTTTTGTTTGGCCGAGTGTAACAACGCTGCCCCTGGTTTCATTCCGGCGAAAGCCAAGGAATGCCGTTGCCATGAAACCGCAATGGCGGGTATTCTAGGCGGCTTTAATCTTACCGCCTGCCGGTCGTCTATCCGGCCGGTGTTCTGGACGATGCGGGAGGCGCCGGGGGGATCCAGATATTGACTCCAAAAATGAATCAGTTGCATCCCACTCTATGAGTGCTTCGCATCATACGGATTCGGGCCTAGGGTAATAGAGTAAGAATTGGGCACCGTTTGGGGTCCCTCTGGAGGGAATCGGTTGCTTGAGGGACCAGTTGTGACCACAGGACTGCTTCGGATGTCCGTCCTTGCATCATGCGTCGGTCTAGGGACCGCTGCATGCGATGCCGCAGGTAGCCTACCCATGAGTCCGCAGTACTGACACCAGAGGCCGGATTCACAACTAAGGAGAAAAGCTCTTGAAGCTCGCTTCTCCCCTTGAAGGCTCGGCGACGGAGTTCGGAATCCCGGTTGACTCGCGGGTTTGTTCCAGCGGCTGCGGCGTTCAACAACGGGATATTCCTCAGAACTTTGTGCAACGCTCCCAAGATTGACCGTCAAGAACTGTGCCTCGGAGGCAAATATGAACCACTTACTACATATCGACCCAAGAAAGGATGCAGGCCTCATCTCTCGATGTCCCAGGCTCTGGATCATCGGGTTCTTGGCCTTGGCAACCGCAATAGTGTTGGGCGCTTGCGGAGGCTCGGATAGCCAGCCTGAAGCCCAGACGGGCGACACCGCCCAGCCAAGCACGTTGGTTGAGTCCTCAGATTCTTCGACGCTAACGGACAGCGCCACGACCATGGTCACGACACAGGCTGGACCGGCCCGCAGCAAGGAAGCGGACCTAGCCGAGTCCTTGGCGTGGCTCGTGGGGGACATTGACGCCATGCAATCCGTGTTTGGTCAAGGGACGGAGGCAATGGTGGAAGCCTCGGCCTCCGCCGATGCACTCGCTTATCTGCCGCCGTGGTTTATAGCTGGCGACGGAGAAACATCGACATTTGATATCTCATGGAATCCTGGGCTCTTGACTGCTGCCGGGATACCCGCCGGTTTCTTCGAGCCCCTTTCCGACACGGGCAAGATCGACGCCCCACCAGGCGCTTGCCCAGCCGGGGCCAAACCTCAAGTTGCCTTCACGACGGGCGCCGGTGAAGCTGTAACCTCGGGGTTGTTAGCAAGCAAAGATCTAAGAACCCTCGACAAAGACTACTTCGTTCGGCTGCCTGACTCTGCAGGCCCGGAAGTGGGTCTACAACAGGTTATGCTGGGCTTGGTGACGGGTGCGGGCGATCCCCGCCGTCTCGCCACTACCGAAGGCTGGAATGAAGTGCTATGGGACCAGATGAAGGCCTTGCAGCTACCGGCCCGATCGCTGATGGACTATCAGATATGGACTGCTTCCTCCGCCATCGAGGCAGAGGTCGTAGCCGGGTTCAGGGACAAGCTCAATTCTCTGGGCTTGCCATCGATGGTGGTTGACGCCTTTGAGGAATCCAACATGTCAGGATGGATGGCCAATAGTGAGCCAACTTCTGCCGATAACTTGGCGAGAATGGACATCGAGGCGGAACTTGCAGGTAGTTTGGAGGGAACGGTCTACGAAACACGCGAGATGGCCATCCCTCCGGGCGGGTCCAAGCCTACATTCGGGCCGCAAACCGGCTACGGCTCGGTAGCCTATAACCACCCAACCGACGGCAAGATTCCATTCGAAGTCGATATCCTGCTCGACCAATACGACGACTTGGGCAGGGCAATCTCAGGGACGGTGACCGGCGTCAGCGAAGCGTCGGGTTACGAGTTCGAGATTCGTTTCCAGGACGACGGGACAAAAGAAGGTGACCTATTCCGCGATGGGGAGCTGGTCGGCCAGCTGAGCATGACCGTAGACGCGGAAAGGTTCCACAACTATCTGAATCTGGAAACGAGCGAGGAGCGACAACTGGATAAGCCGAATCGTTAGGCCTCGAATCAAGGTCGCCCCACCGAGTTGTCCGGGGTGAGAAAACCGAGAGTTCCGTCGGATGCGTCCGCCATCAAATCGACCGGGGATGCGGCCTACCGACATGGGACGTCAGTCCACGTTCCACGCTGGATGATGGCCTGCCTCGGTCTGCAGGTGATCAACGATCCAGTCCTTGACCGACTCCGCGACATAAAATGCCGGCTGCAACAGGTCTCCGTCGGAGAAGACCTGGCCTTCCGACCTGGCTTGCTCCGCTGATTTAGAGCCGGGCAGCATCCGTATCCCCACCCTGAGGTTGGCCGCCGCGGGCTCGATGCCCCGGAGGAAGGCCAGCTTCTGCTCCACGGTTTCCCTGGTCTCTCCGGGTGCGCCGAAAGTCTGGCCGACGGTGTAGGGGAGGCCGCCTTCCTCGCACAAAAGGCAGACTTGCTGCATCTGGTCCAGCCGCGCAGCCAAGTCCTCCGGGTCATGGGCATCTACGACCAGGTCGCCGATTATCACCAGGCCGCACCCCGCTTCCTTCATCAGACCGATCAACTCCAGGTCGCAGCCCTGGGGCGCCAGTCCGGTGTTCCATTCGATCTTCAGATCAGACTCGATCAGAGCGCGGCAGAAAGCTTTGCCGTGATCTAGAGGCAGGTTGAAACCGGTGGCGATGAAGAAGAACTTGCCCAGCCCCAACCGCTGCTTCATGTCGTTAACTTCGTCGACCACATCTTGTATCGGGCGCAGGTTTTCCCGGTGCGGGTCACTTCCGGACTGGTTGCCGAACCATTTGGTGATGACACCGACCCCGAATCCAGCCTCGGCGTATCTGTCCAGTTCCAGTTCTTCCAGCCGGGGCGGTTTCATAACTCCGGACGTCGGCTGCTGTTCAGTCGCAGTTACCTTGCCATTCACACGGTAGACCACTCCCGGCAGACCTTCATACGATTCCCCCCGTTCAAGACGGTCAGCCAGGTCGGCGAAAGAATCACCGCCGCTGCCCGTGATCCCGACATCAGGGCCGACGAGATCGAAGCACACCTCCGGGAGAACACTAAAAGCGGGGCCTCCGCAGGCGATGGTTGCGCCGCTGATCGACCTGACCCGGTCGATGACCTCTTTGGTGATCGGCAGCACCGACTCCGGGTTCAGATTACTGCCGTTGTCCAGGTTCCGCATAGACAGGCCCACTAGGCCGGGTTGAAACTCTTTCACGGCTCTTTCCACTTCGCTCAAGTAGTCGTCGGCGAACATCAGGTCAAGCATCTTTGTGGGGTGCCGCGCAGGGTCTAGGTACCCGGCGATGTAGGCCAAGCCCAAGGGAAGGGGTTGAGCCTGATAGTTGGACATGTATCGCCCGTGGCGGTTGGTTGCGATAAGCAGGACTTTCAAAACTCTCTCCGGTTCATGCCTGGAGTCTACGTCCCTACATTATCACCATGAGGGGATATTTGACCAAGCTGCGGCCCCAATATTCGCCTGCCGTCACCAGAAGGACGCAGAATCCCCTCTCCCACGTCCTTCCGCGGAAGGAGAGAGGGTTAGGGTGAAGGCTGCAGTTGTGGGCAAATCGATCAATGGCCGCTGGATAATCTTGTCGCAGTGGATTACGGCTTGAGCCGGAATGACGAGGACAAGATGCAACGCACCCCCAACCGCTAGTCCTGAGCCTGTCGAAGGGCAGCACAAGCCATGGTGATTCTGGAGTAACTTCTTGAATCAGGTGGTGGTTCGACAAGCTCACCATGAGCGGGATCAGCGCCTCACAGCCCGAGAGATTGACAGCCCCCAAAGCATTCCTGGATCCCGGCTTTCGCCGGAATGACGGTGGACCGGCTGATCATTACCCGCCCACCGTTCGTCCTGAGCTTGTCGAAGTATGTGCCTAAGTCAATTTGGCAATCCAGTGGATCCCGGCTCTCGCCGGTATGACGGTGAGGGTTACCGCAGTGACTCGCGGACCAGCTCCACCCCTTGCACCATCGCCTGCAATTTGCCGAACGCAGTTCCTCGAGGCAGGTATTTCATGCCGCAGTCCGGGGCCAGCATCAGTTGCTCCGGTGGCAGGTACTTCAGCGCCTCTCTGACCCTGGCGGCCACGGCTTCGGGCGTCTCTACGGAGGGGTTTTCCAGGTCCAGCACGCCAACAACCATGGTCTTGCTGGGTAGCTTGGCCAGCACGGAGAGATCGAGGTTCGGCTGAGCCGTCTCGATGGAGACCAAATCGACCACCGAATCCTCAAGCTCGGTCAAGAAATCGTACTGGGACGCCTTATTCTTGACCACGGCCGCGTAGCCGAAGCATAGGTGCAGGCCGGTGACGCCGGTAACGCCTTCCAGGGCCTTGTTTATCGCTTGGACGCCAAATTCCTTGGCATCTCCGGCGTGGGCCTGGAGCCACGGCTCGTCCAACTGGACAACGTCCGCTCCAGCCTGGAATAGGGCCATAACTTCTTCGTTCACAGCCACCGCATAATCCATGGCCAGCGACTCCCGGTCAGGGTAGTGCTCATTCTGCACCTGTTGTGCCATGGTGAAGGGGCCGGGGACCGTCACCTTGATGCGGCGGTCCGTATTTGCCCGCAGGAACTCCACGTCCCGCACCTGCACCGGTCTGTTGCGTTTGATCGGGCCAACCACTCTGGGGACAACGGTCGGTTGGCCGCTCCTGCCGAGCACCTGTCCCGGGTTCTCGATATCCACGCCGTCCAGTGCGGTGGCGAACCGGTTGGAGTAGCTCTCACGCCTGATCTCGCCGTCGGTGATCAATTCCACGCCTGCCCGCTCCATCTCGGCGATGGCCAGGAGGGTGGCGTCGTCTTGTGCCGCTTCCAAGAACTCGTCGGCGACCCGCCAGAGTCCGGTTTGCCGCACTCTGGGCACAACATGGGACAGGGCCTCCCTGTCGATCAACCAATCGGGCTGGGGATAGCTGCCGACCACCGTCGTGCCGAGGAAATTCCCGTCCATCGATGCTCCTTCACTGTTTCCGAGCCTGGTAACAAAAAGCCCCCGCCTGGTGGCGAGGGCTGATATTCCATCAATTGCGGAGCTGGCTAGTCGTCAGCGAGGGCTGGCTCTTCGACCCTCGAACTGATCCTGGCGTTGATGTAGTTGTCGCCCAGCCATTTCTCGATGGAGACTTCGGCCCGCTCCTGCATGGTGACGTCGTCTTCGTTGCCAACGTCGCGGGTGAGGCAGCAGAACTCCAGGGAGATGCCATTGGGGTCCTTCAGGTAGATGGACTTGGCCCATTCGTGGTCAACAACGTCGGTGACCGTCAGCCCCTTCTCGATCAACTCCAACCGCTTGGCTTCCAGCGCAGGCACTGAGCCGGCCTCGAAGGCGAAGTGATAGAAAGGCCCTGGCACTCCCAATCCTTCGTTGATTCCAGCGTCATAGTTCGTGGGGATGGCATCGACGTTATTGGGTTCCATGAACGCGATCAGCTGGTCCCGGCCGACCTCTATGAACATGTGGCGGATCGTACCGCCCTCTTTGATCTTGATGATGTCGCAGCGCACCACTTTGAAACCCAGGGTGCCCTCGTAGAATTCACGCGTCTTGTCCAGATCAAGGGTGGAAAGTCCTATGTGAGAGAAACCTTTATTGGACATGATTGCCCTCCATCGATGGCGACTTATTGCGGAAAAGTTTAGGGGTTTGAAATTTTTGCGTCAATCAACGGTGATTATCTGATATTTCTGGCTCGAAGATATTACTTCTCTTCGTCTTTCCGCTGTCGGTCCGGATAAATTACTGATTACGGCTGCTTCGAGGCCGCTCATGGTGAGCCTGTCGAACCATTGGTTTTGGGAGTTCATGTTTCTACTTCAAGAACCACTGACAACGACCCTTCGACAAGCTCAGGATGAGCGGAGTTCAATGTCCATCTTGGCGCAGTGGATTCCGGCTTCCGCCGGAATGACGGGTAGAGGGCTACACCCTCCGTATCTCCCGCGTCGCCGAGTGGGTTGAACCGCCAAAGGTGGGCACCCAGGATGAGTGCTTGCCGGGGCCGCCCAGGACGATGATCATGAGCAGGTCCGGGTCCACCACCATGGGCACGGGGCCGTCGGGAATCTTTTGGAAACGCTCCAGCATGGTCTCGTGGGTGTAGCGCTCCAAGGGGATGCGGGCGTTCTGGTGCAGCCATTCCCTGATCTCCTTCTTGCCGAACCCATCTCCCGCGATGGTCGCCGCATGCTCGGGCCCCAAGGCCAACAGGGTCTCCCCGCCGGTGTAGGCGTTGTTGGCGCCGGTTATGGAGATGGCCCCGGCGATGATGGTCAGGATGTCTTCCGCGCTGCTCCCGGAGTGGTCGTTGATGTTGTGGGGCGGCTCGCCTGCCAGCACGGTTACCGTGCTCTGGTCGGGCGTGAAGCCGCGTTCGATGTGCAGGGCTTCCCACGGGTTGGCTTCCTCGTTCTCGGCCACGCAGTAGGTGTACTTGGACGGCGCGCCCTGTGTAGACATGTCTCCCACTCCTGGATGGGCGCCGCCAACGTTCAGCTGCACCAGCCTCACCGCGCGCCCGATGGTGGCGTTGGGCTGCCAGCCTGGGCCGTATGCGCCCGAACCTCCGTGCAGACCCAGCTCATCGCAGATGGGGCCGTTGACGATTATCAACGGTGCGCACGGGTGAGTGGTGGCCTGGATGGCGTACAGGTTGAAGACGTCGTCGCACATGGCCTCAACGGCCGCGATCACGACAGGCAGGTACTCCGGTTTACACCCGGCCATGACCGCGTTTACGGCCAGCTTCTCGACGGTGGCCGAGCCCCAATTGGGCGGTATCTCGCCGATGATGTCTTGCGGGCTAAGGGGAGTGGCCGCCAGCATCGCCTCCACCCGCTCAGTGGTGGGCGGCACGATGGGCAGACCGTCGGTCCAGCCCCGTTCCAGATAGAGCTCCTGTACCGCCTCGAAATCGTCGTCTACTTCCAGCCGGTCTGAGATCAGGTCAGCCAAATGATTCCTCCCTAATGAGAAGGGCGGCCCGTCATGGGCCGCCCTTAAAGTTCTCGCCTATGGGGACCCGCCTAACGGCGGCCGGTCAGCCCCTCGACCACTTGCTCCAACAGACCGTCGGCCTTGGCCAGCAATCTCTCGGCCTGCAGCCCGCCCAAGGGATGCTCCGCGATGGCCATGGTCAGCTCAGGCATGCCCAGGGACTTCCGCTCAACGTCGCCCAGACGCTTGAAGCGGTCGGTGCCTACCACCACGGTGCGGACGCCCCGCTTCTCCAGTTCTACTGCATCGTGGATACTCCACGACGTGCAGGACCCTCAATCCGCCAGCCCTACGATCACCGCCTGAACAGAGCCAGCCAGTTCGTCGATAACCTCATCCTTGGCCGGGATGGAGGCTGTGGGCTTGCGCTTATAGACCACGTCCGAGATCTCGTATTTCTCTCTAAGCAGTTTCTCAAGGCGCTCGAAGAGCAGGTCGCCGTTGGGCTTGCTGTTCCATAAGAAACCCACAGACTGCCCGCCCAGGCCGCCCAACACCGGGGCCATGGCCTGGACCATCTCCCTGGGAGCGGCGGTAGGGTCTAGGACTATCAATTTCGCTGATTCGGTGGTGGTCATGATTCACCTTGTTCCGGCCGGACCAAGTCTAGGATATAACCTGAAGGCTAGGGCCTGCCGATTTTCATGTCAAGCAGGCCCAGACGACTTATAGCGCGCCCTACGACGGCCGGAAGAACGGCGAGGGCATGGGGCCGACAGGCACTTCGATCAGCACCGGGGCGTCCATGGCCAACGCCTCCTTTAGAGTGGACTCAAGCTCGGCCGGACCGTTGGCAACGAAGCCCCTGGCGCCGTAGGCCTCGGCCAGCTTCACGAAGTCGGGGTTTTGCAGTTCCACGCCGATGGTCCGGCCGCTGAACTGGTTCATCTGGTCGCGTTTCACGTTGCCGTAGGCGTTGTCGTTAAACACCACCACAACCACGTTGATGTCGTGCGCCACGGCGGTGGACATCTCCTGGGAGTTGAACATGAAGCCGCCGTCTCCCGACAAGCAGACCACGGCCTTGTCCGGCTGGGCGACTTTGGCGCCCAGAGCGGTGGGGTAGGCATAGCCCAGGTTTCCTGAGTAGGAAGAGGTGATGAACGTGCGCGGCTCGTAGACCGGGTAGTGGGCCCGGCTATAGTAGCCCAACTGAGTCATGCCTGAGATTACGATTCCGTCTTCGGGCATGGCCCTCCGGACCGCCTCCAGCAGTTCGCCCTGGGGCTCGACCTTGATGATGTCGTCAGACCGCTGGGCCTTCTGAGCGGCTACCTCCGCCGTCCGGTCTTCCTTGGCTGGGGCCTTGGCGGCCAGGGCGGTTAGCAGGTCCTGCATGGTGAGTTTGGCATCGCCTTCCACTCGCATGGTGTTCTCGTAATGGCGGCCGATCTCTTCGGGATCAACGTCGATCTGGATGACCTGTTGCCCGTCCAGCCACTGGGACGTGACCAATCTGGTGCCCACGGCCAGGATAACGTCATGGCCGAATTCCTTCCTGGCGATGGTGTCGTTCCGCAGCCAAAGCGCTCCCAGGCTCAGGGGGTGATGGTCGGAGATGGCGCCCTTGCCCTCGGCGGTCATCACCACCGGCGCTTGCAGGTGTTCGGCCAGTTTCGTCAGCGCGTCCGAGCCCTCGGAGGAGATCACGCCGCCTCCAGCCCAGATCAGGGGTTTCGCCGCTCCGGCCAGAGCTGCGGCCGCCGCCTCTACCTGTTCTTTGCTGGCAGCCACGCGTCGAGGGGCTTCCGGCTCCAATAGCTCAACCTCGCCGACCTCGGCAAGCGTCTCCGGCGGAATCTCGATCTCTACGGGGCGGGGACGGCCATTCTTGAGGTTGTGAAATGCCTCGTGCACTACGTCGGGCACTTCAGCCGGGTCCATGATTCGCTTTGCCCATTTGGTCACGGGCCCGATGGCGTCAAGTTGGTCGTTGACCTCATGGAGCATGCCGCGGTCGCCGCCGATCTCATCCCTCTCGATCTGGCCCGTGACCATCAACACCGGCGAGGATGCTGAGTAGGCGGTAGACAATGCCGATGCAGCGTTTAGAAGACCAGGTCCAGGCACCGTCAGGGCAGTGCCAACCTCTCCGCTGGCCCGGGCGTAGCCGTCGGCCATGTAAGCCGTGGCCTGCTCGTGACGGACAGTTATGAACCGGATGCCCGGCTCATCGTAAAGGCCGTCCATCATGTGGTAGAGCTGGACTCCGGGCAGTCCGAATATCACCCGGACACCCTCGCGGTAGAGGGACTTGGCCAAAGCCTGGCCGCCGGTCATCTTAACCATTGTTTCATTTCCTTTTCTGCAATTTCGTGCCTAGAGTATCTGTTACGAGTCTTGATTACGGGGTGTTGAACTGAACCAATATGCCGTCCGGGTCGCGGACGTAGATGCTCCTGATCTCTCCATTGGAGTTGGTGAACGACTCCCTGGAACCGGCCAGCGCGAACCCTTTGGCCTCCAATTCGTCGGCCAAACTGGCCACGTCGGCAACGCCAAAGGATATGTGGCTGATGCCCACCTGGTCAAGGAGTATGGGCTTCCCATCGGCTTTCTCGCCCGGATGACTGGTCAGCGTCAGGGTGGGGGTGAGGTCGTCACCGTACGCCAAGCTCACCCAATGGCGGGTATTGCGCTCCAGGGCATAGTTGTCCAGACGTGCGGTTTGGGTCCCGCCCTCGGTGATGTCGGTGAGCTTTTCGCCGATCACCTTCATTCCCAGCGCGTCCCGGTAGAATTTCAGGGACTCTGCCATGTCCTGGACACACACGCCGACGTGGGTCACACAGGTTGCTTCCATGTTTCAGTCTCCTATAAGTGAGCCGCCGAATTCGCGGCTACGATATGCTAGAACCCGCAGAAGAGTCTGTCAAAGGGGCCAGGCGTAGTGGAGATAAAAACCGAACGGCTGATACTGCGTGAATTCGTGCCGGACGATTGGCCGGCGGTCTTGGCCTACCAACAAGACCCGCGTTACCTCCAGTTCTATCCCTTCTTCACACGCACGGAGTCCGACGCCAAAGAGTTCGTGCAGTGGTTCCTGGACGAACAGGCTGAGTCGCCGAGACGCCGGTTTCAGTTGGCGGTGGTACTCCGAGAGAGTGGTGAGTTGATCGGCAACGCCGGTATCCGCCGCAAACCGGAGAACGATTGGGAAGCCGACATAGGGTATGAGATAGCTCCGGAGCATTGGCGGCGAGGTTACGCTACCGAGGCCGCCGCAGCGTTGATCGACCACGGATTCAGCCAGATGGGGCTGCACCGGATATCATCGTGGTGTATAGCCGAGAACGGCGCATCGGCCAGGGTGTTGGAGAAACTGGGCCTGCGCGAAGAAGGCCGGTTGCGGGAGAACGAATTCTTCAAAGACCGGTGGTGGGACACCCTGGTCTTTGGGCTCCTGAGGGACGAGTGGCCCGGTCACGTTTAACGGGGGCCGTGCCCCTTAGCTGAAGATAAAGTCCCGGATGGCCGTGAAGTACTCGTCCAATCCTTTGAAGAGCAGGTCGTTGTGGCCTGCGCCGGGAATCATCAGCATCGTCTTGTCCGTTGATGCAAAATCCCGGAACATGTTTTCCGCGTGCTCCAGGGGCGCCAGGGCATCCATCTCACCATGTATCACCAGCACCGGGATGGCGATGGACGCCGCCTTGGCCTGGTAGGCGTCTTCCAGGTCTGAAGCCAACTGCTGGTCCAACCCGCCGGTAAACTGGCCCAGGCTGGGCCGTCCGCTTTCGATTATCACGCCATTTATGCCCGGGTCCTCTTTGGCTGCCAATTCAAAGGCGGAATGGCGCCCCATGGACCGGCCCATAACAAAGACCGGGCCGTTATAGCCGCTGGCCCCCAGCACGATCTGCATGGCCTCAAGCACGGTGTTGGCGTCGGAGAGCATGGTGGTGAACGACGGGGAGCCGCCGCTCTTGCCGTAGCCCCGGTAGTCGGCAACAAAGAAGTTGACGCCGATCTGGTTGTACAACGGTGCGATTGAGTTGTAGTCGATGGCCGTCTCCCCGTTCCCATAGAAGAACAGGATGGTGGGAGCGCCCGTGCCCGCCGGAAAGAAGCGGCAGGAGAGGCCGATGTCGTCTCCGACGTTGACGGTGTAGTCCTGGACCCCATCTGCCGGCGGGGTCCAATCCTGCCGAGGGTAGAAGGAGTTCATGGAGATGCTGGGGTCATCCAGCGGCGAATAATCTATTTGGGCCATGTTTCTTCTCCCGATGGGGGTGCTTAACCGAAAAATCCGTCGGCCACGTGGCTTTTGATGAGGTCGGCCACCAGTTCCGGCCTTTGGATGGGGACATCGTGGATGCTGTTCTCCAGCCAGACGGTCTTGCTGTTGGCCAGCTGCTCTTCAGCTTCGCCAACAGACATCATCCGCCGCTGATTCCGTTCCTCGGTGGCCGTCAGGTTCTGCTGACGGGCGGGCATGATCAGCACGGGGCACTGCACCTGCCGGTACAACTCGGTGGGGTGGTGGTCCCAGAGGGCCTCGATGATCCTCAGGTGGTTGGCGCGGGTGAGGCGTGCCTTTATGGTGTTGTCTTCCAGGACCTCGAAATTGGCCATGACCACATCATGGGAGCCTGGGGCCATGCCCGCGCCTTGATGCCGGGTGCGGACGCGTTCCATGAAGCTTTCAACCTTGACGCCGCTGAAGTCGGGCGGGGACATCTCGAACTTGGCGTCCTCGACGGTCGGGTATCGTGCTGAGGCGTTGATCATGCCGCCGTCTATCCAAGCCATACCCTTGACCGATGCAGGAGCCCGCACCGCAAGTTCCAGGGCCACGCTGCCTCCCCAAGAGTGACCAACCACCACAGGGGCGTCTCCACCGACGTGGCCCATCACGCCCAGAACGTCTTTAGTCACTGAAGCGAAATCGAATCCCTCGGTAGGTTTGTCGGTCTCGCCGTGGCCCCGCTGGTCCAGGGCGATCACTCTATGGTCTTCAGCCAAGATCGGCGCAACCATGTCCCAGATGTGGCAGGTGGACGCCAGGCCATGGAGCAGCAGCAACGGCTGTCCGGACCCGCCCCAGTCGCGGTAGTGAAAATTCAAGCCATCGATTGTCACCCATTCGTCGCGGGGGGCCTGTGCCATGTTTGAAACCTCGGGAGATTTAGACTAAAGATCCAGACTCAGACCGGCCCGTCCCGAAAAATCGGGACGGGCCGTCGTTTAGCTTTCGTTCAAGCCGGGCGGGTTACTTCCAGACGGCAAATCCCCAGCCGCCGCCGGTGCCGGCAGGCGACCGGTAGACAGGCACGTACTCAACCACGTCCATGTCCAGGTGCTCGCAGGCCGCAGCGGCGGTGATCCAGTTTAGAATCTCCGAGCTGCCTGAGTTCAGCCGGTAGCGGGGCAGTGCGGCCAATGCCTCGCCGTCTCTTTCCTTCATCCCTTTCAAGGCCAGTTGGTCGATCTCTTCGTCCACCAGGAAATGGCTCAGGCCGCCAGAACCGACCACCGCCACCTTCTTGTCGGTGTCCCAGTCTTTGATCGCCTTGGCCATGGACTTGCCCAGGTTGTAGCAGCGCCTGGGGGTAGGTTGGTTGGGCGGATAGAAGGTGTTCTGCGACACAGGCACTATGGGCCTGATCTTGTTGTTCATGATCCGTTTGACCACGTAGGAGTAAGCATGGGGCATGGCCTGATGCCTGCGCTCCGTGACGATCGGGTTGTTCAGGTAGCCGATGGGCCCCACGGTCCCGCCAACCTCTTTGTTCATGTAACGGGCGTGAGCGATGTCGAAATCGTCTTCGATCAAGCTCTCTATGAGGTGTAAACCCAATGCCGAGTCCACAGGCACGTCCATCTCCTCTGTTCCGTAGCCCCACATGGAGGCCTTGGTAGCGGGAGAAGCATTGTCCCCGATTCCGCGGGGTGTTAGGTGCATGGTGTCGCCCCAGTAGATGGAGAACATGGGCATGTTGTCGTCGAAGAAAAGCTCTTCTTGGTCATCGCCGACGATCACCACCACGTCCGGGTCAGTCTCGATCATGGCCTCTTCCAAGGCAGTGATGCCCCTTTGGCAGGCGTCGTACTGGGCTTGGAAATTCTCCGTGGTAAGCCGGGTGGCGATGGCCGGGTCGGCCGTCGCGAGAAGTTCGTCGTAGGTCTTGGTTGAGCCGTCCTCCAAGGACAGCAGCATGGGGTTGCCCTTATCGCGGGCTGCGTACTCGCCCCACATGTCGCCCGGCAGGCTCAACATGGGACTGTGGGAAGTTCCTAGGCCCAATACAATCTCAGCCATGTTCGCTCCTCGTAGTTCGCCGTTTCTTTTTCCGTCCAACCGGGAAAGGACATACTGGATACATAATCCGCTGGAACGGGAGATTTCGCAACCTCTGCATACCGGTCTGGGAAGTCAATTTCACCTTGTATTCTGATATAGTGGGACGGTTGTATTATCAACGAACTCTGCCCTTGCCAGATGATTACGAAAACTACACCAGTCATTGAAACGATGAATGAAACACCGGATGAAACCATGGGTGAAACAATGGAGCTAGGCGCCTAGATGGGCCGCTACGCCATAAAGCGAATCTCCCTATTCGTTCCGACCATGTTATTGATGACCATCTTGGTCTTTGTGGTCATGCGGATCATCCCGGGGGACCCGGCCATCGCGCTCTTAGAAGGCGACGGCGGCGGCTCCTACACCGCCGCTGACCTGGACCGGCTCAGGTCTGAACTGGGCACCGACCGCCACCTGTTCGTCCAATACGCCGACTGGATCGGAGGGATATTCCAGGGCGATTTTGGGGATTCCTTCTGGTTCAAAGCCCCAGTGATGACCGAGTTGGCCGACCGGATCCCGAGAACCCTTGAACTGGCGGTCTTGGCCATTGTCATGGCCGTGGTTTTGTCGGTGCCCCTGGGAATCATGTCCGCCATCAAGCCGGATAGCTGGTTGGACCTGGGCGCCCGCACCTTCACTATCATTGGCATAGCCATTCCCAATTTCTTGATGGCCGTCCTGATGATTCTCTTTCTGCTGACTGTATTCAACTGGCTTCCGCCTTTGGGCTACGTTGAACTCTGGGACAACCCTCTACAGAACCTACAGCAGATGATCTTTCCTGCCTTGGCGCTGGCCATCTACGATATGGCGTTCATCGCCAGGGTCACCCGGTCCGCCATGATGGAAGTGCTGCGTGAGGACTACATGCGGACGGCCCGCGCCAAGGGTCTCTCCGAGCGGGTCGTGCTGATGAGACACGGACTGAAGAATGCCATACTGCCCATTCTGACCATCTCCGGCTGGCAGTTCGCCCGTCTCGTCGAAGGCGCGGTCGTCATCGAGAGCATCTTCTTGATCCCGGGCGTGGGCCGGATATTGATCGAGGCCATCTTCCACCGGGACTTTCCCATGATTCAGGCCGTGATCGTGGTCATCGGCACCGGCGTACTGCTCATCAACCTGATTGTTGATCTGCTCTACGGTTGGCTGGACCCCCGCATCCGCTATAACTAGCAGAGCTCCCACTGGTCCTTGGCAATGATCACTCGCGTCTGACCGGCGCTTTCGTCCAACTAGCCGAATGCTATTCTTAGCCGGCAATCCGTGGCAAGAGTGGCAGGAACAGGGTGGGTTGCCTGTTTGAAGCCATCCATCCAAACCGCAAGAGTTATCTGCCTGGGCTAGCTCACTAAGTCGGGCAAGATCTATCCGTTATGAGATGGACTAAGTCTTCCTCCAACGTCGACGAGAGCGCACAGCTTGTTTCAAGGTCCTCTTGCGACGAATCGGATAAAGCCAGTTCATCGTTAACGAGGCTGCGGAGGTAGTAATATTCCGCTGCGAAATTATCCAGGGATATCGCTTTATCAAGATCTATGACAGCCAGTGAGAATAGACTGGCCTTATACCTAGCCAGGCCCCTGAGATATAAGATTTCAGCATCGTCGGGTACTATTTCCAGCAACCTCGAAAACAGATCCTCGGCCGATTCGTTCAGACCAAGTTCCAGGGTAATCACCGCCAACCCTCTGATGGAAACTCGGTCATCTGGTTGATACCTCAGCGCCTGACCGAAAGCTTCTTGCGCCTCTGGGAATGAATCCTTTTTCAAAGGGTCCGGGAATGCGTCTTCGTTCAGCGCATACACCTGGGCCATACCCCTGAACCCACCTTCAACACCAGGGTTCAAGTTGGTGGCAAATTGGTAGTCATCTATAGCTAAGTGGTCCAGTCCGAGCTCCACAAGATTATCCGCCCGGTACCTGTACAGATTTGCGTTGTCCGGCTCTAACTTGATCGCTTCGGCATAATCATCGACCGCCAATCTCCAATCGCTGCTTTTCGAGTAGGCCGAACCCCTCATCTCATAGGCATCGGCAACCGAGGAATCGATCGCGATAGCGGCGGTGAACTCGGAAATGGCTAAACTAAATTCTTCATTTTCGAGATGTTCTAGCCCACGGTTATACGAATCCAAGAACACCGGCGTCGGTGTTGGTCTAGGGGTGTTCGTCGGTGTCGGAGTGATCGTTTCTCCCGGTGTGAGCGTTGCTTCAGCTTCCCCGCTTATCGGAGTGGGGTCTTCCGAAGGGTTCGTTTGTGTCACAGGCAGACTGGTAGCCCGGTCAACACTTGCAGTTGCCAACGATGCCGCTCTTTCAGCGGCGGACAATCGCTCGCTTACCATCGCGTCGACCGTCGAGCTGACATCCACAGTCGGAGGGGCCGGTGATCCCGGATCCGGCCTCGGCTGAGTTGGAGCATCCGCACTCGAGCAGCCCATGATAAATGCGGCTATCACCAATAAAATCAGGCCTAAAGATCGTGGTCTTCTTATCTCAACTACCATCTGACACGCGCCCATTTGTTCGGTTCGAGATCATCGGTCCCAAAACCGGCAACCGACCCTGATAATTCTAGCTTGGTCCGCCGAAACGTGGCTGAATACCGGGTACATGTATCTAACGAAAAATAAAATTGCATCTTGAACTAGTCTATCATCGTGGGTTTTGCTTGAATCCCCATTTCCATTGCCTAGCCGTCCATCCCTGGGGCAACATTCGGCATGCGCGAATTCTGGCCCTACGATTTCCCACGGCAACAAAAAAGGGGGCTGCCGTGTGGCAGCCCCCTTTCTTATCCGCTAAAGGTCTAGCAGTCTAGCTGAGGTGCTTTCCGAAGAAGGAGATTACCTTCTCCCAACCGTCCGTGGCTGCTTCCTGATGGTAACTGGGCCGGTCAACCGCAAAGAAGCCATGACCTGCGCCCGGGTACATATGGAAATCGTAGTCCTTACCCAGACGCTTCAACTCCGCCTCCGTCTCAGCCACGTCGGCGGGAGAAGGTCTAGCGTCTTCTTCACCAAAGAGTCCTAACAACGGGCAGTTCAGCCCATCGGTGAAGTCGATGGGCCAGGCGGGCATGGCGGGGGTCAGTTCGTCGTTGCCCTTGGTTACTCCGCCACCCCAGCAGTCCACTGCAGCGTCGATGTTGTCGAGGGTGCAGGCGCCCAGGTAGGTCTGGCGTCCGCCGGAGCAGAAGCCGATGAGCCCGACCTTGCCGTTTACGTAGGGCAAGCTGCGCAGGTAATCCCTGGCGGCTGCCACATCGCCCATGGTGCGGACGTCCGGCATACCGCCGGCTTCACGGATGCTGGTGCTGTTCTCTGTGGGAGAGCCCTTGCCCTCGCGGAAGTGCAGGTTGGGGGAGATGGTGGCGAAGCCGTTATACGCCAGCTTGCGGGCCATCTCTTTGGAGGCGGCATCCCAACCGGGCATGTGATGGATCAGGACCACGCTGCCGACGGGGCCGGCGCCCAAAGGCCGGGCCAGGTAGGCATCGATCTGGGTTCCTTCATGTCCATTGATGAGCACAGTTTCGGCTATCAGTCCTTCGTACGGCATGAATAGTCCTCCCAATTCTTTCTCAAATACCGGACCAGATCACCGGTCCGGAGCGCCTAATGGCTAAAGGCAGGCAGTAGATTACTACCGGCAACCGACGGAGTCAATCGACCCGCGGACCAACGGTTAGGCCAGCGGGGCAACCGGACCGTTGGCATTGCAAAGTGCGTGCGGCTATAATGCGCCCAATCGCCTTCGACCCCCTTTTTATGTCTGCCGGATTCGATATCCAGGGGTAGATCCAGGGGTAGCCGAGGGTCAGTCAAATGATGAGGAGAGTACAAAACATGGCTCTACCAGAGCGGATGAAGTTCGGGATATTCATGGGACCTTTCCACCGGGTAGGCGAAAATCCCACTCTGGCCTTGGACCGCGACTTGGAATTGGTCCAGTGGCTGGACCACCTGGGCTACGACGAAGCCTGGATCGGCGAACACCACAGCGCCGGTTGGGAGACCATCTCCTCTCCCGAGTTGTTCATGGCCGTGGCCGCCGACCGCACCAAGCACATCAAGCTTGGCACGGGCGTCATCAGCCTGCCCTACCATCATCCTTTCATGGTCGCCAACCGCATGGTCCAGCTCGACCATATGAGCCACGGCAGGGTGATGTTGGGCGTTGGCCCCGGCGCACTGCCAGGCGACGCATACATGCTGGGGATCGACCACACGGTACAGCGTCAACGCATGGACGAGGCTCTTGGGGTCGTCCTCCGCTTGATGACCGAGACCGAGCCTATCACGGTCAAGAGCGACTGGTTCACGCTCCAGGAAGCGATGCTCCAGCTTCGCCCTTATACAAAACCCCACATGCCCATCTCCGTGGCATCGGTGCAATCACCGGCCGGCGTTGCCCTGGCAGGCAAGTACGGAGCATCCGTACTGACTATCACCCGGCCCAGAGACCCGGGCGCACCGGAAGGTGACCTGGCCGGACTATGGGCCGTGGCAGAGGAATCGGCTGCCGAGCACAACCAGGTGGTCAACCGGGACGACTGGCGTCTGGTGATCCCGGTCCACATCGCAGAGAGTCGAAAAGAGGCCATTGAGCAGGCCCGGCTGGGTGCAGGGCGCTATCAGGGCGAGTATTTCGAACACACCATGGGCCGCGAGCCAGTCACCGATGGCCCGCAAGAGAAGATCATCGACGCCATGATCGACAACGGCACCTGGATCATCGGAGACCCGGATGACTGCATCGCCGGAATACGCAAGTTGGAAGAGCGGAGCGGAGGATTCGGCGGATTCATGGTACAGACCATCGACTGGGCGCAGCGGGAGCAGGTACTCCACAGCTTCGAGCTCCTGGCCCGTTATGTAATGCCTGTGTTCCAGGGAACGACACTCAGCACGGCTGCTTCCAACAAGTGGGCCTTTGAGCACCAAGAGGTGCTTACCGCCGGCAGGGTCCAAGCCATCGACCGCGCCAAGTCCGACTACGCCAACCGGTAAACACCGATGAAAGCAGTCTGGTACGAACGGAACGGCGACGCGGACATCCTGGAATATGGAAACATGCCCGACCCCGAACCGGGACCGGGTGAGGTAAGGGTGCGGGTGGTCACTTCGGGCGTTAACCCGTCCGACTGGAAGCGCCGCCAGGGTCTAACCAACAAGATTGAATTCCCCCGGGTCATCCCGAACCAGGATGGCGCCGGGGTGATCGACGCGGTGGGATCAGGAGTCGATGGGTCTCGAGCCGGCGAACGTGTCTGGCTGTTCGAGTCCCAGTTCCGGCGTCCATTCGGCACGGGGGCGGAATACACCGTTCAGCCCAGCGGCCACGCCGTGCGGCTTCCCGACAACACCGACTTCGCAGCGGCGGCCGGTCTGGGTGTGCCGGCCATGACCGCCCACCGTTGTGTGTTCGCGGACGGGCCGGTCACGGACAAAACCGTGCTGGTGCCCGGCGGAGCAGGGGCTGTGGGTCACTACGCCATTCAGCAGGCCAAGCTGGGCGGTGCCACCGTCATCAGCACAGTCAGCTCGGAAGAGAAAGGCCGGATCGCACTGGCAGCCGGGGCCGACCACATCGTCAACTACCGGGAAGGCGGCACGGTTGAAAAGATTCTTGGTCTCACGGACGGCGCGGGGGTCGACCACATAGTCGAGGTCGACATGGCAGCCAATTTCCCGGTGAGCCAGCAGATACTCAAGAGTTCCGGCGTATTGGCGGTCTATTCCGCGGGCAGTTCCGCGGCGCCCTCCGTTCCACTCAAGTTCAACTCCACCAATGTCACCGTGCGTATGGTCCTGGTCTATGACATGCCTGAATCTGCCAAAGACGCGGCGGTGGCAGACATCACCTCTTGGTTGGAACAAGGCAAGCTGGCTGCCTTCGCCGGGCCCCACTTTTCGCTTGAGCAACTCAAGGACGCTCATCTGGCCGTGGAGCACGGCGCTATCGGCAAAGTGGTTATCGACGTCAGTTCGGCCTGATCTTAGGCCTGTAATCTGCACTCGGGGACGGACCAAACCATGACCAGTTCACAAAGCAACCTAGATGGGACCGTCACAGTGATCGGTTGTGGCGCAGTCGGCTGCTTCACCGCCTACCGGCTGGCGGCTATGGGCCTGCCGGTGACCCTGATCGACCAGGAAGGGCCCGGGGCCGGCGCCACGGGCAACTCTGCTGGAAACGTCCAACCGGCCTCAGGCGACGATGACGCCTACAAGATCGCTTTGGGGGCGGAGAGCCTGGCGCTGTGGCGCAAACACCTGCCCAAGATCAACGAGGCCAGTGGAATAGATTACCGGGACCAAGACGTTCATTACCTCTATGCGGCCACCACCGGGGAAGAAGAGGTGCAAGTACGCCGCATTTTGGCCGACGTGACCGCTGCCGGACTCCGGACCGAATGGGTGGACGGCAACGCAGCCCGGGAGCTGGAACCCCGTCTATCTGAGTCTATAACCGGCGGGATGCTCCATCACGACTGCATCCAGATGGACCCCAGGCTCTTGATGGCGGCTTTGTCCAAGACGGCCGAGGCCGAAGGCGTGACACTACAGCGGCAGAAGAAAGCCGTGGGCCTCTCCGTTGCCGATGGACGAATAAAAGGGGTGGAAATCCAGGACGGGACCACTCTTGAGTGTTCTTCGGTCGTCTTGGCCACCGGCGCGTGGACTCTGAAGGCGATGTCCGATTGGCTGGGCTATGACCTGACGGTTGAGCCATACGGTCTGCAGAAATTGCACCTGGGCCTGGGCACGGCCTCTCCACTGAACACCGCCATTCGCTGGAATGGCGTGAACATCGTTTGCCGTAAAGACGGACTGGTCCATGCCGGAAGCAGATTCGACCCCGATGGGTTCGATTCTCAGCCGTCTTCAGATTCCCAGCGCTGGCTGTTGGAGCAGGTAGCGAAGATAATCCCTGGATTCGAGCCGTCTGGGGTCGAGAACATCGCCGCGTTTGCCGCCTCCACGCCCGGCCGTATGCCGCTCATCGGCGCTCTCCCTGGTGTGGCCGGCGTCTACCTCGCCGTGCCCAGCACCGACGGGTTCCTCATGGCGGCCGTTCTGGCCGAGATGACCGCCGATCTGATGGTCAACGGTCAGAAACATCAGCTCATGGACCGAAGCCCCCTCGCCAACGCCAAACCTCGCTGACCTCCCACAGCCCCTGGTTTTTCCACTGGTCCTGCAAAGGTAAAACAGGCTATTTTACGCCTGGTTTGGCTTCATATATTGCTATTAAGGTCAGAACTCTCTAGAAATATTGTAGGGCATGAACCATTCAGGGCCCCAGGCTGGAAGCGGATACCTGCCAACGCAGGCCCCTACCGCTGTTTACCCCCAAGATTGAGCGCAAGAGATAGATATGAAGGAACTACAGGTCCTGATCGCCGACGACTCTGAATTCATGCGGATCGCTTACAAACGGATACTCGAGTCCCAGCCAAACATGCAGGTCGCGGCGATGGCCGAAAACGGCGAGGAGGCGGTTTGGATCGCCGATGATATCAAGCCCGACGTAGCGATCCTAGACGTGTGGATGCCCAAGTTGGACGGTATCAAGGCCACCCATGAGATTCGAAAGCGGCTCCCAGACACCGCCATAATCGTGATTTCTTCATATGACGACCTGACCTTCGTCGCAGACCTCATGCAGAACGGAGTGGATAGAAAGGCTTATCTGCTCAAACACTCCATCTCCGACGTTACCGGTCTGGTCAGCGTAGTGGAGGCTGTCTACAATGGCCACAGCGTCTTGGACTCTGGAATCGTCCAGAGATTGGCCCGGTTGTACTGCAAATACTCAGATACGTTAAACACCAGCCTCAGCGATACAGAACAAGACATCTTGGGCCTCATGGCTGACGGTTACGACGACGAACGCATCTGCGGAACGTTGCATCTTGACCAACCAGAGTTGGCCGGCCATTCGGATTCCCTGTACCAGAATCTCGGCATCCTCGGGGGCACAGACGAGGAGCGAAGGATCATGGCAGTACGGGCCTTCGTCAGCCAGATTCATAAAGTCCCCTTGGCCAGAGTGTATGATGCAGTCAGCTAAACCGCCTGCGATCATGGACCGGTTGATATGAACAAGAAAAATCTCACCAGCGGATGGCGGGTCATAACGCCAGCCCCGGCGCCCAGGACTGCCGCGCAGTTAGACGGCCTGGACCGGTTGCCGCTGAGTGTGAAGAAATTTCGTCCACGGTTGCCCGGCGGCCCGCCCAAGGCCTTCCGGCGGCCAAAGTGGTGCTGACCTAAACGGACCTCCTAGCCCAACCTCGGTTGACCACCCATTACCCCGCTGATAGAATGCGCCCAACCTGGTAATCAGGCTGAATTTCGGGCCCAACTGCCAAGCTCATTGACCTGGCGAAAAGCCCTGGAAACGCAGTCTGCTTATCCAGATCGGTATCACGAGCCACAACACTCTATCTTCGGAGTTGAAACACCATGGCTAGAAAGATCTCTGTATCGGTCGACCACGATATCTGCGTGGGCAACGCAATGTGCATCACCATCGCCACCAAAGCCTTTGATCTGAACGAAGACCGGCAGGCACAATCCGCCGACCCAGACGGCGATACCGAAGAATTGATTCTGGAAGCGGCGGAAAACTGCCCGGTTGCGGCTATCACGGTATCTGACGCAGACACTGGCGAACAGCTTTTCCCCTAGCGCCCCGATCAACTGCCAACGATCTTAAAGTCCTCCTTTACAGCGCGTAGAGGAGGACTTTTATTGTGCCTGTTCGTCCGCCTCTCACAACAACGCCAAACCCTAGGAGTGTCATGGATATCGGAATCGCTCTGTTAATGACCCAGCATGATTTCAACACCATGGACCTGGCCCGCAAGGTTGAGGAACTGGGATTCGAGTCTCTCTGGGCCCCCGAACACGGGATCGTGCCCATCGATTTCAAAGTCGCGCCGGCCACTGGGCGGCAGGGAGGAATACCCAAATTCTATGCCGAGGGCGGCATCAACCAGATCATCGATCCGCTTCTATTCCTGGCCGGGGCCGCCACGGTCACCCAGAAGATCAAGCTGGGGACCGGCATCTGCCTGGTGCCGGAGAGAAACCCGATCCGCCTGGCCAAAGAAGTAGCCACCCTGGACCACATATCCAACGGCCGGTTCTTATTTGGGGTTGGCGCGGGTTGGCTCAAAGGTGAGTCCGAGATTCTAGGCGCAGACTTTCCTCACCGGTGGAAGCAGACCCGCGAATACCTGGATGTGATGAAAGAGCTGTGGACCACGGAGATCACCGAATACCACGGTGAATATATCGATTTTCCTCCCTTGGTCTGCGCTCCCAAGCCGGTGCAGAAGCCTCATCCACCCATCTTTGTGGGCGGCGAGCTTGAGAGCGCCGCCCGCCGCATCGCAGCCTACGGCGACGGTTGGCTCCCCAGGGCCCGCAACACGTCCCAGTACGAGGACCCGGATAAGCTGTCCGGCGCTCGAATGCGCATCGAGGAACTGATGACGGCGCGCGGACGTGACACCTCAAAGCTGAACATCACGATGTGGGACGCGCCCCACGACCGGGAGATGAACCGCCGGTTTGCCGATGCAGACGCGGACCGTGTGGTCCACATGCTGAACACCACCGATGAGAAGTCGGCCCACGAAGCCTTGGAGCGAGTGGCCGAGGCGGTCTTGTAGCCAGGGTTATTTCAGGCGCGTACAGCATGGAATTTCCAGACGATTGTCTTTAGAATGTTTGCGCTCTAGGCATCCCAATAAGATCTAAGAGGTTATTCATGACAACAGGATCAGGCCCAAATTACGAACCTATTCCAGCGGGGCAAAGCAGCCGTTCGATGGTGATCGAAGCCGAGGTCGACGACCTGGGCAATATGCTCCGGAGGGCCAAGGTACGCGGGTTCGAGATCATGTGCGATGAGCCCGAGGCCATCGGCGGCAACGCCACCGCTCCGGCCCCGTTGCATTATTTCGCGGCTTCAATCCTTTTTTGAGAGATGACCCAGATTGAGAGGTACTCTCACTTAATGAAGATCAATATCACCAAGGTCCGGGCAGAAGCCTCGGTGCATTTCGATATCTCAGGCTCGGTCTTAGCCGGTACTATCCTTGCCGGTGCGCCCAAAGTTGAGACCAGGTACGAGATAGAATCGCCTGACGAGCCGAAGAAAGTTGCAGCCATGCTTCGGAACGCCAAGAACGGCTGCTGGGTAAGAGCGGCGGTGGCCAATCCCACACCCTTCGAAGAGACTTTGACCTTGAACGGCGAGCCCTTTTCCCTCGACTAACCAGCGGGCCGCGGTTAACCCAGGCGTGATCGATGCCTGAATAGCGGGCCTCAACGCCTTTCCCGTCTGGGTAGGATTTGGTTGACTAAATCAACTCGGTCGCTTATTCTTCGCGGAACCTGGGGTTACGTCTGCGTCTCATGGTCTTTTTGGGCACCGCGATACACGCGAGTATCGCGAGCTCACCAGGAAAAACATATTGGGGAGGAACAATGGCTAACAACCGGATTTTTCGCATTCCATTTCTGATCTCTATGCTCACTGCAATGATGCTTATCGTAGCAGTGGCCTGCGGATCTTCATCGGAATCCGAGGCGACCCAAGCCCCTAGCAGCGGGTCGTCTGCAACCAGCGTACCCGCGCCCACAACCGCGGTTGCCACGTCGGTCCCGGCGGCAGCGAAACCTGAAGGCAAACTGACCATCGCTCTAACAGATCTTGGAAACGAAACTCCCAGCGTGTGGCAGGAATTCGCCTTTGGCAAAGCCTACATGCGTTTCATGTTTGACGCATTGACCGGCACCAATGACAACGGTGAAGTGGACAAAGGCACTGGCGCTGCAAAGGATTGGTCCATGAGCGCAGACGCCATGAATTGGACCTTCACCCTTAGAGACGACATCAAGTTCCACAATGGCGACCCGCTAACCGCGGAAGATGTCAAATTCTCGATCGGGCTCATGACCAGCGAAGATTCAGTGGCCTCCTACAAGACCAAGGTCACTGCCTCCATCGCAAGCCCGGACCAGATCACCGTGGTCTCTCCTACTGAGTTGGCCATAGCAGCCTCGAAGCCCTCTGGGTTCCTCAACTGGGACCTCTCCGACATCCAGGGCGTCGAGGGTCTTATCCAGCCCAAGAATTACACCGAGTCTGTCGGCAACGACGAATTCGCCAAATCTCCCATTGGCAGCGGACCCTACACCTGGGTCGACCAGCGGAAGGGCGACTTCATGGAACTCAAAGCACAGGAAACCCACTGGCGTGACGGCGTCCCCGTCTGGGACACTGTAGTATTCCGGATCATCCCCGAAGAAAGCACCAGGATAGCCGCCCTTAAAGCCGGTGAGGTGGATGTGATTTCCGTCTCCCGCGAACGGGCGCCCCAGCTTAAGTCCGATGGGCTGAACATCTTCAGCAAGAACGGCGCCAGCGTCTTGGGCCTGTACTTCCACGAGCAGTGGCGGGACAACTCGGCCTACAAAGACATCAACGTCAGAAAGGCCTTCAACCTGGCCATCAACCGGGAAGAGCTCTGCGAATTCATCTTCGCCGGAGAATGCTCACCGGCCGTGACGTATCCCTGGCCCGACATCGCTCCCGGAGTCGACTCTTCTTTGACTCCCTACCCATACGATCCTGAAGAGGCCAAGCGACTCCTGGATGCCTCGGCTTACAACGGCGAAGAGATCGCGATCCGGTCCTACCCCAGGGCTGACGTGCCCGAGGGTCCCCGGTTCATTGAGGCCGTGGCCGCTTATCTCGAAGAGATCGGCGTCAACGTGAAGATCATTCCCACCGAGTATGCTTCCTACCGCCAAGAGCGGTTGGCGCACACCCTGGACAATGGCAGCGGCTACCTTGCCGCTCCCAACCGGCCCCTTGCCGGATTCCAGGGCGTGATGAGGGTGCTCAACCACACAGACGGGGCATTCACATCGACCCATGACCCCGAGATCGACCGTTTGATCGAAGCCTGGGAGGCTTCCATCCTGCCCGACGACGTGGTCAAGGGCAGCGAAGCCCTGTACAAATATCTGTACGACAACTACTCGTCACTTACCTGCTGCAACATGAACATCTCATATGCGACCAACGAACGCATATCCGCATGGGACCTGGGCAAGCGGGTCTGGGACGACGGATTCACTAACCTGATCGTTCGTTAACGACCGCGTTGATCGATCAAACCTCCCTGGGTAGATGCTCTACCCAGGGAGGTTTTGACATCGAGACCGGACCCCGATCCCGATGTCAGAACCTCCCAACCGGAAACCAACCACGGTAGGCAATGCAGCGATACATAATCAGACGAGTTGGAGAGGCGGTGCTCGCCCTCTTCGTGCTTTCCATAGTCATCTTCTTGATGGTGCGTCTCACTGGGGACCCTGCGCTCTTGATGCTGCCGCCCGACGCCGGCCGCGAAGCCCTTGAAGACCTGCAACATGCCATGGGCACGGACCAGCCCTTGATCGTGCAATACGGCAGGTTCATCGGAGACTATGCTCAAGGTAGTTTTGGAGACTCCTTGAGGAGCAAGACTCCAGTCTCGGAACTGGTAAAGGACCGCCTTCCCAATTCCATCAAGTTGATCGGCGCGGCCTTCGTGATCGTGATACTCATTTCGATACCGTTGGGCGTGTTGTCGGCCGTCTACAAAGGGACGTGGATCGACACCGTGAGCACAGGTATAGCGGTATTGGGCCAAGCTATTCCCGTTTTCTGGCTGGGGATGCTTTTGATACAGCTATTCACCGTGAAGTTGGGCTGGCTGCCCAGTTCCGGCATGGGTGGGTTAACCCACTACATCATGCCGGCCTTCAGCCTTGGTTTCTTCACCGTGGCGGCCATCACCCGACTGCTGCGCTCCAGTTTGCTGGAGGCGCTGGACAGCGAATACATCAAGCTGGCCCGGATAAAGGGCCTTTCCGAGTTCAAAGTGGTCTGGAAGCATGCGCTCAGGAACTCCCTGATCAGCGTGGTTACACTGGGCGGTATCTACATCGCCATTTTGATCACCTTGGGCATCCTGGTTGAAGTAGTGTTTGCCTGGCCCGGCATGGGCCGGTTATTGTTCCAGGGGATCGTCTTCCGCGACTTCCCCGTGGTGCAAGCAGTGGTGATGATCTCAGCCGGTATAGTGATCACCACCAGCTTGCTGGTCGACATCGCGTACGCGTATTTAGACCCACGCATCCGGTTAGGGTAGGTCGATATGGCTCAAGCAGTAGAAAACGCCGCTCTACAACCGGTAGAAGTCAGCATTTGGAAAAAGGTGATCGGCGGGCTGAAAGGTGCGCCCCTCATTCCACTGACTATCATCGTGGTGTTCATCCTGTCCGCTATCTTCGCGGACCTCATAACATTCCACGACGCCTACAAAGTCAGCTTGCCAGAACGATTGATCCCTCCCTTCTGGCAGGAAGGCGGCACTCTCTCTCACCCATTGGGCACAGACCCGCTGGGCCGTGACGTGCTTGTCAGGATAATCTACGGCACCCGGGTCTCCATCATCATCGCCGCGGCGGCTTTGACCATCGGCGGAGGCTTCGGGACACTTATCGGCCTGACGGCAGGGTTCTACGGCGGAAAGATAGACACGCTGTTAATGCGGATGGCCGACATCACCTTAGCGTTCCCTCTGATCCTCTTCGCCATCCTGTTGGTGATGGTGCTGGGCCCAAGCATGATGAACGTCATTGTGGCCATATCTCTGGTGTTGTGGGCCCGTTACGCCCGTGTGATACGGGGAGAAGTGCTTGGACTTATGCAGCGGGACTTCATCGCCCGTGCCAGGGTCTCAGGGGCCTCTGACTGGCGGATCATGATGCGGCATCTACTGCCCAACGTGATGCCCACGTTGATCGTCCTGCTTACCCTTCAGGTGGGCTGGGTCATCATCGTCGAAGCTTCGTTGAGCTTCCTCGGGGCAGGCATACCACCCCCAACGCCGGCGTGGGGCTCCATGTTGGCCGATGGCAGGGAATACGTTTCCACCGCCTGGTGGGTCACCACCGCGCCTGGAATCGCGATCATGCTGGTGGTGTTGGCGTTCAACCTCTGCGGCGACTGGCTGCGGGAACGTCTGGACCCCAAACAACGCAGTATCTAAACCCGGCAACACTAAGAACATCTGAAAGCAAAACGGCGCACTCTGGTCGAGTGCGCCGTTTTCTTTTGCCGGTATTTAGAAGGCTGGGGGCTTGTTCAGTCGTAGAGGTGACAGGACAGCAGATGGCCGCTGCCCGTTTCTTTCAGCGCCGGCTCTTCCACCGAACAACGGTCCATGGCAAACGGACACCTGGGGTGGAAGTTACAGCCGGAAGGCGGGTTGATCGGCGAAGGGACCTCTCCCGTCAGCACTATCTCATCCCCCAGGTCATCGGGATGGGCGGGCAGAGCTGCCGAGAACAGGGCCTTGGTGTAGGGATGGAGCGGGTTGTCGTACAGTTCCTCGGTGGGGCTGTATTCCACGATCTTACCCAGGTACATCACCGCGGTCTGATGGGCCATGTAGCGCACCGTAGCGAGGTTGTGGGCCACCAGCAGGAAGGCCACGCCGGTTTCTTGCTGCAAGTCCACCAGCAGGTTCATCACCTGGGCCCGGATGGAAACGTCCAGAGCTGATACCGGTTCATCCAAGATAATGAGCTTGGGCGAGGATGCCAAAGCGCTGGCGACCGCCACTCTCTGCCTCTGGCCTCCACTGAATTCATGGGGATAGAGTTCGGCCTGCTCGGGCGCCAGACCCACCTGTGCCATCACTTCTTGGACCCGGTCATAAGCGTCCTTGGGAGTGACTTCCCGGTTCACCACCAGCGCTTCCGAAACTATGTCCTTAACTTTCATCCTGGGGCTCAGGGACGACCACGGGTCTTGGAACACCGCCTGCACCTGCGTCCGGTAATCCTTCAATTCCTGTCCGCTGAACTCCTGTATATCCCTGTCTTCAAGGAAGATCTGCCCGCCGGTCGGTTTTTCCAACCGCAGCAGCAACTTGGACGTGGTGGTCTTGCCGCAGCCCGATTCTCCCACCAGACCGAGGGTCTCCCCCTCGTTGATAGTAAAGTTCACTCCGTCGACTGCCCGCACGTGGCCGATGGTCTTCATCAAGACCAGCCCTTTGGTAACGGGGAAGTATTTTTCCAGATTTTCAGCCCTGAGCAGTTCTTTGGCCAACGAAGTCCTCCAGGCGCCTAGTTATTCCATTCCGGCTGTAGCATCCAGCATGACGCAAAATGGTCGTTCTCGTGACTGCTCTCCTCGGGGTATCCGGAGCGGCACAGGTCCGTGGCATGCGCACACCGGGAAGCGAAGCGGCACCCCTCTGGCAGGTCCCACAGGGGCGGCGGCTGACCATCTATCTGGAAGAGACGTTCGGTGCGGTCCATCTTGGGCACAGAGTTCATCAGCGCTTGGGTGTAGGGATGAAGAGGCTTGTTGAACAGGTCTCTCACGTCCGCCTGCTCCACGATCTTGCCGGCATACATCACGGCCACGCGGTCGCACATCCGGGCCACGATTCCGAAGTCGTGAGTTATGAAGATAATGGCCAGCCCGGTCTCCTCTTGGATGTCTTTCAAAAGTCTCAGGTACTGGAGTTGGATGGTAACGTCCAAAGCGGTGGTCGGTTCGTCTGCGATGATGACCTTTGGGGCGGCGGAAACGGCGATCGCCCCGATGACCCTCTGCTTCATACCCCCGCTCATCTGATGGGGATAGTCTTCCAGTCTTCGCTCCGGCGCCGCCACTCTCACGTTTCTCAGCGCCTCGACCGCCCTTCCAACGATGTCTCTACGGCTGGTGTTGCCGTGGGCGCCCAGGGCTTCCGCCAACTGGTTTCCGATGGTAAAAACCGGGTTCAAGGAGGTTTGCGGGTCTTGGAGGATCATGGATATCTTCCGGCCACGCACTTCCCGCATCTCGTTATCGGATATCTGGGCCAAGTCGTCGCCGTCCAGAAGAATCTCCCCGGAAACTATCCGCGCCGCCGGCTTTGGGACCAGCCGCAACAGGGAGAGGGCGGTCATCGTCTTGCCGCAGCCCGATTCCCCAACGATACCCAGGGTCTCGCCTTCCTTGATGGAAAAACTCACGCCGTCAACCGCTTTGGTCACTCCACGGCGGTTGAAGAAGTACGTATGAAGGTCGTTAACCTCGAGAACTACGTCTCTTTCTGGCATTGAAAAAAGCTCACATTTGACTTGGCGCCCAGATTCCCGTTGAGTCTGCCGCCGGTACACTAACATACCCGTGGACTCAGAAGCAAAATCGATATTTCCGGTCCGGTCTTACGCTCCCGTCAGACCCTGTAGATGGCGGGCAAACTCGAAGCGGTTTTCCAATAGGCCGATGTCCATAGCAAAGGACGGAGGCCCGATGGGCTCCACTTTGGAGACGATCACCGACAGTCCTTCCCGCTCGGAGGCTTCGGCGAACGCCTGCTCGGCGGCCTCTATGGTGTCGGCCAAGGCTACATGCTCCGCCCCGGCCTTCTCTGCGATACCCGCCAGGTCGGTACCGGTACCGGTGGCCGTCGGAAACCCGCCCACCGATAGCAGGCTCTCGTTATCGAATATCCAGTGTGTCAGGTTGGGCGGCCGGTAACGCGCCAGTGTGCTCAACGACCCCAGGTTCATCAGCACGGAGCCATCGCCGTCCAGCACCGTTACCTTCTCCTTCGGCAGAGACACGGCCAGCCCCAGGCCCATGGACGACGCCAGGCCCATGCCGTGCTCCAGATAGAAGAAGTTCGGCTGGTGCCCCAGGTTGTAAAGCTCCACGGCAACAGCGCCCATGATGGTCACAACCACCTGGTCTTTAAGCCGTGGGTATACAGCTTTCAGCGCCTCTTCCCTCAGCATCACTCCTCCCACATCAGGTCCCGGGTCAGCAGTAGGGCCACCGGGCGCAGCGAACTTTCGGCCAGGGTCTGGGCCTGTTGTATCTCGTGGCTGATCTTCGCCGGGTCGGACAGTTTGCGGTAGGTGATGCCCAAGGACTGGAGCAGCGGTTCGGTGACTCGCCCACCCTCGGTCTGCCACGGGTCACTCTCGCCCATCTCGCCTCGGTAGCTGATGAACATCAGCAGGGGTATGCGGTAGAGCTGGGCCACGGAGACGATGCCGTTCACCGAGGTAAGCAGCCCGTGGTTCTGCATCAACATGGCCGACTTCCGGCCGGCGAAGTGAGCGCCCGAAGAGATGCCAACGCCCTCTTCTTCTTTATTGAGCCTGATCAAGGTCATGTCCGGGTCGTCTTCGGCCATCTGCATCACATGGACCAACCAAGTCTCCGGCAGGGCCGACAACAGACTTATCCCAGCGGACCTTATGGCCGCAAAAAGGACCTCGGAATTTTTGACCGAAACGGGCACGTAGGCGTCACCTCCGATTTGGTGGGCCAATTGTATGCGCCTGTGCGTGGCCGGTCAATCGGCGATATACTGCACCAACTATCCGGGAGCATGGAGGCGCAGTGCATTCACCGGCCAGGGAAGCAGTCGAGACAATTTCACGGGAAGAGATGGAGCGTCTCCAGGTGGAACGGCTGAGAACGTGCCTGGCCAACGTCAAACAACAGGTCCCCTTCTATCGCGGCCAATTAGCAGGGATCGACCCAAAGGACATCAATTCACTCGGTGACCTGGCGCGCCTGCCCTTCACCAACAAACAGGACCTACGCGACAACTACCCGTTCGGCCTCTTCGCCAGACCCATGGCTGAAGTGGTGCGCATCCACGCCTCCAGCGGGACAACCGGCAAGCCCACAGTCGTCGGCTACACAGCCAACGACATCGAGATGTGGGCCGGTCTAGCGGCCCGGGCTCTCTCTCTGGCCGCCGTAACCAGAGATGACATCGTCCAGAACTCATACGGGTATGGGCTGTTCACCGGCGGTCTCGGCCTGCACTACGGTGTCGAAAAACTGGGCGCAGCGGTGGTGCCGACCTCCGCCGGGAACACAGCCCGGCAGGTCTTGCTGCTGCAAGATTTCGGCTCGACTGTCCTCTGCGCCACCCCTTCTTACGCCCTGGTGTTGGCTGAAGGCGCCGCCGAGGCTGGGTATGACGTTCAAGCCGGGCCGCTTCGAGTAGGAATCTTTGGCGCGGAACCATGGTCGGAGCAGATGCGGACCGAGATAGAGTCCCGCCTGGGAATCGCGGCCTTGGACATCTACGGCCTATCCGAGGTCATCGGGCCGGCTGTGGCCATGGAATGCACCCACAAGACCGGTATGCACATAGCCGAGGACCACTTCATACCTGAGATCATAGATTCCGAAACCCTTGAGCCCTTGCCGCTGGGCGAGCAGGGAGAACTTGTTTTTAGCTGTGTCACCAAAGAAGCCCTCCCGCTGGTCCGCTACCGGACCCGCGACCTGGCCAGGCTCATCCCAGGCGAATGCCCCTGCGGACGCACCACGGTCAGGATGGAAAAGGTGCTGGGCCGCAACGACGATATGTTGATCATCCGGGGCGTGAACGTGTTCCCGTCCCAGATCGAGACCGTGCTTCTGGGCATGAGTCAGGTGGAGCCTCATTACCAGTTGGTGGTGGAAAGGGGAGCCGACCACATGGACGACTTGGAGATCAGGGTTGAGTCGGCAGAAGACCCTAGTCAGCACGCCGCGATCAGGGGAGTGTTGGGTACCAGCCTCCGTAACGCGCTGGGCATCGGCTGCGATGTGACCATACTTGGCCCCGGAGAGATCGCCCGCAGCGAGGGCAAAGCCGTCCGGGTGATAGATAACCGGCAGATCTAGGCGAATCCCGACCCCAGGGAGGCGAACGATGGAACTGCAGACCATGAAGTACGAGACGGACGGCGAACTGATCCGTCTCACCCTAGACAGGCCCGAGGTCCTGAACGCCGTCAACTACCAGGGCACGCTGGACCTTCATCAAGCGGCCCAGGCCATCCATGACGACCCCCACGCCAGGGCCGTGCTCGTCCGGGGCAACGGACGGGCCTTCTGCACCGGCATAGACCTCAAGGAGCTATCGGCGGAGGAGACCCCCCACGACTACTTCTATCAGTGGGACCAGGCGTTGCGGCTCCTTGAGCGGTCAGACAAGCTGATCGTCTGCGCTATCCAGGGTTTCGCCTTGGGAGGTGGGCTGCAGCTCCCGCTGGCCTGCGACATACGCATCGCAACCGAGGATGCGGTGCTGGGCCTGCCGGCAGCAAAAGAAGGGTTCATCCCAGGGCTGGGCACCTACCGGCTGCCCCGGTACGTCGGCCTGGGCCGGGCCAAGCGCATGGCGATCTCAGGGGAGAACGTGGACGGCGTGGAAGCGTTGCGCATAGGGTTGGTGGACTACGCCGTTAAAGCGTCTGAGTTCGAACGGGAAGTGGAGGCAGTCACCCAGCGGTATCTTGCGCTCAGCTCCGAGGGCGCCCGGCAGACGAAGCTGATGCTCTCAGCCTATCAAGACCTGCCTCACGGCCAATTCTTCGAGGAATACCTGCACCGCCAGTCCATCGCCATCGCCGCGCCCGACCATGATGAAGCGATGACAGCCTACCGGGAGAAACGGGACCCGGTCTATAAGTCCCGCTGAAGCGGTGGGGCGATGGTCGGCTGGCTTTCTGACGGCTTCTTAGCCGGCAACCCTTCGGGTGAACAAGCCCAAGGCTTCTTCCAAGTCCTCGATCGACACCGGCTTGGCAAGCGCCAGGTTGTCCAAGGGGCCAAGGAATCGCCGTGTATTATCGTTCGCCAGATCGCCGGTCAAAAAGATGACCTTTGAGGACGTCCCTGGGTCTGAAGCGGACAATCGCTCGAACAATTCCTGGCCCCCGGTTCCGGGCATGCGCATATCGAGCAGGATGCAATCATATTCGGCTTGCTGCAATTTTCCCCAGGCCTCTTCACCGTCGGAAGCTTGGTCAACGGCATAGTCCAGGCGAATCAATATCCTCTCCAGGATATTCCGAAGGTCTCGCTCATCATCAACCACCAGGATGCGGGGTTGCGAGGCCGATTCAGACGCCGGGCCTAGTGGATCTGCGGTTTCGGGCGATTCCTCAGTCCTCATCGCCGGGATCTCTATGTGGAAGTCCGCCCCACTCTTACCGTCGCTCTCAACCCACAATGAACCACCCAACTGCGCGATGATTCCATAGGAGACGCTCAGCCCTAAGCCCGTCCCAAAACCCACTTCTTTGGTTGTGAAGAATGGGTCGAATACCTTTGGGAGAATCTCCTCTGAGATACCGGGCCCATCATCGGAGATGCTTATCCGAATCGAACTACCGGTCTCCTGGACCAAGATCGTTATGTGACCCCGTCCATGTGCCTTTACGCAGGCTTGTTCTGCATTGCTCAGGATATTCAGGATAACCTGGGTCATCAGCTGTTCATCGATCTCGATGGAAGGGGTGTCCAAGATGGCTTTCGTGGTGGCAGATACGTTGTTGACGCGGAAGTCATGACTCTTCAGTGCCACACATCGGTCTATGAACTCCTTGGCATCAACCGAGGTCACTTCGGGCGACGAATTTCTGGCGAATTGCAATAGGTTTCGGACGATGTTGCCAGCCCTTTTACCCTGGGCAGAGATAACCTTGAGGTCCTCTTTCACATCGTCTGGCAGCGGCTGGTCCATCAGGGCTTCGGAATAAAGATTGATGGCGGCCAACGGGTTGTTGATCTCGTGGGCCACGCCCGATGCCAATTCTCCGACAGAAAGCAGACGTCCGGCCTCTGTTATTCGCTCCAGTTCCGCTTTTCGATCGGTGACGTCCTCGGCGAACCCGCTCATTCTGGAGAAATCTTGACCGTTGTCCCGAACTGGGAATCCCCGGCTCCGTATCCATCTGACCTCGCCGTCCTCTTTGAATATCCGGTATTCAATATCAAGGTAGCCGGACTTGTCGGCCACGGCACTGTCATTCCGAATCTCTTCCCGGTCTTCTGGGTGGATATTGCTGAATATGTAGGAGAAATCATCGTAGATCTCGGATAACGGCAGACCCCACACCTCTTCGGCCCGTGGACTCGCGTAGACCAGGCGGTGAGGGTCTAGGTCAACCAACCAAAACACGCCTCCGATGCTGTCAGCGATCTGTCCCAAGAGCGCTTCGCTCTCCTTCTGACTCTCCTCTGCCCGCAACCGCGCCTGCTCAAAAACGTGCCCGGCCATGGGCCCGGCGATCAGAGCGCCCAGCCGCTCAGCGTGGTCCTGGTCGTCTTTGGTGTAGTGTTCGCCCGACCGTGAAAAGGCCAACGCACCTATCATCTGGTCTTGGGACACAAGCGGAACAGCCATGAACGTAGTCTGGCCATTCTCCAGATGGGGTGGAACTTTGTCGAATTCGGGAGTTTGAAGCCGGTCATCACCAGCACTGATGATCACTGTCTCACTTGACTCTACTGCGGCCCCTACGACCGTGCCCTCGTATGACCGCCCTCCGCCCAGGTTGTACCTCTCGTCACCGGTCAGGTGGAGAAAATCTTGGGTGAATACTTTGTCCTCAAGGTCGACTCCAGTGATGGTAACACGGTCGAATGAGATCAGCTTTCGGATCTCCATAGCGAACCGGTCAAATACGTCGGCTATGCCAATCGGAGAGCTCAAGATCCTGCCGATCTCTGCCTCCACCTCAAGGATAGCCGTATAGCGCATCTCACTTTCGACGCGGGCCGATTGGGCCCGGTCTCGCTCGTCGATTATCTTGAATGTAGCAAGAGCCCCGGCCAATATGGTCCCGATTCGGTTAGCGATGTTGACATCGTTTTCATCGTACTCGCCAACGGACCTAGAGCAGGCAAAGACGCCGATGATACGTCCTTCGTATCTTAGCGGCACGCCCATCAACGACCGGTAACCCTGACGAAACACCATTTGGGCCAGCGGCAACTCACCGGTTGACAACCGCGGGTCATCGGAATGGATCGTCTGACCAACCCCGGTTCGAATGATCTCCCCAGTTAATGATCCGACGTAGGTCTGGCCTTGGTTGTTGGCCAGGATCAAAGCAGGGTCGTACAAGAACGAATGGAAATCCTGAGTGAACGTCTCCGTTTCAAGGTCAGTACTCAAGATGACATACCTGTCCAAAGGTATGATTTCAGCGAGCTCCAACATAAGAGACTGGGCTGAACCAGGACTGCTCAGTGATGAACTCAATATCCGGCCGATATTGGCCTCCACCTCAAGGATGATTGTGTTTCGCCGCTCACTTTCTTCGCGGGCCGATTGGGCCCGGTCTCGCTCTTTGGCAATCCTAAAGGTGGCAAGTGCGCCTGCCACCAGTGTCCCGATACGCTCTACCGCAACCATGTCCTCATCGCCGTATTTCCCGTCTCTCCTCCCGCAGATAATCGTGCCGATGATCTTTCCCTCGTACCCAAGAGGGGTCGCCAGCATGGAAGTGTAGCCCTGTTCTATCACCGCCTTAGCGCGTGGCAAATCTCCGGATACTATCCGAGTGTCGTCGGAATGAAATATCTGGGATACTCCGGTCTTGATGACCTCTCCGGTTATCGATCCGAAATATGGCTGGCCTGTATTGTCGACGGCCATCATATCGGGATTGTTAAAGAATTCGCTGAATTCCTGGTTGAAAGTCTGTGTGTCCAGGTCCACGCTCGCGATCACAAGCCTGTCCACGGGAAGCATCTTGTTGAGCTCTTGCCTCATTTCCTCAAATAATTCGGAATTTTCCAGAGGTGAAGTCAGAACTCTACCTATTGCGGCCTCGACTTCGAGTATCGTTCTATTTCGGTTGATCTCCCGTTCGGCCTGAGCTCTGAATTCCTGTTGTTTGTAATCAGCGAACGCGCCGGCTACGAGAACACCTAGCCTTTCAGCTCTTAGCAGATCTTTCCGGGTAAAAGGGCCCGAACCTCTGTTGAATCCGATCGTTCCAACCAATTGATTCCCTACTATCAAGGGGACGCCAAGGAAATAACGCTGGCCAGAATCTACGAAGAATCCTGAATTTGGAAATCTGGGTTCTCCATCGTCCAGCTCATCCAACGCTCCGCGCTGTCCGGCCCTAGAACGTATCACCAGATCCTGGGCCGTTCCTTCACTTGAAAGGACCTTGCCTACCGGATATCCCTCTGCCTCTTCACCAAATATGAATTCAGTAACGAAAGTGCCGTTGTCAACATCGACGGAATTCAACACGAACCGATCAAAATCGAGCGCTTTCGCAGCCTGTTCCGCAAATTGCTCAAAGACATCTAGACCGACCAGTGGGGCGCTGACGATGCGCCCTACACTGGCCTCAATCTCGTGAATCTTTTCAAGCTGCGCCTTGGCCATCATCATCCCGACCGCAGCGGCAAATGAAGAGAGTGCGCGTACGGTATCCTCTTGGTAATGGCCAGTGGAAGTTGATCCAAATCCCAGTGTTCCAAACAATTCGCCATTTAGCTGAATCGGGAGACTCAATGCGGACCGGATTCCGGCGATATACCCGGAAGGAGACGGTACTTTGGCGGAATAATCGTTGACCGCTGCCGGCTGTCCCGTTTCCAATGACTGACCGGACAGGTACGTGCCGGCCGGCAAGAATTCCCGGATCTCTTGGGTCGACGGAAGGCGGCTGTAGGAGGCGACAAGGCTCAGAATCGCGGCTTCAGAGTCCAACTCACGCAACGTGACGATATCCGAACCAGTGAATTCGGCCAAAACAGCCAACACCGAATCACATCTTTCCGGAAATGGGAGACTACTGGTTAAAATCTCTGTGACTTCAACCAGTACCTCTAGTTCTTTAGAACCCTGAGGAGAAGGGGACATACTCGGACCACCAATACCGCATGTAAATCCCGTTTTGAATCAAAAACCCAAGATGCGGAGCGCATTCAGGCAATCAGCTACCAGATAAGCGCCAATTCTATATCTTTGAGCCGAAGATTAACAGCCGTGAGTATAAATCCTTACTAAATTCATACAAAATGGGTATTCGTAAGGTGAAATCGAAACGGCCATCAGGACAAAGGCCATATTTAAACGTCGGCTGCTTTCAAGATATGAGCCCACAAGTTAGACCTTGGGCCAGACCTGTAGCGCCAACGCCTCTTGCATGGCGATGATCGCCGATGGGTCGCCCACCCTGGAACTGGCCACACCGCCAAAGTCGAAGATCAGGTTGGTAACCCCCAGGGCATCGTAGGCGCGGATATCCTCGGCAACCTTTTCCGCCGGACCGGAGAAGGGAATCCCCTCTGAGCCGTCTGCATTGGGATCAAAGGTGGAAACCCGGAAGGCCACCTCAACGCTCTTAGGGTCCCGTCCTTCACGCTCGGTCCGTGCCGCCAAGCGGTCCATGGCCGCCTTGAGCAGCTCCGGGGTGCCCAGCGGAAAGTCTGGGTTGGTCCCCAAAGGATGCCAGGCGTTGCCCATCCGCGCCGTCCGCCTGATGGCCCGGTTGCTCTCCCCGCCCACCCAGATGGGTATGTGGGGCTTCTGCACGGGTTTGGGCAGGAAATGTATATTCGAGAAATTGATGTACTTGCCTTCAAACTCCGGGTTGTCCGACGTCCAAAGCTCGATGAACGCCCGGATGTATTCGTCGGTGACGGCTCCTCTTTCGTCGAATGACGGCAGGTCCAGCGTCTCGAACTCCTCACGCAGCCAGCCGGCGCCAACCCCCAGGGTCACCCGGCCGTTGGAAAGAACGTCCAGGGTGGCCAGGGCCTTGGCGGCGACGATGGGGTTGCGGTGCGGCACGATCATGACGCTGGTGCCAAGGCGCAGAGTGGTGGTCTGGCCGGCGATGAACGCCAGCACCGTCAGCTGGTCTAGGCACGCCCCACCAACGGTCCCCGGGTGGACGGCCTCCGGGTTGTAGGGATAGGGAGAGGAGATGTCTTTGGGGAAGACGATGTGGTCGGGACAGACCACAGTGTCGAAGCCAAGGTCTTCCCCGCTGCGGACGAGAGCTCTCATGGACTCGGGGGCTGATAGAGGACCGCTTCCCGGTATCGTGAACCCGTATTTCATGGCTGCTCTCCAATCTCCGAAGTATCCCGGCAGTGTATTGACGGCCCTGACGCCTGTCAACGCTGTCTGTGACGCACCGGCTCGAACGCGCCGGTTCTGATAAGATTGACCAAATCGTTCCGGCACGGACCCAGCGAAATGGCTGACACGCCCACCGCAAAAAGCGTATTTGTGGATTTCGCCACCAGCCCCGCCCAGTACAAACATTGGCGGCTGGAGATCGAAGGGCGAATAGCACGGCTGAGCCTGGACGTCCAAGAAGACCAACCTCTGACCCCAGGCTATGAACTCAAGCTCAATTCCTACGATTTGGGAGTGGATATTGAGCTCTACGACGCCGTTCAACGGCTGCGGTTCGAGCACCCGGAGGTCGGCGCGGTGGTTGTCACGTCCGCCAAAGACCGGGTTTTCTGCGCCGGCGCCAATATAAAGATGCTGGGCCAGTCGGGCCACGCCTTCAAAGTGAATTTCTGTAAGTTCACCAACGAGACCCGGAATTCCATGGAAGACGCCTCGGAGAATTCCGGCCAGACCTATATCTGCGCCATCAACGGCCCAGCGGCGGGCGGCGGTTACGAGCTGGCCCTGGCCTGCGACCACATCCTGCTGATCGACGACGGTTCAAGCACGGTCTCCCTTCCAGAGCTGCCACTGCTTGCCGTTCTGCCAGGCACCGGCGGACTGACACGCCTGGTAGACAAACGCGGGGTCCGGCACGACCACGCCGACTTTCTCTGCACGACCTCAGAAGGAGTACGGGGCAGCCGGGCCGTGGAATGGAGGCTGGTTGACCAACTCTCGCCTCGCTCTTCCTTCGATCAGGCCGTATCAGAGATGGCAGCAGAACTTTCCGGTAAGTCAGACCGGCCCGCCTCGGCCAAGGGCATCGAGCTAACTACCCTGGAACGGAAGACCGATGCAGATAAGGTCAGCTACGACCACGTCAAGATAGAGCTGGACCGGGAGTTGGGGGTGGCCCACATCCTGATCGAGGGCCCAACCACGCCTCCACCGGCGAACCTTGAGGACATTCACGCTCAGGGGGAGAGATTCTGGCCGCTGGCGTTGGCCCGGCAGTTGGATGATGCCATCCTCCACCTGAGGCTCAACGAGAGCGAGTCCGGCACCTGGGTGTTCCGGACCCGGGGCGACAGCGCTCTCGTGGCGGCTTACGACGACCTGCTGCTGGAACACGCTTCAGACTGGCTGGTCAGGGAGATTACCCTCTACTTGAAGCGCACGCTGAAACGCCTGGACGTCAGTTCACGGTCGCTGGTGACACTCATCGAGCCTGGCAGCTGTTTCACCGGCGCCCTTTTGGAACTGGCCCTGGCCGCCGATCGGTGCTACATGCTAGACGGCACTTTCGAAGACGATTACGACTATCCCGACATCCCGGCGTCAGTCCGGCCCACAGGCATGAATTTCGGCCCTCTACCCATGGTAAATGGGATCACCCGCCTCGAAGGCCGCTTCCTGGGACAACCCGACTCTGTTACGGCTGTGCAGGAAAACATCGGGACCGACCTGGACGCCCAGTCAGCCCTTCATCTTGGGTTGGTCACTTTCATACCAGACGATATAGACTGGGAAGACGAAGTCCGGCTTGCCTTGGAAGAGCGGGCCAGCTTTTCTCCCGACGCCCTCACAGGCATGGAAGCCAGCCTGCGGTTCGGCGGGCCGGAGACCATGGAGAGCAAGATATTCGGACGCCTCAGCGCCTGGCAGAACTGGATATTTCAGCGTCCCAACGCCTCGGGCGACCAGGGTGCGCTGCAGCTATACGGCACCGGCGCCAAGACTCAATTCGACAAAGGCCGGGTGTGATTGCAGCCCCGGCAAAACGCGAGTAAACCATGACTGTAGAACACTCCAACATAGATTACTCAGAGCGCATTCCCAACAACGTGGGGCTGGCCAGCAACCGGCGTTTGCAAAGGGCACTGGAGTCCTGGCAGCCCAATTACCTCAAGTGGTGGCAGGAGCTGGGCCCGGACCGCAGTACCGGGTTTGACGTCTACCTGCGCACGGCCATCAGCGTTGAGCGCGACGGCTGGGCCAATTTCGATTTCGTGAAGATGCCCGATTACCGGTGGGGAATCTTTCTGGCCAAACCTGACTTGGAAAAGACGATCACTTTCGGGGACCACAAAGGTGAAAAGGCTTGGCAGGATGTTCCCGGCGAGTACCGCGCCCCACTGCGCCGCCTGATAGTCACCCAGGGTGACACCGAGCCGGCCTCTGTGGAGCAGCAGCGCCACCTGGGCGTCACTTGTCCATCTCTATACGACCTGCGCAACCTCTTCCAGATAAACGTGGAAGAAGGCCGCCACCTGTGGGCCATGGTCTACCTGCTCCACGCCTACTTCGGCCGTGACGGAAGGGAAGAGGCCGAGATGTTGTTGGAGCGTCATTCAGGGGACGCCGACAAGCCCAGGATACTGGGCGCGTTCAATGAGCCCACCCCGGACTGGCTGTCCTATTACATGTTCACCTATTTCACCGACCGTGACGGCAAATACCAGCTGGCCGCCCTTGCCGAGTCGGGATTCGACCCCCTGGCACGCACCTGTCAGTTCATGCTCACCGAGGAGGCCCACCATATGTTCGTCGGGGAGACGGGCATCATGCGCGTGGCCCAACGTACCTGTGAGGTGATGAAAGAAGTCCATAGCGACGACCCCAAGATGGTGCGCGCAGGTGGGGCTGTGGACCTGGAGACCGTTCAGAAGTACATCAATCTGCACTTCTCTGTCTCCGTGGACCTGTTCGGGCAGGAGATTTCCACCAACGCCGCCACCTACTTCAACTCCGGTCTCAAGGGCCGTTTCCAAGAAACCAGACTCGACGATGACCACCGCCTGAACGACAGCATCTGGCCGGTGTTACAGGTCCAAGACGGCCACATCATCCAAGAGGACAGGCCCGCCCTCAGCGCTGTCAATGAGCGTCTCCGTGATGACTACATCAAAGACTCGCAGCGCGGTGTGGAACGTTGGAACGGTGTGCTGGAGTCCCACGGCGTGGGTTTCCGGTTCACCCTGCCCCACCGCTTCTTCAACCGCCATATAGGAGCGTCGGCGGGCATCAACGTGTCGCCGTCCGGCGATGTGCTGACCGAGGCCGAATGGCAGGCCCAACACGGGGACTGGCTGCCAACGAAAGAGGACCAGACATTCGTCGGCACCCTGATGAACCGGGTGACCGAGCCGGGAAAGATCGCCGCCTGGATAGCCCCGCCGGTGCGCGGCATCAACGGCAAGCCTTGGGACTATGAATACGTCAGGTTCAACTAGGCAAGCGCGCGTCTCATGAGTGGACCCATCGCTGCCAATACCGTATCTGTGGACCGCGGGCCCACTCCGTCCCAGATCGAATACTCGCCGGTCTTCAACGTGGCCGTCACCATGATCGACCGGCACCTGGATGAGGGGCGGGGCGGCTACCCGGCCATCATCAACGCCGACGCCGCTCCCGGCTCTGAGGCGGAGAAGCCGGTCACCTACCAGCGGTTGGCTGAGCAGGTAAACCGGTGCGGCAATCTGCTTGATTCCTTGGCCCCGGAGCCCGGCAGCCGCATCCTCATGGTCGTGAAGGACTGTCCTGAGTTCTTCTACATCTTCTGGGGCGCGATCAAAGCCGGTCTCGTACCGGTGCCCCTGAACACCCTCCTCCGGGCAGACGACTACCGGTTCATGATCGAGGATTCTGGATGCGCCGGTCTGGTTTATTCTCCGGAGTATCAGTCTGAGGTCGTTCCGGCCCTTGCCGCCTCTGACCATCAGCCGGGCTTCATCCTCTGCACCGAGGGTCCCAGCGGGATGTCCGGACTGCTGGCAGATTATTCCTCGCACTTGGAACCTTCGCCTGCCTCTGAGGACTCCGAGTGCTTCTGGCTGTACTCATCCGGCTCCACGGGCCGTCCCAAGGGCGCCGTGCACCGCCACCGCGACATAGTGGCCACCTGCGTCCATTACGCTGAAGACGCGCTGGGCATGGCCCAAGAGGACATCTGCTTCTCGGCAGCCAAGTTGTTCTTCGCCTACGGGCTTGGCAACGCCATGACTTTCCCCCTCTGGGTGGGCGGCACCGCCGTGCTGAGCAGCCAGCGGCCCTCTCCCGATATGACCTTCCAGATCATTGAAGACCACAAGCCGACCATCTATTTCGGCGTGCCTACCCTGTACGCCGCTCAACTCAGAGCGCTGGACGAGGGCGCCAGAGATTTCTCTTCGGTCCGCTGCTGTGTCTCCGCCGGTGAGGCCCTGCCGGCCGACATCTTCCGCCGTTGGCGGGAGAAGACGGACACTCTGATCCTGGACGGGATCGGGTCCACGGAAGCCCTGCACATCTTCATCTCCAACACGCTGGACGACCACCGGCCGGGCACCAGCGGCAAACCCGTGCCTGGCTACCAGATGAAGATCCTGAATGACGAAGACCAGCCCGTGCCCACCGGAGAAGCGGGCAGGCTGCTGATCCAAGGCGATTCCACGTCTACCCACTACTGGAACAATCCCCAGAAGACCGCGGAGACCATGGTGGACGGTTGGCTCAATACGGGCGACACCTACTTCGAGGACGCCGACGGTTATTTCGTCTACTGCGGACGCAGCGACGACATGCTGAAGGTGGGCGGGATCTGGTGCTCCCCGGTGGAGATAGAGAGCCGTCTCATCGAGCACCCTAAAGTGCTTGAGGCCGCCATCGTGGGACGGCCGGACACAGACGAACTGATCAAGCCGGAAGCGTACGTGGTGCTGAACGACGCCCAGGACGCCTCAGATTCGCTGGCCGATGACTTGTTGAAGCACTGCCAAGACGGCCTGGCCCGCTACAAATACCCCAGGTGGTTCAACTTCGTCGAGGAACTGCCAAAGACCGCAACCGGCAAGATCCAACGCTTCAAACTCCGACCGAACTAAGAATCGCTTCCTCCGATACTCCAACAAGAAAGAGGCGCCCCGGTTGGGGCGCCTCTTTTTGCGCTCTGTTCAAGAATGAATCGAGTTCGTTCTCTTACTGGACGTTAGTACTGACTGTCCCGTCTGGTTGAACGTACAGTCCGGTGATCGGACCGACCTTTGAGTTGTACAACTGAACAGATTCAGACTCAAATCCACCTGCCCGCTCCGCCCACTTGGGGATGACGGCGTCTCTAGCGGCGTTTTTGAGGATGACCAACATTTCAGGTGTGAAGTTGGCGTGGGTCATACCCAGTTCAATCAGGTCCCCTTCTGATTCAACATCAGAGTCAAGAGCGGCGGCTTTTGCCCGCGCGGAGTGCAGGACACCTTCTTCCAGAAGGATGGCCTGGAAGTCGGCGGGAAGGCTCCTCCATTCTTTGCCGTTGAAAGTGATGAACGTCTGGGCGAAGGTGCCCGCCACCGGGCCGGTGAGGTGATTAGTTACCTCGAACCACTTTTGGCCGATACCGCATGAACCACAGGTCACCGCGCCATCCAAGACGCCGCGCTCAAGAGCGGGGTAAACATCGGCGAATGCCATCGTCTGAGGATTGGCACCCAAGCCGTCGGGTCCGATCAGGTCAGAGAGCACGTTGCTGTGAGTTCGAGTCTTGACCCCCTCGAAGTCATCCAGCGTGGTCAGTGGATCTTTGGTAAAGAAATAGTTGGACGAATAATAGTTGAATCCTACAATCTGCCCGCCGTCCGTCTCTCTCTTAACGAGTGACAAGATGTCTTCTTCCAATGCTTCCGAAGCCTCGAACCATTGGTCGACCGAATCATAGACGCCCCATAGATTGGCTGCCTCAAAGACTGGGAACTCACCGCCGACGAAACCACTATAGATCTCGCCCAAGCCGATGGTTCCGTCTTCAAGAAGACGAATCATGTCGAAACCGCTGATTCCCAACTCTGGGTAGGAACTCAACTGAATATCGATCTGCCCGTCAGTTCGTGTTCTGACTGTGTCCATGAACTCCTGGACCACCTGGCAGGGAAGCAGGGTCCGGTTCACGCAGACGTACTGGAATTCGAATGACTCGCCGGTGGTGCCACTGGAGCTAGGAGCGGCTGTCGCGGGGGTGGTGCTGCCGGAACCGCCGCTATCGGTCGCGTCCCCATTGTCATCATCGCCGCCACACGCGGCCAAGATCAACAAAAAGATTCCAATCAGGACTGGAAACGAAAATTTCTGCAACTTCCTCATCGAGTTGCCTCCTTTGGTGATTTGGCCACATTACTGCGGTCGATCGGTGCGTGATCCCTATAACACGCTCTTTGGAAAGCGGTTCAGGCCCTCTGACACGAGGGACACTTCCCCTTGTCTGCCACGGCACGTACAATCTTGCCGTGTCGCGCTGAGATCCTCGTATATACACTTGGATGTCTCGTCAAACGACCGGGAGGCTCAGATACGGAAAGCGGATACGGAAATATAAGATATGCGTATTCATGATGTCAACTTATTCGAACGGATTCCATTAAAATCGGTAATGCTGAATCGCTTGTATATTGTCGTCGCCCGGCGGGTGAGTGTCAGAAATCAGTCAAGATTCAGTTAAATTTATATCGAATGCGCAACATAGCAATTGGAATAACCTTAGATTTATAGCAATTTTTACCGATTACGGTACTTGGATCTTCTATCTCGGAGATGAAAACACCCATGGACGACTTCCTATCAAGGGCCCTGGACCTGGCGGCGGTCAAAGGCGCATCTTATTGCGATGTGAGGCTGGTAGAGACCAACCAGGAGCGTTTCGTCGTGCGCACTGGAGTGGTCGATACCCTCAGTAACGACGAGTCTCTCGGCTTGGGTGTCCGGGTCATCGTCAATGGTTCCTGGGGATTCGCTTCCACCAATATCATTACCGCGGCGGAGATCGACCGGGTTACCGGCCTGGCCGTGGAGATCGCCAAGGCTTCAGCCCAGGCCAGCAGTGGACCTGTGTCTTTGGGCCCGCCTGTGAAGAGCCAGGGCGTCTACACCACCCCTGTCCAGGTAGACCCCTTCACGGTATCGGCGCAGGAGAAGCTGGGACTGTTGTTGGCGGCGGACGAGCGCATGGGCTCCGTTAAGGGCATCTCAGCCAGGACAGGAAACCTAATCTTCAGCAAGGAACGGAAATCCTTCGCCAACAGCGAGGGCGCCCACGTTGAGCAGACCATCTACGAGGCTGGCGGCGGCATCATGGCCACGGCCCGGGGCAACGGCGAGGTGCAGCGGCGTTCGTATCCTCAGTCCATGCGTCAGCAGGGCTGTGCCGGTTGGGAGTTCGTGGCGGACATGGACCTGGCCGGAAACGCAGAGCAGACCGCCAGCGAGGCTGTTGCGCTGTTGTCGGCAGACCAGTGCCCGTCGGCAACTACAACCCTGATCGTCGGCGCTTCGCAGTTGGGGCTTCAGATCCACGAGTCCTGCGGCCACGCCATTGAATTGGACCGGGTGCTGGGCTCAGAGGCCGCCTACGCCGGGACATCGTTCCTCACCACCGACAAGCTGAACAACTTCCGATACGGCTCGGAACACGTCAACATCACCGCCGACAGCATCAGGCTGCCCGGCCTGGGCTCATACGGCTGGGACGATGAGGGGGTCCCCGCACAATCGACGCCCGTGGTTGAGAGCGGGAGATTCGTCGGGTATCTGATGTCGCGGGAGACTGCATCCGGCCTGGACCTGGTTTCCAACGGGTCGATGCGGGCCGCTTCCTGGAACCGCATCCCATTGATCCGTATGACCAACGTAAGCCTGGAACCCGGGGCCTGGGACCTGCAAGATCTCATCGCCGATACCGACGACGGCATCCTGATGGAGATGAACCGGTCCTGGTCCATAGACGACCGCAGGTTCAATTTCCAGTTCGGCACGGAAACGGGGTACGAGATTAAGAATGGCAAGTTGGGTAAATTGCTGAAGAATTGCACCTACACCGGCATCACTCCGGAGTTCTGGAATTCATGCGATGCCGTGTGTAACGAAGACCAGTGGACCATGTGGGGGATCCCAAACTGCGGCAAAGGCCAGCCCGGCCAACTGGGCCATACCGGCCACGGCGCCGCCCCCGCGCGGTTCCGAAACGTCCAGGTCGGGGTGATGAAATGATGGGCCGCGAGGCCGCTCTGGCCCTTCTGGAAAAAGCCCTGGGCTACTCCAAGGCGCAGGAGACCGATATCTATCTCAGCGCCCAAGACCTGGGTCTGTCGCGGTTCGCCGGCGGCGCGATCCACCAGAACGTGGCCCACAGCAACATAGTGTTGAACATACGCTCGGTGGCCGGGAAACGCTTAGGGCGGGCCACCACCAACGACCTAAGCGATTCGGGAGTGCGGAAAGCGGTTGAAGCCGCCCATCAGAACGCCCTGCTGATGCCTGAAGACCCGGCTTTCGAGGGTCTGCCGCAACCGGCTGACGCGGCCGGAGTAGACAGCTTTGATGCGGCGACAGCCAGTTGCAGCCCGGAGACCAGAGCGTCGATCGTCAGGGGCGTTTGTCTCCAGGGCAAGGAGCATGATCTGAACGTGTCGGGCGCCTGCCGCACCGGCGTCCAGGAGACTGCCGTTGTGAGCAGCCACGGCGCGCGCGCCTACCACGCCGGGACATTTGCGGGGCTGATCATCAACACCATGAGCGGCAGCTCGGCCGGGTGGGCCAAGGGCGGGTCGTGGCGTCTTTCGGACATGGACACCGAGGCCTTGGGACGGGAAGCTGTTTCCAAAGCGGTAGACGGACGGGAGCCGTTGGCCATAGAACCGGGACGCTATCCCGTGGTGCTGGACACCTACGCCGTGGACGACATCCTAGAAGCCCTCAGCCTGTACGGCATGGGCGCTCAGGCTGTTCAGGAAGGCCGGAGCTGGATGAACGACCTGATCGGCGAGCAGGCCATGAGCCCCAGCGTGACGGTGTGGGACGACGGCTCGGCTTCCCACGGCTGGCCGGTGCCCTTCGACGCCGAGGGTATGCCCCGCCGCCGGGTGGACATCATCACCCAGGGAGTTGTGAACACCCCCGTCCATAACTCCTACACCGCCGGAAAAGAAGGGACTGTCTCCACCGGCCACCAGGCCTATTTCACCGGCGGGCCCATCGCCAGCAACCTTTTCATGCAGGAAGGAAACTCATCGCTCCAAGACCTGATCGGTTCCACGGAGCTGGGCGTGTATATCACCCGGTTCTTCTACACCCGCCTCGCCCATTCCAAGGGGTGCGTGATGACGGGAATGACCAGGGACGGCACATTCATGATCGAGAACGGCCAGATCACCCACCCGGTCAAAGACCTGCGGTTCACACAGTCGTACGTGGAAGCCCTGGCCGGCGTGGAGCACGTTGGCCGCGAGTCCAAATTGGTGCTTAATGAGGTTGGCTTCGCGACCAGGGTACCCGCCCTTAAGCTGAGCAGCTTCAATTTCACCGGGGTAACCGTGTAGCAACACCACCCGCGCGGACTTAGGGTATTATGTCTCCCAACCATCAACGTCCCCAGCCATAAACGGATAGTCCGGTAAGGAGTAACTGGCCATGAAAGCAGCCGTGTTGCACGAGGTGAACCAACCGTTGGAGATCGAGGACGTAGACATCGCGTCCCCGGGTCCCAGAGAGGTATTGGTACGTACCAGGGCCTCAGGCGTTTGTCACAGCGACCTCCATTTCGTGGAGGGGCTCTACACCACAACCATGCCCGTGCTTCTTGGGCATGAAGCTGCGGGAACGGTGGAGGCGGTGGGCAGCCAGGTGCACTACGTCTCTCCCGGCGACCGGGTTATCTGCTGTCTGTCGGTCTTCTGCGGCGTCTGCGAGCGCTGCACCACCGGCCGGCCGGTGCTCTGCTCCCGGACCGGTCTTGTGCGGGGCCCGGACGAAGACCCCCGCCTCAGCCAGGGCGGCGCGCCGGTGACCCAATTCGCCAACCTTGGCGCCTACGCCGAGATGATGCTGGTGCACGAGAATTCCCTGGTCAAGATCGAACAAGACATCGGGTTCGAGCAGATGGCCCTGATCGGCTGCGGGGCCACCACCGGCCTGGGGGCTGCTCTGAACACCGCCAAGGTGGAGCCAGGCAGCACCGTGGCCGTCATCGGCGCAGGCGGTGTGGGCCTGAACGCCATCCAGGGCGCCAAGCTGGCAGGAGCGCTGCGTATCATCGCCATCGATGCCGTAGAGGACAAACTGACGCTGGCCCGGGAGTTCGGCGCAACCGACGTGATCGACGCTTCCAGCGGCGATGCTGAGAAGCGGGTCAAGGACCTGACCGGAGGTGGAGTGGACTATTCCTTCGAGGCCATCGGGAAGAAAGAAACCGCCGAACTGTCCTTCGAGATTCTCAGGGCGGGAGGAACGGCCACGATCATCGGCATGATTCCCCTGGGCACCAAGATAGAGTTGGACGGATATTCGTTCCTGAGGGAGCGGCGCATCCAAGGCAGCAGCATGGGCTCCAACCACTTCCGGGTGGATATGCCCAGATACATCGATTTCTACCTGCAGGGCCGGCTCAAGCTGGATGAACTGGTCACCCGCCGTCTGAAGCTGGAGGACATCAATGATGCCTTCCGGTACATGAAAGAAGGCTCAGTGGCCCGCAGCGTCATGGTCTTCGACTAGGCCGGCAGCCTAACACTTCGCTCCATAGCTACCCGGTACTCCCTATCTTTACCCGCGCTTCGTATATGGGGAGTTTCCCCCATGTCCGTCCCGCGTACCGGGCTTACGATCATTCCATCATGATTCGTAGGAGGCACTTAGATGCGAAAGTCATTGTTCATCGGGGTAGCCGGAATTCTTGCGATCTTGTCCCTGGCGTGCGGCGGTTCCGGGTCAGAGGAAGCTGAGACTGCCACGACAACGGACACGGGAGCTAGCGCGGCTGCCGCCCAATCTGCTCCGCCTCCGTCCGGAGATGGTTTCATCAACATCGCGGCGGACGGAAACCGGATCCTCTTCGACACTGACACCATCACTGTCGCGCCGGGTAAAGTGGTCACACTGACCCTGTCCAGCGACGCGATCACCAACGCCCACAACTGGGTCTTGATCGCAGCCGGCGCCGACAAGACCGATGTGGCAACCGCGGGGCTGAAGGCAGGAGAGGTCAACCACTTCGTTGCGCCTGGAGACCCCAATGTGATCGCCAGCACGGCGGCGATATTCGGTGGCGAATCGGCGCAGGTGACTTTTACGACGCCGGCAGCCGGAACCTATACCTTTGTCTGCACCGTTCCAGGGCATGACCGCCAGATGTTCGGTAAGTTCATCGTATCCGGCTGACCGGTTCAGCCGGTCTTGAGGTCAACCGGCCAAGTCTGGCCTATTGGGCATGAGCATCATGGTGGTGAGCATGGAGGCCACCAGTCTCTCTTCGCCGCCGTCGTAGGCCAGCACTTCACCCTTGCAAACGGTGACGGACGCCCCGGGCCGCACAACCTCGCCGCGGGCCAATAGCCGGTCTCCCTTGGCCGGAGCAACGAAGTTGACCTTGTACTCCACCGTCAGCACGGCGCTCTCCGGTGCGCTGAGGCTGAATGCGGCATACCCACAGGCGCTGTCTACGATGGCGGTGACTATGCCGCCGTGGATGAAGCCGTGCTGCTGGGCCAAGTCGGCCCGGTAGGGCATCTCGATCTCGACTTCGCCAGGCTGAACGCGGCCCATGACGGCGCCCAGGGTCTGCATAGCTGTCTGCTTGCCAAAGCTTTCACGCACCTTGGACTCAAAATCAGGGTCCCTGGGCTCGAATCTAGGCATCGATCAGACTCCGTGTTTCAGTAATATTGTTTGCCCCCACCCTAACCCTCCCCCACGCATGGGGGAGGGTTAGGGTGGGGGCTACGGTCATAAGCAATCCGTCTAGTGACCGAACGATGAGACTTGCCTGGATTCCGGCCTGCGCCGGAATGACGGAAAGGGGCATATCAGAAGTCGAAGCCGATATTTTCTTTGAACTTGCGCATCGCCTCTATATGCTCTCCTGCGGTCTTCAGGCCGCCTTGGCGGTTCTCGACGGACAGGTAGCCGGCGCCCAGTTCCTGCCAGGCTTTGGCCTCGTCCAGCCAGTCTTCGGGCTGCCTGCCGCTGGTGCGGAGACGGCCGTCCAGGCCCAGGGCGTTGGGATCACGGCCCATCTCACGCATGAAGCCGTGAGTACGCTCAACTATGGCGCTGCCCGTCTCATCAGGGTTGAAATTGGGACACCAGCCGTCGGCCAAACGGGCCACTCGTTTTAGCACCGAGTCCGGGGGAGTGGGGCTTTGGGAGCTGCCCGCACCAAGCCAGATGGGGATGGGGCGTTGGACCGGCAGGGGATTCAGTCCGGCGTGGCTGATGTTGTGCCACTTGCCATGGAAGTCAACCACATCCTGGGTCCATAGCGCCCGCATAACCTCGATCTGCTCGGCGCTGCGGGCTCCCCGGTTATGAAAGTCCTCGCCCAGGGCCTCGTACTCCACCGTATTCCAGCCGACACCTATGCCCAGGCGCAGCCGGCCCCCGGAGAGCACATCGACTTCCGCCGCCTGTTTGGCCACCAACACCGTCTGACGCTGGGGCAGTATCAATATGCCAGTGGCTAGACCAACCCGCTCCGTTATGGCGGAAAGATAACCCATCAGGGTCAAAGTCTCATGGACAACCGATCGGTGGTTGTAGGTGCGCAACGCCGGGAAATCATGGTGCGCCGGGTCTGCGCCCAAAACGTGGTCCGCGATGAAGATGTAGGCGTAGCCCATCTCCTCGGCAGCCTGCGCAAAATCTCTGATGGCCGAAGGGTCCGGTTCTATCTCCGTCTGAGGGAAGATCACTCCAACTTCCAATTTCCGCTCCTTGGTATTCTTTGGTCTTGATTTACCGTTGGTCCCGTTTGGGCCGTCGTACCCACATGAAGGACGCCACCAAGCCTCCGATCACAGCTGCAACGATCAACAGCGGCTGCCATATCTCTATCACCACGACAGCAATGACATACAGGACCGCCAGGACGGCAGCGGTAACGCCCAACAAGATTAGTCCGGCGGCTAGCAGCGTTATCTTGACCTGTTCCCAGCGGGCCGCAAAGGTCCCGCTGGTACGGGCGTACTCCCGTACTCCAAGGACCACCAGTCCTGCCAAGATCACTGTGATCCAGATGCCAGCTTCGCCCAAAGCGTCCTTCGCCAGTCCCCAGGCCGCAGCTACTAGAGACGGTGCATCTCTGGGATGACTTGTTCTCCCACTAAATCGATGTGCTCTAACGCCTCGCTCTGCGACATCTGAGGGTAGAACAACCGGACTATCACATCGGTGAAGCCCATCTCTTTGTATTCAGATATCTGCTCCAGGCACTCCCCAGGGCTGCCGATGACGAAGGTCTCTTCCATGAGGGTTTCCAGGTCTCCGGTCACCTTTCTGGCCAGTTCGTCATCCGAGCCGTGAAGTCCCTGGTCGCGGTAGACCTTGTACTTGGTCTCAAATCCGGCCCGGGCCTTCCTCATGGCTTCCTCGTGACTGCCGGCACAGTAGAACTCCCTCACGATCACCATTTCTTCGGGAGTCTGGTGGCCGCTCTTTTCCAGCGTGTCGTGATACAGGTCTATCTGGTGGCGGATGGACTCGTTTCCCTGCGCAGGGCCGACGAACAGGATATCTCCGGTGCGTCCCACCCTGCGGATGGCCGGGTCGCTCATTGCGGCCTGCCAGACCTTGGGGCCGGGCTTCTGGTAAGGGCGGGCAGTGGGTTTAGCGCCGGTCACGTTGTAGTACTTGCCGTGATGTGTGACCTCGTCTTCGGTCCACAACCGCCGCATGAGTTCCAGCGACTCGGTGATTCTGCCGCCCCGCTCGGACATCTTGATGCCGAACGCCTCGCATTCTTCAGGGCGGTAACCCAGGCCGACACCCAACACGAAGCGTCCTTCGGAGATGTGGTCCAGAGTCGCGGCCTGTTCGGCCACCTCCACCGGGTTCAGGAGGGGCAGCAGCAATACCGACGTTGCCAGGGTCATGTTGCCCGGCTCCGCAGCCATCCGGGCGAGCACTGTCCACGGCTGGAAATGCTGGAACGGGTCGATCAAGAAATGATTGCCGTAGCAGTAGGAGTCAAACCCGGCGTCGTTGACCGCCCGGAATTGGGCGAGCAAGTCCTGCCATTGCTGTTGATGGTCTACGGTGTCCCGCAGCACAACGTGTCCAACTTGGTATCCGGCCCGCATCTAGGGTCCTCCGAGACTGGTTTCCGATTCTGGTTACCGGGTCTGGTTTCCGAGTATGTATCTGTCGCCCTGAGTGAAGCGAAGGGTCTCTTTGCTCATCCACCACGTACAGGCCGGCAGCAGTGAGATTCCTCGGCTGACGCCTCGGAATGACAGGGGGAGAGCGTTGGTAGCCTCTCCCTTGGTCTACTGTCTGGCGTATTTGACCAGGCGGTGGCCCTCCACGTTTTGGTTCACGTAGAGATCGCCGTGGGAGTCGACCCAAACGGCGTGAGCCCCGTTGCCCCAGCCTGCATCCAGCGGGCTGTCCCAGCTGGCGATGATATCGCCGTCGATACTCAGGATGCTCATGAACCCGTCCAACTCGGGGACGTAGAACACATCGTCTTCATCGACATATATGTCGCAGGGCCGGGCCAGGCCGGTCCACTGGTCCAAGTATTTGCCATCGGCATCGAATATCTGGATGCGGTTGTTCTCTCTGTCTGCAACGAACACCCGGCCGTCTGTATGGACCCAGACGCCGTGGGGCACGTGGAATTCACCGGGTCCGGTCTTGCCAGGCTCGCCCCAGGAGAAGAGCAGCTTGCCGTCAGCGGTGAACTTGTGGACTCTAGCGTTGCCATAGCCGTCGGAGATGTACAGGTCTCCTGAGCCGTCCAGGGCGATGTCGCTGGGCCGGTTGAAGGGGCCTGCAGCCTGTTTGGCAGGCTCGCTGTAGTCACCCGACCATCCTGTGTCCGAAGGCTTGTCCCACTCGCCCAAGGTCATGAGCAGGTTGCCGTCGGGGCGGTACTTCAACACCACGTGGCTGTTCTTGACCGGCATATAGAGATTGTCGTCGGCGTCGATGAACATGCCGTGGGCGTCGGGCAATTGGCCCTCCCCCCAGGAATTCAGGAAGTTTCCATCCCTGTCCAGGACGATCAGTGGGTGATCGCCCCGGTTGAACAGGTACACCCGGTCCTGGGAGTCGGTGACGATAGCCGTCTGACCCAGCACCCAGCCCTCCGGCAGCTTCTCCCAAGTTTCCAACTGCTCGTAAACGCGGATTCCTGCGCCTACTCTGACCATATTTCTCTCCTGTGATTCACCAGGAGCATCGCTGCTCCCTGAGATTGGTTATTCGCCCGTGGTTAGGGCGTTGATTATCTGTTGATGCAGCTCCGCCGCCCGTTGGGACACCAAGTCGGGCGTTATTCCTCCCAGCGGATGGGGGATGCCCAAGGGTTGAAACCCTTTGCGCCCAAAGACGCTGGCATGCCTGTAGGCGGAATTCAAAAAGGGTTCCGTGCAGATGACTATCGTGGGGACCCCCTTGTTCTCCAGTGCCATGGCGTCGTGCACACTGCACGCGGTGCAGGACCCTCAATCTGCGATGCAGGTCACCACGAAATCGCACTTCGAAGCCAGGTCGTCGATGATATCGTCGGCGGCCGGGCGGGAATAGACGTATTTATCGACTGCTATCCCGTCCCTCAGCTCAAAGTCTCTGTTCAGAAGTTCTTTCACTTCCTGGAGCAGCAGGCTGGCGTTGGCCTTGCGGTTGCCCAGAAAGCCTCCGACCCGGCCGTGGATGGACTCCAACCTTGGCGCCGGCCTCCAGCGGGAGTAGGCCTCCGGGTCTATGGGCGACAGCAGGCCCATATCGCTAAGACGGTCTTTCAGGTGTGACCCTGGTGCGCTAACCATGACTACTCCTAGATTCCTTTCCGGTTTTCCATGTTGAGCAAAGGAGCCAAGATTCTATGAAACCTCGATCTTCTTAGTGACCCGGCGGGAACCCCAGCCGGGAAGGTATACAGAGTGAGGGCCGCCCCGGCCTCCGGCAACCATGATGTGGATCCGGTCTGCGGCGCGCACGACAGGCACCATCTGGTCGTCGTCATTGGCGTCGACGAACCGGGGCCAGAAATGCCCGCGGTTGGCATCGCCCTGGGGCGAGCCACCGTGCTTCAGCTCCCGGACCGGCTTCCTGGCATGCTCGAACAGGAACTGTCGGATATCTTGCTTGCGCCAGCCGTCCTCGTGGAGGAAGCGGGCGTGCTCCGGGCCGATAACCACAAAGGTGTCGCCCATGACATACATCTGGACGTTGCCGAGGGTCGCCATGGTGTCGGCGAGGACGGTCAGGAAATCCCGGGAGTGCTTGGCGTGGTACATGACGTTGTGGGGGGCTTCAGCCGGGAAGACAGTTACCGCACTGTCCATAGCCTCCAGTCCCACGTCTGTGTGCAGGGGTTCCCAGGGGTTTATCTCCTGGTCCTCGGCCACGCAGTAGGTGTAGGCGCCTGGATGACCGAAGGTGGCCTTATTGGTCTCGCCGGGTATCGCTCCGCCCAGGTTGACCAGAGCCAACTTCACTGCCCGGCCGATGGTTGCGTTGGCCCGCCAGCCTGCTCCGAAGCAGTTGTAGCCGCCGTTGATGTCCAGTTCTTTGGCGAGAGGGCCGCTGACGATCACCAAGGGCGTATGGATGCCCGTGGAGCACATGACGCCGCGCAGGTTGAACCGGTCATCCATCATGGCCTGGAGGGCTGTTATAACCACCGGCATGTGTTCCGGAAGGCAGCCGGCCATCACGGCGTTCACTGCGATACGTTCGACCGTCGCCTTGCCGCCCAGCGGTGGAAGCTCAACGATGAGCTCGCTTGCGTCCCGGCCGGTGTATTCAACGAACTTCTTGACCCGGTCTTCGGTCGGCGGGACCACGGGCAACCCGTCGGTCCACCCAGTCTCGAACATCAGGTCGATGGCGTCGCCCAGGTTGACTGCGTCGGAGGAAACCATATAGCACTCGATACTTCCGAATCCAGATTCACCGGAGTGTAATCTGGGGCCCAATCGCTGTCAACGCGAGCCGGGCCCGGCCATTCTTTATGGATGCGGCCCCCAGGGAGCTTCCAGCATCACCTTCACCTCTTGAGTCATGACCAGCGGCCTGAGTTTGGCGGCGAAGGCCATGAACGGCCCGTCAGCGAACAAAGTGGACCAGTGGTTGCGGCGGTCGGCGTCGTCCTCAAACCGCCATAGGTGGACAAGTTGGTTGATCGTGCCTACGTCACTGACGAAATAGCCCACCAGCTTCTTGCCAAACCCGCCCTTCTCCAGGGCAGGCCAACCTTCTTCGCCGTAAAGGTTGGTCACTTCGCCCATCTTGCCGACGTATAGGGTGTAGGTGCGGAGTTCAAATATAGCCATGCTTTCCTCTCATTGCGGTGTGTATTCCGGTGACCTGCCCGATTGTACCAGCAGCGTGAGTGGGACTGGGCGATGGGAGGGCAGAAGTCTGGCCCAACACCAAAAAGACCCCTGGCTTGGCCAGGGGTCTTTTTGGTGTTGGGGGCGGCTAGAGGGGTGCTAGTCGTCCGCCATGGCTGGAACAGCCTCTGTGGTGTCCTGGCGCTCGTCGCCGGACTCGGATGAACTAAGGTTTGGCAGCCATTCGAGCCAGGAAGGCAAGTACCAGTTGCGGTCGCCCAACATCTTCATGGAGGCGGGCAACAGGACCGTGCGAATGAGAGTCGCGTCGATCAGGACCGCTACACCCAGGCCCAATCCCATCTGCTGTGTCCCGATCTGGCGGCCGAGAGCGAAGGTCCCGAACACCCCGACCATGATGGCTGCGGCGCTGGTGATCTGACCCGCGGTTAAGCGGATGCCCTGGGAGACGGACTCCTCGTTAGAGTAACCCGCGTCGTAGGACTCTTTGATCCGGTTCAGGAGGAGCATGTGGTAGTCCATGGACAGCCCGAACAAGATGGCGAAGAGGAACATGGGCAGCCAGGGCTCAATGACTCCCGTCGACTCCGAGCCCAGCAGGCTGATTCCCCAGCCCCACTGGAACACCATCACCACCACACCGTAAGCGGCCCCTGCCGACAGGAGGTTCAGGCCGATGGCTTTGAACGGTATGACTATGGACCGGAACATCACCAAGAGGAGCAGGAAGGCCAACCCCAGGACGAACCCGAAAACGTAGGGGGCACTGCTGGTCATCTGGTCAGTGAAGTCCACGCTAGATGCGGCGGCGCCACTTACGTAGGCATTGGCTGAACCACCGGCGAATGCTTGCTCGACGATCTCCGAGCGCAGCAGCCCTACGGCTGCCTCAGCAGCTGCTTCGTCCACCCCCGCTGCCAGCGGGATTTCTACGTACGCCAGGTTATCGGCGTCGTTCTGCACCACGTTGAACGGAGGGGTAAATGCGTCGTTCTGCTCAAGTACACTGAGCATGCTGTCCAAAGAGCTCCGGACAGCGGGAGATTCTATGTCCGCCGCCTCGACCACGACGTATCCAGGAGAAGCCAGTCCGGACGTGAAATTCTCCTCCAGAAGTTGCATCGCCCTCTTGCCCTGCACGTCGTCATGGAAAACGTCGGAACCCTGGGCGAAACTCAGGTCTAGAGTGGTAGCTGGAATGGCAGCCGCAACGAGCAAAGCCGTGGTTACGCCAGCGAATATGGCGGGCCTGGCCAAGACCTTCTTGGTCAGTGCGGTCCAGATTCCACCACTGTTGTTATCGTCGCGGCCTATGAAGGGCAACCGGAGGGCGTCAACCTTGTCACCGAGCACCGCCAGGATCGCGGGGAGCAGGGTGAGGGAAGCCACCAAGGCTACCAGCACGACTATGATGACTCCCACCGACATCGCGATGAAAACTTCACTGTTGGTGAACATCAGCCCTGCCAGCGATAAGACGACCGTGATGCCTGCGTAGAAGACTGCCCGCCCCGTGGTATTACAGGCGGCTGCGATGGCTTCCAACTTGTCTTTGCCGGACTTCCGCTCGCTGCGGTAGCGGCTGACTATGAACAGAGAATAGTCGACGCCTACCGCCATGCCGATCATCAAGACTATCTGCGCCAGGAACTCGATCATCGGGTAGACCTGGCTCAGCAAGGCTGCTAGACCAAGTGCGATGAAGATCGAGCCGATCGCCAAGACCAAGGGTATGAAAGCCGCGACAACGCCGCGGAATGCGATAAGCATCAGGCTCAGCGCCAGGACCATGGTTACCAGGATCATTGAAGCGAAGTCCTCTTCATCTATCCGGCCGATCTCGTGGGTGATCGAGGACTGCCCGGCCATGCTGATCTCGAAGCCGGCCGTGCCTGCGTTGGCGGCATACACGGTGTCCAAGATCGCCTCTATTTTGTCTTCAGCGTCATCCTGATCGCCTGTTATTACGACCTGTGCGAGGACAACATGACCGTTCTCGGAGACCATCTCTTCGCTGCCGGTGTCGTAGTAGCTGACCACCGACTCAACCTCGGGCATTCCTGCTAGCTGCCCAGCCAGGTTTTCCACCGTAGACCGGTACTGGAGCGATTCAGCAGATAACGAAGGGTTATTGAAGACCAATTGTTCCGTGGGAGCGGCGAGAACTTCGAAACCGTCGACGATCAGCTCTTGGCCGGTCGCCGATTCACCCTCACCGTAGTAATCGAGGAGCTTGGTCTCAACGGATCCCATGACGAAGACCGTTGAAGCCAGGATAAACACGAAAGCCGCAATGACCCACCAACGGTGGGCCGCGCTCCAGGCGGCAACCTTGCCGACTGGATTCAGACCGGAGGAGCCGACGTCCACGCCGACTATCCCGTAGTCGGCCTCCGCGTCAGTCACCAGATTTGTATGTCCAGTTGTGTAGCTCATATCAACCCCTACCTTGAGCAGATTCGGAACCGGATTCAGGTTTCCCGTGACACATACTTTAGGGCTGGGGCCTGCCCGCGCCATCCTCTGGACAGATGATTTTTTCGCCTCTGAAAGTCCTATCATCAGATAGGCAGTAGGAGTGATGGCCGCTCATACTTTAGTACGATATTGAGACTGGAGTTCGGGGCGTGCAGACAGTGTTTCCCTTGACTGTCCGGGCGGCCAATCCTAAACTTTCGATATTCCAGGGACTGGTGAAAGAGCGCTTTTGGCTACGAACAACGAGGCCCAACACCGGGAACGGCGGCTAGCTCAAGAAACAGCCCTTCTCGCAGAGATCGGAAAGATAATGACTTCCGACCTGGAGATCGAGGGCGTCTATGAGCGCTTCGCCTCCGAGGTTAAGAAGTTGGTGAACTTCGACCGCATCACCGTAAATCTCGTCGACCATGAGTCGGAAACGTTCGTCTTCCGGTATGTGTCCGGGTTGGTGCAGTCCACAAGAAAGGTTGGCGACGTTTTGCCTCTGGAAAACACGCAAACAGGCGAGGTCGTGAGAACCGGGGCCAGCCTGGTCAGGACTGACGTGTCCGCCGATCCCAGCTTCAGGGGCGACCAAACATTGATGGACATGGGGATGAACTCCAGTCTTCTCGTCCCATTAAGGTACCGGGACAGAATCATCGGCACTCTTTCCCTTCGAAGCGCGGGCGCCGGCGCCTATGGCCCGGTCGAGCAGTCCCTATTGGAACGGGTAGCCGACCAAGTCGCTCCATCCATAGTCAATGCCGGCCTCTATGCCGAGAGCCAGAGCGCCCAGGCGGCTCTAAGGTCGGCCGAGGAACGTTATCACCGGGTCTTCAGCGAAACCAATGATCCGATCGGCGTTTTATCGGACAACGGGACAATCTTGGATGCGAATCAGGCATATATCGACGTGCTCGGATATGAGTTAGAAGAATTGCAGGGGATGGCGGTCCGCAGTTTGTTTGTTGATCCTGAAGAACACACCAGGTTGGTGGAAGAAGCCAGTGCCAATGGCTCGGTGAGGGATCTTGAGATCCAACTCAAGAAGAAGAACGGGTCCATCGCAGATTGCATCCTCAGTCTAACCGTCCAGCGAGATAGAGAAGGTTGCATCACCGGCTACCAAGGCATGTTCCGGGATGTAACCGAAAGCAAACTCGCTCAGGTGGCTGAGCTTGAACACACCCGGGAGGTGGCCGTGCTTGAAGAGCGCAACCGCATGGCAAGGGAGATCCACGACACCATGGCCCAGGGCTTCACCGGCATAGTGCTGCAACTGGAGGCAGCCGAGCAGGCCGCCGAGCAGTCTCCCGATGCCCTGCAGGGTCACTTAGACCGGGCGCGCCATCTTGCCCGGGAAGGTCTTCAGGAAGCCCGCCGTTCGGTCTGGGGACTTCTGCCTCAGGCTTTGGAACAGAAACCCCTTGATGCCGCATTGACCGATGAGATCGGGCGTTTCGACACTGAACTGGACGGAGCGGTGTCTTTCAACATATCTGGGAGCAACCGGGAACTCTCGACAGACGTTCAGACCGTCCTGCTAAGGGTCTGCCAAGAGTCGCTGACCAACGTCAAGCGCCACGCCCAGGCATCCCACGTCTCGGTGAACCTCGAGTTCTTAGCGCACCAAGTCTCTCTGCGGATACAAGATAATGGAGTCGGGTTCGAGGGTGGCCGAACACCGGAAGAGAAGATTGGGAAATCCTTCGGCCTCCTTGGTATGCTGCAAAGGGCGGAACAGCTTGGCGGCCAGCTTGAGATTGAAAGTTCGCCCGGCAACGGCACAAGCGTGATACTGACTCTGCCCGCCTGATCCGGCCAGAGGGGCATATTCGTTCCTGAAGGAAATTGTAATGGCAGAAATCAGGATTCTGATCGTCGATGACCATGAGATGGTCCGCAACGGCCTCTCGACGATGCTGGAAAGGGAAGAAGACTTTGCCGTCATCGGCGAGGCCCAGAACGGCGTTGAGGCGGTGGATAAGGCCAAGAGCTTGAAGCCCGATGTGGTCCTGATGGACCTGAGGATGCCTGAGATGGACGGCGTGGAGGCTATGCGCCGAATCCGGGCCGAGCAAGAAGACGCCAAGTTCTTGGTCCTGACAACCTTCGATACCGACGAATATATCTTCGATGCCATTGAAGCAGGCGCAAAAGGCTACCTGCTGAAAGACACATCCAGGGAAGACCTGTTCCGCGCGGTCCGAACCGTTAACAGAGGGGAATCGTTGATCGAACCGGCCGTCGTGTCCCGTGTGCTGAACCGGTTGACCGAACTCTCCCAGCGGTCCGCCCAAGGGCCTGACCACCTTGCATTGTCAGAAAGAGAGATCGAGGTATTGGAACTGATGGCAAAAGGCGCGGCGAACAAACAGATCGCCGGAGACCTATCCATCACCGAGAGTACGGTGAAGACCCACGTGGCCAATATCTTCCAGAAGCTGGACGTAAGCCGCCGGACCGAAGCGGTGACCAAAGCGATGTCCCAGGGCATCATCAAGCTCTAGTAGTCCAAAAGTACTAGTCATACCCTCCAAAAGGCTGGCCATGGGTCAGCCTTTTTCCTTTTTGGAAACAGTTCTAGTTGCTGATTACCTTTCTTTCGGCCTTCGATAACCTAGATTCAGAGTAATTGAATCTGCTCGGAGCCGATAGGAGGCCCAGGATGTTTTGGTTGAAGGCATGCACGCGGTGCGGCGGAGATCTGGCGGCAGGGAATGACCACTACGGCCAGTATGTATCTTGTCTCCAGTGTGGAGCTACGAGGGAGACCACAGTCACTCAGGCGCAGACCACGGTTGCCGTACCGGCGCCGAACACACCCGCAACTGAACTGGCTGCCAACGAATACCCGGAACGCGTGCTGGCCAGCGCGACAGCATAGACCCACCCGATCAGACACGCATCTGAGGGCAAGCTATGGCGAACGCAAATATTTCAGGCAGTCTCTGGATAGAGCGGGTTGAGGCCCATCATCGGCAATCGGCTTCTACGAGGCAGGCCAACGGCTGGCACGAGGGAGACCCTTGGGAGGTTATTTCCTCGCTGTTCATGGCTGACCCGCTGCGGACCCATGACCAGGTGTTGAACTTGGTCTCGGCGAAGATCGACAGGGACGCCAGTATCATCGACGTTGGAGGGGGAGCCGGCCGTTATGCCCTTCCTCTGGCGAACACCGGCCATCACATGACGGTGGTAGAGACTTCTCCGACGATGTGCCGTTCTCTTGAGGAGTTGACCGAGTCCCTGGGGATATTCAATCTGTCGGTGATCCAAGACTCTTGGGAAGCCATCAAGATCGGACCTGCGGACGTGGTCATCTGTTCCCATGTGCTTGGGGGCACAAATGATGCCGTTCCGTTCATCAAGAAATTGCAGGAACACGCTAGAAGAAGGGTGATCCTGGTGGAGTCCATGGCATCGCCCCTCTCTGTATTCTCCGAGTTCTGGGCGGAGTACTACGGCGAACCGCGCTGCGAACTGCCGGGCATACCTGAAATCATGGCTTTGCTTTGGGAGATGGGGATAACACCTGACCTTGAGATGTTGGCGCCTTCTCCCAACCGCTTCGTGCCAAGCAGAGAGACCGCTATTAGCCTTCTGAAGAGCGTTCTTTTCATAAGAGAAGACGCCGAAGACGACAAGCTGCTCCTAGCGCTGTTCGACCAACTGACGGAACATGGCCCAGAAGGGTATTCCCTGAAGAATGCTCCACCGCGCCGTCAGGGTGTGATCTCATGGGAAGCTAGCTGAGTGTAGTGGCTGAGTCGGCTCGTTCCTGCTTTCACCAGACGTGCTGTCCCACGGCAACGGGGTTTCTCGGCTCCCGTCCCGGAATAACAAGTGCGCTGGTAGGGGACCAAAAAGAAAAGCGCCGGCGGGACATCGTTCCGCCGGCGCTTTGATGCCAGTCCAAGAAAATGAGCCTAGGCGCTGCCTTTGAAAGCCGGCATGACCTCTTTACCGAACCATTCTAGCTGCTCGGTAATCACGCTCTGAGGAGTGCCCATCGGGTGGCTCATGCCGATCCGCTCCAACGCGGGATATTCAGCTTCCACACCCTTGAGCTGTTCGATGATCCGCTCGGGGGGCCCGGTCAAGAAAGCCTGCTTCTCCACGGCTTCCTCGATGTTGGGCAGGCCGCCATCTGGGGCCCGGCGGGGGTCGCCCATAATCTCGATCTGTTCATCGGTCAGGCCGCGGTGCAAGCGTAACGGACCGAACATCTTGAGGTTCTCTTCGAAGTATCCCTTGGCCTCTTTGATGCCCTGCTCCACGGTGGGGGCCAGGTGGTAGTGGAAGCCGACGCTCAGGCCCTCGCCGAGTTGAGCATCCTTCTTCCCGGCGCGCACCAGCGCATCGCGGTAGCCGGTCATGATGCTGTCCATCACGCCGCCCTCCGCAACGCCGCCGCCCAGGATTCCCTTGATACCGTGCTTGACCATGAAGTCCAAGGCCCTCTGCGTCCCGCCTTGGATGGGCTGCCAGCACTCCACCGGCAGAGTCTTGGGCCGGGGGACCAGGGTCAGGTCCTTGAGCGTGTAGCCGCGGTATGGGACCTCCGGGGGCAGGGTGTAATACTTCCCTTTGTGGGAGAAAGACTCATTGTTGAACGCTTTGAAGATGATATCCACCGCTTCTTCGAACTCTTCGCGGTTGGCGTCTTGGTCGGTGATGTTGGAGCCGAAGGTCTCGACCTCGCGGGTGTGGTAGCCACGGCCAACGCCGAAGATCACCCGGCCGTTGGTCAGGATGTCCGCGGTGGCATAGTCCTCAGCCAGGCGCAGCGGATGCCACATGGGGGCGATATTGAAGCCGCAGCCGAACTTGATATTCTTGGTCAGGTGGGCCAGGTGGACGTTCAACATGATCAGGTTGGGGATGCACTCGTAGCCTTCCGGTTGGAAGTGGTGTTCCGCCATCCACATGGTGTCGAAACCGTTCTCGTCCAGGGCTTTGGCGATGGCTTCGGCCTTGCTATAAACGGTCATCAGGTGATCATTGCCGAATTTCCGGTCGTTGACGGCTGTTCCGGCGTAGCCGATGTCGGACATGTCCACGTGACCGGCATACAGGCTGTCGAATTTGGTAATCATTTTCTTCTTGGCCTTCCCTTATCGATTTTGTTCTGCGTGCCTTTGACGATAATGCCTGGGGTATTTAATTGCCATTATAAATAAAGGGCTCTGCCTGTCAACCGTGGGCAAGCGCGGTGGCTAGAGGTCCGGAATTCCCCTTATGCGTCGGGTATTCCCATGGAGACAGAGGTGTACGGGCCGCCCACCGACCTGGTCAGATGCCCCTGGCCGGTCATGTCTTCAGCCAGCAGAACGTCCCCCGGATTGAACACAAGTGTGGTCCCGTCTTTCACCGAGACTTCCATCTGGCCATTGAGGACGAACAGGTACTGACGGCGGGTTGGGTTGTGCCATTCGACGTCCCTGTTCTCTTCAAAAGTGCGGAATACCAGGTCTTCACCGGGTTTGGTGGCGATCCGATGGACCGACTCCGTGAGGGCGTCCATCTCTTCCATGTGGGACTGGCCGTCATCGCCAGTGTAGATGCGCACAAACATGCCTACTCCTCGGCAACCGAATTTTCAGATAGACCCCAGCAGAGGCCTATTCGGGCGAAGTATACACGGATGTGAGCGAAGGGGCGCCTACTGCACGGATGCGTTGCCGCTGATAGACACGCTGCCGGCGGTGCCTGAGGCCACATATGAACCGCTGGCGTTCACGGTCCACGTCAGCCTGACCTGGCCGCTGGAGGGCGCGATTCCGGTCTGAAGGGCCGCGCTAACCACGCCAGGGCCGGACAGGGTCGCCGAGACCGATGTCCCCGACGCAACGGTGATATCCAGATGGACCTGGCTCTGTCCAGACCCGATGCTCGCAACGGTCATCACGGGGGCGGCCTGAGAGGGAATGGGCGTGGACGTTGCTATGGCCGTGGGTGTCGGCGTCCGGAAGGGCGTGGGACTGGCCGTGGGGAACGGTGTCGGCACCACGAAACGGGTTGGCGTGGCGATGGGCGTGGGTGTCGGGACCACGAACATAGTTGGGGTCAGGGTCGGGAACGGCGTCCGCGAAGGCGTTGGAAAGGGCGTGCTTGAGGGCAAGGTGAACGGCGTATTGGTGAACGTGGGGAAAACGGTGTTCTCAGGGGGCTCACTGGTGACCACGTTGGGAACCGTTTCGCCTGGCGTTTGGGTCGGACCGTTTGTCGAGGTCGAGCCGCAACCCACTGCCAGCGCCAGGCCGGCGGTCAGCAAGCCTATCTTGAATGCCGTTCCCGGGTTGATCTGTCCGGCATGTCCTTTCAGTAGTCCGCTGATTCGCTGACGCATAAGCTTGGTCCTCACTGTGGTCTTGGGCACGGGCCAGATGGGCCGCAGTCTCAAGGCTGGTCCCTAAAGAACGCCTAAGGGCTTGGGGTTGGCGTTGGGTCGATCCCTCGGCGGGACAGTGTGAAATAGGGGTCTTCGGCAAATCTTAGCTTTCGTACGAAATCCTGTAGCGCCGAGTCGGAGAAGTACACGAAATAGGGTGATATGGCCAGACGTGACGACCCGTCCCGGTCCAAGAAATACCCGTATTTATCCAAACGGCCCTCAAGGCCGGGGGATGCTTTCACCATGTAGTCCGAGATGTTGGTCTCATCGACATAGTTGTCAGCAAGCTGGTCGAACGGCCCGTCGTAGTAGTTGTTCACGGTGGCATTGGCCCCACGGATAGCCACCAGGGCCTTTCGGTCGGGGTGGGCCGGGTCAACCCAGAATGCGAAACCGCTCCTGCGCCCCACCAGCAGGTCAGACTCCACGGGCACCAACTCGTCGGGGACCAATTCCTCTTCGTTCAGGACCCAGGTGAAATATTTTCCCGTGGAGTTGTAGAGCAGGAAGAACTGGTAGCCCGATTCATCGAACGTCCGCATGGTGGACACTTCGTCATCGGCCAACTTGAACTTCACCGGCTGTTCTTGGGACATCTGGTGCAGGTTGAAGGTGACTTTCTTGCCCCGGTAGCTGACGTCGTAGGTGAAATGGTCGCGTTTGTCGATCTCAAGGTCGTCGGCAATGGTGTACAACTTGGAATTCTTCACCCTCGGTTCGGTAACGAAGGGCGATTCTTTGAACTCGAAGTAGGCGAACGAAAGGATGCCGCGGTCACGCCTGCCTGCGGGGAGCCGGATGTTCCCCCACAACTGTTTCCGCTCTTCGTACATGATGAAGTAGTAGTAGTTCTCAGAGGGGTATACGTGAACGGCGTCGGGCAGACCGGAAAAGACCTTCCAGAACACCGCGTCCACATCGTCAAGGTCCAGCCCCACGGTTGACGTGCCTTCTATGAAGCGTTGATTGAACAACACATAGGACGACCCGGCGGCCAGGTCGGGAGTCGGGGCGATGGTTTCGGCAGGCGCTACAGTGCTGGCGCCTGCAGAAGACACAACGCTGGTGGCGGTTGGGGAGCCGGAGTCGCTGCACCCCGCGGCCAGGGTCAGCAGAACGAGAAAAAAGGCAACGGCCCATGGATTCTTCGATCTATGGCGGATCAGGTCCATCTGGAAATTGTCCCACAATGATGGGCCATTAGGCCCGAGAATAATGCTGCCGATTCCGGCGCGATTCCCGGACATGAGCCCGGTCCGCGCCGGAGGACCATCTGTCTAGTTAAGAAATGCGGGCAACGGCCCGTCTGCTAGTTGCCCTCTGAATGGGCGGTATCGTGGGTCCCGGAGCTCAGGTGCTCCGAGAAGATATCGATATGGGATGCCTCGCCGTGCTCGGAGAAAGCGTCGCTGTGGGACGCCGTGCCGTGATCGGAGAAGATGTCGCTGTGAGACGCCTCACCGTGATCGGAGAACACATCGCTGTGGGATGCATCACCGTGCTCAGAGAAGATGTCGCTATGGGACGCGTCACCGTGCTCTGAGAACACAACGCTGTGGGATGCATCACCGTGTTCGGAGAAAATGTCCGTGTGGGACGCCTCGCCGTGCTCGGAGAACAGATCGCTGTGGGATACATCCCCGAGCTCAGATAATAAATCAGTGTGGGGAGCTTCTCCGAGGG
>CAYXDE010000002.1:0-137204 GCA_964463525.1 uncultured Dehalococcoidia bacterium | reverse complement strand
ATCACAGCCTGGAAGACAGAATCATCAAATCGTTCTTCAACCGGGAGGCAGCCACTTGTGTTTGTCCGCCCAGTTTCCCGGTGTGCGTATGCGGTCAAACGCCGCGCCTAAAGATCATCAACCGGCGGGTGATCAAACCATCGGAAGAAGAGGTCCAGTCCAATCCGCGAAGCCGCAGCGCCAAACTGCGGGTGGCCCAGCGGATCTGACCGGACCCTAGCAGTAATCATTCCACGGCCTTGAAACGGCGTTATTAAGGAAGGTGACAGGTTGGCAAGAGACACATTCTATACAGCGGTAGATATCGGCACCGATAAAGTTACCTCCATCATGGCCCGTGTGGGAACCGAAGGAGAACTGAAGGTGCTGGGCACCGGCGTTGTGACATCACAAGGGATGCAGAAGGGCCGGATCGAGAACATCGAAGAGGTCCAGGAGGCCGTTCGGGCATCGATGGAAGAAGCCCAGCGCTATATCGGCAACGGGACTCCCTCCGGTGTATACACCAGCGTTTCCGGGACCCACCTGACATCTTTGAACACCAGGGAAGAAGTAGAGAACCCAGATGACGTAGGCGATATCAGCAACAAACTTCTGAACCGTCTGCTGCGTGGGTCCTTCCCAGACGTTGGCCCCAACCAGGAAGTCCTTCATGTGATTCCCATCGGCTATCACGTGGACGGCATGTCGGGCATACGCAACCCCGTCGGCCTTCACGGCAACCTGGTTGAGGTGGAAGCCCATGTGGTCATGGGTGATTCCGTGGCCCTGAAGAATACTGTTAAAGCCATCGAGACCACCAAGGCTTCGGTCAAGAGCATGGTGCTCCACTCCTTGGCTTCTGCCGAGGCCACACTGACCGGCGACGAGAAAGAGATGGGCGTTGTCTTGGTGGATATCGGCGGCGGCACCACCGACATAGTCGTCTACCGCCAAGGCCAGCCTTGGTATTCGGCGGTCATACCCGTTGGCGGAAGCCAATTGACCCGGGACCTCTCAGTGGCCCTGAAGACCCCCATGTATATGACCGAAGAGATGAAGATCAAATGGGGCAGCGTCATGCCTGATATGGTCGCCGCGGACGCAGAAGTGGAGATTCCCAGTTTCCAAGGGCAGCCCAAGCATTCGCTGTCCCGGCGGATCCTGTGCGAACCTCTGCACGACAGGATGATGGAACTCATCAAGATGATCGTTCTTAAGGTGAGGCAGTCCGGACTCAGAGAGTTTCCCACCGGCGGCATCGTGCTGACCGGAGGCGGGGCTGAGATGACCGGCCTGACGGACCTGGTCCAGAAAACCCTGGGAGGCCAGGTCCGAGTCGCCTACCCGGAGGGTATCGCCGGACTGCCGGCACAGCTCAGAAAGCCAGCCTTCGCGGCGGCTGTTGGGCTGCTCCTCTGGGGGATAAAACACCAGGGCGAAACACGGTCTTCCCTGAATGGAGGCCGATCGATAATGGGTAGCAAATCTTGGCGATGGGGGTTGGGCAGTAAAAAAAGCAGCCGCAGTGAAATAGCCTCAGCTTAGCCGCCGACGCCGATTATTTGCGCCGGCGCTCCGGGACCGCCCGGAAGATGGACCCAGTAAGATCGACCAGAAGACTAGTAGATCCAAGGGAGTCCGAATGGGCTCCAAAACTTAAACAGATGATGTAGATGGGAGGACCTAGAATGGTACAAGACAATTCGGCAGCCTGGGAGCCCGCCCGCGACGCAGACAACACCTTCGATATGGTGCAAGAGATCAACGCCGGCTCACCCAACATCAAGGTGATGGGTGTAGGCGGAGGCGGCAGCAACGCAGTCAGCCGCATGTTCAAAGACAAGCTACCCGTGGTTGAGTATTTCAGCGTTAATACCGACGCACAGCACCTGTTCCGCTGTGATGTTTCCCACCGTTTGGCCATCGGACAGAACCTGACCCGCGGCCTGGGTTCCGGCGCCAACCCTGACCTGGGACGGCAGGCAGCTGAAGAGAGCCGCCACGATATCGAAAAAGCGCTGGAAGGCGCGGACATGGTCTTCCTGGCCGTGGGCATGGGCGGCGGCACCGGCACCGGCGCGGCGCCGGTGATCGCCCAGATCGCCAAAGAGTCGGGAGCCCTAACCGTAGCTGTGGTAAGCCGTCCCTTCTCCTTCGAAGCCAATATGCGGAAGAAGAATGCAGAAGAAGGGATCGCTCGATTGAAGGACCAGGTCGACACTTTGATAGTGATCGATAACGACCGACTGCTGCAGCTAAACAGCCAGGGCGAACAGACCTATACCTGGGAAGACGCCCTGAAGATGGCCGACTCCGTATTGCAGCAAGGCATCCAGGCGATCGCCGAGGTTGTAACGGTCCCTGGTGAGATCAACGTAGACTTCGCCGATGTCCGCACCATCTTGAACAACGCCGGCCCGGCCTGGCTGGCCATCGGCCGCGGCAAGGGCGAGAGCAGAGCGGTGGACGCAGCTCGCCAAGCCACCAAGAGTCCTTTGTTGGACATCTCCATGGACGGCGCCCGCCGGATTCTGTTCGTCATCTCCGGTGGCCCGACCCTGACGCTTCAGGAAGTCCAGGATGCGGCAAGGGTTATCCAAGACATGTCAGACCCAGACGCGAACATCATATTCGGCACCTGCCGGGACTCCAAGCTGGAGGAAGAGGTAAAGATCACCATGGTCGCCGCCTCCTTCCCAGTCATGGCCGAGAACCAGCAACTACGGGAAGACGAATTGGAGCGGCTGCTGCAAGATGTCATCCCTCAATCGGAGGAAGAACTGGACGTGCCAAGCTTCTTGCGCCGCCAGTCCGGTAACAAGAACCGGGGCTTTTTCCGGTAAAATCCGTCCATAACGCAAAGGCTCCCGGAATCACCGGACATGGTAGTGTGATAAGACGGAATCGCTACATCGGTGGCGGCGCCATTCCGGGCCGGGAGCCCATTAAAAACTGAGTAATGTTCTCGGAGGCCTCAGCGCACTAATCCCCCTTCATCACAGCAATCAACCAGGCGCCGGGAATCATCATTTGACCGCCCTTCTTAACAGGAGGGCGGTCTTTTTTTGTGCCTGAGATACTGACCCGTCACCTGCTTTGCCTACCGGAATTACGAAAATCGAAAGGGATTGACAAGTTAATTATCGGTATTTACACTCAAGGCACTATAGATAGTAGGTTTAGTTAACAATAACACTATATGTAGTATTTAATACGATTTTAAGAAAAGTTTAAGAAAACGACCAAGAAATGCACTGCCCATACTGCGGCCACCCCCATTCCAAGGTCACCGACTCAAGGGTGGTAGAGAGCGGGATCCGGCGAAGGCGCGAATGCCAGAGCTGTGAACTTCGCTTCACAACCTACGAAAGAGTACAGGCTGCTCCGCTGATGGTGTCCAAACAGGACAACCGCAGAGAGGAGTTTAACCGGGAAAAGCTGGTTTCGGGTATCAGGAAGGCCTGCACCAAGAGACCGGTGGCTTCCCGGACCGTGGACAAGATGGTGGAGGACATAGAAGCGGAACTACAGCAGTTGGGCAACGCCGAGGTTTCGACAACAGCACTAGGCACGATGGTAATGGAACGGCTTAGAGAACTGGACCGGGTGGCTTACATCCGTTACGCCAGCGTCTACCGGGCCTTCCAAGACATCGAGAGTTTCGAAGAGGTGGTGAGGGACCTAAGAGACGAGTCCCAATTGCCCCTCTTGGATATGCCACCGGCCCTGCCCAAGAAAGGGCGCCGGCGGCCAGTGGAACCGGAAGCGGAGTTTCGACCGGCGCAGAGGCCGGACCCGAAGAAGGAGTCCGCTGACAGTAACAAGGACGGCCACCAGAACGGCAGTCCTCAACAGGGCCTGATAAATCAGGACTAGATACAGCTCCGAAAGCACTATTCAAACATTCGACCAAGGAGACCCTGAAAATGAACGGCAGCTTGCAGTATTCAGCCCTGACCCGACTTTTGACCCTTAATAACCAGGTCCACGATCTTGAGAACCAGATGTTGACCGTGCCGGTACCGACCCGCACGGCTGGCGTCGTGATCTCCGATCAGATGACTTCCGGCAGCCGGATCGCTGAGATCCAAGAAGAGATCGACCAGGCCACCCGCGCCAGCCTAGCCACCTGCTGGCTCGGCAACGCAGACGACGACGAAGAGTACGAGCTTTAGTCTTCGGCAGGCCTTAATCAGAGCCAGTGGCTAACTGGCGCCTCCTTAAGAATAAGGAGGATCTTTGGGATGTGTGTTTGTGAGTGAAGAAGGGCGACCCGAATCCATCGGGGCGCCCTTCATTATTTTGGCTGGCAAAATGTAACCAGCCCCACCGACTCTGGTCCATATCTAACGAAATTCTTCCCTTCTCAGCCAAAACTCAGAAAAATAGCAGCAGTGAAATTTCGGCGCTTGGCCCCTCTCATCATCCTCATCAATCCCCCTTTCCTGGTCCGGCAAAACCTGAATTTTCGGCCCACAATATTCCACCGATTTCTATTGACTTCCCCCAAAATGGCGGTCTATTATTCGCCTACTACTTTTTGTAGTTCGGGAAACATCAACCACATCATGTTGTGGTATACGACATAACTCAGACACCCACATATGGTATGTTGTAGTCAGTGTTTCGCACCGGGATTCTTTCGCCGGAACCCATCGTCGACCCTCTGCCTGGGCTGACATTCCGGAGGCGAAAATCCGGGTATCCGATGCTACAAATAAGGGACAGTTCGGGTCATGTTCAACCCGATGTCCTACGCCTTTCGACATTAAAAAGGAAAATCGAAATGACCGCCACTCACGAAGGACCAAGAGCTCATTCTGGACCAACGGACGCAGAGATACAGGAAAGAAGGCGACGAATCGCAACGGCTCTTGAAGCCGCTGGAATAGCCCAACAGACCAACGAACGATCCACGGAATTGACCACCAACGCCAGTGTGGTGTTGGAGAGGCGCTACCTCTCCAAGGACCGGGAGGGCAATATCCTGGAGGACTCGGTCGGTATGTTCCGCCGGGTGGCCAAGAACCTATCTCAGGCGGACCTGATCTATGGCGCAACCGACGCGGAGCGCAAGGCCACCGAGGACAAGTTCTTCCTGGCCATGCGTCGATTGGAACTGCTGCCCAATTCCCCAACGCTGATGAACGCCGGCCGGGAACTGCAGCAGCTATCGGCGTGTTTCGTGCTGCCCATCGAAGACAACTTGGGGTCCATCTTCGACAAGGTAAAGCAGACCGCTTTGATCCATAAGAGCGGCGGCGGCACCGGGTTCTCTTTCAGCCGTCTCCGGCCGGAAGGGGACGTGGTCGGCTCCACTGGCGGCATCGCCAGCGGTCCCGTCAGCTTCATCCGGGCCTTCGACGCCGCCACCGATGTGGTGAAACAGGGTGGCACCCGCCGCGGCGCCAACATGGGCATCTTGAACGTCAACCACCCAGACGTTGAAAAGTTCATCGTGGCCAAGGAAGACGGCAAGAACCTGAGCAACTTCAATATATCGGTTGCCGTGAACAAAGACTTCATGGAGCGCGTCAAGGCCGGACAGGAGTACGACCTGGTCAACCCGCGCACCGGTGAGATCACCGGCCAGCGGAACGCCAAAGATGTCTTCGACAAATTGACCAACATGGCCTGGAAGACCGGTGACCCCGGGTTGATATTCTTGGATGTGATCAACCGGGACAACCCCAACCCCCAACTGGGTGAGATCGAAAGCACCAACCCGTGCGGCGAGCAGCCCCTGCTGCCCCACGAGTCCTGCAACCTGGCCTCCATCAACGTTGCCCGGATGGTCACCATCGCCAACGGCGACACGGTGATGAACTGGGAGCGCTTGGATGAGACCGTCGATATCGCCGTCCATCTGTTGGACAACGTCATCGACATGAACGAATACCCCATCCCAGAGATCGAAGAGATGAGCAAGAAAACCCGGCGCATCGGCCTCGGCGTCATGGGTCACTCAGACCTGCTCATCGAATTGGGCCTGCGGTACGACTCGGAAGAGGCTTTGGACCTCACCCGGGAAGTGATGCGCCGCATCCAAGAGCGGACCCACCAAGCCTCTGCTGAACTGGCCGAGACCAGGGGGTCTTTCCCCGCTTGGGATGGCAGCATCTACAGCAAATCCGGGCCCAACGGTCCGGCGCATCCCATGCGTAACTCGGCCCCGACAACCATCGCGCCCACCGGCACCATCAGCATCATCGCCGGAGCCTCCAGCGGCATCGAGCCTCTGTTCGCTCTGAGCTATGTGCGGAACGTCATGGACAACACCAAGCTGGTGGAAGGCAACCCCTATTTCGAGGCGGTCGCCCGTCAGGAAGGGTTCTACTCCGAAGAGTTGATGGAAGATCTGGCCCAGACCGGCAGCTTGGAACACATGGACATACCCGAGTGGGTCAAAGACGTCTTCCGGGTCTCCCATGACATCGAGCCCGACTGGCACGTGAAGATGCAGGGCGCGGTGCAGGAATACGTCGACAACTCGGTCTCGAAGACCATTAACTTCCCCAACGACGCCACCGTCGAAGAGATCGCCGGCGCCTACATGCTGGCCTACGATCTAGGCTGCAAGGGGATCACGGTCTACCGCGACGGCAGCAAGGACGGCCAGGTGCTCAGCACGGGCGGGACCGGTCAGGCGGAAGCCGAACCCGAGGCTCTCACTCCGCGGCAGAGGCCCTCGTCCATCCGCGGCGTCACTGAACGGGTGCGCACCGGCCACGGCAACATGTACGTGACTATCAACTTCGACGAGGCTGACACGCCCTTCGAGTTGTTCGGAAACCTGGGCAAGGCCGGCGGCTGCGACTCCGCCCAGTTGGAAGCCATCTCACGGCTGGTGTCCCTGGCCCTGCGCTCGGGCATCGAGCCGTCCACCGTCATCGAGCAATTGCGGGGCATCACTTGCTGCCCGGCATGGGACGAAGGCACGTTAGTCCGGTCCGGCCCCGATGCCGTGGCCTTGGCGTTGGAGCGTCACACTGGCGGCGGACGAGGACAGGAGGAACCTGCCCATACCAGCGAAGTCCAATTGAAGTTCACGCCTCAGGTCGTCGCCGGTAACGGAAATGGCAACGGCAACGGGCATGGCAAAGAGATATTGAACGCCCGCAAATGCCCGGAGTGCAACACGCCGGTCATCTTCGAAGAGGGCTGCATGAAATGCGTCGCTTGTTCCTGGAACAAGTGCGACTAAAGGCTGAAACGCAGCACAAAGAGATTTAGGGAGAGGGAAGAAGAGAAGAAAAGCTAAGCAGACATTAATGGCAGGCCTGGCTGGTGCAGGGTGGGTTGTGTGGAGGCCGACTGCTGCTGCGGCTAATCGAGTCTCATGTGCGGTGCGGTTCCTGTACCAGCCTGGCTGCCTTCCTAGAGCCCCCGGCGGCCAATGCTGGGGGCTCTTTTTTTTCGGCTTCACTATGGTGTCTGGAAACCGAAGAAGACCAACCATACCATACAGATCAAGGGGTTTAAAACCCTGCTCATGCTATAATTCCGGCGCATCTGGCCCCCTTGATTACATAACCATTCAGAACACAACGATATTCGTCAGATAGACCCATCAGCCGCTATCTGAGACCCCTGGGAGGGTGTGGAGGAAAACGTCATGGCAATAAATGAAAAACCGGCCATCGCCATCACCATGGGCGACCCCTGCGGCATCGGACCCGAAGTCGTCGTCAAAGCGATGGCCGACCCTCGAGTCTACGAAACCTGCCGGCCCTTAGTCGTAGGCAACGTCTATGCGATGGAGCAGGCTGTTTCCCTGACTGGAGTCCCTGTAAGGATCAGAGAGGCGGTCGATCCCACTCAGTCCGGGATGGAACCGGGAGTAATAGAGGTTGTGGACATCCACAACCTGAATCCGGAAGACATCACTGTCGGTGAGATCAACCCCACCTGTGGCAAAGCTGCTATGGAGTGGGTGACCAAGGCCGGGGAGTTGGCGATGGCGGGTGTGGTAGACGCCCTGGCGACGGCGCCGCTGAACAAAGAAGCGGCCAGCCTGGCCGGCTACAAGTCCATCGGCCACATGGAACTCTTGCAGGAGTTGTCCAAGACCAAGTTGGTGGCCACCATGCTCATGGCCAAGAACCTGCGGGTGGTCCACCTGAGCACGCACCGCTCGCTTAGCCTGGCTTGCGAACTGGTCAAGAAAGACCGCATCCTCGAATACCTGAGACTGACCCACGAAAGCTTCGTTAGGTACGGCTTCGAAAAGCCGCGGATCGGCACGGCAGCATTGAACCCCCACGGCAGCGACGGTGGCCTGATGGGCGACGAAGAAGCGTCAGAGATTGCCCCTGCGGTTGAGGCTGCCAGAAGCGAAGGGATCGAGGCCATCGGCCCAGTGCCGGCGGACATAATCTTTCACCAGGCCATCCAAGGCCAATATGACGCGGTGCTGTGCATGTACCACGACCAGGGACACATCCCGGTCAAGGTCTACGGCTTTGAAGAAAGCATCACCGCCAACCTGGGCCTTCCCTTCGTGCGCACCTCCGTGGACCACGGCACGGCCTTCGACATCGCGGGCCGGGGCATAGCCAGTCACGAAAGCATGTTGGAGTCCATCCGGCTTGCAGTGGCTCTGGCTCAAGGCAACGGTCTGGCCGATTTCTAGGCGGGATAGCAAGATCGGACAGTCCCAGGCCGCCCCTTCGCGGGAATGACGGGTGTGGCACTCCTCCCTGATCGAAGTCACAGTTGCACTACATCACCTGTGGGTGGTGCCTACTCCGGTGATATAATGATGCCCGGCATTTAGCCGTGGTTTACTCCCCTGGCAGGAAGGAAAAAAGAAATGAAAGTGGCGTTCATCGGTGGAGGCAAGATGGCGGAGGCCATCCTCCACGGCGTACTCTCCGGCAAGCTGGCGGACCCCAAAGACATCAGTGTGGGCGAGCCGGTGGCCGAGCGCCGGGAATATCTCACTTCCCAATTTGGCATAAACGCTGATGCCGACAACCTCAAGGCCACCCAGCAGGCAGACCTGGTGGTGTTTGCCGTAAAGCCTCAGGACCTAGGCTCGGTGATGGGGCAATTGAAAGGCCATCTGGACTCTTCCCAGGCAGCCCTTTCCATAGTCGCAGGGGCCAAGATGGATACGCTGTCCAACGGACTGGGCCATAGATCGGTTGTCCGCGTGATGCCCAATACTCCCGCACAGATCGGGGCCGGAATGACCCTTTGGACGTGCTCGGACGGAGTCGACGACGCCCGGCGCGAGATGACCAAGTCGGTGCTTGGGACCATCGGACAGGAGATCTATGTATCAGATGAGAAGTACATGGATATGGCCACCGCCCTCAGCGCCAGCGGGCCGGCCTATGTCTTCTTGTTCATCGAAGCACTGATCGACGCCGGGGTATACGTGGGAATGCCCAGGGACATGGCCCGCACACTAGCTTTGCAGACGGTATTTGGCAGCACCAAATTGGTGATGGATACCGGCATGCATCCGGCTGAATTGAAAGACATGGTTGTCTCCCCCGGCGGCACCACTGCCGAGGCTTTACGGGTGCTGGAAGACCAAGGCGTTCCCGCCGCCATAGTCAGCGCCGTGGATGCGGCATACAAGAAATCGGTCCAATTGGGACAGGGATAAAGAGGTTATAGATTGGCCGGACTGATCAACGCGATATTGATGCTATTTACGATAGCTATCTTTGCCCGAGTCATCCTTTCGTTCCTCATACCTTTGAGCGGAGGAAGGCCCCATCCATTACTCGTAAGCGCAGTCCAGTTCGTGAACCAGATCACTGAACCGGTTTTGGGGCCGGTGCGCCGTAGCCTGCCCAGTTTCGGCGGTTTCGATTTCAGCCCAATGGTGGTGCTCATCGTCCTGATAGTGCTGCGTGAAGTGGTGGAATCAGCGCTCTGACATCTTGGCCCAGCAGGCCGGAGATTCGCTGCCTCTGAACTTCCTTGACCCCGGCTGATTCCATTCATAGAATGGCTGCATACACACTCAGTTTCCCTATATTCGGACTGGACCTGCACCAAGATGCACCAACAAGAGATGCTGAAAGGCAACACCGATACCCTGCTCCTCGCCCTTCTTGAGAATGAGGCCATGTACGGCTATCAGATAGTGAAGGAGGTGGACCAGAGAAGCAGCGGTTACTTCGCCTTCAAAGAAGGCACCCTCTACCCGGCGCTCCACCGTTTGGAGAAAGCCAAATTGATCGAGGGCCGGTGGGAAGACACTCCGAACAACGTCCGCCGCCGGTACTACCTGATCACCGCCAAAGGGCAGGAGGCGCTCAGCGACCGGTTATCCGAGTGGCGGCGGTTCACCAGCGCCATGAATTCGATCATGCTGCCGGGCGTTCCTCCCGGAACCGGGACTGAGGCCCAGTAGGGAAACGCCATGCCCTTTGAGGTCACGAACTACCTTCACGCCATGGCCCGGAAGCTCCATCTTGATCCCACCGAAAAGGATGAGATCATCCAGGAGCTGGAAGGCCATCTTGAAGACAAAACCGCGGAGTTAGAAACCCAAGGTCTCGACCGCGATACGGCCATGGCCCGCGCCGTGGAAGAGATGGGCACTCCCAACGCGGTCGCCAGGGGAATGTACGAGGTCCATAGCCCCGGCGTCTGGCGGGACGTGCTGCTGGCCACCATTCCCCACTTCTTGCTGGCCGCTTTCTTTGCCCTGCACCTGTGGAGCCACTACTTCCTGGTCTCGCTCCTGCTGATTGCCATCGCCTTCGTGACCTGGCGCAATTGGCGGGCCGGGAGCCCCAGCAAATGGTCGTATACCTGGATGGGCTACTCTCTGGCAGCTCCAGCTCTGTCGTGGCTGCTGTCCCTGGTCGCTCTTGGCTACGGCGCGTGGACATTGCTCACCACGGGGCAATTGCCCTTCAATGTGGTGCTCTTTTTCCTTCTTATTGGGTATGTGCCGTTCTCCATGTGGATCATGGCCAGTGTCATCTTCAAGATGGTCAAACGCGACTGGCTGCTGGCTTCGCTAACCGCTCTTCCCTTCCCCTTCCTGACCTCGTGGATATTGTTCCTGAACTGGCAGGGAGGACTCTGGAGCAACCACGCCGAGCGGATGCAGGACTCTGACACTGCCAGGGCGTTCATCTTTGTGGCCATGGCCGTCACCACTGCCGTCTTCCTTAAGGTAGGCCCCCGCCTGTTGCGGATCGGTCTGTTGACTGTGACAACCTCGATCCTGGTGATAATCACGGCGGCGTCGTTGCCTGTGAGCCTGAACGCATTGGCCGTGATTCTGATGATCGTAGCCTCGTTGGCCTTTCTGCTCAGCCCGGCGATGCTGGAGTCCAAGATGGAACGCCGGCAGCTCGAGTTGGAGGCGCTGGGCGAAGCTGCTGAAGCCTGGCCCCCCGACGAAGGGTATTCCTCCTCGTAACCCACTCTGGGCGCTTGAGAATCCCTAAATATAACCATGATCTGGATGTATTAGATTGGACGACCAACTGAATAAAGACGTTGCTTTGATGCGCAAGGCGCTGGACGATGACCTTGCCACCAGCCAACCACGGATGCCGGCACAGCCCCTCCTGGTCGCTATGTGCGGGCTTCCAGGCACCGGGAAGTCCTATTTCGCCGCGAAACTCACGGAGCGCGTTCCCTTTCTTATCTTGGAGACCGACCGTCTGCGCAAGGTATTGGTGGAGCGCCCCAAGTACTCCACCGGAGAGCACCGGCGCGTCTTCAACTCCTGCTACCACCTGATCGACCACTATCTGATCAACGGTTACAGCGTCTTGTTCGACGCCACGAATCTCAATGAAGATTTCCGGTCCTATCTGTACGACATATCCAAGTCCACCGGCGCGCCGTTGGCTTTGGTGCATGTCACCGCACCCCAGAACACGGTGCGCCGCCGCCTGAAAGACCGTAAAGCCGACCGGCATGCCAACACCTATTCTGACGCTGGCTGGCTGATCTACACCCGGATGATCCCGGTGGAAGAACCGGTACAGCGCGACCACTATGCCCTGGACACTTCCAAGAACATCACTCCGGTCCTGGACCAAGTGGTTGAATGGGCCCAGTCCGGCGGCCAGATCCCGGCAACCAACTCGAAGTAATCTGAGAGACAGGTGCATAGCCCCGATGACAACGACCAAACCAAGGGCAGCCAAAGCTAAGAAGCCCGCCGCAGCCAAGGCGTTGGAGATAGACGTCCGGTCTGCCGACATCACCGGCTTCGACACTCCGGCGTTGGTGGTCAATCTCTTTCGCGGCGTTAAGAAGCCCGGCGGAGCGACTGGAGCCGTGGACAAGGCCCTTGATGGGGTCATCACCCAACTGATCAAAGACGGGGAGATCAAGGGCAGCACCGGCGAGACAACTCTGATCCATACCCTGGGCAAGATCAAACCCCAAAGAGTGCTCGTTCTCGGCCTCGGGCCGCAGGATAAATTCGATGCGCAAGTTGTGCGCCGGGTGTCTGCTGAGGTCGTTCGCTTCCTGCGCCGCAAGGGGATCTCCAGCGCGGCAACCATCGCCCACGGAGCGGGCATCGGCGGCCTGGACCCAGCGCTTTCGGGACAGGCCATCGCGGAAGGAGCGTACCTGGGCCTCTACAAGTTCGGGACTTATCTGACCAAGAACGGCGACTCTGCAAACGAATTCGAGAGTTTGACGGTCGTGGAGCTGGACAAGGCAAGAGCCAAGGCCGTCGGCACCGGCGTCAAGCTGGGTTGCACGGTTGCCCAGGCGTCCATCACCGCCCGCAACATGGTCAACGAACCGGCCAACCATATGACTCCGTCGCGCATGGCCGAGGCGGCGCAGAAAGTGGCGTCTGAACAAAAGCTGGGCATCGAGATCATGGACAACGCCCAGATGAAGAAGATGGGCTTGGGCGCTTTCATGGGCGTGGCCCAAGGGACCGACGAGCCGGCCAAGTTGATCATCCTGCGCTACAACGGCGACCCCTCCAATCCGGAGAACAACCTGGGTCTCATCGGCAAGGGAATCACCTTCGACACAGGCGGTATATCGCTGAAACCGCCGGGCGGCATGGAAGCCATGAAGGGAGATATGGCCGGCGGAGCGTCGGTCATCGCAGCCATGGAGATCATCGGCCAGACCAAGCCCAAGATCAACGTCCTGGCTGTTATCGCCGCCACGGAAAACATGCCTGGAGCGTCGGCACAACGCCCCGGAGACGTGGTGCGGGCCATGAACGGCAAGACCATCGAAGTGATCAACACCGACGCCGAAGGCCGCCTAGTGCTGGCCGACGCCCTCTGCTACGCCCGGGAACAGGGCATCACCAAGCTGGTGGACGTGGCAACTCTGACAGGGGCCATTGTCACCACCCTGGGCAAAGCCTGCACGGGTGTCATGGGCAACGACGACACGCTGGTCCAGCAGACCATAGACGCTGGAAAGAAGACTGGGGAAAAGTTCTGGGAACTGCCCATGTTCGACGACTACAAAGACTTGATCAAGAGCGACGTTGCCGACATGAAGAACAGCGGCGGACGGCAGGCAGGCTCCATCAGCGCGGCCCTGCTGTTGGCCGAGTTCGTTGACGGCGCGGCCTGGGTCCACCTGGATATCGCCGGAACGTCCACTTCGGACAAGGCCACCGGGTACCTGGTGAAGGGCGCCACAGGGGTGCCGGTGCGTACCCTGGCCCAGCTGGCCAGCGACCTGGCCGCAGCTGGAACGCCCAAGAAGTCCCGCAGCAAAGCTAAAGCTAAGTAAGAGAGGCGCACCGTGACCAGTTCCTATGAAACCATCGGCCGCCCGGTCGGCCGCGCTGAAGGGCCCGCCAAAGTAACAGGACAGGCCATATTCCCGGCAGATGTGAACCTGCCCGGCACCTTGGTGGGCAAGTGTCTTCGCAGCCCGTTTCCTTATGCCAAGATCGTGTCCATAGACCAAGATTCCGTGGCGGCGGCCCGGCAGGTGCCGGGCGTTCATGCCGTCTTGACCGCCGGCGACCTTCCGCCTCACCTGGTTGGCCGCATGCTGCGCGATATGCCCCCCTTGGCCCGGGACGTCGTCCGGTTCGCTGGGCAGAAAGTTGTGGCCGTCGCCGCCGAAGACGACGACATCGCCGAAGAGGCGCTGAACCTGATCCAAGTCGAGTACGAAGAACTTGACCCAATCTTGGACCCGGCAGACGCCATGAAACCCGGCGCAACGGTCCTGCACCCAGAGTTCGCCAGTTACGCGGGAATACCGGACGGCAGCCAGGCCCATCCCAACGCCGCCGGATACGCTCAGTGGCAGAACGGCGATGTGGAACAGGGTTTCGCCGAGGCCGACCTGATATTCGAACACACCTTCAAGACCAACCACCAACATCAGGCTTACATAGAGCCCCATGCATCTGTCGTCTTCTTGGATAACAGCGGACGGGTGCAGACCTGGGTAAACAGCAAGATGCCCTTCCAGGTTCGCCAGCAACTCTCCGAGGGCATCGATATGCCCACCGACCAGATTCGGGTCAACCCCACCACCATCGGCGGAGACTTCGGCGGCAAGGGCGGGTTCATGGACACCCACCTGGGCTTCTGGCTCAGCAAGACCACCGGCCGGCCGGTGCGCATGGCCATGACATACATCGAAGAGTTGATGGCCGGTAACCCTAGACACCCCGCAGTCATGACCTTCAAGACCGGGGTCAAGAAGGACGGGTCGATCACGGCCCGCCAGGCCCACCTGGTCTATGACAGCGGCGGCTATGCCGCCTTCAAACCAGCCAAGGGTGTCACTTATGGTTCCCGGTGCTTGGGCCCTTACAAGATACCCCACGGACTGATCGATTCCTACGTGGTCTACACCAACCAGGTCCCCTGTGGCAGCATGCGCGCGCCCGGCGATCCCCAGTCCATCTTCGCCGCCGAATCCCAGATCGACCTCATCGCCCGCGAACTGGGCATGGACCCCGTGGAATTCCGCAAGAAGAACCTGGTCCAAGACGGCGATCTCTCACCCCTGGGCTACGAATGGCAGAACATCATGGGCATGCGCACCCTTGACGCCGCCGTGAAAGAGGCGGGATACGAGGACGCCAAACCCCGATCGCCCGGCAAGCTGACGGGCAGGGGCATGGCCCTCTGCGAGAGGCATGTTGGGGCCGGAAGCTCGACAGTCAGGATATCCATAGACTCCGATGGCATAGTAACGCTCTATACCGCTCTGCCCGACACCGGCTCCGGTTTCTATACCGTGCTGCGTCAGATACTGGGCCAGGAGCTGGGCGTGGCCTACGATGAGATCAACCTGGAGAACTGGAGCACCGACGACGTTGCCTTCGAGACCGGTGTGGGCGGCAGCCGGGTGACCCACGTGGCCGGCCAAGCCGTGTTCCGCGCTGCACAGGAGTTGAAACAGAAGTTGGTCACCATGGCCGCGGATATGTTCGGCTGGCCGGAAGGTGAAACGGGCTTCTCCCAGGGACAGGTGACCGCGCCTGGACAGGCCCCGGTGAGCCTGGGCGACCTTGTTTCGCGTTCCGGCGGCCTGATGGAAACAGACCACACCTACGATTCGGAGCGCGACGAAGACATCACAGTGTTCTGCGTCCAGATCGCCGAGGTGGACGTGGACGAAGAGACTGGGCAGGTACACCTGACCAAGTTCACCACGGCCCATGACGTTGGGACGGTCCTGAACCCACTGGGCCACCAGAGCCAGATCGACGGCACCATCATGCAGGGCATCGGCTACGCGCTGACCGAGGACCTGCAGTACGACGAGGGCCACGTAACCACCCTGTCGATGGGCGAGTACAAGATACCCTCCATGCCCGACATGCCGGAACTACGCACCGTGTTGGTGAAGAGCGAAAGCGGCGGCCCCGGCCCCTACGGCGGCAAAGCGATCGGCGAGCAGGGCATCAGCTCAGTGGCGCCGGCCATCGTCAACGCTATCTTGGATGCCACCGGCGTCAGCATGAACGAATTGCCGGTCAGTTCGGAAAAACTGCTTCGCGCTATGGGCGGGGATAGATAGTCAGGCCCGGTCGATAAGACTTGGCCTGCGCGGTCTGGGCCTGAGCAACCACCAGATATATGGACAGAGCCCAGACAGCACATTACGACGACCTGCCTCCCAGGTACCACTTCTTCAAGTGGCGCATCCTGCTGGCATTCACCGGCTTCTACCTGTTCTTGTATCTGGGCCGGTTCAATTTCTGGCCCGTGGCGCCGCTGGTCAAAGACGACCTGGCCCTCAGTAACCTTGAGGTCGGCCTGATCAACGCCCTGCTTCTCTGGGGCTTTGGGTTTGGCGACATCTTCCACGGCCGGCTCGGCGAGACCTATGGTCTGCGTCTCTGGGTGCTGCTGGGGGCGATATTCACCACGGTCTTCAACGTCATAACCAGCTTCGCTACGTCGGCTGTGACCATGGCTATCCCATGGGGCTTGGCGGGATTTGCGAACGCCGCCTGCTGGGCGCCTGCCATCAGCATGATCTCCCAGTGGTGGCCCCGCCGGAACAGAGGCTTGGCCCTGGGCCTGGTGGGCACATCAGCCGGAGGGGCCATGGTGCTGATGTGGTGGATCTCCGGCTATGTGGGCGCTGAGTGGGGGTGGCGGGCGTCCTTTCGCTATCCGCCGATAATCATCGCCGTGTTGGGCATCGCCTTCTACTTGATCGTCCGGGACCGGCCTTCCGACGCCGGCCTTCCGGAATACGTGGAGGAAGATGAGGTATCGGCGGCCCCGGAGGCCATCGATCCTGAGCGGCTCAAAGGTCTGGGCCCCTACAAGGTGATGTTGACCAACACCAGGTTCCTGATGGCCTGCCATGTCAAAGGCCTGGAGAACGTGGTCCGCTACGGCCTGACCACCTGGGTGCCCATCTACTACTTCGAAGAGGGCGGGTTGTCCATCGAGTCCACGGTCCTGCTCACGGTCTTGCTGCCCTTCGGCTACCTATTCGCGCCGCCCGTCGCTGGGATAATCTCCGACCGTTATCTGGGCAGCCGCCGCCAGCCCATGATCATATTTTCGTGCACCGTCAGCGCATTGGTGTTGGTGGGTGTCGCTCTGGCCCCGCCGGTCAACGTTACCCTGGGCGCGATGCTGATGCTGGTCGGCGGGCTGTCCATGGGCATGTCGTCGATCAACACGGTGGCCGTGGACATCGCAGGCAGGCACATGTCAGGCACCGCCACAGGACTGATGAGCGCACACGGCTACGCCTATGCCGGGGCCCAAGCCCTGGTCTTTGCCGCAGTATTGGACATGGCAGGAAGCCCCTGGCCGATAGTTTTCGTGGCGATGGCGGCAACCAGAGTGGTGTCGGGACTCATGATTTCCCGGGTGAGAGTCTAAAGACCCCATGGACGATGGAAACTCTTGCCGGAACAGGCCATCGGACTGAACCCAGGCTACCCTTTGGTGTATAATTCCCGCTAATAATCACCTGTGGCCAGATCAAGTTACGGAGGATGACCATCATGCCAAGCATAGACTCTCTGGGACACGTTGGAATCTACGCAGAAGACCTGATGAAAATGAGGGACTTCTACAGCCGCGTATTAGGCCTCGAGATCTCTGATGAGGACTTGGAAGAACGGGGAATGACCTTCTTCACCGCCGACAAAGAGCGCGAGCACCACGAGTTTGTGCTGATGAAGGGCCGCGTCACCCGTGACGATGCCAAGGTCATTCAGCAGATCTCGTTCATCGTCCCTTCCTTGGAAGACCTGCGCGAGTACAAAGAGCGGCTGGAAGCCGAGCCTGGCGTTTCCGTGGAGCGTATCGTCAGTCACGGTATCGCCTTCGGCATGTACTTCTTCGACCCCGAAGGCAACCGCATCGAGCTCTACGTGCGGACTCCCTACAAGGTCCCCCAGCCTCTGGGCGACCCCATCGACATAACCACACAGACCGACGAAGAACTGGACAAGATCGCCAGAGACCGCATCCCCGCCTAGATCCTTCGTTGCTACACCTTGGCTTCGATCAAAGGCCGGAAGGCACGCCGCTTTCGTAGAAACTAGCGGGCCTGCCTCTCGGCCTTTTCCTTTAGAATCCGACTTCGATCAAACATGAGCAACGCCCAAACAGCACGTTACGAAGACCTGCCCCGCAGTTACCACATCTTCAAGTGGCGGATCCTGCTGGCCTTCGCATTCTTCTATCTATTCCTCTACATGGGCCGCTTCAACTTCTGGCCCGTGGCCCCTCTGGTCAAGGATGACCTGTCGCTCAGTAACTTTGAGATCGGACTGGTCAATGCCCTTCTGCTCTGGGGCTTTGGTCTGGGTGACCTAGTCCACGGACGGCTTGCGGAGACCTACGGCCTGCGCCTGTGGGTGATGATCGGGGCTATCCTCACCACTGTCTTCAACGTCATCACCAGCTTCGCAGTTTCTACCCTGACCATGGCGGTCCCCTTCGGGATCGCCGGGTTCGTGAACGCCGCATGTTGGGCCCCGGGCATAAGCATGATCTCCCAATGGTGGCCCCGCCGGAACCGCGGCATGGCCATGGGCATCGTTGGCACTGCGGCTGGCGGCGCCATGGTGACGATGTGGTGGATCACCGGATACGTGGGCGCGGAATGGGGTTGGCGGGCTGCCTTCCGCTATCCGCCGATAATCATCGCTGTGCTGGGAATAGCTTTCTATCTCGTGGCCAGAGACCGCCCTTCTGAAGTCGGCCTGCCGGAGTACGTCGAGGATGATGAAGTTTCGGCAACCCCCGAGGCCATCGATCCTGAGCGGCTCAAAGGTCTCGGCCCCTACAAAGAGCTGCTTTCCAACCCCAGGTTCCTGCTGGCCAGCCACGTTAAGGGACTTGAAAACGTTGTCCGCTACGGCCTGACCACCTGGGTGCCGATCTACTACTTCGAAGAGGGCGGGTTGTCCATCGAGTCCACGGTCCTTCTGACCATTTTGCTGCCCCTGGGTTACCTGATCGCGCCGCCTGTAGCTGGAATAATCTCAGACCGGTATCTGCGCAGCCGCCGGACGCCCATGGTCCTCTTCTCCTGCACGGCAAGCGCCCTCGTGCTGGTTGCCATCGCCCTTGCTCCACCGGTCAACGTGACTCTGGGAGCCATACTGCTCCTCATCGGCGGGTTGTCCATGGGAATGTCTCCCATGTCCACAGTGGCGGTAGACATAGCTGGCCGCCATATGTCCGGCACGTCATCCGGCCTGCTGGACGCTCACGGATACGCTTACGCCGGAGCCCAAGCGCTCATATTCGCGGCAGTGCTGGACATGGCTGGCAGCCCATGGCCCATCGTCTTCATAGCCATGGCGGCGACAAGAGTGATATCCGGGCTCATGATCTACCGCGTCAAGGTCTAAAAGGCAAAGCCGGTTTAAAGGTAAACGCGACATGGGATCAGATCTGAGAAGGTTCGTTATAGTCGCGGCGAGACGGGTCTTCTTGGCGTTAGTGGTACTGGTCTCCCTTCTGACCATCTTCATAGCCGTGACGCCCCAAGGAAAGGCCGCATTCAGGGCTGCCCTGTTCGTTCCTCAAGTACTCGGTTCCCCCATCAAGCCTCAGCCCTGGTTCGCCGGCGATCCGATCCGCCACGAAGTGACCTATCCTCAGGGCACGGGTACCGGGGTTTCCGATGTCTACCGCATCCCGGACGGCGAGCGCCGTGCTGCCGTGCTGTTGTTCTTGGGCGCCAATGCAGCGGGGAGGGATGATGAAGACGTGGTCAACTTGGGCAATGCTCTGGCTCGCAGTGGATTCGTCGCCATGTTCCACTGGTCGCCCACCATGGCCTTGCAGCACAACATCGACCCAGTTGAGATAGACAACCTGGTCTGGGCGTTCCGATTCCTTGAACAACAAGATTGGGTAGACGCCGAAAGGGTCGGAATCGGCGGATTCTGCGTCGGGGCCTCCTTCTCTCTGGTTGCGGCCGCGGACCCTCGAATCAGCGACAGAGTAACTTTCGTAAACGCCTTTGGGCCGTACTTTGACGCTGGAGACTTGTTGCTCCAGGTTGTCACCCGGTCTCGTATCGACCAAGGGGTTCTGAGTCCTTGGAAGCCCGACTCTCTCACACTTAAAGTCTTTAGCAACGAACTTATCGAGACTTTGAGCGACCCCCAGGACAGGGAGCTTTTATCCAGGGTCTTTCTCAGGGGAGGGACCGCCGACCTGGGTGAACTCACTCCCGCCGGGCGAAACATCGCGAAACTGATCGAGGGACTCCCTCCAGAGGCCGCCGAAGGGATCCTTGATGGATTACCCAAGGACTTCCTGGAAGATATGGAACGGATCTCTCCCAGTAGATATGTCGATGAATTGCAGGCCAAGCTGTTGATACTCCATGACCGGGACGACGAATTGGTGCCATCGGCCGAGTCCCGAAGATTGGCGGCAGCCATGCAGGAAAGGGGAGATGTCCGTTACACCGAGTTGCTGTCCTTCGATCACGTTCGGCCCACCAGCGGTACGGGCGTCTGGCAGCTTTTCAAAGAGGGTTTCAAGCTCTACCGCCACATGTACAGCGTGATGCGCGCCGGGACCTGACTCCCTCAAGATGGGGTTCTGGGTTTCATGCAGTGTTTCTGTTGCCACTGTCTGTCTTGACAACCGTATGGTCAGTGCTAGAATTGGTAATCGCAAACGGTTGCAATAACTTTTAATCGCACCAGCCATCTACGTGTGGGGTATGCAGCTATGATCAAGCACGAAAAAGCCATCGAGACCCTGCGCCTCAAGGGCCACCGGCTGACCCCCCAACGGCTGATAGTCCTGTCCACCATCGCTTCGGGCGACGGGCACATGGGTGTCGATGAGGTTTTCCAGGCTGCCAAGAAGGCCTACCCCTACATGGACATCGCCACGGTCTACCGCACCTTGCACCTGTTCAAGGGACTTGGAGTGGTGACCGAAGTAGCCATCGGCGACCGGCTGCACTTCGAACTCACGGACCCCGATGGCCATCACCATCACATGGTCTGCCGCGCCTGCAACGGCGCTTTCAACCTAAGCCCCCATTACCTGGCGGAGTTCCGTGACACCCTTAATAAAGAGTTCGGTTTTGAACCCGACCTGGAGCATTTCGCCGTTAGCGGCGTGTGCGCCAAGTGCCAGGAAGCAGGCTTCAAAACCAACGGGAATAATCATTAGATGAAACGTATTCTATTCGTGCCTAAGATCTGGGCGCTGACCGTCATAACCCTGGTGATCGTGGCTTGCGGCGGAGGTTCGGACCCATCTCAAAATGACCCTCAAGACGGCCGTCTAAGCGTAGTGACCACTGTGTCTCCGATCACCAACATAGTTGAGAATATAGGAGGCACTCGGATCCGTCTTGAAGGCGTTGTTCCTGAGGGCGTGAATTCCCACACCTTCGAGGCCACTCCGTCCATGGCCAAACTCATGGCCCAGGCCGACCTGATTATCATTAACGGCCTCTTTCTGGAGCAGCCGACCCTGGCCCTGGCCGAATCCAATAAGAGGGAAGACGCCGTGATCCTCTCCCTGGGCGAAGAGACGGTCTCTCCCGAGGAATGGCAGTTCGACTTCACATTCCCGGAGTCGGCAGGCCATCCCAACCCCCACCTATGGCCGGACCCCAATCTTGGACTGCGCTACGCCGAGTTGGTGCGCGACCGATTGGCGGCGATGGACCCGGATAACGCCACCTACTACAGCGATAACCTGGAGCGCTTCCGGGCCAAGGTCGAGAAGATGGACCAGGCGATCAGAACTGCCGTGGCAACGGTACCCGAATCCAATCGTAAGCTGCTGACCTACCACGACTCCTGGGCCTATTTCGCCAAGCAGTACGGTATGGAAGTCATCGGGGCGGTCCAGCCGTCAAACTTCTCTCAGCCATCGGTTAGAGAGGTCGCCCAACTGATCGACCAGGTCAAGGAACTAGGCCTGCCCGCCGTTTTCGGCTCTGAGGTGTTCTCCAGTGACGTGCTGGAAGCTATCGCCAATGAGGCGGGAGCCAAGTTCGTCGACGACCTGGCAGACGACGACCTGCCAGGAAAACCCGGCGATCCGGAACACACCTATCTGGGTCTTATGAAACAGAACTTGACCGCCATGATCCCGGCTTTGGGCGGGGACGCCGGTGCGTTCTCCGGATTGGATACCGCCAACGTGTTTGACGGGGACAGTGGGTCCATCTACCCGCAGTAACCCAGTGGCTGCCCATCAAGGAAGAGAAGCATGTATCTACACCCACGATTACTAGCTTTGGCCAAAGATGTCAGGTTACGCATCCTCCTGGCCGCGATAGTCGGGATGCTGGCAGTTGCCGCGGGAATCGCGCGGCTGGCCGTTGCTGCCGTCGTCATCGTGAAAGTGATCCACGAAGGCGCCGCGTTCTCCAGCCTTACCTGGCCGCTGATCGCCATGGCCGGCCTGATCGTGCTGCGGAGCGGCCTGCAATACCTCCAAGAAGTCATCAGTCACCACACTGCCAGCGTGGTCAAGGTGGCCCTCCGGGAGAGGTTGTACCAGCATTGCCTGGCTTTGGGTCCCGGTTACTTTGATCAGAGCCGCACCGGCGACGTTTTGATGTCCCTGGCTGAGGGTGTGGAACGTTTGGAGGCCTTCTTCGGCCGGTATCTCCCTCAGATGATAGTAGCGGCCTTGGCGCCGGTCTTGATCTTTGTCTTCATGGCCATCATCGACTTCCGCACCGGCCTCGTATTCCTGGCCTTTGCCCTTTTGACCTTGGTGCTGCCCAACCTGTTCCACCGCTGGAACCGCAAGAGCAGTATGGCCCGCAGAGACGCCTATGGCGCATTGGGAGCTGATTTCCTGGACGCGGTGCAAGGCCTGCCGACCCTCAAAGCGTTCGGCCAGAGCCGCGCCCGGGGACAGTTGCTGGCAGACCGGGCCAGGGCATTGTTCCGCACTACCATGGGCGTGCTTGCTGCCAATAGCGCCACCAGCGCCCTGACCATCCTTGGCATCTCCGCCGGCGCTGCCGTGGCCCTGGGCTGGGGCGCGGTCCGCGTCAGCAACGATGAACTGGAACTGCGGTCGCTGCTTATCGTGCTCATGCTGGGCGTTGAGATCTTCCGGCCTCTGCGGGAGCTGGTCCAACTCTACCATGACGGCATGATCGCCATGTCGTCTGCCGAGGGAATCTTCGACATCATGGACGCCCCGGTGGAAGTGAAAGATGCTGCCCCCAGGTCGTCCCCATTGAACCTGTCGCCCGAAGTCACGTTCGAAGGCGTCAATTACGCCTACAGCGGCGGCCGGCGGCCGGCTCTGCATGACCTGTCCTTCACCCTTAATGCAGGCGAGACCTTGGGTCTGGTCGGCCCCAGCGGCGCTGGCAAATCGACCATCGTTTGGTCCATGCTCAGGTTCTTCGACCCCCAGAACGGGCGGATCCTGTTGGGCGGCCTCAACATCCGGGACATTCCCCTCGCTCAACTGCGGGACCAGGTCGCCGTGGTTACTCAAGACACCTACCTCTTCCATGGCACGGTCGCTGACAACCTTCGCTTCGGCGGGCCCAACGCTACCGAAGATCAGTTGATCGCCGCGGCCAGATCGGCCAACGCCCACGAATTCATCAGTCACCTGCCCCAGGGTTACGACACAATAGTTGGTGAGCGTGCGGTCCGGCTGTCCGGCGGGCAGAAACAACGCATCGCCATCGCCAGGGCCCTGTTGAAAGATGCGCCCATCTTGGTACTGGACGAGGCGCTGTCCAGCGTGGACGCCGAGAACGAGGCGGTGATCCAGGAAGCCTTGGACAACCTGATGGAAGGCCGCACCACCCTGATCATCGCCCACAGGCTGTCCAGCGTCGTCAAAGCTGACCGGATAATCGTGTTGGAAGACGGACGCCTGGTGGAATCCGGCAACCACGGCAAACTCGTGGCCGCCGGCGGCGTCTATGCCGAACTCATGGCCCAACAGCAGGACATCGAAGAAGATGGACCGGCCGTGTCCGAAACGGCCCACGATCGTGGGGAGCGTCACGGACATGCCGCCGTTCAAGACGCGGCGGCCTTTGTGCCCCAACCGGCCCATCAGGGCGAAGGGCATCACCATCACGCAACACCGTCGGGCGGGCATGCGGCTCCTGCCTCCGCCCTGGGCTTCCTGACGGTCTGGCGCAGGTTGTTCGGGTTGGTGCGTCCTTGGCGTACCGAACTGGCCCTGACCTTCCTGCTTGGGCTTGCCCACCACGGTTCGATCATCGGGCTCAGCGTGATCAGCGCATTGTTGGTCGGCCAGGTTATCACCGGCGGCGACCTAACCGTGTTATTGGTGCTGTTGGGGGTGTTTGTGCCCCTGGCGGCGTTCTTCACCTGGGCCGAGTCGTGGGTGGCCCACGACCTGGCCTACAGATTGTTGGCGGAGATGCGGGTGGATGTCTACAACAAGTTGGACCCGTTGACCCCGGCCTACATGGTGCGCCGCCGTTCGGGAGACCTGGTCAGCATTGTTGGCGGCGACGTAGAGTTGGTGGAGTTCTTCTTCGCCCACACCATCACCCCGGCCTTCGTTGCCATCCTGGTGCCGGCGGGAGTGCTGGCTACGCTGGCCTTCGTCGCCTGGCCGGTGGCTTTGGTGCTGTCGCCGTTCCTGCTGGCGGTGGCCATCAGTCCCTTCATGGCCCAGAAGCGGTCAGAGGGGCTGGGCGAGGAACTGCGCAGTCAGTTGGGTGACGTTCATGCCCACATGGTGGATAGCATCCAGGGCATGCGGGAGATATCCGCCTTCGGCCGTGGCCCGGCCCGCACTGCAGAGATGGTGGATAACAGTTGGAAGTTCGCCCATTTTCAGCTCCGGTTCCTGAAAGAGAGGGCGTTCCAGATCGGCTTCATCGAGGGTATGACCGCCCTGGGCGGTCTGGCCGTGCTGACCATGGGCGTCTGGCTGATGACCAATGGCGACATCACCCGGCCTCAGTTGATACTATCTGTGATCCTATCCGTGGCAGCATTCGCGCCGATCTCGGACATCGCCCGGACCATCAAACAGTTGATGGAAACCCTGGCCGCGGCTCGGCGTCTGTTCGTGGTACATGACGAACCGGTGCCGGTTGTCGACGGCCCGGGAGTCCATGCCGGCGGGAACGGGCACGCACCGGCCATCAGCTTCGACCACGTCGGGTTCTCCTACGGACACGGTGAGGCCCAAGCGCTGCACGGCGTCAGCTTCGACGTTCAGTCCGGCCAGACCGTTGCTTTGGTCGGGCGTTCGGGAGCGGGCAAGACCACCTGCGCCAACTTGGTCATGCGGTTCTGGGACCCCGGCGAGGGCCACGTCCGCCTGAGCGGCCATGATTTGCGTGACTTTGAACTGGAAGACCTCAGAAATCAGATCGCGCTCGTCTCCCAGGACACCTATCTCTTCAACGCCAGCATCCGGGATAACCTCAGGCTGGGCAAGATCGACGCCTCGGACAGCGAGATCGAAGAAGCCGCCCAGCAGGCGAACGCCCACGAGTTCATCTCAACCTTCCCCGACGGATATGACACCCTGGTGGGCGAGCGGGGGATGCAGCTTTCCGGCGGACAACGTCAGCGGATATCCATCGCCAGGGCGCTCTTGAAGAACGCCCCGGTGTTGATCCTAGATGAGGCCACGTCCCACTTGGACGCGGTAAACGAACGGCAGGTGCGGCAGGCATTGGAAACTCTGATGGCCGGCCGGACAACCGTGGTGATAGCCCACCGGCTCTCAACCATCAGGGAGGCCGACCGCATAGTGGTGTTGGACAATGGCCACGCCGTGGAGCAGGGCAGCCACCATGACCTGTTGGCAAGTCACGGCCTGTATTCTCAGCTGGTGGCTACTCAATTGGTGGGAGCGGCGGCAGGAGGCGAGCACAACGGCCATCACGGTGAAGAACACGACGGCCACCACGATGACCAGATGCCGGGCATGCCCGACGTCGATCATCACCCTCACCACCATTAGCGGACGAAGAGCATCAAAGAGGCGGACGGAAGCGTCCGCCGGAAGGATTTAGATAAGGTAAACCATGCTACACCCGATGCCACATAGGACCGGGCCCGGAGAGCCCATAGTGGAGATAAACGGCGTCACCTGCGGCTATGAGAAGCAGCGGGTGCTGTCTGACGTCAGCCTCAGCATCATGCCCGGAGACTTCGTGGGCCTGTTGGGTCCCAGCGGCTCCGGCAAGACCACCCTTTTGCGGACCGTGCTGGGGGCGGTGCACCTCTACGAGGGTGAAGTGCTGGTCAACGGCGTCGCCACGTCCAAGAAGCAGCCCAGGGTCGGTTACGTGCCCCAACTTGAGACGATCGACTGGAATTTCCCCGTCACCGTCCAGGAAGCGGTGATGATGGGACGCACCACCGAGAACCGGCTGTTCCCTTGGTACCGCAAAGAAGAGAAAGAGCTGGCGGCGGGCATGATGGACCGCCTGGGCATCTTCCACCTGGCAGACCGTCATATCCGGGAGTTGTCCGGAGGGCAGCAGCAGCGGGTCTTCTTGGCCCGGGCTCTGGTCAGCAACCCCCAACTGCTGTTGTTGGACGAACCTACGTCGGGCGTGGATATCAAGACCCGCGACGATGTGATGCATCTGCTCCACGACCTTAACCACGACGGCGTGACCATCATCATCACCACCCACGAGATCAACGCCGTGGCCGTGCATCTGCCCTGGATCGTCTGCCTGGCAGGCCGCATACTAGCCGAAGGGCCGCCCTCGGAGGTTATAACCACTGAGGTGCTGCGGCTGACCTACGGCGCCGAGATGCCTGTGATTCACTATGACGGTATGACCATCGTAGCGGAGAGTCCCCATTCCTACGGCAGAAACGGGGACACCAACGGGAACGGCACCCTGCCTCCGGTCCATGTCCATGAGCCGGGCGGCGACCCTGAAGACGAGGCAGGCCATGTCCGGGAGCACGGGTTCGACCCTGAGATTGAAGCCAGCCACGTGCGGGACCACCGGGCGGACTCTGATTCCCACTCCAGTCACGACCATGAGCATATGGCCCATTCGAACGAGCCGGGGCACAGCCACGAGCACGGCTCCGATGGGGACGCCAGCCATGTTTGAGCCATTCGATTACCAGTTCTTCGTGCGGGGTCTTCTGGCCGCGACCCTGGTGGGTGGCCTGTGCGGCATGATCGGCGTGTACATCGTACTGAAGCGCATGTCTTACATCGGGCATGGCCTGTCTCATGCCGTGCTCGGAGGTGCGGTGGTCAGCTTTGTGCTGTCCATCAACTTCTTGGTTGGCGCAACCATCTGGGGCTTCTTCTGCGCTCAATTGATAGCCCTCACAGCCAAGAAACGCAAGATAGCGGCCGACGCCGCCATTGGCGTGATCACCACCGCCAGCTTCGCCCTGGGTATCGTGCTGATCAGCCGCTATAAGTCTTTCACGCGTGACTTCGAGGCCGCGCTGTTCGGCAATATCCTTGGAGTGAGCGTGGGCGACCTGGTGGCCATCGTGGTGGTCACTCTGGCGGCCATAGCCGTATTGTTCGTGGCCTACAAGTACTTCTTGTTCGCGACCTTTGACGGCGAAGTTGCCCAGTTCTACGGCGTGCCCACCGGCTGGGTGGAGACTCTGTTCTCCCTAGTTCTGGCGGCCACGATCGTGGTGTCGATGCAAGTATTGGGGGTGCTGCTGATCGCCGGGGCCACTGTTATACCGCCCGTCTCGGCCAGGATGCTCACCGACCGGTTCCGTACGGTCCTGCTGCTTTCCACGGGTCTGGGCGCCGCCTGTGGGTTCGTTGGCATCTATCTCAGCTACTTCGTAGACGTATCGTCGGGAGCGGCGGTGGTATTGGTGGAGGCTGCGGTATTCGCCGTGGTCATGGGCTACAACAACCTCAGGCCACGCCGGGTGCCGGACCCGTTACAGAACGTGCACCGGGTTAGTGTTGGCCAGCCCAGCCCCGGCGAGCCTGATTAGAGTGCGGCGTCGATGATATGCTGCCGAACCTAACAACCGTGGCCGCGTTGGAGCGGAACTGGGAGATGGTGTCTCTGGCGGTGGCAGAGGTTGATGACGCTACCCTGACTGCCCGGCCCAACGAGAATTCCAACTCGATGGCCTGGCTGATCTGGCATATGACCCGAGTGACGGACCGGTTCATCCATTTCCGCATCGCCGGCGAACCGCAGGTCTGGACCACAGATGCCTGGCACGAAAGGTTTGGCATGCCGCCGGACCCGCAGGAATTTGGGTTTGGCTGGAGCAACCAACAGGCCGCTGACTGGCAGTCGCCGCCGAAAGAGGTATTGATGGCATACTTCGATGCGGTAAACGCTGCTGCGGCAGATTACCTGCGATCTATGTCGGAGGCGGACCTGGAAAGATCGATCCCATTTCCAGCGCCGCCGGACACGCTGACCGTTGGGGAAGCCCTGGGCAATCTGGTCTGGGACAACATAGCCCACGGTGGGCAGGTAGCCTACCTGCGCGGCTACTACCAAGGCACTGGCTGGCACCGCTAGGCCAAAGCCAAGATGATTTCAGAAATAGACGAGTGATAGTGGAGGGAGGACCAAATGTCCATAGAATCTGTAGCCATACTTAGCCCCGGAGACATGGGGCATGCCATAGGCCAACTCCTCAGAGAGAACGAACTGCGGGTCCTGACCTGTCTGGCCGGCCGCAGCAGCCGCACAAAGGAGCTTTCAGAGAAGGCCGGCATCACCGATGTGCCCAGCATCAACGAATTGGTTGAGCAGTCCGATGTCCTGATGTCGGTAACTGTCTCAGAGGCTGTCCCCGGCCTGTGCCGGGAGATCTCCGACGCCGTGAAGGCCACCGGCACCGACCTGCTCTTCGCCGAATGCAACGCCATCGCCCCCGAGTTGAGCAAAGAGATGGAGGGCGTGTTGAAGTCGGGCGGCGCACGGTATGTGGACGCTTCCATCATCGGCGGGCCGCCCCGGAACGGCTCCAGCCCCCGGGTCTACGCCTCTGGAGACAACGTCGCTGAGTTCCTGCAGCTCCGTGACTTTGGCCTGGACGTGCGCGATCTGGGCCCCCAGTTGGGCCGGGCGTCGGGCATCAAGATGTGCTATGCGGCGATGACCAAGGGGACCACCGCTCTGCACGCCGAACTGCTGATTGCGGCGGAGAAGATGGGCCTGACTGAGGAAGTCATGGCCGAATTTGCCGGCAGCCAACCGGCCGTGGTCGCGCGCATGGAAGGCTGGATGCCGGGAATGCCGGCCAAGTCCCGCCGCTGGGTAAGCGAGATGGAAGAGATCGAGAAGACCTTCAGTGATCTGGGTCTCACACCCAACATCTTCAAGGGAGTGGCCGATATGTACCGCATGATCGGCAGCACTCCGCTTGGCGAAGAGAATCCCGAGAGCCGCGACAAGGACCGCGACTTGGCCGAGACCATCCGCATAATAGCCGAGTCCAGCGGAGACTGATTCACCTAGTCAAGTTGCCGGCCCAGAGGAGTCCGGCGAAAACCGGAATGACGGGGAACAACTCCCTAAAACACAAACAAAAAGAACCCCGGAGATGTCATTCATCTCCGGGGTTCTTTCGTAACTCGCCTGGGCGAAGGGCCCCTAGGCTTCGGTCTGCTCGGTCTCGCTGCCCTTCACGGTGACTGTGATGTGGGCCATGGAGGTGGCGTCGGGCGCGCCGTGCCAGTGGTTCTCGCCGGCGGGGATGACGATCACATCGCCCTCGGTCACGGTCAGGGACTCTGTGTCGTTGGCCACGGTGCCGGTGCCTTCCGTGACGATCAGGATCTGGTCGCCGGAATGCTTGTGGAACTTGTTCCGCGATCCGGCGTCAAAGGCCACGATGGCGAAGTTGAAGTTATTGCTGTCTGCCGGGTCCAGGATGGACTGGCGCCAGACCTGGGTGCCGGTCATCAGACCGCCGCTGCCTAGGTCTGCCATATCAGCCTTGGTCCTGGGCACGCTGCTCATAGTAACTTTCTTCAAGGTTCCCTCCTGTTGTTGGTCCGTATTAAGTGTGCAAAATTACCGGACATAATAATACAAGCGACTCTGACGTAAGTCCATTTTCCCCGATCAGAATATGCTGGACCGAACTCGGCTAAGATAGAAAGAACCCCGGAGATGGTTTACATCTCCGGGGTTCTTTCGCAACTCGCCTGGGCGAAGGGCCCCTAGGCTTCGGTTTGTTCGGTTACGCTTCCCTTCTTCTGAATGGTGATGTGGGCCATGGAAGTGGCGTCGGGAGCGCCGTGAAAGTGATTCTCGCCGGCCGGGATGATGATCACATCACCCTCGACAACGGTCAGGGTTTCGTTGTCGGTGCCAACGGAGCCGGTGCCATCGGTGATGATCAGGATCTGGTCTCCGGTATGCTTGTGGAACTTGGTCCTTGCCCCTGAATCGAAGGACCGGATCCCAAAGGTGAAGTCGCTGCTGTCACCGGATTCCAATATCTCCTGAGCCCAGACCTGGGTGCCGGTCATCAGACCTCCGGAACCCAAGGCATTCATTTCAGCCTTGGTTTTGGGCACGCTGCTCATGGTTACTTTCTTCAAGATTTCCTCCTGCTGCTGACCCGCTTCAGGCGGGCAAAATCCCGCTGTTAATAATACGTTCGACGCTGGTGTAAGTCCACCGGAAGAGTGGACATCAGTTAGCCAGAAGTCCGCATCTCTTCCAGGCTTTCAGCGATCGTACGGGCAAGATCACTGGGCCGGTCAGCGAACTCCGGTGTTGGATACCATTCATAGTCGAAGCTGCGGAGGACCGTCCCCTCGATGCTGCACCTGAGGTTGGATACGATCACCTTGAAACCAAGCTTGCTGGTGGCCCGCTCGGCCAGCATCTCCAACACAACTTCGGGGCAGTCGAAGACCACCAGGAAGCCGCCTTCTTTCTTGCCGTCGGTGACCCGGCTGCGGAACACCTGGCCCAGCAGTTCAGCCTCAACGATGGTGTATTCCCGCTCCGGAATGTTGTGGTCCGGCCAGCCTATGCTGATGGGTCCGCCTTCTTCCCAATGGTGCACGGCGGTTAACCCAGCGCCGCCCGTTCTTTGTTGGTGGCGACCCGTTTTCCAGCCTTGAATACAGCGGCCACGTCCCTCAGACACTCCAAGTCCTGGCTGGGGTCGCCGTTCACGACCAACAGATCGGCTTCTTTGCCAGCTTCCACCGTCCCGATGGTGTTGGCGATACCCAGGGCCGCTGCGGGACTGCGTGTGCCGGCATGGATAGCGTCGATCCGGGACAGACCGGCGTTGTGAAGGGACATGATCTCGCCCTGGAAGTCGCCGAAGGGGTAGTAGCTCCAACCGCAGTCGGAGCCTCCCACCAGTTTCACCCCCGCCTGGACCAGAGCGGAGAATTGGGCCAGCGAGTTGCCGCCGGAGACCGTGGAGCGTTCCAGCCGCTCTTCCTCGTCCGCGGTCAGAGCGCGCTCGCCCTTGATCCTGATCAGCCGCTCCCGGTTGGCGTTGCCCAGCCCCATGGTCGGGTTCAGCCAGACCTCGGACGCCGCCAGCCGGTCGGCGGTCTGCTGGTCGAACCGGTAGCTGCCGTCGTTGTCATAGAAGGCGCAGTGCAAGATCGAGTCCACTCCCGCGTCCAGCGCCAGATTGATGGCGTCGGTGCAGCGGCAGTGGGCCAGTACGGGCCGGTTCCGGTTGTGGGCCTCATCTACGATGGCGTTGAGTTCTTCCGCCGAATAGGCCGCCCGGTAAGGGTCGCTGGTCGATGTGCTGCCACCGGAGGCAGCGATCTTGATGAAGTCAGCGCCCTGTTTCACCATATCGCGCACTCGGGAGCGCACAGCATCGATGCCGTCAGCCTCGCCGCCCATGTACCAGAGGTGCCCGCCGGTCACGGTCAACGGAGGCCCTGAGACCAGGACCCTGGGACCCTCAACCAGGCCCTCGGCCAGTCCTTCTTTCAGGGCGAACCCGTTGCGGTTCCAGGAGCCGCAATCGCACATGGTGGTCACGCCCGAGGCGATGGCTGCAGCGGTATTCTGGGCCGAACGGAGCAGCCGCACTTCGTCATTGTCGTCTTCGTTGACCTGCTCTCCCGTTCGCCCGTCGCCTGGCATGTTGGTGTGAGTGTGGATGTCGAACATCCCCGCCAACAGCGTGGCTCCGGCAAAATCCAAAGTCTCCCGTTGGGCGCCGCCTGCATCAAGACTCTCAGCCTCTGATGCCGGTCCAACCCATTTGATGGCGCTCCCTTGGACGGCCACTGCCATCCCTTCTTGCGCCTGGCCGGCAACGCCGTCGATCAGCTTGCCGGGCAGAATTACTCTGAGGGTGTTGTTGTCCTGAGGCAACGTACTACTCCCGAATCGTCGAATCTGATACTTCGGCCAACCTATGTTCAGTCTGGCCGGGCCGCTAGATTATAGCCTAACGCCGTTCGCGGAGCATGAGGAACGCCAGAGGTATGGCCGAAGCCGCGATCAGCAGCAGGGCCGGCAGCGCAGCCCTGGCGAAGAACGCCTCGGATGCGGCGGACCAGATGGAGGTGGCCAGGGTATTGAATCCGATGGGACTTAAGATCAGCGTCGCCGGCAGCTCTTTCATCACCAGCAGGAAGACCAGCGCCCACCCGGCCAGCAGTCCCGGCCGCGCAACGGGCAAGGTTACGGACGAGAAGGCCCGGATGGGGCTGTTGCCCAGACCTCTCGCCGCTTCTTCGATCCGGGGGTTGATCTGCAGCAGTGACGTGCGCACTGCGCCCAGGGCTGGAGACAGGTACAACACCACATAGGCCAGCAGCAACAGGCCGGTTGTCTGGTATAGCGGCGGCGCGTACCTGGCCCCGAAGAACACGAGGGCTAGCGCGAGGGCGATTCCCGGCAGCGCGAACCCGACATAACTGAGCCGTTCCAGGAAGCTGCTGAGATAGCCGGGATAGCGCACCGAGAGCGCTGCAACGGGCAGAGCTGCGATCACCGCCGCTGTGGCCGCCAATGCCGCGACGTAGACGGAATTGCCAACAGCCTCCCAAACCAGGTTGAAGGGCTCGCCCGCTGAGATCCCCCGGGCAACCCAGTAACCCAAGATCGACATGGGAGCGGCGAGGGACACCGCAACGACGGATGTGCAGAACGCCACGGCGGGCCACTTCCACCGTCCCAGACGGACCACTGAAGGAGGGCGGGTTGCGGAGGACGAACTGCTGTAGAAACGCGCCCTTCCCCGGCTGACCAGCTCAAGACCTACCACCGCCAAGGCCAACACCACCAGAGACAAAGACAGCCCGGCCCCCAGAGTCCGGTCCAAAGCAGACTCATATTGCACGAAGATGGCCCAGGTGAATGTCTCGTAGCGGAGCAACGACACCGCCCCGAAATCAGAGAGTGTATAGAGGGCCACCAACAATCCTCCAGCCGCGATTCCCGGCCGGAGCAAAGGCAGAGTAACCAGGAAGAAGGTGCGCCAGCCGCCGTGGCCCAACACGCGTGAGGTCTCCTCCATAGCGGGGTCGATCCGCAGCATGGCCGCCCGCACTGTCAGCACAACGTATGGGAAGCTGAGAAACGTGAGGGTCAGCAATGCCCCGGCGAAGCCGTGGATGTCGGGCAGCGAGTCGATGCCGAACGGCCCGTCCAAGGCTCTCTGCAGCATGCCCTTGGGGCCCAGCGCGGCAACCACTATGAACCCGGCCACATAGCTGGGAATCACCAATGGCAGCGCGGATAGGACGACCCAAGCGCGCCTGAAAGGCAGGTCGGTTCGAGTGGTCAACCAGGCCAGGGGCAGGGCCAAGACGATCGAGGCCAATGTGACAGTGGCCACCAAGAGAACCGTCCTGCCCAGGATGGCCGCCACCCGCTGGCGGAACAGCAGGTCGAAGACGTCGCCCCCGGCGTCGAACGTGCGCACAACCAGGTATATCAGCGGCAGCAGCAGGGCGGCGCCGACGACCAGTGCGGGCGCCCAGATCACCGCCGGAGGCACACTTCTGCCTCCGGTCAATGATCTAAGTCCGGCCGTCGTAACGGACGCTATGCTCACGGGATGATGCCGGCCTCACGAAGAAGGGTTTGAGTACCTTCCAGGTCGGAGAGGGCTGCCGAGGAAAGGTCGGGGTTATTGACCTCTGCCAGGGGGGCCACTCCGTTGGCCACCGGTATCCCGGCGGCCAGAGGGTACTCGAAGGTCTTCTCAACGAAATAGCGCTGGGAAGCCTCTGTCAGGAGGAAATCCACGAACTTCTGCGCGTTGTCCTTGTTATCCGATGACTCAAGTATACCCACGCCGGAGACCATCACGATGGCTCCAGGTCCTCCCGCCGGCGGGTGGTAGTTGCGTGCACCAAAGGATTCTCCTTCCTCGGCCAGGAACCGGTGCAGATAATAATGGTTCACCAGCCCCACTTCAATCTCACCGGCGGCGGCCGCCGCGACTATGGGGGTATTCTTGGGATAGACCTTGGGGTCGTTGGCCTGGATGTCCTTCAGCCATTGCAGTGTCTTTTCTTCTCCCCAGACCGTGCGCATGGCTGTGACCATAGTCTGGAACGAGGCGTTGGTGGGGGCCCAGCCGATGCGGCCTTTCCACGTTGGGTCTGTGAACCCCGTCAGGTCTTGTGGCAGGTCGTCTGGGGTTAGCTTGTCTGTATTGTAGACCACGGTGCGGGCTCGGCCTGACACGCCCACCCAAACATCGTTGGGCGAGGCTGCCCACTCGGGCACCTTTCCAAGGACGCCGTCCGATAGAGGAGACAAGAGTCCGGAAACCGCGCCCAACCCGCCGGGGTCCTGGGCGTAGAAGACATCTGCCGGGCTGTTGCCGCCTTCTTCCAATAGGGTGGCGGCCAACTGGGGAGTGCCGGCGTACTTCACCGAGACATCGATGCCGGTGTTCTCTTTGAACTGCTGGATCAGCGGTGCGACCAAGGTGTCGCTGCGGCCTGAATATACTGTGAGAGAGCCTTCGCCGTCGTCAGACTCGCCGCAGGCTGAGAGGAATAGGGCTGCCAAGACAAAGGCCAGCATTCCCCAGATTCTGATCCCCTTCACTGTTATTGCGCCCATGTCGGTCCTATACCTCTGTGCTTAGAATCCATTATCGTTGGCACACAATCATTTGAAATGGGTATGCTAAGTAAAATAAAATGTGTACACGATAATTCGACTGAGAGAATACATCTTGGCCGCACGAGTGTCAAATAACTCCAGGAAAACAGTATAAAACCGAGACTGAAAACTCGGCGTCGGTGGAACCGGGATGACCGGAGGGTAGGGTTATTCTCGAAGCTGCTATTGGTTATGGCAATAAGTATATGAGTAGCACGTGTTTCGCCCGGCGATTATTCGAAACTATATGTTGACATTGTTATTTAGTACGTCTACACTTATCTGAACTCGCGCAGGCGTGTTATTTCAAGGTGAACCGGCGCGAGTGGAAGGATTAGAGTAAAAGCATAGATGACTCTGCTGGACCAAGATCGCGCTGAGAATGGGCACGTAGACGCCCCCGCTCTGGAATGCTCCGGCCTGATGAAGCATTTCGGCGGTGTGGCTGCGGTTGCCGGTCTTGACCTGAGCATACCGAAAGGCCAGATCCTCGCACTGCTGGGCCCCAGCGGTTGCGGCAAAACCACAGCGCTTAGGCTCATAGCAGGGTTTGAAGAGCCGGACGACGGCGTAATCTCCATCGGCGGTCAAACGGTCAACGACGCCGGCGGACACACCCCTCCCGAACGCCGCCGTGTGGGCATGGTCTTCCAAGAGGGCGCGCTGTTCCCCCACCTGTCGGTAGAGCAGAACATCGCTTACGGGCTGCCTAAAGGACAGGGCCGCGACGAGCGTGTTGGCGAAGTCCTGGAACTTATCGGCCTGACGGTCCAGCGAAACCGGATGCCCCACGAACTGTCCGGTGGACAGCAACAGCGGGTGGCCTTGGGCCGGGCCCTTGCCCCACAGCCAGAGGTCCTTCTGCTGGACGAACCATTCTCCAACCTGGACCCCAAGCTGCGGGAACAGGTCCGGCGCGATGTCCTGGGCATCCTCAGAGCCAGCCATGCCACCGCCATCTTCGTCACCCACGACCAGGAAGAAGCCCTTTTCGTCGGGGATGTGGTTGCCGTGATGAACGAAGGTCAGGTCGAGCAGACCGCATCTCCCGAAACTATCTTCCACCATCCAACCACCAAATTCGTGGCCCAGTTCATAGGCATGGTGGATTTCCTCCCCGCGAACCAAGACGAAGGGACCCTCCATACCGAGGTTGGCTCCGTCGCTTGGCCCGGGCTGCAGCCTGGGATGCTGGAAAACGGCCATCCCAGTGACCACAACCAGATCGAAGTAATGGTCCGGCCGGACTGCCTGGACTGCCAGCCGTCCGAAGACGGTCCCGGGGTGGTCGTGGAGCGTGAGTTCCGCGGCGCATTCTATCTATACAGAGTGGAGATGCCCTCCGGCGCAACGGTCCGGTGCTTGCTCTCACACACTGCTGAATACCCCTTGGGCTCCAGAGTTGCTGTCAGTCTGCGGGATGGCCACCATCTGCGCCCGTTCGTGGGCGACAAGTTGGTGCCGGTGCCCCACACCGGAAGCGCCCACGGTCACTGACCCCATGGCCCCACCACGCAAACAGAACGGCAACGGCCACAGCGAATCAAGCGACGGCGACCTGCGTCTGTCTCCGGGAACCGAGAACTATCTCCTTTGTCTCTACAAACTCTGGGAAGACGATGAGATTCCCACCATCACGCAACTGACCGACACCCTGCGGCAACTTCCTGAGACCGAGGGTCTTGGCACTTCCGTGCCTTCAGTGGCCGGCATGATCCGCCGGATGCAGAGGCAGAGCCTGGTGGATGTTGGTCCTGACAAGCGAATAAGGCTGACCAAGCAGGGATTGGAAGGCGGCGAGGACATCGCACGGCGGCACAGACTGGCCGAGTGGCTGGTGGTCAAACTGCTGGGAATGGACCTGCACCAAGCCCACAACGAGGCCCACCGTCTTGAGCACGGGATGTCGCAGGACTTTCAGGAAAAATTGGTGGAACGCCTGGGTCACCCCAAACGTTCGCCGTACGGCCGTCCCATCCCCGGCACCGGCGAACCAAAGATGCCGGCTGACGCCCTGACATTAGACTCTGCCCAGCCCGGCGAGAGCTACGTGGTGGATAGAGTTCCTGAAGAGGATGCCCAGTTGCTGCGGTTCCTGGCCGACTCCATGATCGTGCCTGAGCAACCGATCACCGTGGCTGAGGCCGCGCCCTACCTGGGAGTTATGGAAGTGGCCACCCAGAGCGAAAAAGTGTCCATCGGCTACAACGTGGCCCGGCAGATCGTCGTGCGTCCCGGCGCCGTCTCGGCTGAGTAAGTTCCGGCCTAACCAGCTTCTTCTTCGTCTGCCGTTGACGGAGACAGGTTCTCCCTAACCTCGGCCCAGCCCTGGGCCATGCTGCGCTCTGGATATGGGTTAGGCTCGCCGTCCCGGAATACCTTGACCCGGACGAAGATGGGGCCGGTCTCCCGCATCACTTCTTCCAGCCCGATGAGCAGTTCTTCCAGTTTGTCGAACTCATAGGTCTTGGCGTAGCCGGAGCTGCTGGCGATCTGCGCCAGGTCCAGGTTGTCCATCTCTTTGATGGGGAGGCCGGAAGTAGAGGCGCTGGAAACGTCGTCGAACACGAAATGGACCAGGTTCTCAGGGTTGGACTCGCCGATGGTCGCCAGACCGCCCAGGTTCGTCCTGAGCGTGGAATCGCAGTCCAGCACCAGCACTTTGCCTTCAGGTTGGGCTAAAGCCAGTCCCAGCCCCACCGCAGGGGCGCGGTCCATGCAGTCGGAGATGTCGACGTCCAAGTCACGGCGTTCCGACACCTGACTCCAATCTCTGAGCGCGGATGATGTGGAAACCACCAACGCGTCGCTACGGTGGAAGTTGACCGCCTTGGTCGCTTCCATCGCCGGTATCACCGGGCCCTGACTCCCCGGTCCTGTTCTCGGCCGTGTCGTCACTGGAGTCGTTCTCCTTGCGAATCTTGTAGCCGGCGCCACCAAAATTGGCGAACATCTCCCGCCAGACGCCGGTCATCAGGTACATGCCCACGATGATCAGCGCGCCGCCCACTATGCCTGAAAGGATGTTGGACTTTTCAAAGGCTTGGAAAAGGAGCCAGAATCCCAGCGCCAACACGGCATAGGCGCCAACCCTGGGAAAAAGCCCTCCACTAAGCATACGCTCTGTCGTCCTTGATAATTGCTTTCGGAATCTACCGGCACAAACGTAAACCGGGGCAGACGATGCAACGCTGCCCCGGTTCTTGGGTCACCTATTGCAGGCTTGCCGCCTAGCGCTTTACGCCCAGTGTCTCGGGCAGGTCGGCGATGGCGGTGTGTACGGTCCGCTTGGCCGGTGTGCGGAATTGGACCGGAGTGTTCTCGATCTCGGGCTTGATCCGCAGATGGACGAAGACCGGACCCACAGCGGCCAGGGCTTCGTCGATGCCGTTGGTCATGTCTTCCAGATTGTCGAAGCTGAATACCTTGGCGTACCCAGCGGACTTGGCCATGTCTTCCCAATCAACATCATCGCTGCCGGGGATGGGCTGACCACCGGTGACGGCATAGACCTTGTTGTTGAACAAAACATGGACCAGGTTCTTCGGCTTTTTGTTGCTGATGGTCACCAGGGACCCGAGGTTCATCAGCAGGCTGCCGTCGCCGTCCAGACACAGGATCTTGCGGTCCGGTTGGGCCAGGGCCAGTCCCAGGGCCACGTTGGAGGCCTTGCTCATGGCGCCGGAGACCGGGAAGTCCAGCTTTTCATTGGAGGTGACTGTGGGCAGCCCGAAATTGACGTTGTTGGCGTTCATGGTGGCCACGAATACCGCGTCGTTCCGCTTGCTGTCCAGAAGTTTTACTGCGTCGGTGTTGTCGATCATTTGATTAAATAGTCTCCCTAAGTTTAACGGGCGGTTAGGAGCCGAATTCGGTGCCAACCAGCACGGCCACCGGCTTCTGTGTCTTGTCTGCCTCTTCGATGGCCAGGCTGATGCGGTCGGCGTCGTCGTCCGTCTCGATCAGGTAGTAAGTTATGCCCCAGGCGTGGAGGATGTGCTCGATGAAGCGGGCCGCGGAGTCGCGGGTCAGACCGTGTCTGCTCCAACCACGGTAGCCGACCAGCATGACCAGAGGTTGGTTCACGTCCAGGCCCAGGCCGCGGATGGAGTCTCCGGCCTCGAAGATGCCGGTGTTTTGGATCAGGACTATGGGCCGCTTGCCGCCCACCCAGAGCCCGGCGGCGATGGCCATGGTCTCGCCTTCGCGGCACACCGGGACCAGGTCCAGAGTCGGTTCGTTGGTCAGCAATTGGTACATGAAATTGGTCTCGCTGTCCGGAAGCCAGACAACGTGGCTGATGTCGTTCTTTTTAAGTTCCGCTACCACAGAGGCGGGGTGCAGGATTACTTCTTGAGTGGCCATTTTGGCTCCTTACCAGAGAAATCTGACTGGTTGTTCCAGATCATCCAACGACCCGGTCAAGATAATTTGACTAGCTGGGGCTGGAGAACGCCTAATTATATTCGCACGCAGGAAATAGCGTCAAATTGATCTTTGTTCATGGACCAGGTTCTGTGAGCAAAAGCGCGGCGTCAGGCAACCTGCTTTCCACAGAAACCACACGCCTGCCTTCGGAGTTGGCTTCAGCGTCGGCCAACGTCGTGACGATCGCCGCACATCCATCGGATTTCAGGTACGCCTCGGAGTAGGTATCCAACAAGGATGCCGGACCCCGGCTGGCAAGCCGGTCAAAGCCTCGGTTGGCGAGGATAGCTGGAGCAGCCATGTTCTGGACCAGGTGCAGCCACAGGGTCCCCTCACCGCGGATGTGCAGGTGCACCAACATGCGGGCGGATTCCAGTAGGGTGTCGGCCTGCTGTGGGGTTAACGGCTCAGGGACCGGGGTGCGGGGCTTGGGGGCGGTCAGGTAGTTGTAATAAGCGTTCAAGACCTCCTGCACCGCCACATCCGCCGCTTGGACGTGCAGACGCAGTTGCGCCCCATCCATGTAGTTGGTTATCCGGCCCAATACCCAGTCCAGCAGCAAAGGGTTCCTGATAAACGGGGCCGGCAGCGGGAACTCTCCCGCCGTGGTGGCAAGCGTCAACACCGGATCATCGCCATGCAGCGGGGAGAACCGCACGGACGGATCTGCCAGGTAGACCGGCATCAAGAACGGAGGATGTTCCTCCTGCACCAAGTCTCCCAAGGCTAACAGGTAGTTCAACCTGGCTAGGGCCACTGCCAGCGGGTCCCGGTCCATGCCCCTGATCTTCTCCGGGGCATCGAATATCACGTCAAACTCATCGCCGTTCCGGTCGGCGATGGCCCGGCGCATCGTCAGGATGGCGCCGGAGAGAAAGGGTCCGGTCCCGCAAGCCGGATCGATGAGAGAAGGGCTGGGTTCGTCTGCCATCCCCAGTTCCTGCTCAACGACCTGCTCGGCAAGCCAGTTCGGGGTCGTGTTTGATGCGGGGACGGCCTGCTGGTAGAGAGTGTCCAAGATGCCGGGCTGGGCGTTCGCAAAGTCGTGCTGGGAGAGTCGATCAACCAGGTCACGGACCGTCTCGAGAACCAGGTTATCAACGTCAAGTCCCCAACGGGCATCGAGTGGTATCCAGGAAAAGATGTCGCCTTCGCCGAAGTTGCCGATTCCACGGCGGCTGAAGTAATCGACGTTGATGATCTCCAGCAACTCTTCATCGTTGCCGATGGGACGGCGCGGCGCAACGAACCGGCGGGCAATGAGACGGGCCAGCAGGGCCAGATAGGTCTGGTGGATAAACAGGCTTTCGCCGGGGGAATCTGGGCCGTGAGCGCTTTCCCAGCACCGCTGCCACTCCCTGAGGCGTGCCGCAACGGGTGGGGTGTGTGCAGCTTGGGAGTAGATACTGCTCAGACGCTCAGTGGTCCGGGTGAAAGCGGGACTGCCGGGGCCGAACGCGGCCGCAACATCTAGAGGAGCGCCTTCGTTGGAATCGGGAGATGGCAGCCTAGAACTCCGCACTCTTGGGCGTTCTGGGGAACGGGATGACATCCCGGATGTTGGAGACGCCGGTCACGAATTGGACGGTGCGCTCGAACCCCAGGCCAAAGCCAGAATGGGGGACAGTGCCGTAGCTTCTCAGGTCCAGGTACCAGGAATACTCGTCGTGGGAGATTCCCGCCTCGCTCATCCTGCTCTCCAGCACATCCCGGCGTTCCTCACGCTGGCTGCCCCCGATGATCTCGCCGATGCGGGGCACCAGCACGTCCATGGCGCGCACGGTCTCGCCGTCGTCGTTCATGCGCATGTAGAAGGCTTTGATGTCCTTGGGGTAGTCGGTGACGATCACCGGCCTCTGTATCTTCTGCTCAGTCAGGTAGCGTTCGTGTTCCGATTGCAGGTCGGTGCCCCAAGATACCGGGAACTCGAACTTCTCGCCGGACCCCTCAAGCAGTTTCACGGCTTCGGTGTAGGTGATGCGCTCAAACTGGGAATTGGCTATCCCTTCCAGAGTGGTGATCGTGCTGTCGTCGTACCACTTGTTGAAGAACTCCATGTCCTCTTGGCAGTTGTCCAGCACGTGCCGGGACAGGTGTTTCAAGAAGTCCTCGGCCAGCTCGGTCAGTCCGTCCAGTTGGCAGAAGGCAACCTCTGGCTCCACCATCCAGAACTCGGCCAGATGGCGGGAGGTGTTGGAGTTCTCAGCCCTGAATGTCGGCCCGAATGTGTAGACATCGGAGAGGGCCATGGCGAAGATCTCCGCCTCCAGTTGGCCGCTCACGGTCAAGAAGGCGGGCTTCCCGAAGAAGTCATCCTCGTGTTTGACCGCCCCTGAGTCTTTGGGAACGTCGTTCAGGTCCAGGGTGGTCACTTGGAACATGGACCCGGCGCCCTCGGCGTCGCTGGCGGTGATGATGGGAGTCTGCACGAACTGGAAGTCCCGTTCTTGGAAGAACGAGTGGATGGCGTAGGCCACGGAGTTCCTCACCCGGGCCATGGCCCCAAAGGTGTTGGTGCGCGGACGCAGGTGGGCGATCTCGCGGAGGAATTCGGGCGAATGGCGTTTCTTCTGGAGGGGATAGGTTTCCGGGTCGGAACCGCCCAGCACCGTCAATGCCTTGGCCTGGACTTCATACTTCTGGCCCTGACCCGGAGACTCGACCAAGACCCCCTCAACGCTGACACTACAGCCGGTGGTGAGGCCGGTAGCCGCTTCGTGGCCGGAGTTATCTTCGTCGATAACTATCTGAAGGTCTTGGAGTGTGGAGCCGTCTGTGATCTGGACGAAGGTGACGGACTTGGAAGACCGCCGGGTCTTCACCCAACCCTGGACAAGGACGTCGGTGCCAGCCTGTCCCTGGGCGAAGATATCTTTGATCTTGGAGCGCTGCATCAGCGCCTCCCGGAGTGGATTTAGGAACCGTGGCAAGGGAATGCCGGACGCCGGATCAAGCGGAGGCGGGAGCTTCAGCCCACTCGTCGGCCCAGACCTGTATGGCCTCGGCCACCTTCCGGAAAGCCGAGCCCTTGGGTGTCAGTGAATACTCTACAACCACTGGACGGCGGTCGAACACGCGGCGCTGTACGATACCCTCTTCTTCCAGCTCCTGCAGACGCTGGGAGAGTAAACGGTCGCTCAGCCCGTCGATATAACCCGATATCTCGGTGAACCGTCTGGGCTCAGCCAAGAGACAGCGGAGGATGAGACAGGTCCACTTCTTCCCTAGGACCCGCATCGCATTTTCATATTTGGGGCATGGTGTATCGCAGTTCATGGTGCTCCTCGCCGCGACCCTTCGTGTGACTGGACTGGGCGGTTCGGTCCAGCCAACTGGTTTATTCTATTACGCCGCCGCCCCTTTAGTCTATTCTAATTAATAATTAGCTACTTGACAAACATATATTCATGTACTAATCTTTCGTTAGGGACTGTAATTCGGGTAGGACGAATAAACGGACAGGTTAGCAAAAACGGGAGAAGACCGAGATTTCGGCCAGGATGCCCTACTGAAGCAACAGCCCACTTTACGAGGATCGATGAACACAATGGCAACTTTAAGCATCGGCAAAGCACATTTCACTATCGGCGCCCACGACCACTACTCTGAGGAACGACCCGGATTCATATCCAGCCTGTCCCGCTTTATGGTCTCCGCCCAGGTGATGGCGGACAAGTACGCCGATTACAAGTATAACCAAACAGATTGGCGGGCGATTCGTCCCTAAGGGCAATACCTGACCGGTTTTATGGCCCCGTTCTTCTTCGGAGGAACGGGGCCTTTTCTTTCCCTTAGATCTCGGGGCGGGCCGAACTCCAATCGGTGGCGGCCTCGTAAGCGTGAGCAGTTTTCAGCAGCGTTTCTTCAGAGAAATGAGGGCCGATGAGCTGCATGCCGACCGGCAGTCCATCCGAGAAACCGCAGGGCACCGACAGACCAGGAAGGCCCGCGATGTTCACCGGAAGCGTGCACGCGTCGATCAGATACATCTGGACCGGATCGCCGATCTTCTCCCCAAGCTTGAACGCTGTGACCGGCGACGTCGGCGTGACCAGAGCGTCCACATCCTGAAAGACGCGGTCGAAGTCCTGTCTGATCAGCGTCCGGGCCTGTTGGGCCTTCAGATAATAGGCGTCGTAGTAGCCGCTGGAGAGGGCATAGGTCCCCAACATCACGCGGCGGGTCACTTCGGGCCCAAACCCGTACTCCCGGGTCTTCTCCATGGCCTCCCACATATCGTCGGTGTCCTGATACGAGTAGCCGTACTTGACGCCGTCGTAGCGGGCCAGGTTGGCGGAGCATTCCGAAGGGGCGATGATGTAGTAACACGCCAGCGCATACCGGGTTGTGGGCAGGGACACCGGCCGCACCGATGCGCCCAGTCCCTCCAAGACAGATACGGCTTCGTCGACCGCTTTCCGGGTGCCCGGTTCCATGCCGTCCACGAAATACTCCGCGGGGACACCCAGCCGCAGACCCTTGATATCCTGGCCCAGGTTGGCGGCGTAGACCACTGGTTCGCGGGCCACCGAGGTTGCGACCCGCGGCTCGAGCCCCGAGATGCCGTTCAACGCCAGGGCGCAGTCCCTCACAGACCGTCCAACCGGGCCGATCTGGTCCAGAGAAGATGCGAATGCGATCAGACCGTAGCGGCTGACCAGCCCGTAGGTTGGTTTGAGGCCGACCACGCCGCAGAGAGCAGCCGGCTGCCTGACGCTGCCGCCGGTGTCCGACCCCAATGAGTAGATCGCTTCACCGGCGGCGACCGAAGCGGCCGCGCCGCCGCTGCTGCCGCCCGGCACACGGTCCAGGTCCCAGGGATTTCTGGTGGGGTGGAATGCTGAGTTCTCGCAGGACGACCCCATGGCGAATTCGTCCATGTTGCCCTTGCCCAACATCACCGCGCCCTGACCCATCAGTTTTTCCACGGCGGTTGCGTTGTAGACCGGCACGAAATTCTCCAGCATGCGGGAGGCGCAGGTGGTGGGCACGCCCTCGGTGCACATCACGTCTTTGATCTGCACCGGCACTCCGGTCAGTGGTCCGCCCTCGCCGGACGCCAGCATGTGGTCAGCGCGTACCGCCTGTTCCAGTGCCGCCTCGGGCGTTAGGGTTAGGAATGACTGGACGCGGTCTTCCACGGCGCCGATCTGATCAAGGCATGCCTGTGTCAGTTCTACCGAGCTGATCTGCCGGGAGGTTAACTGGGTGTGGGCTTCCTGGATGCTGAGCCAATTTAGTCCCGCCACCCCTACTCCTCCAACACCGCGTTGACCCGGAAGAACTCTCCCTCCCGGTTGGGCGCGTTCTTCAGCACGTCCTCCGAGTCCAATGAGTCCTGGGCCTGGTCATCGCGCATCACCGTCTGGAGTCCTCCGGCGTGCCCGGTGGGGGTGACGCCGGATGTGTCCAACTCGTTCAGCACTTCGAACTGTTCCAGGATGTGGGACAGTTGTTCGCCGAACATCGCTATCTCTTCATCAGTGAGTCCGATGCGTGCCAGAGAGGCGATGTACTCTACCTCCGACCGTTCAAGGGGCATGCCTGTACCTCGTGTTAGTGATCGTGGGAATGGCCGTGGTCATGCTCGTCGATTTCATCATCGGCGGCATGACCGTGCTCTTCGTGTTCTTCTTGGTGATTTTCCGGGTGGTCCGTGTTGCCCAGTCCGTGGCGGTGGTGCACCTCGCCGGCCAGACCGACCGGGTCCACGTGCACGGTGGCATTGGACAGGTATTTCAGGTTATGGAGCAGCCGGTGGTGCACATCTTCGGCAATCTCGTGCCCGTCGCCGACCGAAAGACTGGGGTCAACGGCGACGTTCAGTTCCGCCAACATCTTATGCCCCAGCCAGCGCACCCGCACCTCAGACACTCCAAGGACACCGTAGGTGACCCGGGCGACGTCCCTGACTTCGCCGGGGACCTCCGGCTCCACGCCGTCCAGCAGCCGGGAGAATACCGACTTGGAAGTCTCAACAACTATACGCAAAATAGCAACGGATATCACCAGTCCAACGATCGGGTCGGCCAGGGGGTATCCCAGGCCGACTCCCACGGCCCCGAAGAGCACCGCCAAGCTGGTCAGCCCATCCACACGCGCGTGATGTCCGTCGGCGATGAGGGCGGCGCTTGCGATCTCCTTGCCGACCTTGATCCGGAACAGCGCCACACCCTCGTTGCCTAAGAACCCGACCACCGCCGCCACGGCTACGATCCAGATGTAATCGATCTCCGGAGGGTCCCCCAAACGGGTTACGGACTCATAGGCGGCGATGACGCCGGTGGCCAAGATGGACAACAGGATCAGCAGGCCGGCCAGGTCTTCGGCCCGTCCGTAACCGTAGGTGAAGCGCTTCGTGGGCAATCGCCGGGAAAGAGTGAACGCCGCCCAGAGGGGAAGGGCGGTGGCGGCGTCGCCGAAGTTGTGGATGGTGTCGGCCAGAAGGGCCACGCTGCCGGTGAACCAAACGATCGCCAGCTGGATGACAGCCGTAGCCAACAACACACCGAGAGAGATCTTGGTGGCCCAGATCCCCCGTTCGCTGGCCAAAATCTGTCCATCCACGGCAACATGAGAGTGACCGTGGCCGACAGAGCCGCTTTCTTTGTTGTAGCCGTGTGCGTGCATCCTGCAGCGCTTACTCCAACCGATACCTACCCGGCTAATGTATCACCTCAGCCGCAAGATACGTGACCAGGGTGGTTACAGAAGCGGGTCTATTAGGGGCTTGGCCCTTCTCCGGCGGATCCCTTCAAGTTCATGGCCTCTAGGCACCGGTTGCTGTATCATTGGGCAGTCACTCGGAGCGGCCCTCGGGACCAATGTTTCAATCACTGATCAACTGGCGTCTGCGTACGCCTTTTTATTATGGCTGGCTGGTGCTGGCCATATCTTCCGTCGCCACATTTGCCGCCAGCGGACTGACCCAGGTGGTGCTGGGCGGTGTTCAGGTCTACATAACCGACGAAAGCGGCTGGGACGACGGCAGCCTGGCCTTCGCCGCCACCCTGGGCACTTGGCTTTCCGGCGCGATCGCACCGGTCATTGGCAGGCTTGCCGATCGGTTCGGCCCGCGGTGGCTCATGCCCTTCGGCCTGATAGTCGCCGGGATAGCATTCTTCGTGATCGCCGGCTCGGACTCGGTCTGGCAGTTCTATGCCGGGTACGTGGTTGGCCGGGCCGTGAGCAACCCGGTCTTGGTGGGGCTGGTGCCCCGCACCGCGGCCGTCAACTTCTTTCGGCGGAGGCGAAACATCGCGCTGGCGATGGTCTCCACGTTCCGCCCGATCTCCGGCGCCATCAACATTCAGATAATCGCGTTGATCGCGTCCCATCAGGGCTGGCGGGCAGCCTACAGGTACCTGGGCGTGCTCAGTCTGATCTTGATCTTGCCGGTCATGCTCTTCGTCCGGAGAGCGCCGGAAGACATAGGACTTCTGCCCGACGGGGCCAGCCCCGAAACAGCCGAGACCGCTGTGGGCAGCGCCCGTCCTCAAACCCTGACGCCGGAGTTCAGCTGGACGGCTAAAGAAGCCCTCCGCACATGGGCATTTTGGCTGCTGCTGATCATCACAGCCCTGGGAACCCTGGCCTCCAGCGCCGTCGGGTTCAGCCTGGTGCCGTTCTTGGTCCAGGATGCAGGGCTATCGACCGCTGCGTCCGCCGGCGTCCTGAGCCTTGGGACGTTCTTGGCGGTGGCCAACATCTTCTGGGGCTACCTGGCAGACCGCATCACACCCCGGCGCTGCCTGATACTGATGATGATCGGCGCAGGATTGATGATGGTCTTTCTGCTCACCGTTGACTCAGTGGGGGAGGCGTTGATATTCGCCGTGGTCTGGGGTGTGTTCTCCGGAGGACTGGGGTCGTTGGAGAATATGGTACTCGCCGGATACTTCGGCCGGGGTTCCTACGGGACGATCCTTGGGGTGTTCTCTCCGCTGCAGATGATCGCCTTGGGCCTGGGGCCGGGTCTTGCGTCGGTCGCCCGGACATTGGCCGGTGACTTCTACCCGCTATACGTTGCCATGGGCGCAGCATATTTCATCTCAGCGGTACTGATGTACATCGCCAAACCACCAGGGCGTCCTGCCAGGGCTGAGGCCGAGAGCGTGATTCCGGTGTACTGACGGGCGTAGCTAGGTTGGTCTGGCCGGTCAGGCGGACCTGGCTGGCGCTGATCAGAGTTGGTTTTCCATGAGCTTCTTGAACTGGATGGTTTGCTGTTCGTCGGACAGCAGAACACAGCCAGAGCAATAGACATCGTCATCTCTGATCCGCCAAAACAGACAACAGCCTGCACGCCTGGCGAAGTAGCCTGTTCTCCCTTGGTGCTCGATCAATTCCATCCTCACCTGCCCATACATCGGTGATGAGGTGTCTCCAAAGAAGGCCTCGGCGTCCCGCACCACCTTGCCGGTGTCTTCCGTCAACTCATACAGCCAGTAAAAGACTTGAGCGCACGACGCGGCCACCGCGTTCCACGACACCTTGACGCTTGCCTGGGCCGCACGGCGCAGTGACGGGATCACAACGCCGAAGTTGGAATCGAAAAGTTGTTCCTTGAGCCGGGCATAGAGCTCCGCTTCGTCAGGAACTATATCGGCGTCCGGATGGCCGGCGTCCGGATCGTCCGGAAGGGCCGTGAACCGGGGACTGCCGAGCGCTGTGCCGTTGAATCGCTGGCCATCGGAATGAAATTCCAGATTGCTCAAAGAAACGTCTATGACTCGCCGCTCCAGAACATACTTTGAGATCAGTGGGTAGGTTATCCGGGTCAGGTAGGCGATGATGAAGCCCGACCCAGACAGGTGGCGGTTGTCTGTTCCCAAATAATCTCTTCCGAAGCCAGCCACGAAGTTTCGTAGGAGCAGGTCATCATCCTGGAACAGAGATAACGCCTTGATCCAGCCTTCCTGCTCGGAATCCCGAACAGGAAGGTCGTATTCATTGCCGAGCTCACGTGCGCGGCGCAAGCTATCAACCAGAGGATGTCCGCCGTTGTTCAAGGCTGCCTCCAAGGTTAGCGGTTGCCGGACCTAGCTCATCTCCGAGCCGCCGGACACGCTGATGGAAAGACCGGTCACGTAGTCGGACTCCGCAGAGGCTAGAAAAGCGGCCATCTTGGCGATGTCGTCACCCTGGGCGATGCGGCCCATGGGCACCCGGAATGAACGCTCCCGCACCATGTCGGCCCGGTATTCCTCTCCGGATTCCCCCTCTGGAGCCAGCGCGCCCGCGATGAAGTCCACCCGCTCTGTGTCCACCAGGCCGGGGCAGATGGCGTTGACGTTGATCTTGTTGACGGCCATCTCTTGGGCCATGGCCTGGGTGAAACCGATGACCGCGAACTTGGAGGCGCAGTAGGCGGCGTAACGGGCGATTCCCCGTTTGCCCGCGCCGGAAGAGATATTGATGATCTTGCCGCCGCCGCCCCGGTTCACCATGTGGGTCGCCACCGCCCGGGACACCAGGTAGGTTCCACGCACGTTGACCCGCTGCACTTCGTCGAAGGCCTCTTCCTCCAGTTCCAGGACCGGCACCCGGTCCTTGCCCGGCCGGGACCCGGCGTTGTTGACCAGGATGTCTATCTTGCCGAACCGGTCCAGGGTTTTTGCCACCATGTCGGCCACCTGAGGGCCGTCGGAAACGTCGGAGAACAAACCCAGAGACTGGCGTCCCATGGTCTCGATCTCTTCCACAACGCTGTTCAGGCCGGCCCAGCCGGCTTGCCGGTCCTCAGCGCGGATGGCCGTGGCGCTGGCTTCGATATCAGTCACTACAACGTCGGCCCCTTCATCGGCCAGACGCAAAGCGATGCTCCTGCCGATACCGTGCCGTCCGCCGGCCCCGGTCACCAGGGCAACTTTGCCGCTCAGGTCATACATGATCGTCCTCACAAATTAAGAAGCTTTGAAAGCTAGTGCAGTTTAGCGAATGAGAAGGGCGCGTGCCAGGGGTGATGCTGATACGCAGAGCTTGGCGACGAGGGACAAGCCTTCAGCGTCAGATCGCCGGACCTTGCGACGGCAAGGGCGAAGGACGCCAGACCTGCCAGACCACTCCCTTGCTGGGGGAGAACAGCATGGCCGCCAAGAACAACCCGGTGGCCACGACCACGATGCTGGGTCCGGTGGGAAGGTCGGCATGGAAGGAGAGATAAAGTCCGGCCACGGTGGAGATCAGCCCGGCGAGCACGCTGAACGCCATGATCCCAGGCAGCCGGCGCGCCAATAACGCGGCGGTGGCGGCCGGAGTGACCAGCAGCGCCAATACGAGCACGATACCCACGGCCTTCAATGACGCGACGGTGGTGACGCCCACCAAAAGAGGCAGCAGATATTGAATGAACCGCACCGGGATCCCGGACGCCGCCGACATGGTGGCGTCGTACGCCGTGAATAGCAGTTCTTTATACAGGGCGGTGATGACCAGCAGCACGCCTCCGGCGACCAGTCCAATGAGTAGTACCTCACCCCAGGAAACCCCCAAAACGTTGCCAAAGAGGAGGCCGAAGAGGTCGGCGGTGTAGTTGCTGACTTGGCTCATCAGGATGATTCCCACCGCAAAACCGCTGGCGAAGATGATGCCGATGGCCGTATCCAACCGGAGATGGGCGCGGCGGCTGATGAAAGTTATGGCCAACGATGCAGGCAGAGCCCAGGCGAACGCACCCCAAAAGATGCTGCCTCCGAAGAAGTAAGCGACCGACATGCCGGCAAGGGACGAGTGCGCCACGGCGTCGCCCATGAATGCCATGCCCCGCAATATCACGAAGACTCCCACCACCGAACACACCAATGCGGCGAATGTCGCCGCCAGCAGCGCCCGTTGCATAAAGGCGAACTCCCACGGCTCTACTACGGCATCAATCATGGAGAAACCATTGCTTTAATCTGGGGACTATGGCATCAATCATGAGGAAACCATTGCTTTAGTCTGGCGACTACGGCATCAATCATGCTCGTGGTCCGAATGATCGACTTCCGGGGTGCCGTCGGTATGGGTGTGGTGCTGGAGGGCATATGCCTGGCCGTCCAGATGCACCATGAGCAGGTGGGTGCCGAAGGTGTCGCCCAACACCTGCTCGTTCAACACCTCTGAAGGTTTGCCGAAGGCGATGAGCTTCCGGTTGAGACAGGCTGCTTTGTCGCACCGGGACGACACACAAGACAGGTCATGGGTGCTGAGCACCACGGTGGCCCCCTTGCCGCGCAGTTCGTCCAGCAGGTCAAGCAACTGGTGCTGGGCGGTGGCGTCCAAGCCGGCCATGGGCTCGTCCAATAGCAGCAGTTCCGGATTGTGGGCCATGGCCCGGGCCAGGAGCACCCGCCGCCGTTGTCCGCCAGAGAGCTCGCCGATCAGGCGGTCACGCAGGTCGAACATCCTTACCAGTTCCAGTGCCGCGTCGGCGGCCTCCCGGTCCTCTTTGGTGGTGCGCCTGAAAAGTCCGCGCCGGGAATACCGGCCCATGAGCGCAACATCGGCGACCGTAACCGGGAAGTCCCAGTCCACCGATTCTGTTTGCGGGGTGTAGCCGACCAGTTCCCTGTCTGGAGCGCCGCTGCTGCCCAGGATCGAGACTTCGCCGCGCATAGGTTTGATCAAGCCCAAAACGGTCTTGATGAACGTCGATTTTCCGGAACCGTTTGGGCCGATGATACCCACCATGTCGCCCCGGTCTATCTCTAGGTCCACAGCCTCCAACACCGGTCTGCCGTTGTAGCCGGACCACAGGTTGCGCACGGCTAAAGCCGGAATCGTCTTGTCGATGGTTGCCGAGCTCATGCTATCTAAGGAGCCTGGCCAGGCTTTTGGCGTTGAACAACATCATGTCGATATAGGTGGCTGCTTCTCCGTCCTGGACGTCTGAGTAGATGGTGCCGACTTCGATGCCGGCATCTTCGGCCGCTTTCTGCAGCAGGCCCGCGCTGAACTGAGGTTCGGCGAACACCGCGGGTATCCCCTGGGCCTTCACCTGTTCCAATATCTCTACCACCGGGCCGGGAGATACCTGGCTGGCGTCGCTGTCGACCAGAGCTGTCACCTGCCATCCGTAACGCTCGGCGAAGTGACCAAAGGCGTCGTGGAAGGTCATCAGATGCCGACGCGATTCGTCGATAGTGTTAATGGTGCTGGCGATGTCGAAGTCCAGTTTGGTCAATCGGGCTTTGTAAGAATCGAAATTGGTCTGATATTCTGTGGAATTTTCCGGGTCTGATTCCATCAGGCCGTCCCTGATGGTTTGCGCATAGTCCACGGCGAATACCGGGTTCTGCCAGAAATGAGGATCGTCTTGGCCCGAGTCCAGCAGCGATTCGGCGGCAAATATGTGGAGGGCATCATCGGACGCTGAACCTTCGATCACCTGATCGAGAAACTGGTCCAACCCCCCGCCGTTTGAGACCAGCAGGGCGGCCCGGTTGACGACTATGTTGTCTGCCGGCGTGCTCTGGAAGGAATGTACATCTGCCCCGGGCGGCACCAGGGCTGTCACTGCCACCAGATCACCGCCCAAGTTCTTCACCAGGTCTGCCAGGAGCGCGGTCGTGGTTACCACCGGCAAGGGGGTGCTTTCCGGCGATCGGGTGGACTGAGATGAGCCGCAGGCTGAGACCAGCAGCAGGATGATCATCGCTACGGAAATGGTTAAGACCGAACTTGATAGGCGTGAGTTTTTCGGATTGAGCCTTCGCTTGGTGGGTTTGAGTATCATTTGAATTTCTTTTTGAGAGTTAGTATCAATAAGGGCAAAAAAAGAGACTAGACCAGGGATCACACAGCCGAGAGTTCAGCTTGCGAGTCTGCGGTGCTGCAAGAGCGGCAGCGGCCGTAGACCTCCAGCCAGTGTCCGCTCAGTTCAAAGCCGTGGCTGGAAGAGGTCTGTTTCAGCAGCTCTTCAATATCGCAGCCCAGTAGGTCCTGGGACGACCCGCACTCAACGCAGAGCAGATGGTGATGGTGTCCACGGTGGCTCAACTGGTAGTGCAGGTCCCCGTCTTCCAGCAGGACACGGCAGAGCACGCCGGTCTCGACGAGCAGCTTGAGGGACCGGAAGATGGTGGCCCTGCCTAGAGAAGGCAGTTGCTCCCGCACGTCTTCGGCGGTGAAGTGTTTGTCCTGGTTGGCGATGACCTGGGCCACTGCCCGCCTGGGCGACGTTGACCGGTAGCCCCGCTGTTCCAGGGACTCCAACAATTGTTCTGCCAGGGCGTTTACCCGTTTGCGCATGCGGTCCTGGGTTATCAGTCTCGTAATGAGACCTGGTATCTTTAATGGTCCGACTCTATCACGGTCTGATATAGGAGTCAATTTGGGTCAAAGGGAAAAGACTATCCCAGATGCCAGGTGTCTCCGGCAGGAGGCCAGGGGTTGTCTTCCGCCAGCACTTGAGAGAGTTGGGTGAAAGCTCCCTTCATGCCGGCTGGGTGCAGCCAGATGCTGTTGAAGCCCAGGTTCACGTAGTTGGAGGTAACCCGTGACGAGGTATAGCGGGCTTCCTGGCCCTTCAGATAATCGTCCATGGCCAGGGAGTCTTCGATCTCGTAGATGGTCAGGTAGATGCCCTCGCCGTAGCGCTCAAGGAACCGGGCGGAGGGGACGTCGTCGCCCGTGGGTTGGGCCAGTTCGATGAAGGTGTCCTTGCCGCTTAGGGGAAGCACCGCAATCTCCAGGTCGGTGAAACTCACGTGGAACCGCTTGGTGGCGGTTATGCCGAACATCTCCTCCCAACGTTTGACCGCCTCATCCAGGTCTCTGACCAACACTGCCATCTGGCGGATCTGCTTGGTCAGCGGCTGATGTTCCAGCGTCTGCCAGTCCGGTCCCGCCGCGGGCCAGGGGTTATCGCCGCTGGTGACCTCGATGATCTCCAGCAAAGCGCCGTTGGCCGAAGACGGGTGGATGAACGCGTGCCGGTAGTCCCCGGTGGCTGGCTCCTCAGACAACCGGACTCCCATGGATTTCAAATGGGGTATCAAACGGTCGTATTCGCTGGTCTCAAAGATCAGCATGTAAGGCGCTTCCCCGCGCCGCTCCAGGTAACGGGCGGCTGAGGAATCGGCCGAAGTGGGCTGCAGAAGCTCAATGAAGGTGCCATTGCCGGCGGGAAGCACCGCGTTTACGAGACCGTAGTTGCTCAGGTCCTCGGAATGGCAGGTCTCCATCCCCAGATGTTTGCGGTAGAGTTCCTTCCCTTCCTCAATGTCTTTGACCAAAAAAGCCACTTGCCGCAGCCGTTCTAGCATTGTTCACAGCCTGCCAAAAAAAAGTGGATCGACTGTCTAGCTGCAGTCTGACTTATGAAGATCCGGAGATCTAACGGGAGGGGAGAGTCACTATGGCCTTGCCGCCGACGTAGCGTTCGCCCTCGGTGCCGGTCATGAGAATATCGCATTCAACCAGGTTTTCACCGTCCTCTTCTCTAAGGTCGGTGATGGTGGCGGCCAGAGTCAGGGCCCGGTTGTGGGGCACGGGCTGGCGGAAGACAAGGTCCAGGTCTTTGATGGAACCGGGACCGCCCCAATCGGTGAGCAGTTGTGCCATCATCGCCATGGTCATGATGCCGGGGACGATCGTCCCTTTCATGCCGGCTTTGGCGGCGATCTCGGGGTCGGTGAACCGGTTGGGAGTGGGCGCGCCCCAGACATCGCAGAAATTGGACACCTCGTCGTCGGAGGCCACCTTCTCCACGGGCCCGATCTCGTCTCCCAGTTCTATCTCATCGTAGTAGGGCAAATTTCCCCCAAGTGAATACGTCTGTTCTCAGACTAGGTTAGGTCCGACCACAAGTTTTTGGTCGATCACGTTACATGAAGATGCGGTTGTACCGCCCGCTACTCTCTTTTGGCGAAGGACTCTTGGACCTCGGCCACCACCTGGCCGTCCTGGTTGGTGAAGGTAGTCTCCCAGACCACGAAGACCATGGTGCCGGAGCGTCCGGTCTTGGCGTAAACGTCTTTCAGGTGTGAGGAAGCGGTCAACTGGTCTCCCGAGTAGACCGGCGCTTTGGGCTCAACGCGCTGTCCGGCGTGCATCTGGGTCTTGCCGAACTTGACCTTCACGTCCGGCAGAGACACCTGGCGGACCAGGATGCAGGGGAGGGTCGGCGGGGCGATGCGGCCCCGGTAACCCAGTTCTTTCGCTCCGGCGTCGGACTTGAAGGCTGGGCCGGCCTCGCCGGTGCTGCTGTTAGCCCGGTCGATTATCTCGTCTGTAATCTCAAAGGGACCGGCTTTATGCTCGACACCGTAAAGCGACCTGTCGTACTCAAGTTCCATTGTCATGGGTCTGTCTCCTTAATCCAGAAACGCGCTGTTAGGCCGAAGCGCCGTTCACGGTATCCGCCAGCCACACAGGCTGGAACTCATTGCTGAGCAGGGCATCCACCAGATCGCTCTCTTTCTTGATGGTTGCTTTGAAATCGGTCATGCAGGTGGCGATGTGGCTGGTCAGATGAGCGTCACTGCCACCGATGCCCAAAAGACTATGGCTTTCGCAGAGTTCATCGGCCCGTTCATTCTCACCGGGCCTGCTGCCTCCGTTGAAACGCTCAACTATGGAAACGTCGTCGAAGGTCTCTCCCTGGGCGATGTAGTCAGTCAGGCCGATGCCGAAGCGGCCGGGATGGGCGGGGAGCGCGAAGGCGTCGTGCTGGCGGGCGGCTTTCATAAGTTCCCGCGAGTCCATGCGGACGTCCGAGAAGTCGATCGCTTGGGTTAGGGCTTCGGTCACGCCGTAGACCAGGAAGTGACCGTAGCGGGTATCCAGTTCTGAGCCCTTGAGAATCAGCACATCGTACTGGCTGGCTAGGTCGGAGTAGTCTTTGTCGAAGTCGAACTTTCGGTGCTCGGTGAGCACGATGCCGTCGACGGTGTGGCCTCGTTTGCGCAGCACTTGGATCCATTTGACGTACTGCTCGACCGTGGCCCTGGAGTCGTCGGACGACACGGAATGGCTATGCATGTCCAGGTACAAGTTTAGGAAGTTCCCCTGTTGGCGGAGTGGCCCGGAGCCTGTTTGCTGCCGTTGGCGAAGGCCGGAAACGGCAAGCCTCTGGGCGGGCAAGATTCTTGGTCAATCATAATAGTTGGCGCTGATTTCATCAACCGCCACAGGAGCGGCTGACGGGAATCTTGGACCGGCGCCGCAGTTGATCAGGCATCGAGACGCGGGTATGGAGGGGTTCTGCAGACCTGTAAGCCGGGTTCTGTTTCCTTCCCCTGGGGGAAAGACGGTGACCATCTATCTAGCCCAACCACCGGAGATTAAGCCGGTGGAAGTCCGCTTTTGGCGGAGCGGCGTTACCGCCGCGGTCAAGCAGCCAACCCGGGGACTGGCCGGGCGCCTACGTCCCCCTATTTGGCCTTGCTCCAGGTGGGGTTTAGCCGCCGCCGCGTCACCGCAAGCAGCCGGACGCTCTTACCGTCCGATTTCACCCTTGCCCCGACAGGTCGGGGCGGTATGTTTCTGTGCCACTTTCCGTTCCCGACCAAAGTCGGGACCTGGGAGTTACCCAGCACCCTGCCCAGAGGAGCCCGGACTTTCCTCCCTCCTTCCCATGCGGGAAGGACGGCGGTCACCCGGTCTGCATGGCCCTCCAATTCGAACTCTAGCATAGGCCCTTGAGGGGGTCAAACAAGGGTAAAACAGGGTGATCGAATAGGCGTAAGACAATAAAAAATGGCCGGTCAAACCGGCCATTTACTTACTTCACCAATGCCTTTCCCGCTTAGCTCAGGAAGAGAAGCCTGCCGCAACTGCTGCAGAGGACTTCCTGGCGTCCGCTGCGGACCCGCTGCTGCTGATGGGTGGGCAGGGACATCTTGCAGCCCTGGCAAAGACCACGCTCTACCTTGGCTACCGCCAACCCGCCCTTGGACTTTCGCAGTACTTCGTAACGCTGCAGCGTTGAGGGATCAAGGCCTTCCGTCAACTTGGAGCGCTGACCCTCGAACCCGGCCTTCTCAGCGGTTAATTCTTTCAGAGACGCCTGTAATTCGGTCCGGCGAATCTTCCAAGCCGCTTTGGCTTCGTCGAGCTTGCTCTCCAGTTCGGACTTCTTGGTCTGCGCTTCCTCTACCTTTACCGTGATCTCGGCGAGGGCGCTCTCTTGCTCTTCGACCAGTTGGAGGACATTGGAGGCTTCCCGCTCCAGACTCTCAAGGTCTCTGGGGTTGGTGACCTCTCCGCCGTAGAGCTGGGAATTCAGAGTTTCCGACCTTTCTTTCTGTGAGTCCGCCTCTAGTTTGGTTGCCTTCTGCTGTAGTTCGGTTTCCTGGAGTAATTCGGCGTCCCGCTCCAGTTCCGATTCCAGATTTTTTACGATGTCGCCGTTGTTCAGTTCGTTCTCTACCTTGTCATGCTCTGTCTGGACACGGTCCAAGATGATGTCCAGTTCTTGTAGCGCAAACATCTGCCTAACGGTAGTCATCAATTCCGTCCTTGAAAATTACCTGTATCCCCACCGTCAACCCTCTCCGATTCTAGGAAGGCAACGCCTTGTTGTCAAATTTGACAAACCTCTCTAAAAGGGGGAGAGATTTTGCGAAACCGAACGGCTGGCGCGTCGATACTGTCGCCGTGCCCCTTGTTTATCTGACCTCTTACCCAACATAATCTGTGCCGTGATAACTCGAGATTATGCAACGAACGCGCCGGGCAAAGGCCGGCCGGGTCTCGTAGGTAAAACACCATGAGGATCCTTCATTTCTCCGACCTTCACATCGGGGTTGAGAACTACGGCCGGATCGACCCTGAGACTGGGCTGTCCACCCGGCTGGGAGACTTTCTCGACTCGCTGGACCGGGTTGTGGAGTTTGCGTTGAACGAAGGGGTCGATCTGGTGCTGCTGGCCGGCGACGCCTACAAAGGCCGGGACCCGACTCAGACACACCAGCGGGAATTCGCCAAGCGGCTGAACCGGCTCTCCCAGGCCGGGATACCGACCTTCCTATTGGTGGGCAACCATGACCTGCCGGCCGCATCCAGCCGGGCCACCGCCGTGGACATCTTCCCAACGCTGGAGGTGGCCAACGTCTACGTGGGCAACAACCTTCAGAACTATGATGTCGCCACGCCTTCCGGCCCGTTGCAGGTCCTCGCTGTGCCCTGGCCCAGGCGCAGCGCTATCCTCAGCCGCGAAGACTCCCGGGGGATGTCCATCGAGCAGGTGAGGCAGGCCCTGGAGGACCGGCTGACTGAAGGGATAGAAAGGACCGCCGCGGAGTTGGACCCCAACGTGCCGGCCATCCTCACCGGACACGTGACAGTGAACGGGGCGACGGTCGGCACCGAGCGCTCGATGATGCTGGGGCAAGACCATGTTTTGTTGGTCAGTGCGCTGGACCGTCCCCAGGTCGAGTACGTCGCCTTGGGCCACATCCACAAGCATCAGATACTCCGCCCAGACCCGCCCATGGTGGTCTATTCCGGCAGCCTGCAGAGGGTGGACTTCAGCGAGGAGGGCGACGAGAAAGGGTTCTGTGTTATCGACCTTGACCCAACGGCGTCCCAGGGCAAACGCATGACCAACTTTGAATTCCACAAGCTGGAGGCGAGGACCTTCGTCACGGTGGATGTGTCGGTGGAACCCCAGGATGTGGACCCCACAGCCACGGTCGTCAGGGCCATCGCCCGCAAAGACATTGCCGGCTCGGTAGTCCGCGTGCGCATCGCCCTGGCGGCCGAGACGGAACCCCATCTGAGGGAGACGGAGATTCGGGCTGCGTTGGAACCGGCCCACTTTATCGCCTCGATATCCAGGGAGGTTGCCGGGGCGCGGCGGACACGCATCTCTGCCGCCGAGGGTGAGGACCTGCAACCCATGCAGGCTCTGGGCCTTTACTTGGACAGCAGAAACATAGAGGGCGAGCGCCGGGACAAGATCATGAGGAAGGCCGAGGAATTGATCGAGCTGGACACAGCCGGGCCGGAAGAGGCCGCCTAGACCAGCTTACGGGCCAAAGAATGGCTGCCGTCAACCAGGTCTTTAAACACCTCGGCGACGGTCAGAATCTCTGAGATAAGCCCTGCTCCCGCGCCGGTGTAGGCAACTCCAGCGTCAAAGTCGCCGTCGATGAAGGCCGCCCGGGTGCGGTCGATGCCCAACTCCTGTTCCCAGGCGGCTGAGTCGTCGCCGCTGTCCAGCCCTGACTCTTTCATCTGCAGGGCCACACCCTGCTTCAGGATTCTGGTCGGCCACTTGTCGCCGCCAACCACGATGGTCCCGCTGTCGATGGCCGCGATCATAGCCGTCTTATACATCTGGTGGGAGATACATTCCTTGGTGGCGACGAACCGGGACCCCATCTGTACGCCCATGGCGCCGAGGGCCGTTGCAGCCACGTAACCACGGGAATCGACGATGCCGCCGGACGCGATCACCGGGATTGCGATGGACCCAACAACCTGCGGCACCAGCACCATGGTGGAGACTTTATCCACGCCGCGCAGGCCGCCGCCTTCGAATCCCTCTGCTATCACCATGTCCACACCCTGGGCTTCCGCTCCCCGGGCATGCCGCACGGTGGTGACCTGGTGAATGACGGTCATGCCGTGCTCTTTCAACGTGCCGGTGTAAAGAGCCGGGCTGCCGCCGTAAGTTATCGCGATCCCGATGCCCTCTTGGGCCGCCGCCTCGATCAACTGCTCGATCTGTGGGTGCGCCAGGTAGAAAGACACGCCGAAGGGCTTGGTGGTAAGGCGCTGGACACGGCGGATGATGGCGTGCAGATCGGCTACGGGGTCGCCGCCGGGCTCGACGCCGGCCGTGGGGTGAAGAACACCCAGTCCGCCGGCGTTGGAGACGGCCGCCACCAATTCTGCGTTGGACACCCAGGGTAGCCCCGCCTGCAAGACCGGGTAACTGATCCCTAGCGCGGTGCTAACCGGGGTACGTTTCATCTAGCAAATACCTGATCGAAAATATCGAGAGAATTGAGGGATGGTTGGCGTTATTTCGTAACGCGGAATCAATGAAAACCTGGGTCTGAGCGCAGAACCGGGGCCGATTTTACATGTTCTAGTCAGGCCGGTCTCAAAGTGTGACCGATTGTACGGCCACGCCTGGGTGGTGTCAACTGATTTCGGATACGGACCCTGTCGTATTTGGTTGGGTGGATGCAGCGAAGGTTTGCTTGCTCCGGTTGCTTGGCTAGAGGATAATACGGCGTCGAGACTGGCCCAGGCCAAGCCCGGGCGAACGGAGCTACTGCCCATGTTGACAAGAGACGACAACGAAACACTAACTCGCACGGACCAGGGCACTCCCATGGGCGACGTCATGCGCCGCTATTGGCTGCCTGCCCTGCTGTCCAGCGAGCTTCCCGAGCCCGACTGCCCGCCGGTGCGCGTAAAGTTGCTGGGAGAGCAGTTGGTTGCCTTCCGGGACACCTCGGGCAAGGTCGGACTCCTCAGCGAGTTCTGCCCCCACCGGCTGACTTCCATGTTCTTCGGCCGCAATGAAGAGGGCGGGCTGCGCTGCGTCTATCACGGCTGGAAGTTCGACACCGCAGGTAATTGCCTGGACATGATGAACGAACCGCCGGACAGCGATTACCACACCAAGATCAAAACTACGTCCTACCCCGTCGTGGAGATGGGCGACCTGGTCTGGGCGTACCTCGGCCCTGACGACAAACGCCCGCCTGAGCCGAGATTCGAGTGGACTCAGGTGCCGGCGGAACACCGGCTGGTGACCAAGAATTGGCAGGAGTGCAACTGGCTCCAGGCCCTCGAGGGTGGGATCGACACCGCCCACGCTCCCATCCTCCACCGGCGTATCACCGAGAACACCGACCGGCCCGGCATCGCCGTCAACACCAACCTGGTCAAAGGCCAGGCGCCCAAGCTGGAGGTCGACCGCACCGATTATGGCTACCGCTATGCCGGCGTGCGCGACCTGGGCGACGAACGTAATGTCATCCGCGCCTATCACTACGTGATGCCGTTCCACCAGTTCCGCCCGCTGCAGTTCGGACTCCAGGGCCAAGACCCGCGTTCGCTGATCGCGGGCCACGTTTGGGTGCCCATGGATGATGAGAACTGCATGGTCTACAACTGGATGTACAACTATGCCGGCCAGCCGCTTACCGACGCCGACAAACAAGAGGAATACCAACTGGGCCGGGGGCCGGGCGAGATGCTCCCCGACTTCAGGACCAAGCGCAACAAGTCCAACGACTGGATGATCGACCGCCAGGTGCAGAAGTACGAGACCTTCACCGGCATCGAGGGCATCAACACCCAGGACCAGGCGATCCAGGAAAGCATGGGACCCATCGTGGACCGCTCAGGCGAGAACCTGGCCAACAGCGACATGGCCATCGTCATCGCCCGCCGGATGCTCCTTGCCGCCGCCGGCACGGTGGCCGACGGTGGCGACCCGCCCGGAACCGGGGATTCCTATTACAACGTCCGGGCCATCGACGCCATCCTGCCCGGAGACGCCGACTGGCGGGAATCCCTAGACGACCAGATGTACCCGCACTAAAGGCCCGCCACCCCGCCCCGTCATTCCGGCGAAAGCCGGAATCCACTGGGCCAAGGTGGCAGGGGTCGGCAAGCGTTTGATCACCGCTCACTTGGCACTAACCTGGTTCCTGCGATGAGTCCTTCGACAGGCTCAGGATGAGCGGAAGGGTAGGAGACCCGCACCAGCCGTCATTCCGGCGAAAGCCGGAATCCACTGAGGAACGGCCATTCAGGAAAAGCAGCACTCCGGCTCCACCGTCATTCCAGCGAAGGCTGGAATCCAGGAGAGTCCGCCGCAGCGACAACTGACAAAACCAACCAATCTGGATTCCTGCGAAGGCAGGAATGACGAATAACCCGCTAAGAGAGAAAACCATGAAAGCAGCAGTCCTCTACGAAAAATTCCAACCGCTGGCCATAGAAAACCTGGAACTGGAAGGCCCCAAAGAGCGTGAAGTCCTGGTTAAGCTCACCGCCAGCGGCGTCTGCCACAGCGATCTGCATTACATGAAGGGAGACCGCGAGCATCCCATGCCCGTGGTGCTAGGTCATGAAGGCGCCGGGATCGTCGAGGAGATCGGACCCGGCGTCACCTATGCCCAGCCTGGCGACCATGTGGTCCTGTCTTTCGTGCCAACCTGCGGCCAGTGCTCCTACTGCGTCAAAGGCCGGCAGAACCTGTGCGAGGCCCGCTACCAACTTAGAGGAAAGATGTTGGACGGCACCACCCGCCTCCGCAATGGCACCCAGGAAATACATCATTTCAACGGTCTCTCCACCTTCGGCGAGTATGCCGTGGTGCCCGAAGACAGCCTGGTCAAGATACGCGAAGACGCTCCCCTGGACCGGGTGGCCCTGATCGGCTGCGGCGTGCCCACCGGCGTCGGCGCGGTGATCAACACCGCCAAGGTGAAACCGGGCAGCAGTGTGGTTGTCATCGGCGCAGGGGGTGTCGGCCTGAACGTGGTGCAGGGAGCGGTGCTGGCTGGGGCCGAGGCGATAATCGCCGTGGATATCTACGGCAATAAATTGGAGCACGCCCTTCAATTCGGGGCTACCCACCTGGTCAACGCCGCCACCGAGGACGTGATCGAGAAAGTACGGGACATCACCAGGGGTGAGATGGCCGATTACGCCTTTGAGGTCATCGGCTCCACCGACGCCATCAACCAAGCCCTGCTCACCACCAAACGCGGCGGCACCACCGTTGCCGTTGGGGTGGCCCCGGTTGGCGCGGAACTGAAGATCGACCCGGATTTCCTGCACCTGGACCGGGTCCTCATGGGCTGCACCTACGGCTCAGTCTACCCCAGGGCCGACATGCCCATGCTGATCGACCTCTACATGGCCCGCCGGTTAAAACTGGACGAACTCATCAGCGCCACCGTAAAGCTGGACCAGATCAACGACGCCTTCGAGGCCCTGGACCAAGGCGAGGTCGCCAGGACGATCATCCGGTACTAGTGGACGGCCCCAGACCCAACCAAGGCATCCCTCCTCGCAACAGACCTGTCATTCTGAGGAGCGCCGTAGGCCGACGAAGAATCTGCCGACCCTGACCAGCCCCTTCACTTCTTTCAGGATGACGGTTCACGCGGAACACAGCCCTCCCCCAGAAGAAGAGAACGCCCCTTCCGTGGGAGTAGTAGAATTACGCGCCCGGCGGCCGCACCGTATGCCACGTCGTCGCCTGCTCGTAGGCGTGGCCGACTTTGAAAATGCTCCCCTCTCCGCCCGGCCGCGCCCCTATTTGAAGGCCCACGGGCATGTTCCGGTCGTCGAAGCCGCAGGGGACGGACATGGCCGGACAGCTTGCCAGGTTGAAGATGCGGGTGAACAGGAAAGCCAGCCGGGATGACGACTCCTTGCTGGTGATGGGCGGGTCTTCCACTCGCGGCTGAGCGCCCTTGCCCGAAGTGGGCAGCACCAGCACGTCGTACTTCTCCAATGAGTCCAGCACCTGTTGGCGCAGCATGGTCCTTAGCTGTTGGGCTTTGTAGTAGGCCTGGGCGGGAATCAGGCTGCCGGTCAACAGCAGGTTGCGCACGTCGTGGCCGTATTCTGATATGTGTTCTTTGATCCAGTCCTGCTGGGCCAGCGCCGGCTCCACCGCCAGCAGCACTGCGGACGCCACACCTGCGTCCATCGACAGTGGAATGGACACCTTCTCCACCGTTGCTCCCAGTTCTCCCAGTGTGGCGAATGAGTTGGCGACCGCCTGCCGCACCGTTGGTTCCACCAGGCCCGACTCCATGAATTCGGTGATGACTCCGACCTTCATTCCCTTCAGGTCACCGCCCAATGACTGCCGGTAGTCGGGCACCGGCCCCTGGGAGGAGTAAGGGTCTTTGGGGTCGTGCCCGGCGATCGCGCCCAGAGTGATGGCCGCATCCTCAACCGTGCGGGAGATGGGACCCACCGTATCCATGCTCCAGACACCGCGCATGACTCCGTAGCGGCTGACCAGTCCCCAGCTAGGGCGTATGCCGGCCAGCCCGCACCAGGTGGCGGGGAACCTGATGGAGCCGCCTGTGTCCTCCCCCAACGATGTTGCACAGAGAAAAGCCGCAGTGGCCGCGCCCGAACCGCTGCTGGATCCGCCGGTGTAGGTGTCGATGTCCCAGGGGTTTCGCGGGGTGCTGAACCGGTGGGAGAACCCCGTGATGGCGAACTCGGTCATGTTGGTCTTGCCCAGGACCACTGCCCCGGCATTGCGGAGATTGGTTATCACGGTGGCATCTTCGTCTGGAACGAAGTCGGTGAGTATGCGTGAGCCGCCGGTTGTCCGGACTCCCTTGCTCCAGAACTGGTCCTTCACCGCCACCGGCACGCCGTGCATCGGTCCTCTGTGATGGCCAAAGGCGATATCCATCTCCGCCTGGGTTGCGTCTGCCAGCGCCTGCTCTCGCATGACCGTCAGATAGCTGTGGAACCTGAAGTCTTCGGATTCGATGCGGTCGAGGTAAGCTTCCGTGGCTTCGACCGGTGAGACTTCTTTGGACTGGATCAGGCGGGACAGGTCGCCCGCGGAGAGAAAAGGCAGTTCGGACTTGTTCATGGGGCCTCCATTCCAGAAGTTGTGGGGGCCGGGAAATGAAAATGTCCCCAACGAGTCAGGGACATTTCAGTGAGTTCGGCAGCGGAAAAAGGTCATGCCGGAGGCAGGATGATCGGCAGGGGTTCAACGTCGTTCAGGCCCGGAGGGTTGATGGCGTCCAACGACTCCAGAAGGGCGTTCAAGCTGTACATCACCTCGGTCAGCTCCGGGTCTTCTATATCAAGACCCACGGCTTTGCCCATGGCGCGAATCTCGTCTTTTGTCAGATCAGCCATCGGGACCTCCCCATCTCCGTTCAGGTGAGCACATATTGCTGTAAAAAGGCTGCGCCGTCAAGATGGGCGCTAACCCAGTGCTCCCATCTTGAGGCCCCATACCCGGTCGGCTATACTGGCCGGAATCTGGTTTAGCCGAAAATAAGATTAGGAAACAATCAAGCCAATGGCTACACATAAGACCATCAACGTCAACCTGGGACTGGAGTCCGACTTCACCAAACTGCCCGCGCCGGTGACGGTGCGCGACTGGTCATATTTCTTGGCGCGAAACAGGAAGGGCGTCTACCAACTGCTTTCCAACGTATGCCCCCACCAGGCTGAGGAGGTAGTGGACTGGACCGGAGTCTTCATGTGCCCGGCCCACGGTTGGCGCTTCGAGTACACCGAGGGAGTCTGCGTCAACGGGCCCAACGCCAAACTGGTGGGTTTCCCCGTAACTGTCGAAGACGGCCACCTGATCGCCGAATTGCCCGACGACTGATCCACCGTCACTATCCCACGGCCGAGGAGCGAAAATGGACAAGAAAGAGATCCCGTTTCTGACCGCATCTCAACTCTCCAAGCTCATCGAGACCAAAGAGGTCTCGCCCGTTGAGGCCACCGAGGCATACCTGGACCGCATCCAGGAAGTCGACGGCAAGCTCAACTCGTACATCACCGTGACCGGAGAGCAGGCCTTGGAGTCGGCTCGCCGGGCGGAGCAGGAGATCGCCACGGGCGTAAACCGGGGCCCGCTGCACGGCGTGCCGGTCGCTGTCAAAGACCAGTTCAACACGGCCGGTGTGCTGACCACCGGCGGCTCCAGCATCCTCAAGGACAACGTCCCGGAAGACGACGCCACGGTGATAACCAAACTCAAGAACGCCGGAGCGGTGCTGCTGGGCAAGCTGAACATGAGCGAGTTCGCCATGGCGGAGATCTATAACCACCCCTACGGCACGCCCCGCAATCCCTGGGACCTGGAACGGAACCCCGGCACCTCCAGCAGCGGGTCCGGGGCCGCCACCGCCGCCTTCCTCTGCGCCACCTCGCTGGGTGAGGACACCGGAGGCTCCATCCGCGGCCCGGCCAACTTCAGCGGCCTGGTGGGTCTGCGGCCCTCCCACGGCAGGGTCAGCCGCCAGGGCGTGTTGGGCGGATCGTGGTCCATGGACACGGTTGGGCCCATCTCCAGGAGCGTGGAGGACGCGGCCATCACCATCCAGGCCATCGCCGGCCATGACCCCAAGGACACCTACTCCCGGGATGTGCCGGTCCCCGATTTCCGGAAAGCCCTGACCGGAGATATCCAGGGGATCAAGATGGGCGTGATCCAAGAACGCATGGACTCTCCCAACCTTGACCCGGAGTTCAGAGAGACAGTGGCCAAAGCCATAGGAGTGCTGGGTGAGATGGGCGCATCTTCTGAAGATGTTTCCATACCGTTGGCCCCCAACGCCGGGGCCTTAACCATGTCCATCCTGAGCGTCGAGTGGTCGAACCTGCACCGCAAATTGTTCGAAGAAAACTTCGATGAATTGGACCACAACAACAAGATCCGCTTCTTGACCGGCAGCATCATCCCGGCCCAGTTCTACTACAAGGCTCAGAAGATACGGGCCGCCCTCCGCCAGCAGATACTGGATGCGCTTCAGAAGGTGGACGTTCTCGTACTGCCCTCTGGTCCTGTGACGGCGCCTCCTGTGGAGAGTTCTCCCGGCATCCAGAGCAAAGAACACGCTCTGACTGGCCTCGCCGGACGCATCAGCTTCACCGGGCCTTTCAACCTTGCCGGCACTCCCGCGCTTTCAGTACCCTGCGGGTTCAGTTCGTCGGGCATGCCCATGGGACTGCAGATAGTGGGCCGTCCCTTCGCCGAAGAAACCGTATTGAAGGTGGCCCACGCCTACGAACAGAACACCGATTGGCACAACCGCCGCGCGCCGATCTAGCTGCCAGCTTTCAGATTCTTGGGCGACACACAAAGGAGTTGATCATGGCTGAATATATTCCCAGTACCCGGGAGTGGGTGAGAGACCAGGTAGAGCTTTACGAGGGAAGCGGCGGCACCGAAGGGCTGACGCTTCGGGACACCGGTATGCCGGTCATAATCGTGACCAACAAAGGCAACAAGACGGGTGGCATCCGCAAAACGCCGCTGATGCGGGCCGTCGACGGCAAGAACTACATCTTGGTGGCCTCCCAGGGCGGCGCGCCCAAGCATCCGGTGTGGTACTACAACCTGAAGGCCGAGCCGAATGTGGAAATTCGCGACGAGACCGAGGTCTTCTCCGTGCGCGTCCGCGAGGTGCCTCAAGGCCCCGAAAGGCAGCGGCTCTGGGACATCGCGGTGGCGGCATACCCTCCCTACCAGGAGTACCAAGACAAGACCGACCGCCTGATCCCAGTTTTCATCACGGAACCCCAGTAACGGTTGAATGGTGAGGGAGAGACCATGAGCGAATACATACCCAATCCCATGGCGTGGGTGGCAGACCAGGTGGAGCTTTATGAGAGCAGCGGGGGGACGGAGGGACTGACCCTGCGCGACACCGGCCTGCCCTGCATAATCGTGACTAACAAAGGCTGGAAAACTGGAGCCATCCGAAAGACTCCGTTGATGAGAGTGGTGGACGGAGACAACTACATCCTCGTTGCCTCTTGGGCTGGGGCGCCAAAGCACCCGCTCTGGTATCACAATCTGAAGGCCGAGCCAAATGTCGAGATTCGCGACGAAACGGAGGTCTTCTCCATGCGGGTCCGCGAGGTAGAAGACCCGGCAGAGAGAGCCCGGCTCTGGAAGATCTCTGTAGCTGCCTATGACCGTTACCAGGAATACCAAGATAAGACTCAGCATGTGATTCCGATCTTCGTTGCGGAACCCCGCTGACGGCTACCCGCAAAGGAGAGACCATGGACGACATCGGCGTCTTCGAGGCCATCTACACCCAGCGGCAGTTCACCAGGTACAAGTCTGACCCGGTGCCCAGGGAGGCCATCGAAAAGATAATCGACGCGGCCACCAAGGCCCCCAGCGGCGGCAACAAACAGCCGTGGCACTTTATAGCCATCACCGAGAAGGACCTGATCGAGAAGATCGGCGGTCTTTACCGTGACCTATGGCTGGGCGCGATGGGCGCCACGCCGCCTCCAGGGGAATCTCCTGCCTATACCTCGGCCCGGTATCTGGCCAACCACATGCCTGAGGTACCGGCCATGATCTTGGTCTGCGCCGACCACACCATGGGCTCGGTTCCGTACACCAAGGGTGAGCCCATCGAGAGAGGCCGGTATGCGTCGTCTGTGTGGTTGGCCATCCAGAACCTGTTCCTCGCCGCTCAGGCTCTGGGCCTCGGCACCCGCATCACCACCACCCACCTGCGTGAAGAACAGAAAGTGAAAGACTGGTTGGGCATCCCCGATCACGTGGAGACCCTCTGCCTAACTCCCCTGGGCTATCCCCGAGGCCGGTTCGGTCCAACGGACAGGATGCCTTCGGCCGAAGTTTCGTCCTTCAACCGCTACGGGGAGCGGTAGCAAGAAGCTGACTGATGATGACTGTCAGCTTCTTGCTATCTTTGTTGGGCATTGTCATTCCGAGGCGAAAGCCGGGGAATCGCGCTGTTCGAGTGATAAGTCTGAGCAGGCGAAGATCGGCACTCGAGTTGACCGACGCGGCATGAGGCCCAACACGATCCCGCTGACCGCTATTTGCCCCAGGTGTCGCCGAACTCAGCCCTGAGCACGTACTGGCCGGTCATCGTCGACGCATCCTGGAGCGCCAGATAGACGGCGCTGGGGCCGGCGGCTTCCGGTTCAACCCGCTGCTCCCAGTCCCGTTGCGTCCAGGGGATGGCAGCCGAGCCTTCAGTCTTGAGCCCGCCCGGTGACAGGATGTTCACGGCGATATTGTGCTCCCGTACCTCGTCGGCCAGGCAGTAGCTGAACATGTGCACCGCCGCTTTGGTGGAGCTGTAGAGGACTCCGCCGCCCTGTTCCGGGTCGCTACCCATGCGCGAGCCGATGTTGATGATGCTGCCGCGTCCCTTTTCCATCATGGTGGGCACCACCGCCCTGCAGCATAAGTAGGTGCCCTTTAGGCTGGTTGCCACGCTCTGGTCCCATTCGTCTGGCATGATTTCTAGAAGGGTTTTTCCCAGGACCATCACGCCGGCGTTGTTCACCAGCACGTCAACCTGGCCGTACATGTCTATGGTCTGGCCCACCATGGCCATTACCTGTTCTTCGTTGGCAACGTCGCAGGTCAGCGCCATGGCCTCACCGCCCGCCGTCCTGATCTGCTCGGCGGTCTCAACAGCCGTGCCCGGCAACCCCGTCGGGGAATTCCGGCGGGCGGAGACGACCACCTTGGCCCCCTCGGCGGCAAATTCTTTGGCGATGGCCCGGCCCAAACCCCGGCTGGCCCCGGTGACGATGGCTACCATGCCATCCATCTTGTTCGTGTGCACTGGTTGCATCTGTAAGCCCCAAACGTTGGTATTAAGAAGCGAATTGGGCTTCCACCCAGCCTTTGTCGAACGGAGTCCAGAAATGGGACGTTAGGGTTAGGTGCTTGAACATCCACACCCCATCCACCTTCACATACTCCTCATCGTAGCGGGCCGATCCCCAGACCGCCTGGTTGCCCTCGGCGTAGGTGCAGGGCTGGAATAGATACCAGGTTCCCGTGGCCTCGTCTCCGTCCACTTCTATCACTGGGTTCAGCACCATGTGGATGGCGAAGGGCAGGCGGTTTGGCGCGTTCTGGAAGAACGTCCTGATGGCTTCCCGGCCGTCGTTGCGGCCCCGCTCCCTGCCGTCCCACACCGCATCTTCGGTGAAGAGCTCGGCCAATGCGTCGGCGTTGTAGTTGGCGTCGCAGAGGGCGCAGTAGCGGTGCTTCAGTTTCTTGATCTCCTCGATGTCTTCCAGTACCTGGATTCGCTTCTCCAAGCTTTCGAGACTCATGGCAATCCTCCGTCGGTTAAATAGATCGGACTTATCCCGTGCTCTCTAGATCGCGGTCCAGCCGCCGTCAACCATCAGCAGGTGTCCGGTGGTCCCTGCTGAGGATTTGCTAGCCAGGTAGATCACCGCGCCGACCATCTCTTCCGGGTCCATGCGGCGGCCCAGCGGCAGGTGGGCTTCCAGATCGGCCTGGACCTCATCCGGGGTCTTGGTGTCGGCGGCAAGCATCCCGGGGGTACTGGTGGGGCCCGGGCCGATGGCGTTGACCGTCACGCCGTGGGGCGCCCATTCAACAGCCATGACCTTGGTGATACCGGCGACGCCGAACTTGCTGGCGCAGTATGAAGACCGGCCCCGGGATGCGGTTACCGAAAGTTGCGACCCAAGGTTCACGATCCTTCCGTATCCCTGCTCCACCATGTGCCTCCCGGCCGCCTGGGCACAGAAGAACACTCCCTTGAGGTTGATGTCTATGGTGGCGTCCCAGTCTTCTTCAGTAACCTCCAAGGCTGGCTTGGGTATCCGTATCCCTGCGTTGTTGACCAGGATATCCAGCCTCCCGAAGTCCTCGACAACCTGGTCGATGGCTTTCGGTATCCCTGGTATGTCCAACACATCCAGCGAGTAAACGCCACTTTTGACACCCTCGGCTTCAACCTTGGTCTTGGTCTCTTCCGCCAGGTCTAGCCGGTCGGGCCGATCGGACACCGCCACCGCCGCGCCGGCCTGGGCCAGGCCCACCGCCAAAGCAGCTCCGATGCCCCGGCCGGAGCCGGTAACCAACGCCGTTTGACCCTTCAAACTCAGTCCCTCATAGGGCATGCCAGTCCCTCCGTTGCTTCGCTCTGTTATCGCCCGCCGGGCTGTGATTCGCCGTAGGATAGCATAGCCGTTCGTTGGCGGCTTGAGGCTTGCTGTCTACTCACCCTCTTGCGCGCGTTACGCCCAAACCTTAGAATCACCCGTGGCCCGAAGTATTCGAAAACTTTTGCGCTCGCAAAGGACTTGATGGCGGAAGCAGTACAGAGACCGGCAGGGCTCAGGCAGAACCGTAACTTCCTATTGGGAAGTCTTTCCTTTGGCCATGGGATCTCCCACCTCTACGACCAGGGATTCCCGGTTTTCATGCCAGCCATCAAGGCCGCCATGGGCCTCTCCAACTTCGAGGTTGCCTTCATGCTGGGCATCCGCCAGGGCGGGTTCGGAGCGGTCAACCTCATCGGCGGGGCCATCGTAGACCAGATGAAGGCCAGTTGGGGCCCCATCTTAACCGGGTGCATGATCTGGGCCGCGCTGGGCTTCCTCGTCCTGGCCGCATCCCCCAACCTTGCGGTGTTGACCATCGCCGTGGTGATCGTCTCCATCCCCGGAGCCCTGTGGCACCTGCCCTCCACAGCTGCCCTCTCAAGGAGGTTCCCAGACCGTAGAGGGTTCGCCATATCCATGCACGGGTTCGGCTCCAACATCGGGAACGTGCTCGCGCCTCTGGTTGCGGGCGGACTGCTGACGATCATGACCTGGCGGCCCATCCTGTTGATATACGCCGCCCCCGCCGCCCTGATGGCCATCTTTGTCTGGTTCTCCTTGAAGGACCTGGGCATCGAAGACGGCGACGACCAAGCAGAAGAAAAGCCCAAGCGCCAAGTGATCGCCGGCTACCGGGAAGGCTTGGCGATGTTCAAGATTCCGGTGGTCGCCACTCTGGTCCTGGCCGCGGCCGTTCGCGGTGTGGCCAACAACGCCCTATTCCAGTGGGCGCCGTTCTACCTGAGAGAGGCTGAAGACGGCGGACTGGCCATGGGTTACTTCAGTGTGGGAGTCCATCTCTCGCTGCTCACGGGGATGGGCATCGTCTCCGCCCCCATATTGGGCTATCTGTCCGACCGCTACGGCCGCAAGCAGGTCTTGGTGCCAGGCCTGATCATCGCCGCAACGTTGACCATGTTCGTGGTCAGCGCAGGGGACAGCATCATGCTGGCGGTACTGCTGGCCGGGATCGGGCTGTTCAGCTTTGCGCTACAGCAGATCATCCTAGCCGCGTTGCTGGACGTGGTGGACAAGGGCACGGAGGCCACGGCTTCAGGCCTGATCTTCGGGATCAACGGCTTGCTGGGGTTCGGGTCACCGTTCCTAGCGGCGTTCATCATCAACCAACTGGGCGGCTACGGCTCGATCTTCTACTACGTGGGCGTATTGACGGTGGTGGCGGCGGTTATCATCGTCTTCATCCCCTTTCCCAACTACCGTATCGAGAAGGCGGCGGCTGCCTGACCAAAAGACCCCCACGCACGTTTGACACCCTATTTGAGGCCAGCTTAAAATATATCTGCCATCTACCCGAGAGGGGGGTGAGCGCTAGGCACGAATCATACGACAGCACCGCCGCTGGGATCTGAGATGACCGAGACGGCCAGAAAAATGTTCCTCTTTGTTGATTGCGCCCCGTTGCTTCGGGGTGTTTCTTTTGTCCGGCAACAGCCTGTCTCCCCGTCCTGGAGAACCTCTTGAACCAGACCATCACTGCCGTGACCGGTCTGGAGGCCGGGCACTACACCGACCTGCCAAACGCCACCGGCTGTACCGTTTTCCTATGCCGTGAGGGCGCCGTTGGCGGCGTCGACGTGCGTGGCGGCTCGCCGGGCACCAGGGAGACCGATCTGCTTCGCCCCGTGCACCGTGTGGACCAGGTCCATGCCGTTGTCCTCAGCGGCGGCAGCGCCTTCGGTCTGGACGCTGCGTCCGGGGTTGTCGCCTATCTGGAATCCCAGGGAATCGGCTTCCGGGTGGGTCCCAAGGAAGACCCGGTCGTCGTACCCATCGTCTCCTCGGCCATCCTCTACGACCTTGGACTCGTTACATCGCAGGTCAGACCAGGCCCTGAAGAAGGCCGCAGCGCCTGCCTTGCCGCCAGCTCAGATCCCATGCCTGAAGGCAGTGTGGGAGCGGGCACTGGCGCTACCGTAGCCAAGCTGGGGGGCGCGGAACGGGGGGTCAAAGGCGGCATAGGCTCGGCCTCGATCACCCTGTCCACCGGTCAAACGGTCGCTGCGGCTGTGGCGGTGAACGCCGTGGGAGGCATCTGGGACTACATGGACGGGAAACTATTGGCTGGGCCGCGCCGGGCCGGCGGCGGTTTCGATGATCCTGTCGCCATGCTGATCGCAGACGCGTCGGATGCTCCGGCTGGTCCCGTGAATACAACCATTGGGATAGTGGCCACCGACGCCCAGATCACCAAGGAAGACGCCAATTATCTGGCGCGGGTCAGCCATGATGGGCTAGCCCTGGCCATTCGGCCCTGTCATACCGTTAGAGACGGCGATACCATGTTCGCAATGGCCACAGGACATAACAAGGCCCGCTTCGACCTAACGTCTTTGGGGGCGGCGGCGGTGGAAGTCACCGCCCAGGCGGTGCTCCGGGCGGTCAGGCAGGCAACGGGGCTGGGCGGCATCCCTGCCGTCAGCGAACCGGCGGGCTAGCCGGCCCGGTCGGATCAAGAAATCCAACTGAGATACAGAGTGTATTCAGATGACACAGGCGATACCAGATAGCATGAGGGTGATCAGCTCCAACCAGGAGATGTCTCAGGCCTGCCGCGAGGCGGTAAAGCCGGTCGGTTTGGTGCCGACTATGGGGGCGCTCCATGCCGGACACTTGAGCCTGGTCGACCGGGCCAGGGCCGACAACCTCACGGTGGCCGTGAGCATCTTCGTGAATCCGGCCCAGTTCGGCGATGAGAATGACTTGAACGCCTACCCGCGAGACCTGGACGGCGATCTTGACCTGCTGCGCCGCCACGGTGTGGACCTGGTCTATGCCCCGACTGTTGATGAGGTGTATCCGGAGGGTTTCGACACCTGGGTTGACGTGGGGCCGTTGGCCGACAAGCTGGAGGGCCTGCACCGGCCTGGCCACTTTCGGGGCGTGGCGACCGTGGTGTCCAAGCTCTTCAACGTGATGCGCCCCGACCGCGCCTACTTCGGCCAGAAAGACGGCCAACAGACCGTTGTTATCCAGAAACTGGCCAGGGACTTGGATATGGGCGTGGAAGTGGTCGTGATGCCCACGATTCGAGAGGCAGACGGCCTGGCCATGAGCAGCCGCAACGTCCAACTCTCATCAGAGCATCGTCAGGCCGCTCCAGCGGTCTACAGGGCGCTCTGTCAGGCGCATAACCTCTGGGCCAACGGCGAACGCAGCGGGGATAACCTGAGGGAAGCCGCCAGAGCCGTCTTGCGGGCGGAGCCGAAGATAGACTCCATCGATTACGTAAGCGTGGCCAGCATGACGACCCTGGAAGAGGTGGAGCAGGTTGCTGGACGGGCCATGGTCTCCGCCGCGGTCCACATGGGCCCGGTGCGCCTGATCGATAACCTAGTCCTGGAATAGAGGGGACTAGGCGGTAGAGCTAGGCCTGGGTCAGCTCTTTCAGCGCGGCTGTGAGGGCCGGCAGGACCGTCTCCCAGTCTCCAACCACACCGTACCGGGCCTCTTTGAAGATGTTGGCCTCTGCGTCCTTGTTGATGGCCACGATGACCTTGGCCCCGGAACACCCTGCCATGTGCTGGCTGGCGCCGGAGATGGCCACCATGATGTAGAGGTCGGGGGTGATGGTCTTTCCGGTCAGTCCCACCTGATAGCTGGACGGAACCCAACCGGAGTCCACCGCAGCGCGGGAAGCGCCGACGGTCCCACCCACGATCTTGGCCAGCTCTTCCAGGTGAGCGAAAGGCTCGGGTCCGCCCAGTCCGCGTCCGCCGGAGATCACGATGTGAGCGTCTTCCAACTTCACGCCTTCCGCTTCTTCGATGACCGTTTCCACGATCTGGGTCAGGGCCAAAGAAGCGTCCAACTCCACCGGGAAAGATACGACTTCGCCCTGGCGGGAGGAGTCGGCCTCCGTGGGCTCATAGGCCTTGGGGCGGATGGCCGCGATCTGCGGGGTCTGGTCGCAGCTAACAACGGCGATGGCGTTGCCGCCGTACACCGGCCGGTTGGCCAGCAGCTTCTTCTCACCGGAGTCCACGGAAACTTCCAAGCAGTCCTGGGCCAGTCCAACGCCCAGCCGGAACGCCAAGCGCGGGGCTAGTTCACGGCCCTCGTTGGTGCGGGCGACGAGGACAACCCTGGGGGCGGCCTCTTTGCACAGGGCCTCCAAGGCGCTCAGGTGTAGGTCCACCTGGTATTCGGCCAGCAGCGGGTGGTTCACCGAATAGACCTTCTGCGCGCCGTGAGCGATGGCCTGTTGGGCCGCGGCGTCGAGTGTGTCACCCAACAGGGCGACCGACAATTCCTCGCCCAAGTCCGTGGCGATCTTCTGTCCTGCGGCCAGCAACTCGGCGGTTGTGCTGCCCAATTCGCCGCCAGCGGCGTCGCCCAGTATCAGTACTCCGGTGCCATCAGCCATCACGGCCTCCCGTGCTTTTGGAATGATTCTGACATCACCTTGCGGCGGTCAGATTAAAAACGATTTCTGAGGTCCTAGATAACCTTGTCTTCCCGTAGTTTCAAGGCCAGGAGCCGGCCAGAGTCGGCCGGGTCTTCACCTTCGATGATCTCGCAGTCCTGCTCGCTTACCGGCACAAACAGGTCTCGCAGCGTGACGCGGGACTCTGACTGCGACGCATCAAGGCCTAGGTCGGCCGCGCTCCAGATGGTCGGCTTCTTCCTGGTGGCGGCCATGATGCCGCGCAGGGTCGGGTATCTGGGCTGCCCCAGTTCATTGCTCACCGTCACCAAAGCCGGCATGGGCGCTTCGACTACTTCGTAGCCGTCGGCGATGATACGCTCAACGCGGACCTTGCCGTCAACGATATCAACCTGTTTGCCCAAAGAGATACAGGACATACCCAGGATCTCGGCAACTCCCAGGGGCACCTGTGCGTTGTCCCAGTCTGAGGCCTGGCGGCCGCAGATGATCAGGTCGAACCCCTCGAGCTTGCGGACCGCGGCGGCCAGGAGTTGGGCGGTCAAGAAGCTGTCGATAGTGTTCTCGAAGGCGTCGTCTTGAAGGAGGACCAACTCATCGGCGCCCATGGAAAGGGGCTTCTTCATAACGTCGAGAGCGAACTCAGTGCCCGTGGAGATCACGGTGACTGTAGCCTCTTGGGCGTCTTTGATCAGAAGCGCTGCTTCCACGGCGTTCTCATCGAAGCCGTTGACCACCGGCGGTATGTTGGGCGGGGGCACTACCTTTTTGGAACCATCGTCGATCCGGAACGCCGCCATGGGCATTTCAGGGTCGATAACCTGTTTTGCCAGAACGCCTATCTTGACAGCCATGATTCTCCTAACGGCAACCGGCCGGATGAAGGCCGGAAACGAGTCTCCAAAAACGGGTCTAAAGAGGCCTTGTGAAACATATCACCAAGCACAACTGGTGTCAATTGAATCTGAGACTGGCCAGGCGGGTGTAAATCCTATTGCCGACCCGGCAAGATGCTATAATTTGCATAGCCTAAATAGAGGTCTTATCCCTTATGAATACTGCTAAAACATTCTTCTTGATGATGGTCATGTCGGCGTTGCTGCTCCTGGTGGGCGCTTTGCTTGGTGGCATCGGTGGAATCATCTTCGCCTTAGTCATAGCCATCGTCATGAACTTCAGCGCCTACTGGTTCTCGGACCGTATCGCGCTCAAGATGACCCACGCCACGGAGATCACCGAAGCCGAAGACCCGGAGCTATACAGCATCGTCCGGGAGCAGGCGTCATTGGCGGGGCTGCCGATGCCCAAGGTGTTCCGGATAGAGTCGGATTCCCCCAACGCCTTCGCCACCGGGCGCAACCCAGACCACGCCACCGTTGCCGTCACCACCGGAATTGAGCGAATCTTGACCCGCCAGGAATTGGGCGGCGTGCTGGCCCATGAGATGGCCCATGTGGGCAACCGCGACACCCTGATCATGGCCATGGTCGCCACGGTAGCGGGAGCCATATCCATGCTGGCCATGTTCGCCCAGATCTCCGCCATGTTCGGCGGGATGGGCGGCAGAGGCAGGGACAACAACTTCATCGGCCTGATAATCGTGGCTATCGTCATGCCCATCGCGGCCGGTATGGTCCGGGCCGCTATCTCCAGGACCAGGGAGTTCCAGGCGGACGCCACGGGAGCCCACACCTCCGGAGACCCCTTGGCCCTGGCCAGCGCGCTCCAGAAATTGGAGTCGGCTTCACAGAGCAAGCCAATGAAGGTTGCAGAAGGGGCGTCCCATCTGTTCATCGTGAACCCCCTGAGCGGCGCCAGCATGTCCAGGATGTTCTCTACCCACCCTCCCATGGAGGAACGCATCAGGCGGCTGCAGAACATCAGACCCAACTACTGACCGACCGTTGAAGTTGGACCCAACAGGCCTGCTGCAGGTTCGCGGCAGGCCTTTTTAATTGCCTTGGACAGGTCGCAAAAGGGGCGTGTTATAACCATTTCCCCATGCTAGAATCGACGAAATCGGCCGGTTTCGGGCTTGGCCGGTTTCGCATTCGATATCGGTCAGCCAGAATTAGCAGGTCTTGATATGGGTTGTTTATTTTCCATCCTCCGCGCCGGTGCGGGGCTCGTGCTTTTCGTGGTCATATTCGTCGGTTTCGCACTCTCCCTGGTGCTGAGTAACTTCTCCGATAAGCTTCTAAGCGCCGACTTCTACAAGAACACCATCTCCGCTGAAGACACGTACAACCGCATCTACGATGAGGTGCTGGTTGACGACGAACTGAAAGACAAGACAGCGGAGTTCCTCGGCGATATCAAGGTGGTTAACCATCAGGAGATCGTCGACCTGCTGCGGGAGATCATGCCTCCGGCCTACATCCAAGAACAGGTGGAGGATTCCATCGACCGGACGGTTGATTACATCAACGAAGATGTGGAGTTTCTGGACGCCTATGTGGACCTGACCGAGCCTTTGGAAAACGTGAAGCCGGTCATGTTCGGCTACCTGGACCAGAAGATCGACGGACTTGAAGTGATAGACCCCGGGACCATCAGTTGTTCATTAGACGGACTGACCGATCCGAGACTATCCAACCTTGCGGACCAGTATCTGGCTGAATTCACGGAGATCGCCGAAGGTGAAGTGCCGGCCGCCGTGCCGTCTTTGAATGTCCTGACGCCCCTCTGCCGTCAACTGCTGTTCACGGGGTTCTATGACCTTCTGTTGTCCTCAACGGAACTGCCGGCGGAGGTTGTACGGTCATTGCGAGACCAGAAGGAACGATTGAGAGGTCCGTTCGAGTCCGGTGACACACTGGGAGTGCTGAAGGTAGCATCCCGTTTGTTGGCAGGGCCGTTGATGGACGAGGCCATCGTCCAGGTGCGCCAAGACCTGAAAGACGGCGACCGCTTTGACCTGATCTATCAATTGGGCGAGTGGGATGACACCACGACTGAAGCCCAGATCAGGAGCGATATAGCCGATGGAAGGGACTGGATATCAAGGGCCCGCGATTTCGGTGATATCGCCACTCTGCTCATGGTGTTCGGTGGCGCGGTCCTGATGGGCTTGGTCTTCTTCCCGGCCCTTTCCAGCATGCTCCGTTGGCCAGGTTTGGCCCTGTTCATCACTGGTCTGTTCTTCTTTGTCGTCGGCAAGATTGCAGAGAGCAGAGTCCCGGACCGGTTGGCGGACGTCGTTGAAACAGGTGCAGACAAAGTATCGGACGTCCCTCCGTCTGTGACAGACCTCGGCGGAGACATCCTGATCTCCTTCGGGTCCCAGTTGACGGATGGGTTCGCCGGACCGTCGCTGACGCTGCTTATAGTGGGAGCAATCCTGTTCGGCGCATCGTTCTTCACGATAGTGATCAAACGGTTCATACCCTTCGTGAAGTAGGCCAAACCTGTCATTCCGGCGAAGCCGGAATGTCGGCAAGCAGGCTAAATCGATCATCGCTTGCTCAGAACATTTGCCCCCACCCTAACCCTCCCTCCTTCCGCGGAAGGACATGGGGGAGGGAATTAACCCCGTCATTCCGGCGAAAGCCGGAATCCACTGCGCCACATCAGCATAAACAAGAAGAGGGCGGGATAACTCCCGCCCTCTTCTTGTTTGCCTGCCACATCGGGGAAGCCGTTAGAACAGCGCTATCGGACTCACCGGAGACCCGGTCACGTTGCGGAGCCGCAGCGGGGCCAGAGTGAGCATGAATTCATAGCGGTTTCGCTGGGCGCAGGCCTCGGCCAGCTCTTCCAGGTTGGCGTTGTCTATCAACCAGAGCCCCAGAGTAACCAGGCACATGGTATGTAACGGCGAGCCGATGGTGCTGTAGTGGGACGGCCTGAAGTCGTTGGAGGTGTCAGTCCCCAGCATGGCGACGCCCCGTTCCTTGAACAGCGGCGTGCAGGCCACTTGGCAGGCAGTCATGGGCTCTCCGGCCTTGGCGGGAGGACTGTCCAGGCGCATCTTGTAGTTGCCGGTGCGCACCAAAAGAATATCGCCCTCTTCGATCTTGACGCCTTGGGCTTCCTCGGCCTCCAACAGGTCCACCGGCATCACCGGCTCGTTGGGGTCCAGGTACTCCACGCCCCGCAGCTTCGGCAGGTCCAGCAGCACGCCCTTGGTGACGATGCCCGAATAGGCGGCCTCTATGGAGTGGGTCTGGGCGCCTTCGCGGGAGGTGATCATCTGCGCCGGTTTGCCGTTGTAGAGATGGCCCTTCCATGAATAGTGGGACATGGCGTCGATGTGGGTGATGCTCTGGCCGTGGAAGACCATGCCGATGAACTCGGCCGCGCCCCGGCGGTTGTACTGCCGCTCGACAGAGTCTTCGTTCCTGCCTTCTCCGCTGTCCACCATGAACCGCTGGACCTGGAAGGTGACATCGGCGTGCATGTCGGTGCTGATCGGGCGGGCGCAGCTAACGGGGATGCCGTCTTGGACCAAAGCCGCCGCCTGCTGCCGTTTGGCCGGCGTGATCAGGTTGAGACAGCCAAGTTGGTCGTCATCGCCCCAGCGGCCCCAGTTGCTGAGGGACTCCATCCAACCCAGCACTTGGGCTTCGTCGGGTATCTGCCTGGAAGTAGCTTGCGCCATGGCTCCGCCTCCTGCCTGTGTCTAAACCCCATATCTGGGGTCGACCAATTCTACAACGGGATTCCCATAGGTCAACTGTTGGGCAGGATGGCTACAGCTTTGATCCGATGAAGTCGGGGGAGCCGTTCAGGAAGTCTTTAACGCTCACCGCTTTCTTCCCTTCCAGCTGGATCGTCTTCAGGCCCAAGAAACCCTCAGATGTCGCCACCACCGCCGGAATCTCAGGGTCGTCGGTCTGGAACACTGTCCCCGGTTCCCATTCGCTGGAATCAACTCCGTGGTAAGAAACGTCGACGAGTTTGAGATTGCTGCCGTTCCAGTTGGTATACAGCCCCGGCCAGGGTGTGAAAGCCCTGGCCCTCCGCTCCAGTTCGTCTGCGGTCATCGTCCAGTCCACAAGACCGTCGGCCCGTTCGAATTTCCTGCTCACGCTGGCAAGGGATTCGTCCTGGGGCTCCGACTGGATCTCCCCTGATTGCCATTGGGGAAGTGTCTCTGCCAACAGTCTAGCGCCCAGTTCAAATAGGGCGGAGGTCAGCTCCTCTGTGTTCTCGTCGCCTTGCAGGAAGAATTCGTGCTGGGCGATCAGCGGCCCGGTGTCCATCCCTTCGTCCAGCAGCATGATGGTGACCCCAGTAACGCCGTCGCGGTCCAGGATAGTTGTGGCCACTGGAGATGGGCCCCGGTGGCGCGGCAGCAAGGACGGGTGGATGTTCAGGCAGCCTAAAGGGGCCAGTTCGAGGACCGGCTTTGGCAGCAGCTTACCGTAGGCGGCGACGATTATGGCGTCGGGTTTGAACGCCGCCAATTCGGCCAGCACTTCTTCAGAGCGGAAGTTGGCCGGTTGGACCACCGGCAACCCGTGCTCAACGGCATAGTCTTTCACCGGTGACGATTGGGCTTTGCGGCCCCGGCCTGCGGGGCGGTCTGGGGGCGTGTAGACCGCCACCACCTCGCAGCCATCCAGACCGGTTAGACCGGCGAGCACAGGAACGGCGAATGTGGGTGTGCCCATGAAGACTAGGCGCATGGGGTCTTATACCTTGGGGCAGTGACAGGAAGATCGAGCGTCAGGGCAGCGGACATAAACTGCCGCCACCTGCCCAAGATTGTCTTGACACAAAAAAATAGCTGTTGCTAAAATACCTTAACCGCTTGGCGGAAATAAATGAAGGAGGTGAAGGTTTATGGATGTTAGTTTAATACGCAGGGGCGATGGTAGGCATCAGTCTGGACACGACGAGGTGATCGTTTCGTAGCGAACAGCTCGAAATAGAGAACCCGTACGTCGGGCCCAGGCCAATGTCTACCATCGCCCCTCGACCCCGGATTGTACCCAGTCGGGCGAACAAGCAACCCAGAGTTGGCCGGGCCCGATTTTTTTGTCCGGCGAACCCGCCGGCTTTTTGAATTTTGGGAAGATGAGCAACCCGCTTCACATATAGTCGCGGTGAGACTGCCCACACAGGAAATACAGGCGGCGCCTGTTTGACATCGAATTAGCCTGGCCGTAAAATCGCGAGGCACGGAGCCGCGATGACGGCATCCAGAGGAATAGAACTTAGATGATTCGGATTCGGCTTGCTAGGGTCGGCAAAAAAGGCCGGCCTTCTTACAGAATAGTGGTCGCGGACGTGGCCGCACCCAGGGACGGCTCCTATCTGGAATGGATCGGGAACTACGACCCAATGGCAGACCCCCCAGCTGTTACGCTGAAGAACGAGCGTGCCTCCCATTGGCTCAGCATGGGCGCTGTGCCCTCCGACGCCGTGGCCAGGATAATGGACCAGAACGGTCTCATGGAACGCACCCACGCCTTCAAGACGGCGACCAAGAAGAAGGCTGAAGAAGAGAGCAGTGCTCCAGCACCGGCTCCGGCAGCCGTTGCAGCCCCCGCAGACGACGCGCCTGCTGACGAAGCTCCGGCCGAAGAAGAGGCTCCTGCAGAGGAAGCTGCCGCGGGAGAGCCTGCCGCCGAGGAAGAAGCCCCCGCTGAAGAAGCCCCCGCTGAAGAAGAGGCAGCTGAATAATAGCCTCTTAGCGCCGCCCGTTTCTCCGAGTCCTTGATTACCCCCTTAAACATTCTATGAAAGAACTGATTGAGTACATCGCCCGGTCTTTGGCCAGCGACCCCGACGCAGTGGTAGTAACCGAATCCGTGGAGGATGGCCGCACCGTCTTCCGCCTTCAGGTTGCCGATGAAGACAAGGGCAAAGTGATCGGCCGCCAAGGCCGTGTTGCCCAGGCCATGCGGGTCCTCCTCCGTGTGGCGGCAGTCAAAGACGGCTCCCAGGCCGTCCTGGAAATCGTATAACTCCTTCCCTTTCTTTGCCCGGCCTCATGCCGCCCTCGGAATCCAGCTATGTCTGATTCTCCCTCCTCTTCTGAACAAAGACTTGTCGCCGTTGGAAGGATCCTGGGCGCCCACGGACGCGACGGCGAGATTCGGGTGAGGTCCACCAGCAACGTTCCAGACCGGTTCGACGAAGGCCAAACGTTAGCTCTGTCCAAAGACGGGACGGTACCCGAAGGACGGAAGTTCCAGATCGTCCGCAGCCGGACGACCATCACCAAAGGCAGCGAAGAACTTATCCTCCAGTTCCGAGGGTTCCGTGACCGGGACCAGGCCATACGCCTAACGGGCCAATGGCTCTGTGTAGCCCAGTCGGATGTTCCGGAGGCCGAAGAGGGCGAATATTTCCACTATCAGCTCATCGGTCTGAAGGTCCGCACTGCGGACGGCGATGAGCTAGGGGAAGTAACCGAGATACTGGAGACTGGCAGCAACGACGTCTATGTTATTGTCGGGCCGGACGGCGAAGTCCTGGTGCCCGCGCTGAGCAACGTGGTCAAGGAGATAGACATCCCGGCCGGCCTGATGATCGTTGATTTACCCGAAGGTCTGCGCTGAAACCGCTTTGACCCTCGCTTCGGCCTAATGCTAGAATCGAGGCTGGAAGGGTTCCTCTCAATAAACAATCACTTGCGGAAATGATGGCAGGCGTCAAAGGCTCCGCCATGCGTATCCCCAGGAGGTCTCAACTATGTCCGGTCACTCTAAATGGTCAACGATCAAGCATCAGAAAGGCGCCGCGGACGCCAAGCGTGGCGTCCTATTTACCAAGATCAGCCGTGAGCTGACCGTTGCCGTGAAGAACGGCGGCGGCCCAGACCCGGACATGAACTTCCACCTCCGGCTGGTGCTGGAAAAAGCCAAGGCCGCCAACATGCCCCAGGACAGCATCGGCCGGGCCGTTAAGCGCGGCAGCGGCGAGGGCAGCGACGGCGAGGTCCTTGAAGAGATCACCTACGAGGGTTACGGCCCCGGCGGTGGCGCGATCCTTCTTCAGGCGTTGACCACCAACCGCAACCGCACAGCGTCCGACGTTCGCTCGGCCTTCAGCCGGGGCGGCGGCAACCTTGGTGAGAGCGGCTGCGTTGCTTGGAACTTCGATCACCTGGGCGTGATCGGAATGGAGATGAAGGACGAAGACCGGGGCGAAGAACTGGGATTGATCGCCATCGACGCCGGTGCCGACGACGTGAAATTGGAAGATGAGTTCCTGGAGATATACACGGCAATCGACCAATTGCAGACCGTGCAGAAGGCACTGGAAAGCGAAGGAGTCCCTCCGGAAGCCGCCCAACTGTCGATGGTCCCCAAAACCACCATCGCCTTGGACGACAAACAAGCGGAGCAAACTTTGCGGCTGTTGGATGTCCTAGAGGAACTGGACGACGTTCAGAAGGCTTACACCAATGCTGACTTCCCACCAGAGGTCCTGGAACGATACGGCGCGGAAGCGTAAGAGATAATCCCTTCCCCCACGTCCTTCCGCGGAAGGACGTGGGGGAAGGTTAGGATGGGGGCCTCTCCATCTTTTCGCTGGAGAAACTAGAAGTAGACGGGCGGTGTGATGGGTATATTGGGGATCGATCCCGGGACTATACGGATGGGCTATGCGGTGATTGGCGAAGGCCCTGATCCCCATGCCGACGATTACGGCGTCATCGCTCTGCCCAGCAAGATGCCCCTGGAACAGCGGCTCTACCAACTCCACACCCACGTCATGAATATCATCGCCCTGTTCCACCCCACTGCTGTGGCTGTTGAACAGCCATTTCTGGGACGCGGAGAGAAAAGTTTTCCCGCATCGTCCTTGGCCATCGGCCAAGCCCAGGCCGTGGTGTTCATCGGAGCTGCCAGCCAGGGTATTCCCATCTACAAATACGCCCCTGCCCAGGTGAAAAGCGCCGTGGCCGATTACGGAAACGCCACCAAGGAACAGATGCGCCAGATAGTGGCCGCCACGCTGGGGCTGAACGAGATTCCAGAGTCTGACGCCGCGGATGCCCTCGCGGTGGGTCTTTGCCACCGGCTCCAAAGCCAATCTGATGCGGTACTGGACCGCATCATCACCCCAGGACAAGAACGCTGATCCCAAATCCCTTTAGGTGTGTAGATGATTGTAGGCGTGCATGGGACTCTGGAAACAACCGGCCCTGACTGGGTGAATGTCCGCGTGGGTGGCGTGACGCTGCAGGTGTCGGTGCCGGCCAACACCGTTTCCAGCCTGGGCGCACAGGGTTCCCAAGTCTCCTTGCATACTCATCTGCGCATCCGCGACGAAGAACCGGTCCTCTACGGCTTCACCGACGCCGCGGCCCTTGGTCTGTTCAGTATGCTCACCGCTGTGTCGGGCGTGGGACCGAGGATGGCCCTAGCGTTGCTCTCCAGTCTTGAACCGGCCCGGCTGCAGACTGCCATAGTTACGGGAGACATCGCGGCCCTGTCATCGGCGCAAGGGGTCGGCAACCGCACCGCCAGCCGGATAGTCCTGGACCTCAAGGGCAAGCTGGAAGATGCCGAATTTGCTGAGATCGGCATCTCCGGGGACGCCGACAGCCAGGTGATAGCCGCCCTCACTGCCTTGGGCTATTCCCCTGCAGAGGCCAAAGCCGCGGCCGGAGCGCCGGCAGTCGCCGCCGAAGCCGAGGTTGACGACCGCATCCGCGTCGCCCTACAGCAATTCGCCACCCGCGGCTGAGTTCTTGACACTACGGACGTGCGGCAATCCCGATCCCCTTATATAATGGTCTGACCAAGTATTTGCGAGGGACTCGTTAGACGATGGCAACCTCCGCCCGTGGCAAGAAATGGGCCGATGCCGGCGAAGAGATCCAGAAGGTCTGGAATGCAGATATCCAGCCTGAGGACCGGAAGTTCGAGCTTGTAGCCGACTTCGAGATGACCGGGGACCAACCCGCCGCAGTGGCACGCCTGGCCGAGGGCGTGGAGAAGGGCGCCGCCCGCCAGACCATGTTGGGCGTTACCGGCTCGGGCAAGACCTTCACCATGGCCAACATCGTCCAGCAAGTGCAGCGTCCCACGTTGGTCATGGCCCACAACAAGACCCTGGCCGCCCAGTTGGCCTCCGAGTTCAAAGAGTTCTTCCCCCACAACGCGGTGGAATACTTCGTCTCCTATTACGACTACTACCAGCCGGAGGCCTACGTCCCGCAGTCGGACACCTATATCGAGAAGGACTCCAGCGTCAACGAGGAGCTGGACAAGCTCCGTCTCTCGTCCACCACATCGCTGCTGACTCGCCGTGACGTCCTGATCGTGGCTTCCGTTTCCTGCATCTACGGCCTTGGTGACCCGAACGACTACTTCAATCTGGTGGCCCAGGTGAAAGTTGGGGAGACCCGCAACCGCAGCCAGTTGGTGCGCCAATTGGTGGACATGCAGTACGAGCGGAACGACCTGGACCTAGCGCGCGCCAAGTTTCGTATCCGCGGCGATGTTCTAGAGCTGGTGCCCGCCTACGAAGAAGCGGCGGTCCGGATACAGTTCTTCGGCGACGATGTGGAGCGTATCGTCCAGGTTGATCCCCTCACGGGTGAGGTGCTGGCCGACCTGGCCCAGGTCTCCATCTACCCGGCGAACCACTTCGTAACCTCCAAAGAGAAACTGGAGCTGGCCGTCAACGGCATCCGCGAAGAACTGGTCGTGCGCCTGAAAGAATTGAAGGACGCCGGGAAGATTCTGGAAGCCGCCCGCTTGGAAAGCCGGACCCACTACGACCTGGAGATGCTGCAAGAAACGGGGTTCTGCTCGGGCGTTGAGAACTATGCGCGCCACCTATCACAGCGTCCCGCCGGCAGCGCACCGTGGACGCTCCTGGACTACTTCCCCGAAGACTACCTGATGTTTGTGGACGAGTCCCACATGACTCTGCCTCAGGTCAGGGGCATGTACCGTGGGGATATCTCACGTAAGTCCACCCTGGTGGACTTTGGGTTCCGCCTGCCGTCGGCCCTGGACAACCGGCCCCTGAACTTCGACGAGTACGAGGAACACATCAACCAGGTGGTCTACGTTTCTGCCACGCCGGGCCCGTTTGAACTGCAGAGCAGCCGTTCGGTAGTCGAACAGGTTATCCGTCCCACCGGGCTTTTGGACCCCACGGTTGAGGTCAAGCCCACCGAGGGTCAGATCGATGACCTGTTGCAGCAGATCAAAGAACGGGTCGAGAAGGCCGAGCGCGTCCTGGTCACGACGCTGACCAAACGGATGGCTGAAGAACTAGCCGACTACTTGTCGGAGATGGGCATCCGAAACACCTACCTGCACTCAGACATCCAGACCCTGGACCGCATCGAGATACTCCGGGACCTCCGCATGGGTGTCTATGACGTTATCGTGGGCATCAACCTGCTGCGGGAAGGCCTCGATCTGCCCGAAGTAAGCCTGGTTGCCATCCTGGACGCCGACAAAGAAGGTTACCTGCGCTCCGAGACATCCATGGTCCAGACCATCGGCCGGGCGGCGCGCCACTCAAACGGCCACGTCATCATGTACGCCGACCGCATGACCGATTCCATGCAGCAGGCCATCGATGAGACCAACCGCCGGCGGACCATCCAGGCCGACCACAACAAGCAGCATGGCATCGAGCCCACCAGCATCCAGAAAGAGGTCCACGACATCACCGAGGGCATCAAGAACATCGCCGAGAACCGCACCCGCTACAACGTGGTGCGCAAGGAGATGTCCCGCACCGACATGTTCAAAGTGGTCAAGGACCTGGAAGTTCAGATGAAAGAGTCGGCCAAGAGACTCCAGTTCGAGAAAGCCGCCCAGTTCCGCGACGAGATCTTCGAACTCCGCCGGCTGCTTGCCCTGGAAGAAAAGATCATCGGCCCCGGCGACCTCATGCCGGAAGACATCACCGCCCCGGAAGAAGAACCGGCCTAAAGGCCGTTTCGCACAAGGGCAGCCAAAAAGTAGGGCCACGGTTTTACCGTGGCCCTACTTTTTTGATTCTCAGGCTTTACGGGCTTTAGTGGTACTTGGTTCCGTTCGTGGTGAGCTTGTCGAACCACCTGTTAGCGTAACGCGGTCTTATCCGTCAGACATGGCTTATGCGCGCCCTTCGACGGAGCTCAGGACGAACGGGGGACAGAGCGTACTGGCCCCCGCTTTGTCATTCCGAGGCGTCAGCCGAGGAATCTCTTTGCCTGCGCAAACGTCTTTCGTTCGAGCAAAGAGACTCTTCTCCTTCCCCGGAAGGATCAGAGTGACAAATCCGAGACAAGTCTTGTGCCGCCCCTACTCGCTAATCTCCCATCCCAAGAAGTTGCAGACCGCCTGGCCCATGACCAGTTCTTTGTCTGCTTCGGAGAGCCAGGGGAGTTCCTCGGTGAACATGGTCACGCACTGTTTCCAGGAGCAGGGCATGCGGGTGATGTCGGTGCCCCAGAACATGCGCTCCGCGCCGAACGAGTCGTAGATCTGGTGCAGGTAGTCGTGGATGCTGCTGAAAGGGTACGACCCGCTGGAGTAACTGGGCGCGCCGGTGGCTTTGATGGCCACGTTGGGGAACTTGGCTAGGGTCAGCATCTCGGGCAGCGTCGCGAAACACTCGGCATCGGTCTTGCCGCCGACCCGGCCCAGGTGGTCCACGATCAGCTTCAGGTTGGGATGCTTCTCCGCGATGGGCGCAACCATGGACATGTAGTTGGAAGCCATCAGCGCCACCGGGATCCCCAGGCGTTCTGCTTCCGGCCAGATCCAGTCCATGGTGCCGTCGGTGGGCCAAGTGGCCTGGTGGGGCTGGGTGAAGCTGAACCGGAAACCGAGCATGCCCGGCTGACTCAACCAGCCATCCACCTGCGACTTCGCCTCCGGCTTGTCCAGGGGAATCTTCCCCAGGATGGAAAGCCGGTTGGGGTGCGCTTTCGCGGCGTCCAGGGCCAGACTATCGGAGTCCGGGTCCCAACTGGGCGGGTGGATGATGGCCGCGTTGATGCCGGCCTCGTCCATCTCCCCCAACAAGTCATCGGTCAGGAAGTCGGGAATCTGCCGGTGGCCGGGGTTGGCGGGGATGTGCCCTGCCCAAAGGTGCACCTGAGCATCAACGATCAGCATTTTCCTTCTCCTAGAGTCGAGTTCGGATGGTTATTGATAGCGTTTCAGTGGGATTGTCATTCCGAGGCGCTAGCCGAGGAATCCCTTTGCCGTGGATAAACGTGTGTTGCCGGGAGCAATGAGACCCTTCGCTAAGGCTCGGGGTGACAGCGCGTTGCGTCGCTATGAACTAGGCTGCGCCCACTGCCCGGTGCAGCCGGGCCAGCAGGGCGCCGTTCTCTTCGGCCGAGAAGTTGTCCACCGTGGGAACTGCGTCGCCGGTGGTGCCGTCAACCACACCTGCTTCGATCATGCCGTGGAGCATGGCGGTCTCGGACTCCACAGAAGGCAGCAGGTTTTCGCCGGTGATGCGGGAGAGGGCCGCCACCAGCCCGTAGCCGCCCCAGTTGGACACACTGGCTATCACCAGCCGGTCCACCTGGTTCACGGCTGGGTAGTCGGGCAGTGAGTCGACCGTGGGTATGACCTCGGCCAGGTTGCCCATGCCGATCTCGTTCCCGCCGTCGCCGATGCCCACCGACGGGATGTCTGAATCGAACAGGTAGTCCAGCCGGGCCGTGTGCGGCGAGATATCGACGTAGCGCATATTCAGGTATGTGTCTTCCCGGGTCCGGCCGCAACGCTCGATGGATATCAGCAGCGACGGTTTGACCTGCTCCAAGATGGCTTTGGCGTGCTTCTTGCTGGCCACCACGCCGTCGATGGGGAAGTCGATCACATCAGAGCCGTTGGCGTAGCGCTGCAACACAGGGGTGGTGTAGGAGTCGCTGACGTAGGTAACGGTGCGTCCCATCCCCTTCAGAGCTTCTCCGATGGCTATGGCCCCAGGAGGGCCGTCGGTCTCCGGCTTCCCCGCCATCACGACGTAAAACCCGGTGACGATGATCACGTGACCGGGGTTATCGACGATGAACTGAGCAGCCTGGGAACAGTAATCGTCAGGAAGATGGGGACGCAAAGCCAGCATCCCCCGCTTGTCCTGGTCCAGGATAATATCTTCTATAGTCTCGTCCAAACCCACCTCAAAAAGGCTGACTGCTGATAACTGTTAGCTACAGTACCGCGTAGTCCGCGTCCCGCTGGTCGGTGATGAACATCCTGCCCGGGGCGTGGGTGATCATCAGCGACGGTTTGCAGTTGAGGGCCACGGCTTGGGGAGTCACGCCGCAGGCCCAGAACACCGGCTCCTCATCGTCCTTTATCTCCACTGAGTCACCGAAGTCGGGTTTGGAGATGTCATTGATGCCGATGTCGTTGGGTGTGCCGATGTGGATGGGAGCCCCGTGGGTGGCTGGGAACCGGGAAGTCACCTGTACGGCCCGCACGACCTGTTCGCGCTTGACCGGCCGCATGCTCACCACCATGGGCCCGGAGAAGACGCCTGCTGGGGTGGTGGCGATATTGGTGATGTACATGGCCACGTTGTTGCCGGTCTGCTGATGGCGCAGGGGTATGCCTGCCTCCACCATGGCCGTCTCAAAGGAGAAGCTGCAGCCCAGCAGGAAGGAGACCAAGTCGTCCCGCCAATAGTCTTCGATGGTGTCGACCTCGGCGGTGAATTGGCCGTTCTCGTATATCCGGTAGCCCGAGGCGTCGGTCCTGATATCGGCGCCCGGCGAGGTGATCACAGGCTCGATCTTCCCCGGTTCGATCACTTCCAGCAGCGGACAGGGTTTTGGGTTCCGCTGGCAGAACAACAGGAAGTCGAATGCCAGGTCTCTGGGGAGGATGGCCAGGTTCGCCTGGACGTGGCCGGGCGCAACCCCCGACGTTATGCCCCGCCATGCATTGGAGCGTATCTGCTGGCGTACCTCTTGGGCGGTACCGGCGATGGTCTGGGTACTCATGGCTTCACTCCCTGGCGTCACTGGATTTTCCGGACTGCTCCGTGACGCCATGATAGTTGCGCCCCAGTTAAGCGTCAATCGCCGGGCAGGCGTGATTCGGTGAACATAATATCCGGCAGCCGTCAGCGCGCTGTTTGATATACTTTTGCTGAAAGTAGAGACTCCTGGGAGCTTGGGCCGGACCTTTGTACCACCTGTTTGTATTGGTCAACCATGGCGGCGCACCGAGCGCGTTGGCAGACACCGTTGACCGGGCTGGCATGTCCTGCCAGGTCGGTATCGAATTGGACCAACTAGACGAGAACGGCGTCACCCCTCCGGACGCTGTCCTATTGGATATGTCGTCCCTCGAGCAGCCGGAAGCCCGCCGGTTGGTTGAGGAATGCCATGACCGCAAACTCCCGGTCGTGGCCGCTGTTCCCAGAGAAGCGATCTCCAGTTATGACCCGTCCCTGAACCCCGACGAGATGCTGATCAGCCCTGTCTCAGAAGCCGAACTGGCAGTCCGGGTAGAACAGGCCATCTTCAGAGTCAGCGGCCCCTCCGGCCCCAAATTGCTCAAGGTTGGGGACCTGTCCATCGACCAAGAGCGCTACGACGTCACCGTGGCCGGCCGCAGGGTGGCTCTGACCTATAAAGAATTTCAGTTGCTGGTGCTGCTGGCCTCCAACCCCGGCCGGGTCTACACCAGAGAAGCCCTGCTCAGCCAGATCTGGGGCTACGACTACCTGGGCGGCACCCGCACGGTCGATGTGCACATTCGGCGTCTGCGCTCCAAGGTGGAGTCCCCCGGTCACTCCTTCGTCGAGACCATCTGGAACGTGGGCTACCGGTTCAAAGCGCCCGCTTAGAGATTCCCCGCTTTCCCGGTTGTCATCCGAATGGTGCATTGCCCCTTGCCCGCTCATGGTGAGCCTGTCGAACCACCGCCCGGGCAAAGGGTTTCCACATCGACTATGACTTATGCCCATCCTTCGACGGGCTCAGGACGAACGGTTCTCAGTGCGTTGCTTTCAGCCCTTGTCATTTCAGCGTTCGCAGGGATCCAGGAAACAGAAAGCTTACCAATCGCGAATGGCCAGCCAAATATCCGCTCATGGTGAGCCTGTCGAACCACCGCCGGAATGAGGATTCTTGTCCGGATTGGTCACGACTTTTGCGCATCCTTCGACAGGATCAGGAAGAACGCTTTGTCAGGCTAGTACAAAAAAATCTCCCGTTCGTGGTGAGCTCCGTCGAAGGATGGACACTCCTGCGCATGCGTGGTTCGACGGAGCTCACCACCAACCAATCGTGCGGAGCATCAGGTATTTCCGGAATTTCCAGTTTGCCAAAGCAATCGGGGTCGGCTAGCATAACTTGTTGGTTGGGTTTGGCACCCGAAATTGAAGACGTTGGGAAGAGCAAAAGAGAACATTCATGACTATCTATAACTTTGCCGCGGGGCCGGCTATACTGCCCGCTGAGGTGCTCCAGGAGGCCCAGCGAGACCTGGTCTCTCTGCCCGGCGTAGGGCTGTCTCTCTTGGAGATGAGCCACCGTTCGAAACCAGTGGTCGATATGATCGACACTGCGGAAGCCGACATACGCAGCCTGGCCGGTATCCCGGACAACTACCGGGTACTCTTCCTCCAGGGCGGCGCTTCCCTTCAGTTCTCCATGGCGCCCATGAACCTGTTGACCGGGAACGGCAAGGCCGACCACATCGTCACCGGCAACTTTGCCAAGCTGGCACTGCAAGACGCGCAGAAAGTAGGCAACGTCCGTGTTGCCGGTTCAACAGAGGCCAGTAATTTCGACCATGTGCCCGGCCAGGACGAGCTGGACCTTGACCCCGAAGCCGACTACGTCCATATCACCGGCAACAACACTATCTACGGAACGGAATGGCCCGCTGAACCTGAGACAGGTGAAGTTCCTCTGGTTGCGGACCTCTCGTCCAACATCTTCAGCAAGCCCATAGATGTCGCCAAGTACGGTCTGATCTACGCCGGGGCCCAGAAGAACCTGGGAGCGGCCGGAGTGACCATGGTCATAATCCGTGACGACCTGGTCGCGCGCAGCCCTGAGAGCCTGCCGGCCATGCTCAACTACGCTGTCCACGCCAAGGGCAATTCAGCCTACAACACGCCGCCGGTGTTCTCCGTCTACATCCTGGGTCTGGTGGTGAAATGGCTGGCCAAACAAGGCGGGTTGGACCACATGGAAAGCCAGAACCAGGACAAGGCGAAGGTGCTCTATGACCAGCTTGATTCGTCTGAATTTTTCAGCGGTCACGCCCAGGCCGGCCACCGGTCTCCCATGAACGTTACCTTCCGGCTGCCAAACCCCGACCTTGAGACCCAGTTCACGACCGAGGCCACCGCGCAAGGGCTTGTCGAACTCAAGGGTCACCGGTCCGTGGGCGGCATCCGGGCGTCCATCTACAATGCCTTCCCCAAAGAGGGAGTCGAAGCGCTGGTCTCCTTCATGAAAGAGTTCGAGCGCACAAACGGTTAATCCGGCAACTCTGCCACAAGAATCGGAGCCAAGCATGACCACCCTAACACTGGCATCAGGCACAACAGTTGAGATCGATGAAGCTCTGTACGCGTTCGTGAAAGACGAAGTCGTGCCTGGCACCGGCAAGTCGGTGGATGAAGTATTCAGCATACTTGGCGACCTGGTGGTGCAGTTCGACCCCAAGAACCAGGAACTCCTGGCCAAGCGCACCGCCCGCCAGTCGAAGATAGATGAGTATTACCTGGCCAAGCGCAAGGCGGGCTGGGCGCCGACCGATGAGTCGGCAGCAAAAGATGCCGCTGACGTTGGCCAGTTCTTGGTGGCTGAAGGCTACCTGGAGCCCGAAGCTAGTGTCGAAGTTAGCATGACGACTCCGGAGCTGGACTTCGAGATGTCCCAAAACGGCCCCGAGTTAGTGACTCCCGTGAATATCGCCAGTATGGCGGTCGGCGGCGCCAACGCCCGGTGGGGCAGTCTCTACGACGCCTACTTCCTCAGCGACATCCACCCCGAGATCGACCGCGACGCCAACCGGGCCGAGCGGCTTCAGATGGTGGTGGACCGGACCAACGAGCACCTGGACACCCACATGGCCCAGTGGGAGAACGGAAAGACATTCAACGATCTCAAGTCCTACTCCGTCCGCCAGACCGCTGGCGGTCATGCCCTATTCGGCCGCACCGCAGACGGCAGCGAAGTTGGTTTACAGGATCCGGCCAGGTTCGTTGGCTTCAATCAGGTGGGAGACCAACTGGTTGAGTTCTTCTTGGAAGACAACGGTCTCAAGATTCAGTTCCAGCTCTACGACGGCGGCACGGTTGACCCGGACAACGGCCAGTTCAAAGACCTGATCGTGGAGTCGGCTGTTACCAACATCGTCGACTTTGAGGACGCGGTGGCCATCGTCGACGCAGAGGACATGGTCCTGGCCCTGCGGAACTACCTGGGTCTGATCAAGGGCGATATCGAAGCCTACGGCTCCCGCGGCGCACTCAAGACTGTGAACGCAGATATCAATTTCACCGGCGCCGACGGGTCTGCCCAGACCGCCAAGGGCACCAGTCTGATGTCGGTGCGCAACGTGTCGCTGCACATGTATACGGACATGGTGAAAGTGGCCGGACAGGAGATCTCCGAGCGCATGCTGGGGGTGCTGCTGACCACACTCATCGCCACCGCCCACGACAAAGGGTCGGACGTTAGAGGCCCCAACAGCAGCAAAGGATTCGTCTACCAGGTGACGCCCAAACTCCAGACCGCTGAAGAGGTGGCGGAGCAGGTGCGTTTCTTCGAAGCCGTGGAAGAAAGACTTGGCCTGGCCAAGAACACCATGCTCATCGGCATCATGAACGAAGAACTGGGTATGACTCTGCAGTTGGCCGAGGCTCTCCGGTCCGCCCAGAGCCGGGTGTTCTTCACCAACACCGGGTTCCTGGACCGTACCGGCTCCCAGATCAGGGTGCAGACCCATGCGGGCCCCGTTGACGCCCGTGACGATCTGACCAGAGCGGTCTTCAATACCAGTTATGAACTGCACAACGTCGATGTAAGCCTGCGGGCCGGCGTCCACAACCAGGGGAAGATCGGCAAGGGGATGCAGGTCAAGAACCGGGCCATGGCCGAGATGATGGAGATCAAGATCAACCATCCCAGGAGCGGCGGCAACACGGCCTGGGTGCCGGCGCCCAATCCCAGCCACCTCCACTCCATGCACTACCACATGATCGACGTGGACCAGGTGCAGCGGACGATGGAGGACTCTCCGTCGCCCAGCATCTCCAGGCAAGACCTTCTGAGTTTTCCGGTCTTGGACGGGGATAAAGTTTCTGACCAGCAGGCGAAAGAGACGTTGCTGTTGAGCTACGCCCACAGCATGGTTGCTTACGTGGAGCCCTGGGTGCACCGTGGCATCGGCTGCAGCGGCGTGCCCAACTTCAGCCAGATCGAAGAGATGAAGGACCGGGCCACCGAAAGGATCGACGGCGCGATCATCGCCAACTGGAAGCTCCACGGGGTGGTCAGCCAGGCAGAGATCGAAGAGGCCGTTGCCAAAGCCACTGAGATCCTGGACCAGCAGAACCAAGGTCAACCGGACTATCTTCCGATGACGGACACTCAGGAAAAGAGGTCTGGGCTGATGCAAGAGCCTGCGATCGCCGCGGTGTTGCAGATCATCGACGACGCCCTGACGTCGCCCAGCGCCTATGTGGAGCCAGCTCTTTTCCGGTACCGCAAGGCGGTCAAAGCCGCGGCCAAATAGATCAGACTACGGCGCTGGCCTGGTCGACGAACAGGGCTATTTGGCCGGCGTCTGTCTGGCGAGCGACTTGCTCACTGGATATCAGACCGGTAATATTTCACTGAAGGCTATGTTCAAATCAAGAACTATTTGTTGTTGGGTGACATTGATTCCAACTATGATCTGTGACCACAGCTAGATGAGCAGCCCTGCGTGACAACCAAAGCAGGGCTGCTGGCTCGATCGCGATTCAAGACCACAAGGAAAAAGCATAAATAAAAAGAAACCTAGTCCCAAACCCATGACATCACAAGACGCGTCGGAACCCGACGACCAGCCAAAGTGGTGGCATAAGGTCCCCTGGGGCACGAGTAAAAACGCTGGTTCGAATTCTCCTCCTCAAACCAGCCGGTCCACTCAAGTAACCTCCGCTCCGCTCCCCCCAACTGAGAAAGGCGCTCAAATTGCCTCCCGGCCCAGTGATTCAGGCCGTGATGGAAAGGGCCGTAATAGAACCGGCCGAAACAAGGAAGCGCTTTCAACGCAACCGGTACTTGAAGAGGCTGACTCGTATTGGTTTGGCTCTCAGGAAGTAAGCCGCGAGGTCGCCCTCGCCCTTAGAGCGATCGGTTATGAGGAACCCACGGCAATCCAAACCGATTGCATCGCGCCACTCCTGGCCGGCGATGATGTGGTGGGCCAAGCCCATACCGGTACCGGGAAAACGGCCGCTTTCGGGATTCCTTTGGTAGAACGAACGGACCCGTCTCAGACATTCATACAGGGGTTGGTACTCGTCCCGACCCGTGAATTGGCGATGCAGGTCCGTGATGAAATCACCCGTCTGGGCCAGTTCCGCAAACTGGGAGTGGTCGCCTGCTATGGGGGACAGCCCATCGCCAGGCAGCTCGCCGCGCTCCGCCGTAAGGCTCATATAGTCGTGGGCACTCCCGGCCGGGTGCTAGACCATATCGGCAGAGGAACCCTGCAGTTGGCGGATATCCGCACCCTGGTATTGGACGAGGCGGACGAGATGTTGGATATCGGCTTCCTGCCGGACATCGAGCGGATACTGCGTCAGACGCCTAGCGACCGGCAGACCACCCTCTTTTCTGCCACATTGCCCCCTGTGATCCGGGGGATCGTCGCCCGTCACATGCGATCGCCCATCTGGATACGGATAGGGAATGAGATCGAGACTGCGCCTGATGTGCGTCAGGTGTACTACGAGGTCCTCGAACAGGACCGGGTGCGCGCCTGCTGCCGTCTGCTGGAGACAATAGTGGATGGTGGGAAAGTCCTCGTGTTCCGAAGGACCAAAGCAGGTGTGGACAATCTGACCCAAGCGCTGCAGCGGGAGGGCATCGCTGCCAAGGGGATCCATGGCGGCATGGTCCAGTCCGAACGCAACGCCGCGATGCAGTCATTCCGCGTGGGGGAGATCAAGGTGCTTATCGCTACAAATGTGGCGGCCCGGGGGCTGGATATTCCGCATATCACCCACGTCATCAACTACGACATGCCCCAGAATCAAGAAGAGTACGTCCACCGGATAGGCAGGACAGCACGCATGGGACGGGACGGTACGGCAATCACATTCGTCTCCGAATGGGATTTTGAATTGTTGGATACGTTGCAGGAAAACCTGGAGGGTGACCTAACACTAGAAACGTTGCAGCTCTAGTACCTGCCCAACTGTATGGGAACGCCGAAACGCCCCCAATAACTAGCGCTAGCGATGGAAGTTCGAGATTCTAGGCTGCCGCGCTGGCCTGGTCGACGAACCGGGCAACCTGGGCGGCGATGGCCGCGTGGCCGGGGGCTTTCAACTCGGGGTCTTCTTCGATGAGCTGGGCGGCCTCGTTCCTGGCCATCTCCAGCAGTTCGCGGTCCGTGATATGGGCCATCCGCAGGCTGGGCAGGCCGCTCTGACGCGTGCCGAAGAAGTCGCCTGGGCCACGGAGTTCCAGGTCTACCTCCGCCAACTGGAAGCCGTCGTGTATCCGTGCCAAAGCCGATAGCCGTTCTTTGGCCGTCTCTGAAGCCGAGTCCGACATCAGCATGCAGTAGCTTTTGTGCTCGCCGCGGCCGACCCGGCCCCGGAACTGGTGGAGCTGGGCCAAACCGAACCGGTCTGCGCCGTCGATCATCATCACCGTGGCGTTGGCGACATCGATGCCCACCTCCACAACCGGTGTGGACACCAGGATATCCAACTCCCCGTCCCGGAACTGGCGCATGACCTTGTCCTTCTCTTTGCCGGCCATCCGGCCATGGAGCAGGCCCAGGGACAGATCAGGGAACACGTCCTCGGAAAGACGCTGGTATTCTTCCGTGGCGGCCTTGGATTCGATGGTCTCCGACTCATCTACCAGCGGGCAGACCACGAACGCCTGCCTCCCTTCTTCCACCTGTTTGCGGATGAACCCGTAGGCGGTGTCCCGCTGCTCCGGTTCCAACCATTTGGTGGCCACTTCCTGTCGCCCGGCCGGCATCTCATCGATGGTGGAGATGTCCAGGTCGCCGAAGAGGGTTAGCGACAGCGTCCGGGGAATCGGTGTGGCCGACATGATCAGCGTGTGGGGGTTCTCCTGGCCCCGTTCTTGAAGGGCGGAGCGCTGCATGACGCCGAACCGGTGCTGCTCGTCGGCCACCGCCAGGGCCAACTTGGGCAAAGAGATGCCCTCTTGGATCAGGGCCTGGGTGCCAACCAGGATGTCCAGCGTCCCATCCGCGGCCATCTTGGTCAGTTCGCGTTTGACTGGAGCGCGGGAGCTGCCGGTCAGCAGGCCGATGGACACAGGTCTGTCCATGTGTTCCAGGTATACCGAGATCAGGTGCGGCTCCTGCACGGGCCGGGCCAAGCCGCTGACCAGATTGCCGATGCTCAGGAAATGCTGCTCGGCCAACACCTCTGTGGGGACCATCATGGCCCCCTGATAACCGGCGGCGGCAACGGACAGCAGGGCTGACAGCGCGACCACGGTCTTGCCGCTGCCCACCTCACCCTGCAGCAGGCGGCTCATGGGCGGGGTGCCACGGCGGAAGTCCGACTCGATCTCCTGGATGCAGCGGGTCTGGGCCTTGGTCAGCGGGAAGGGCAGCGTTTCATAAAAAGCGTCGATCACGTTGGCTGGAGCGACGATCTCGATGCCTTTCACGTTGTCATGCTGCATCCTCCGCCGGGCCAGCACCGCCAGTTGGAGAGTGAATAGTTCATCGAAGGCCAGGCGGCGCCGGGCCAGTTCCCAGGTCTCCCTCTCCTTTGGGTAGTGGGCTTGGTACACCGCGTCCAGCAGGGGCATCAACTTGGTGCGGGATAGGATGTCGTCGGGCAGCGCGTCTTCCAGCCCGCCCAGCCAGTTCTGCACCGCCTGCCAGGTCAACCGGCGCATGTTCCGGCGGGTCAGCCCTTCCGTCAGAGGATAGATCGGGACCAACCTCCCCGTGTGGACACCCGAGCTGGTGGTTTCCAGCATCTCGTGCTCTGGGTTCTCGAAGACAAGCTGCCCTCGGAACACCGAGGCCTTTCCGCTGATGGCTATCTGGCTGCCCGGTTTTAGGGACCTGGCAAGGTATCTCTGGCCGAACCAGATCACCCTGAGGTTGCCGGTGTCATCGCTGAGTACAGCTTCCGTGTCACGCCTGCCGCCCCTGGGTCCTTTGGCCACTTCCCGGGCTTCCCAGACGGTGGCGACCACCGTGCATTCCTCGCCCGGCGATAGATCGGCGATCTTCTTTGCGCTGGAGAAGTCTTCATGGCGGCGGGGGAATAGGTAGAGGAGGTCGCGGATGGTCTCAACGTCCAACCGCTTGAGCCGGGCCGTCAGTTTGGTGTCCACCCCCCTGAGGCGGTCAACCGGCGCATCGACCGTGACCTCGGCTGGAGGGGCCTTATACGCGGGCTTTTTGTCTGAGGCCGCTTTCTTTTCCGGTGCGGCTTTCTTGGCGGTGGTCTTCTTCTGGCGCGGTGTTGCGACCGGCCTCGGTGTCCGCTTGGGGTCAGGCTCGCCGCCCAAAGCTTCCCGCCACTGGGCCACCCATTGGGCCCGCAGCTTCTCGGACATGGAGTCGTAGGACTCTTTCAGCAGGAAGTTCTCATCGCTGACCACTTGAGCGGCCATCTCGTCTGCCCAGCGGGCGACAAATTTGTCGAGCCCTCCCATCACGGCTTTGTTGTCGAAGCCGTGGGACTCTTCAAGCTTGAGGATGTTCTGAAAGGCGGCTACCCATGAGGGCGCCCCAGTCTCTTGAGCTGCCATCAGGCGGTTACCCTAACACGCTGGATCACCCCTGTTCGAGGCGAGAGATGTGTCACTTCAATCATTCTCGTCTGCTCTGAGCACGTCAAGCTTCAAGTGACATAACCTGGGCTCTTTCAGGACTCTTGCGTTACGGCGAGGCCTACTGCGTCCGGGCCGATGTAGGTGCCTAAAGTCGCTCCAAACCGGGTTTCGATTATCTGGTCTGCCGGTAACAATCCCGACAGGCTCTGCTTCAACTCAGCCATCCTCTCCGGGTCGGTGCTATATATGACGGCCAACCGCCGCACCGGGGCCAACTCCTGAGCCAATTCCAACAACCGCCGCATGGCCCGTTCCTGGTTACGTGGCCGCTCAACCGGATGAGCCTCACCGTCCTGCATCCGCAGAATGGGTTTAACGTGAAGAACGGAACCCATGAACGCCCTGGCTTTGCCGATACGGCCGCCTTTCTGCAGGTACTCCAAAGTGTCCAAGGCGAACAGACAATGATGCTGGCCCAAGGTCTCCCGCACTTTGGCGGCAACCTCGTGTACGTCCCCGCCCTCCGATGCCACGATGGCGGCGTCCAACACCACTAGTCCAAGGGCGATGGAGGCCAACTGTGAGTCTATGATCTCAACTCCGCTGCCGTCGTCCAAAGACGCTTTTGCCTGCTCGGCAGAGTTCAGCGTGCCGCTAACCTTCCCCGAAACGTGAATGGAGATGATCTGGTGACCTTGGCCGACCAGGTCACTGTAGACTTGTTGGAAGTCTGACGGCGTCGGCTGGGCGGTGGTCGGTGTTCTGCCCTCAGCTTGGAGGCGGTGGTAGAAATCGTCAGCCTGTATCTCCACTCCGTCCTTGAACGTCTGGTCATCCACCACCACGTAGCACGGCAGGACGGTGATCCCATGCTGCTGGATCAAGTCGGATGGCAGGTCGCACGAGCTATCGGTGACTATGCGTATCGTCATGTTTTCCTTTTCGATCGAGTTGAGTCTTACTCTACTGAAGCCAGGTAATGGTGGTTGGGCTGTCCGCCTTCGATGAGGTCCACCTGGATCCCAGGGAATTCCTTCTCCAGTTCGGCGGTCAGTGATGCGGCATCGGCCGGCGACTTGTCTGCGCCGCAGTATACGGTGACGATGGCGTCCCCGCTTAGACCGGCAAGGCCAAGGACCGACCGGAGCGCCAGCTCGGAACTGTCTTCTGCCACTGCAAGTTCACCGTCTAAAAAGCCGATGGATTGGCCTAATGCTACGTCAACTCCGTTTATATTCACCCCTCTGGTCGCGGTGGTCACTTCCACCGACACAACCTCGGAGATGACGGAGCACATGGATTCTACGTTCTCCTGCCACGGCCCTTCTGGATTGAACGCCAACAGCGCAGTGACACCCTGCGGGACACTCTTGGTCGGGACAACGTGGATCGAAGGCTCGGCGGCGGCCGCCTGCTCCGCGGCCAATACGATATTGCTGTTGTTGGGCAGGATGATGACATCCGTTGCCCCGGTGTCACGGGCTGCGTCCAATATCTGCTGGACACTGGGGTTCATGGTCTGGCCGCCCTCGATCACCCCCGCGCAACCCGAGTCGCGGAATAGGTGGGCCAAGCCTTCGCCTTGCGCAACCGGCAGCAGGGCCAAGGAGAGGCTTTCAACCGGAGCTTGACGCCCGCTTCCGGCGAAACGTTCGTTCTGGCTGTCCATGTCCTCGATCTTCACATCTGACACCGGCCCCAAAGACTCGGCGTAGCTGATGGCGGGCGCGGGGTCTTCCACGTGGATGTGCACCCGCACGTTCTGCTGGTCTCCGACCACCACGGTCGACAACGCGGTCTCCTGAAAATGGCTGCGGACCTGGTCCAGGTCCAAGGGCTTGCTGCCGTCGCTGCCGATGATGAACTGGGTGCAGAATCCCCATTCCTCATCGGTGCTGGCGTCCAGATATTCGGGTCTGATGGAGCCGCCGGTGTTGACCGTCCCTTGGAACCGGAACAGCTCAGACAGGTCAACCGCGCCGGCTGATATGGACTGGTGGATCCCACCGATAAGGACCACGATGCCGAACCCTCCAGCGTCCACCACTCCAGCTTCTCGGAGCACCGGTAGTTGTTCCGGTGTATGTTCCAAGGCCTCTTGGGCGGCAAGGAAGGCGGCATCCCAAAGTCCAAGCAGGTTCTTGTCGTTGCCTTGTAAGGCTTCTGAAGCTGATCTGATGACCGTTAGCATGGTGCCCTCAACCGGGCTGCCCACCGACTTGTACGCCCCGTCCGAAGCGAGACTGAAGGCTAAGGGCAAGTCTTTGGCTGTTAGACTCTCTTTGCCGAAGAGCGCGTCCGAGAACCCTTTGAAGAACTGGGAAAGGATAACGCCGCTGTTACCCCTGGCGCCAAAGAATGAGCCTTGAGCCAGTGAGGAAGAGACCGATGCCACAGAGGGTTCTTGACCGTCCGGGCACTCTTCCGAAGCTGCCTTCAAGGCGGCCCGCATGGTCAGCAGCATATTGGTGCCGGTGTCGCCGTCGGGCACGGGGAACACGTTCAGGGCGTTGACGGCGTCCCTGAATTCTTCCAGGCGGTCAGTCGCCGCTGAGAAGGCCGCCTTAAGTTCTTGTCCCCGTAGTTGGTCCATGATCAGCATATCGCCCCGCCCCTGCGGGCGGACTAAGACGAAACTCGTGGTCAATCTCTTTTGGGATTCGGTGGGATGTAGTCTTGAGGTGAGGTTGTGATAGATACGGCGCAATTATATATCACGGCTCTTCGAAGAGGATCGAATCATCGGGTGCGGATTTGGCCGTTGCATGGCATTTGGCAGGCCGGTCCGCTCAGGCGGGATTGGGCACGAAATTCCTTGACAGGTGCGGGGGGCTCCCGTAGTATTGAAGGTCGAGGATTATATGGACTACGCAGTATTCAAAACAGGCGGGAAACAATACCGGGTCAAGCCCGGTGACGAACTAGACGTTGAACTCCTGCCCAACGACGTGGACTCAGTTGCTGAGTTCGGTGAAGTATTGGCCCTTTCCGACGGCGGAGAGGTTACCATAGGCGCTCCTTTGGTCGAGGGCGCCAAGGTCACAGCCCAGGTCTTGTCTCACTACAAAGACCGCAAGCTGATGATCTTCAAATACAAGGCCAAGAACCGTTACCGCAGAAAGCGCGGTCATCGGCAGACCTATACCCGTTTGCGCATTCAAGACATCGAATTGAGCAAACCCCGGGCTCCCAGGCGAAGGGCTGCGGCAGCGGCCACAACCGAGGGCGACGGCGGAGAAGGGAATAACTAATGGCTCATAAGAAAGCTGGCGGCAGCACCAATAACGGCCGAGATAGCAATTCAAAACGCCTTGGCGTGAAGCGGTATGGCGGCGAGAAAGTCACCAGCGGCTGCATCATCGTCAGGCAGCGGGGCACCCGCATCAAGCCGGGCACCAACGTCGGCTTGGGCAGAGATTACACCATCTTCGCCACGGTTGACGGCGAAGTGAAGTTTGAATGGGCCGCCAAGGGCCGCCGCCGGGTCAGCGTGTACCCGGTGGAAGCCGCCTAGTTGAGCCCCGTAACCTCCAGAGAGATAATTAGGAAATGAAAGCAGAGATTCACCCGTTCTTCTATAACTCAACGGTAACGTGTTCCTGTGGCAACGTTTTCAACACCGGCGCCACCAAACCGGCTCTCCGTGTTGAGGTGTGCAGCAAGTGCCACCCCTTCTACACCGGCGAGCAGAGGGTCGTGGACACGCAGGGCCGCATCGAGCGCATGAAGCGCCGCTACAACCTGGGATAGTCTTTCCCCTCCGCGGCGGAATCATCCGTTGCCGCGGTAAAACCAAGAATATCGAGAGATCGAGGGCGGCCAGCCCTCGATTTTTCATTTAAGACGAGTGTTTTCTCCCGGGTGAGAGCAGCCTCCCTGCCCAACACCCCGCGAAGTAGAGGACCTGATTTGGCAGAACAGACCCCACATATGTACGGCGGACAAGCCGTGATCGAAGGAGTGATGATCCGCGGCCGCGACCACTTCGGTCTTGCGGTCCGGCGTGAAGACGGGTCGATAGAGCGTCATCATGAACCCCTGAGCGCGCTCTACAACGGGCGTCCCCGCCGCTGGCCGTTGGTCCGGGGTTTCCTCACTTTGCTGGAGACCATGCTCCTGGGGATCAAGGCCCTCCAACTTTCCGCCAACATGGCCGCCATGGACCGTGACCCCGACGCCGAAGAAGGGATCCCAGGGTGGGTGATGGCTTCAACTCTGGGCATCTCGTTGGTGTTCGGGATAGGCCTTTTCTTCATAACTCCGCTGCTCATCGCTTGGGCGTTGAACCCAGTCCTGAACTCGGACCTGCTCAGCGAGATCGTCGAAGGCGTGATCCGGCTGCTCTTCTTGCTGGGCTACATCAGCGCCATCAGCCTGCTCAGGGACGTGAAACGGGTCTTTGCCTACCACGGCGCCGAACACATGACGGTACACGCTTTGGAGGCTGGACTGCCACTGACCATAGAGAACGTGCGGAAGTTTGGCACTCCCCATGCCCGTTGCGGCACGGCCTTTCTGCTGACCGTGGTTGTCGTATCCGTGGTGGTGTTCGCCCTACTGCTGGGTCCGCCCCTTGAATGGCGGATCGCTTCACGCATACTTTTGCTGCCTGTGATCGCGGCCGTTAGCTACGAATTCCTCCGTTTTAGCGGCAGCCATCAAAACGCCTGGTTCGGGAAGATGATCGCCCAACCGGGGTTGTGGCTCCAAAAACTGACGACCAGACAACCGGACGATCAGCAGATCGAAGTGGCCATCCAGGCCATGGAAACTGCCATCTCCGCCGACGCCGGTGAGACCGTCTCAAGGCTTGCCAGTTCCTCCGAACCCGGGGAGATGGAGGAAGCGCCCGAAAGCGCTTCTTAACCGGTTCCCATGAACCAGGCTGAAACCACCCGCGCCAAGGCCGGCGTGACGGGCTACCTAAGCCGCCTCTCGGTGATTCTCCGCCAATCAGCCTTCCGCTGGTTCTGGTTGGGCAGCTCCACCCAGTCGGTAGCCCAGGCAACCCAATTCCTGGCGATCGGTTGGCTTGTGCTTGAGATAACCGGTTCCTCCGCTCAGTTGGGCTTGGTCATCTTCCTCTATGGCGTGCCAAACGTGGCTTTCCTCTTGATCGCCGGCGTACTTGCTGACCGGTTCGACCGACGCTACGTATTGATCGTGACCCAGTCTGGAGTGGGCGGGCTGATCGCGGCTCTGGGCATCCTTACCCTTGCCGATGTCATAGTCATCTGGCACGTTTACGCCGCGGCGGCGCTGTTGGGAGTGGTCCAGTCGTTGAACATGCCGGCGCGGATGACCATGGTCTCTGATCTGGTTGACCAGGGGTCCTTGCTTGACGCCATCGCGATGCAGAACGCCGCCGTCCATGCGGGCCGCATCGCAGGGCCGCCTATCGCGGGCGCGGTCATAGAAGTCTGGGGTCTGTCGGCAGCCCTTCTGGCTATCGCCGGGTGCTACTTGGTGAGCATAGCCTGCGTCGCAAAGATCGGACGCACCAGGCAACCGTCCCCAGTGACCGCTCAGTCTGTTTTCAGGAACTTCGCGGATGGGATCTCTTACATCAAGAACAATCCTGTGGTGCTCACGGTTATCGTCATCACCTGTTCATTCGGTGGTTTCGGCATGTCCCACCTTCAGATACTTCCCGCCATGGCCAAGGACACCCTGGGCGTGGGAGCGGCAGGAGTCGGGCTGCTGTACTTGGCGTCAGGGATAGGCTCGCTCACCGGCAATGTTCTGTTGCCACTACTCGGGACCAACAACATCTACCGTTTCATGCTGATCAGTGTGTTGTTGTTCGCCGCCTTCTTGACCGTGTTCGCGTGGTCGGACTGGTTCTGGTTCTCATGGGTGCTGTTCCTACTGGTGGGAGTCTTCGGTCTCGGGGCTGTTTGGCCGTTCTCTTCCACAATGGTCCAGCTCGAATCTCCCTCCGAAGTGCGTGGCCGGGTGATGGGTGTGCTTCAGTTCACGCCAGGGTTCCACTTCTTAGGAGCGTTTCCGCTGGCACTCGTGGCCGGCCAATGGAGTTGGGGGGTAGCCATGACCGCCGCGGCTGCGGCCACAGTGCTGGTCGCCATCTGGTTCGGCGTGGTCCGCAAGGGAGCGCCCAGCTTGAGTGGGCGGGCGCCGGATTCAGACTGATCGCTAATCATTCGCAAGCAGGTAGTTTCAGACCCGTAGGGGCAGGTTTCTAACCTGCCCTGGTTTGCGTAGGCTATGTTCTCACGGCTGTCACCTCACTAACTGAATCGTGATATGACTCCGGGTCCGAACAATGCCGGCGAAGAAAAAGGGCGGGTTAGAAACCCGCCCCTACGATGACGACGATAGCTTTGGGGAATCTAGCTTAGGTTCCAGCGGGGGTCCTGGGCCACCTGCTCTTGGAGGTAGTCCACGATCCAGCCTTTAACCTCATCGGCGATGTAGAAGGTGGGCTTCACCAGTTCACTCTCGTCCTTTATCAGACCCTCCTGCTGCGCGATCACCGCCACTTCGGTCCCAGGCATCACGCTGACGCCGACCCGCAGACTGGCCACGGCCGGGTTGACGCTGCGCAGAAACTCCAGCTTGTTCTCCACGCTCTCCCGGGTCTCGCCAGGCTCGCCGAACTGCTTGCCTATGTTGTAGTGCAGGCCGCCTTCGTCGCACATCCGGCAGACCTCGGCCAGCGCCTCATTCTCTTCAACCATGCTGCCCATATCGCCGGGGTTTCCACTTCGGTTGACCATCATCACCAGGCCGCAGCCGGCGTCTTTCATCAGGCCGATCAGTTCTGTGTCGCAGTTGAAGGGCGCTAGGCAGGTGTTCCAGCGGATGTTGACGTCGGACTCGATCAACTGACTGCACAATGATTTGGCGTGGTCCAGAGGCAGATTGAAACCATTGTCGACGAAGAACACCTTCTTCATCCCGAAGCGCTCTTTCATGCTCTTTACTTCGGCGACCACTTCGTCGATGGGCCGTATGACCCGCCAGCCCGACTCGTTGATCTGGGCCTCAGAAGCGTTGGCCGGGTAGTAGAAGCCGCCCAGCTTCGTCAGGATGCCGATGCCGAAGCCCGCTTTGTTGTAGCGCTCCATGTCCAGGTCTTCCAGACGAGGCGGCTTGGCGAACTCAGAGGTGCAGTAACCCTCGTTCTGCATGATCTGGCCGTTTCTCTTGTAGACCAGGCCAGGCAGATCGAAATAGCTTGGCTCGCCGTCTGCGATCCGGTCCGCCAGCGCTGCGAAGGTCTCACCGGCGTCGCCGGCCAAGCCGATGTCGGCGCCCAAGAGGTCTAATATCTCTGACGGCATGATGCTGAAGGCCGGACCGCCGCAGACGATTATGGCATCGCTGACCGAACGGATGCGGTCGATAACCTCCTTGCTGATGGGCAGCGCCCAGATGGTGTTCATGTAGCTGTGGTTGCTCAAGTTCCTGACAGACATTCCCACCATCTGCGGCTGGAACTCCTTTACCGTGGCTTCTACCTCGGCCAGGTGGTCGTCGGAAAACATGAGGTCGAGCACCCTAACTTCGTGGCGCTCGTGGTCCAAGTGCCCGGCGATGTAGGCAAGGCCTATGGGCATCGGCTGGGCGTTCAATCGGCTTTGGAGCCTATCGTGTCGGTTGGTGGCGATCAGTAGGATGCGCATTAGTTACTCCATCGTGAATCGAAAGACTGGCGGCCACGTTGGGCCGGACGTGACCGGGCAATTATCCACCACGTCCAGCCGAATTACAAAGGCCGAACGGCCTGTGATGATCGGTCTGTGATTATCGATGGAGGAAGTGGACCTTTACGGTTTGCTGGTTCATTGACAAACAATCCCTATTATATTAGGGTTGGCTAAACTAAATTCAGGCTCGATTCGACTATATTTTGGTGGTGATATGGTTACGACTATCAACGATGATATGTTCACTGCGGATGTTATCCAAGACCCGTACCGTTATTACGGACGGATCAGGGATGAAGACCCAGTCCATTGGAACGAGCTTTACGAACTCTGGGTGATAACCAGACACGACGACCTGGTCTGGCTCGCCCGGAACCACGAGCAGTTCTCCAACGCCGTGTTCGTAAACGACCCCCGCCCCGCCTATCCGGCGATCTATGAATCGGACACCGAACTTTACGACTACGTGCGGGCCTACAACGGCAAGCAGTTCATCCAGTACGACCGCCCGGAACACCTTGAGATGCGGAAGGTCGTCCACACCTACTTCACTCCCAAGTCCATGGAAGAGTGGCGGCCGCTGGTCAAATCGGCCATCGCTGAGCTTTTAGACGAAGCCGAAGCCCGCGGCGACGGAGTGGACCTGATGCGTGACCTTGCGGTGCCGCTGCCCGTGCTGGTCATCGCTGAGATGATGGGCGTGCCCGAGTCGGAGCGTCCCCACATCCGCATGCTGGCAGAGCAATTGCTCAACATCGGCCGGGGAGAGCCCGACCGCATGCGCCCGCTGACCGACGGCATGAAGGGCATGATCGAATACGTCAACCCAATGGTTGACGAGCGGATCAAGAACCCCCAAGACGACTTCATCTCAGTGCTGGCCGGTGGCGAAAAGTCCGGCGTCTTCACCCGTGAGCAGGTGCTGGTCAACACATCGCTGCTGCTATTGGCCGGTCACGAGACCACCATCAACCTCATATGTAACGGCACTTTGGCCTTCATGAACAACCGCGACCAGTGGGACCTCCTGAAGACCGATCCTGAGGGCATGATGGTCAGGGCTACGGAAGAGGCTCTGCGGTACGACTCTCCCGTGAAGTCCATCCAGCGCATCGCGTCGGAAGATGTTGAGATGCGCGGCAAGCAGATCAAGAAGGACGACCGCATCCGGTGGTTCATGTCCTCGGCCAACCGGGACCCCAACAAGTTTGAGAACCCGGACACCATGGACATCACCCGCTGGCCGAACCCCCACGTGGCCTTCGGCTCCGGCGTTCACCACTGCCTGGGCGCCACCATCGCCAGGGTTGAGGGGCAAGAAGTGTTCAGCGCATTGGCTGAGCGCTATCCCAACCTGCAGTTGAAGACCCACGACATGGAGTACCAGGAGAGCATCACTTTCCGCTCCATCAAGCAGTTGCCGGTGACTCTTAACTAAATCACGAACTGGCGGCCAACTGGATCAGTTAGGAAGGACCGGCTCCCGATCGGGAGCCGGTCCTTCTTGTTAATACTACGGCAACGGTTACCTTAACCGTTGACAGATAATCTGTATTCCACTAGTGTTCAACTAACTAAAACCTACATGATTTGGGAAACAATGGTGGTGTAATGGTAACGACGATCAACGATGATATGTTCACCGCGGAAGTTATCCAGGACCCCTATCGATACTATGGCCGCATCCGGGACGAAGACCCCGTCCACTGGAATGAGCTGTACGAGCTCTGGGTGATCACCAGGCACGACGACCTGGTCTGGCTCACCCGCAACCACGAACAGTTCTCCAGTCAGGTGATGGCCAACGACCCCCGGCCCGCCTACCCTGCCATCTACGAGTCTGATAACGAACTCTACGACTATGTGAAGTCCTATCAGGCCGACATGTTCATCCAGCACGACCGGCCCGACCACCTGGAGATGCGGAAGGTCCTGCATGGGTTCTTCACCCCCAAGTCCATGGAAGAATGGCGGCCGCTGGTCAAATCGGCCACCAAGGAACTATTGGACGCAGCCGAAGAGGGGGGCGACGTTGACCTGATGCGCGACCTAGCCGTGCCGTTGCCGGTTCTCGTCATCGCCGAAATGATGGGTGTTCCGGAATCGGAAAGGCCCGTGATTCGATCCCTAGCCGAGAAACTCTTGAATCTCGGCCGCGGCGAGCCCGACCGAATGAGAGTGCTGGCTGAAGGCATGCGGGGGATGGACGAGTACATCAACCCCATGGTTGAAGAGCGAATAGTGAACCCGAAAGACGACTTTATCTCCGTCGTAGCCAGGGGCGAAAAGTCCGGCGTCTTCACTCGCGAGCAGGTGCTGATCAACTGCGCCTTGCTGTTGCTGGCCGGTCATGAGACCACCATCAACCTGATCTGCAACGGCACCCTGTCTTTCATGAATAACCGCGACCAGTGGGACCTGCTGAAATCAGACCCTGAGGGAATGATGGTCCGGGCCACCGAAGAAGCCCTTAGGTACGACTCTCCGGTAAAGTCCATCACCCGGATCGCGGGCGAGGATGTGGAGATGCGCGGCAAGCAGATCAAGAAGAATGACCGCTTACGCTGGTTCATCTCAGCCGCCAACCGCGACCCGAACAAGTTTGAGAACCCCAACACCATGGATATCACCCGGTGGCCGAACCCCCACGTGGCCTTCGGCGCCGGCATCCACCACTGTCTGGGAGCGACCATCGCACGGGTCGAGGGGCAGGAAGTGTTTAGCGCATTGGCGGAGCGGTACCCCAACTTGCAGCCCAAGACCACCGAGATGGAGTACCAGCCCAGCATCACATTCAGGTCGGTGAAGAGCCTGCCTGTTTCCCTCGGTTAAGCCGCCAGTCAAACCAACGATGAGGGCACAACCGGCTCGCAGTGCTTAGATCGCTGCGGGCCGGTTATTTCTTAAACCAAATCGGACTACCCGGACGGTGAGATGGTAACCGCTATCAACGACAACATGTTCACTGCGGAAGTCATGAAGGACCCGTATCAGTATTACGGCCGGATCAGGGATGAAGACCCCGTCCACTGGAACGAGTTGTACGAACTCTGGGTGATCACCAGGCACGACGACATGGTCTGGCTAACCCGTAACCATGAGCAGTTCTCCAGCGCCGTGTTCAAGAACGACCCGCGCCCGGCCTACCCCGCCATCAACGAGTCGGACGCCGAACTTTACGACTACATGAAGGCCGCCAACCAGGAGCGGTTCATCCAGTTCGACCGTCCCGAGCACCTTGAGATGCGGAAGGTCATGCACGCCTACTTCACTCCCAAGTCCATGGAAGAGTGGCGGCCGCTTGTGAAGTCGGCCATCGCGGAGTTATTGGACGCCGCGGAAGAAAAGGGCGAGGTTGACCTGATGCGTGACCTGGCTGTGCCGCTTCCCGTGTTGGTGATAGCCGAGATGATGGGAGTGCCGGAGTCAGAGCGCCGATATATTAGGGAGTTGTCTGAGAAGCTGCTCTTCAACGGCAGAAGCGCTCCAGACCGCATGCGGATGGTGGTCGAGGGCCTTCAGGGCATGAACGAATACGTGAACCCGTTGGTCGAAGAGCGCATGGCCAATCCCCAGGACGATTTCATATCGGTGTTGGCTAGCGGCGAGAAGTCGGGCGTCTTCACCCGTGAGCAAGTGCTGGGCAATACCGCTCTGCTGTTGATCGCGGGACATGAGACAACCATCAACCTGATCTGCAACGGCACCCTCGCCTTCATGAACCACCGCGACCAATGGGACCTGCTAAAGACCGACCGTGAGGGACTCATGGTTAGGGCCACGGAAGAAGCCCTCCGCTACGATTCCCCGGTGAAATCCCTCCAGCGGATAGCCTCGGAAGACGTGGAGATGCGCGGCAAGCACATCAAGAAGGACGACCGTATCCGGTGGTTCGTCTCCTCTGCCAATCGCGATCCCAACAAGTTTGAGAACCCGGACACCATGGACATCTCCCGTTGGCCCAACGCCCACGTGGCCTTCGGCGCCGGCGTCCACCACTGCCTGGGCGCGACCATAGCCAGGGTCGAAGGCCAAGAAGTGTTCAGTGCGCTGGCCGAACGCTATCCCAATCTCCAGTTGAAGACCCACGACATGGAGTACCAGGAGAGCATCACCTTTCGCTCGGTGAAGAACATGCCCGTCTCACTGGATTAAGCGGTTGTTTCGCGGAACCACCGGCTCCCGGTGACATTGACACCGGGAGCCGGTTTACATATTGTGATATCGTCTACGGGAATGGACCATGACTCCGGTGGAGGAAGCAGGGTTGAGGACGGGCCGAGGTTCCTGGCTAGGTTCAAATGACAGCAGATTCGCCGGTCACGGCGGTTCGGATAGCCCTCCGCGCACAGATAGCGGACGGGCTTTTTTTGTTGAGCTGGGCTCTTGACCGCCCCGTCTATGGAACGGAGAGTTGGGGAGGTCGTTGAGTCTACCTCAACGTCTTTCGTGGCCCAGTGCTATCAGCTGGAAGGCGCTCCGGCCCTGGGTGGGTTGGTGCGCACCGATTCCCCCGACATCTATGGTGTGGTCGGCAGCGTCACCACCGAGCCCTTGGACTCGGCCAGGCCGGTGCTTGCCCGGGGAGAGGATGCGGACACCGAAGAGGATGTGATCCGCGACAACCCCCAATTGGCCAGGCTGCTCACTTCCCGGTTCGAAGTATTCATCGCCGGTCATATAGAAGACGGGGTAACTCATCAATATCTACCGCCCCGGCCACCCCGAGTCCATTCTTTCGTCTATGCCTGCGACCCGGAAGAAGTCTCGCGGTTCACCAGCAGCTTGGACCTGCTGCGGCTGCTGCTGAATTCGGGAGCGTCCCATTCCGATGAGATCGTCGGCGCCTGCATCAGGCAAGCGGCCCCGTCCCATGATCAGCCAGCCGATTTTCTAGCATTGGCCTGCCGGACACTGGCTGTGGAACTTTCCGCAGATGTCGCCCGGCTTAACTCCATCTTGCGGAGGGTCTCACCGTGACCCAAGCCCATGAGAACAATGGAGCGGTCAACGGCCGGATAGCCGCCGTGCCTGGGTTGCCATTGGGCATGGTCATAGAAGGATCCGTGGCCAACGGAGTTGAGGTGCGGCTCGACCCCGGAGTGTCGGTGGAGCAGATCAAGGTCGGCACATTTGTAACGCTGCAGGGGGCCAACAACCGGTTCTTCGGCGTTGTTACAGACGTGGGCCTGGGCAGCACCGACCCCCGCATGAAATTCACACCTCTTCCCGCCGACGACCCCTTCGTGATCCAGGCTTTGCAGGGGACCGTAGCGTTCGGCACGGTCTCGGTCCTGCCCCAACTGACCATGCCCGACGTGTTGGGCGACGAACAGGGACCGGCCGCCGCCAAGAGCATCCCCGCCCACTTCTCCCGGGCGTTCACCGCTTCTCAGGAGGACGTGGAGACGGTCTTCGGCAGCGAAGAAGACGGCAATTTCTGGATCGGCAGCCCGTTGGATATGGAGACCAAGCTATGTTTGGACCTGGGCGAACTGGTCAAACGTTCCATGGGCGTGTTCGGCAAGAGCGGCACCGGCAAGACATTCCTCACCAGGTTGCTGCTGACCGGCATCTTGCAGAACGGTGAAGCGTCTTCCCTGATATTTGACATGCACAGCGAATACGGCTGGCAGGGCCAGGACACCGACAAGGGAGTGAGCGTTAAGGGCCTGAAGCAGCTCTTCGGCGCCAAAGTCTCGACCTTCACCCTGGACGAAGAACATTCCCGCCGACGGGGTCTGTCCACCGACGAAACGGTGCACCTGGGCTTCAACCACGTTGAGCCCGAGGACGTGGAACTGCTCCGGGAGTCGCTGAACCTGTCGGATGTCGCCGCCTCTGCTGCCTACAATCTGCGGGAGAAATACGGCGAAGAGACCTGGCTCAAGGAATTCTTGGACGCCGGCAAGAACGGATCGCTGTTGGAACTGGCCGAGGAATTGCAGGTTAATGCCGGGGCGCTGCGTGCCCTCTACAACCGCATGGGCCGGTTCACCCGGCACGGTTTCATGGTTGAGCACAGCCGCACCGACACCGCCGCCCAGATGATCGAGCACTTGGAGCGGGGCCAGCACGTTGTATTGGAGTTCGGACGCTACGGCGACGATGAGGCGGCCTACATCCTGGTCAGTAACCTGCTCACCCGCCGCATCCACCGCAAATACGTCGAGGCCAAGGAATCAGCCATGGGCGGGGCCGGGAAAGAGCCGCGGCCACTGGTCATAGTGATAGAGGAAGCCCACAAGTTCCTGAACAGCAGCGTCGCCTCACAGACCATCTTCGGCATCATCGCCAGGGAACTCCGGAAGTACAACGTCACTCTGATGGTCATCGACCAGCGGCCCAGCGGCATCGACTCCGAGGTGTTGAGCCAGGTCGGCACTCGTTTCAGTTGCCTTTTGGACAACGAACGTGACATAGACGCCGTGCTATCGGGCACGTCGGGCAGCCGCGCGCTCCGCTCCGTGCTGTCCCGGCTTGAGGCCAAACAGCAGGCCCTGGTGTTCGGCCACGCGCTGCCCCTGCCGGTGGTCGTGCGTATCCGCGAATACGGCCCCAAGTTCTACGAGACCGTCCAGGGCGGCGGGGGCTCCGAAGAGGAGAGAAAACGCAAGGTAGACGAGCTATTCGCGGATTAGCCTAGGTCTCCGGCCAACCCCGTGGATTTCGGCGAAAGCTGGAATCCACGGCGCAACCAACCTGACAGATGCGCGCCCTTCGACGGAGCTCAGGACGAACGGTCCTTCAGGGTTGGCAGAAAAGCTCGGCCGGCGACCTACTCCAGGTGGTCTGGGTAGTCCATGGAGATATGCCCCTGGGCTTCCAATTCGGCGTACTCTGCTTCTGAATAGCCCAGGACGGTCTTGTAGACGTACTCGTTGTCCTCTCCCAGACGAACAGGGCCGCGGTGGATGTCGGGCGGCGTTTGCGACATGGTGTAGGGCGCACGTGGATAGGGATGGGCGCCGGTGTCCTCTTGGGAAGCCTCTTGGAACATGCCCCTTTCCTTCAAGTGCGGGTCGTTGTAGGCGTCGCGCTGGTCCATGACCGGACCGGCTGCGACTCCTGCTCCTTGCAGCGCCCGCATCACCTCAAAGTTGTCCATCTGCTCCGTCCAGCGGCTGATGTGAGAGTCGATCTCATCATGGTGTTCGATGCGCCCAGGGGCATGAACGAATCTCGGGTCCGCGGCCCAGGCAGGGTCCCCCAGCGTCCGGGAGAAGGCCTGCCACTCTTGGTCGTTCTGGATGGTGATGCAGACCCAGCGGTCATCGCCCAGGCAGGGATAGCAGCCTTGAATGGCGGTTGGATGGCGATTGCCGGTGGTGGAGGCGTTTCTCCCGTTCATGGCGTAGTCCATGAAGAACTGGCCCATCATGGGCGTGGCGTCTTCCGCCTGGCCCAGCTCGATGTACTGCCCTTTGCCGGTCCGGCGCCGGTGATGGAGCGCCGCCAACACCGCGAACGCCCCGTGACTCCCTCCTGCTGCATCGGCCATATAGACGGGCGTGTTGCCGGATGGGTCCATGTCGGTATAGCCGCGCAACAGCGTGTGACCGATGACGCCCTCGATATGGACACCCAACGCCCGGAAGTCGCGGTACGGCCCGTCGGTGCCGTAGGCCGGCATCCGCAACATCACGATGTCCTCTTTCAACTCCTTGAGCATGGCGTAGTCGATACCCATGCTGTCCATGCGGTCCACCACGTTATTCTCAACGAAGACGTCGCTGACCCTGACCAGGTCTTTGAACACCTCCATGCCCCTTGGCTGGGAAAGATCAACGGTCATGCTGCGCTTGTTGCGAGCGTGGACATTGAACACCGGGAACCGGTTCCAGGGCCTCGTGCCCGGCTGCCGGTCCGGATAGCCGCCCATGAACAATGGCATGTTCTGGAGCTGGACCTCGGTAGGATGAGCCCGGACACCTCTGGTGAGGGGCGCGAACGTCGCCAAGGACTCCACCCGTATCACTTCAGCCCCGAGGTCAGCCAAGAACGATGTGCAGTACGGTCCGGCCCAGACCACGGTCATCTCCAAGACCCGTATCCCTTCCAACGGCAGCTTGCTCATATGACGCCCTGGGCTCGCAGGCGGACCGCTTCATCCCGTCCGTAACCCAGCTCTTGAAGAATCTCTTGGTTGTGCTGGCCCAGCAACGGGGCCGGGCGGCGGACCTCCCAGGGAGACTCGCTCATGACGAAGGGGCGGCCGGGATATTTCAAGTTCCCTGCCACGGGATGATCGATCTGGGCGTAGGAGCCTCGTCCGTTGAAATGTTCGTCGTTGGCCAGGTCCTCCATCGTGTTCAACGGCCCGCTCAGCACTCCCGACTCTTGGGCGGCCCGCCAGGCTTCGTGCTTGCCGCGCTGTAGGGCCCACGACAGGAAATGGGCTTCGAACTCGTCTTTTAACAACGGGTCAGTTTGCGATTCGGGTTCGTACCACCGGGGTTCCAGCAACTCCGGAGGGTCACCCAGCATGTGGACGACCCTGGGGAAGTAGATCAGGCCTCCGGTCACTTCCAGATAACCGTCCTCGCACGGGTAGACTCCGATGGGATAACCGGAGGCGCCGAAGGGGACCCTGACGCTGTTCTCGCCGGTGTACTGGTAGGCCACCAGGGCGCTCATCCGCCGGTCTATGGAACCTACCTGGGTCTCCATGATGGACACGTCCACCAACTGCCCCGGCCCGTCGTCCTGGGACAGGAACAAAGCCCCCGCGCTGCCCACCGCTGCCACCGAGCCGGCTTGATAGAGGATCACGTTAGCGCCCAGCTTCACCGGCTCGCGGTCTTCCAGACCGGTGGAGTTCATCTCGCCGCCCATGCTGTAGACCAGGAGGTCTGAGGACTTGTAATCGCGGTAGGGGCCGGTCTGGCCGAAGTTGCTGATGGAGGTCATCACCAGCCTGGGATTAACCTCCTGCAGCGCTTCTAACCCAAGCCCCAAACGGTCCATAACGCCCGGCCGGAAATTCTCGACGACCAGGTCAGCGTCCGCTGCGAGCGTCTTCGCGATCTTCTGGCCGGCGCTGCTTTTCAGGTCCAGGGTGATCGAGCGTTTGTTGGTGTTCAGATGGAGAAAGAGACCGCTCTTCTCCGGGTGGGGGATGTCGCCTGGGAAGGGGCCCATGCTCCGGGCCGTGTCGCCCGTGGCCGGACGCTCAACCTTTATCACGTCGGCGCCGTAGTCGGCCAGCAGTTTGGTGCAATGCGGCCCAGCCACGTGGGTTGTGAAGTCCAGCACTCGTACGTGAGAGAGAGCTCCATCGGCCATTACGGATTCCTGCCTGGCGAGACTATGCCAGACACCGAACCGGCTGCCCGCCGTTCAGTGTGACCATATCGGCGACGATCGGCGCCAGGTCCAACACGGTGCCCGCAGGTTCCCAACGGAGTTCCGAGTAGGCCCGGTGCAGGTTGCCTGCCAGCCGCTCGGAGTCGTGCCAGCCCGCGAACCGGCCAAGGTCGGTCTGGCGGGCGGCGTCCAGCGGACTCAACCCCGCTTCGAAGGCGTCGCGGGCGGTCTCTTGGATGAACGTAAGATAGGCCTCTATGTCGTCCATGACCGAGGGGCCGCAAACCGGGCCGTGGCCGGGAATGATCGTCTCCGCGCCCAGTTCCCGCAGCCTCTTCACCGCCTGCAATGACCCGGATACCGAGCCCATGGCCACGAACGGCGTGCCTTGATTGAAGATCAGGTCTCCGGAGAACAGCAGCTTGCGGTCCGGCAGCCAGGCGACGATGTCGTTGGTGGTGTGGGCCGGCCCCATGAAGATCAGTTCGATCTTGAGGTTATCTGAGTGCAGCACCATCCGGTCGTTGAAGGTTATGGACGGCGGGGCCAGTTCCAGGTCGCCCCATGTCACGCCGGGGAATAGCGGATGCAGGGCTTGGAGGCCGGTGTCGATGACCGTCTGGCGGCACAGTTCGTGCCCGATGATCGCCGCGTCGGTGACCAGGTAATTCCCGTGGGTGTGGTCGCCGTGGTGGTGGGTGTTGACCAGAGTCTTCATGGGCAGGGAAGACACATCGCGCACGGCCTCCAGGTAGGCCCTGGTGCGGGCTTCGGTGAAGCAGGTGTCGATCAGGGTGAGCGAGTCCTTGCCCTTGATGAAACCCGCGTTATTCAGGCCCCAACTGCCGTCCAGTTGGACGTAGGCGTAGATGCCGGAACTGACCTCCTCCAAAGTGGGCGGGGGCAGTTGCGCCGCGTAATGGTCGTGGGCCGTGGTCATTTGGCTGATCCCTCTAGTAGAGCGAAGGTGGAACAAATATAGGGGTAGGCAACGTGGCGGTCAACTATGCTTCAAACCCTTTTTATAAGGCTGAAGGCGCGGCTATAATTGCCTCAATCCCGACTCCCGACAATAGGAGACACAACCCATGCCCACGACCGCTCCATACGGCTCATGGCAGTCGCCCATCACCACTGATCTCATCGTGGCTGGCTTCATCGGTCTGGGCCAGATCGCGCTGGACGACGAAGATATCTACTGGGTGGAGATGCGTCCTTCTGAGGGCGGCCGCATGGTGGTGGTCAAACGCGATACCGACGGCGGGGTCACCGACATCACGCCCGAGCCGTACAGCGCCCGCACCAGGGTCCACGAGTACGGCGGGGGTGAGTACCTGGTACATGACGGCGTGGTCTATTTCTCCAATTTTTCCGACCAACGGATGTACCGGCAGGATAACGGCGGCGGACCCGAACCAATCACCCCCGAAGCAGACATGCGCTATGCCGATGGCTGCTTCGATGCCACGCGCAACCGCATCATCTGCGTCCGCGAAGACCACACCGGGGACGGAGAGCCGGTCAACGCCATCGTTGGGGTGGATGCCACCGGCGAAACAGAACCTGAAGTCCTATACCAGTGGTCCGATTTCTGCTCCAACCCCAGGATCAGCCCCGATGGCTCGACGCTGTGTTGGTTGATGTGGGAGCACCCCAATATGCCCTGGGACGGCACCGAACTTTGGACAGGCCGCTTCGACAATCATGGGCGGCTGGGCGAACCGCAATTGGTGGCCGGAAGCAAGACCGAGTCCATATTCCAACCCGAGTGGTCGCCGGACGGCGTCCTTCATTTCGTTTCCGACCGCAGCGGCTGGTGGAACCTGTACCGCTATGAGGATGGTCATGCCCGGCAGCTGACCACCAAGAACGCCGAGTTCGGGAAGCCGCAGTGGGGGTTCGGGACGGGGTCCTACTCCTTCGCCTCGGAAGAACTGATCGCCTGCAGCTACGTTGAGGGCGGCGAATGGAAGATCGCCATGCTCCACCTGGAGTCGGGGATGCTGCTGGCCATCGAGACTCCCTTCACCGAGATGGGCCGGGGCGACATCAAAGCCGGCGACGGCAAGGTCGTGTTTGTCGGCGGCGCGCCATCCCTGCCGCTGACGTTGGTCCAATTCGATCTGGCCAGCAGCAAATGGTGGGAACTGAGGAAGTCCCTCGATCTTGAGGTTGACCCTGGCTATTTGTCAGCCGCCCAGCCGGTGGAGTTCCCCACCGAAGACGGCAAGACGGCCCACGCCTTCTATTACCCGCCGCGCAACAGCGATTTCCAAGCCCCTGCGGGGGAGAAACCGCCGCTGCTGGTCAAGAGTCATGGCGGGCCTACGGGAGCGGCCAGCACCGCTTTGAATCTTGGGTACCAGTTCTGGACCAGCCGTGGCATCGGCGTATTGGACGTGAATTACGGCGGCAGTACCGGCTACGGCCGGGAATACCGTGAGAGGTTGAACGGCGCCTGGGGGATCGTCGACGTGGATGACTGTTCCAACGCCGCCCTCCATATGGTGGGCAGAGGAGAGGCTGACGGCGACCGGCTGGCCATCGACGGCGGCAGCGCGGGAGGATACACCACTTTGGCGGCCCTCACCTTCAAAGAGGTATTCAAGGCCGGGGCCAGCCTCTATGGGGTCAGCGACCTGGGGACTCTAGCCAAAGAGACCCATAAATTCGAGTCCCGGTATCTGGACGGACTGGTCGGCCCCTATCCGGAGCGTCAGGACCTCTATGCAGAGCGCTCGCCCATCAACCACACCGACCGGTTGTCCTGCCCGCTGATATTGTTCCAAGGACTGGAGGACGAGGTCGTTCCCCCGAACCAGGCAGAGATGATGTTCGAGGCCGTCCGCGCCAAGGGCATCCCCACGGCCTACATCCCGTTTGAAGGGGAACAGCACGGCTTCAGACGTTCCGAGAACATCAAGAGGGTCTTGGAAGCCGAGCTGTACTTCTACTCCAAGGTCTTTGGCTTCGACCTGGCGGATGAGATCGCTCCGGTGGAAATCATGAACCTGCCCCAAAAGTGACTCCGGGCTGGAACCCAAGAACCCACCTCCAGCATCATATAACGTGGATAACACCAACGTCTCAATATTAAAGTTGGTGCTCCGGAGGGCCCATGGAACAACCTAATATCACCGTTTACGGAGCGCCGTGGTGCCCCGATTGCCGGCAGTCTAAGCAATTTCTTGGCGAACAACGCGTCCGGTTCAACTGGGTTGATATCGACGAGGACGAAGAGGGCCGCAAGCACGTCCAAGAACTGAACGGCGGCAAGCAGATCATACCCACCATCATATTTGAGGATGGCTCGATGCTGGTGGAACCGTCCAACGCCGAACTGGCGTCCAAGCTGGGCATCAGCCCCAAGGCCAAACGTGAATACTACGACCTGGTTATCGTGGGCAGCGGACCCGCAGGACTCACCACAGCTCTATATGCCGCCCGAGAGGGGATCGAGACCTTGGTCATCGAAAAGGGCGGCATCGGCGGCCAGGCCGGGACGACCGAACGCATCGACAACTACCCCGGTTTTGTGGAGGGCATCGGCGGCGGGCAGCTTGCCGACCAGATGCGGGCGCATGCCGAGCGGTTCGATGTGGAGATCCTCCCGGCCCAGACCGTGACCAGCATCCAGACCGACGGCGACCACAAGATGGTCACCACCGAGTCTGGGGATGAGTATTGCTCCAGGGCCGTGCTCCTGGCCCCAGGCACCCAGTACCGGAGGCTGGGCGTTCCCGGCGAAGAAGACCTGATCGGCGCCGGGATCCACTTCTGCGCCACCTGTGACGGTCCGTTCTACAAAGACCGGGAAGTGGTGGTCGTTGGCGGCGGCAACAGCGGTATCGAAGAAGGCCTGTTCCTGACCAAGTTCGCCAGCAAAGTGACCGTGATCGAATTCATGGACCGCCTGGGCGCCAGCCAGATACTGCGCGAAAAGGCAGAGAACCACCCCAAGATGGAGATCAAACTGGGTAAGGCCGTCCAAGAGTTCAAGGGCGACGGCCATCTGGAGTCCATCGTGGTCCAAGACCGGGAAACCGGCGACGACGAAGAACTATTCCCGGCCGCCGCGTTCATCTTCATCGGCCTCGATCCAAACACGGGTTTCGTTAAAGACGTGTTTGACACCGACAAGTGGGGTTTCATCACCACCAGCGGCACCATGGAGACCAGCCTGGAGGGTGTATTCGCTGCCGGCGACGCCCGCGGAGGCAGCACCAAACAGGTTGCCAGCGCGGTGGGAGAAGGCGCAACCGCCGCCCTCATGATCCGTAACTACCTTGAGAAAGAGCAGAGCAACCGCGGCTATAAAGGCGACTAGCGCTGGATAGAGGCTTCTTAGAGCCTAGAAATTACGAAAGGGGCATCTCGATTGACGACTATTTGCTAGGCCAAAGCCTCGCTCTGATGGTCGCGGCGATTGGCGCAGTTGGGGCACCAGCCGTAGAAGTCGACACGCTGGCCGGTGAATTGGAACTCAGATGAGTTTTCCAGCCGTTCCCGCAGATCGGCAACCATGCTTTGGCCGACGTCGGCGTCATGGACGCTGCCACAGCCGACACAGACCAGGTTGGCGTGGGGAGAGAGGTTGGCGTCGTACCGGGACTGCTTCTGGAAGGGCAATTCGCGCACGATCCCAACCTGCTCCAACACGGTCAAAGTCGAATAGACCGTGGCCAGGGTCACGTAAGGGAAGAACTCCTTAACCCGCCCGAAGATCTCCTTCACCGAAGGGTGGTCTCCCGAGTTCACCACCACTTCCGCGATGGCCAACCGCTGCGGGGTGAGTCTGATCCCCAGAGTCTTTAGCTGGGCGCCCAATTCGTCCTGAGTAGTCACGTTATTGCTGCCTATCAAGGGTTAGTCACAAGAAGGGGGACAGAGTCCCCCTTCGAAATTAGCTGATCGCTGACGGCTGAAAACTGTCAGCTCTTAAAGGCGTCCACCGCCCCGGAACATCGGCTCCTGCCGGCGGAAGACCTGGATGCGGTTGCGGCAGGACTCGACGACGAACACGCGGTCCTCATCATCAACGGTCACGGCTACCGGACCCCAGAAGTCGCGCTCACGCTCCAGGCCCTGAGCGATCTCCCTCAGCTCCCACATCTCGGCGTTGCCGTCCAATTTGTCCTTGCCCCATTTGGACATGGTCCCGTCGCCGGTCGTCAGGGTGACGAACTTCCCGGCCGGGTCGTACATCTGCATCCGCTCGTTGCCCCAGTCGGCCACGTAGATCATGCCGGAGTTATCGACAGCCACATCGGTTGGGCGGTTCAACTCGCCGGGCTCACTTCCCGGAGTCCCGAAAGCCATCAGGAAATCGCCGTCTTTGGTGAACTTCTGGATGCGGTCATTGCGCCAATCGGCCACGTATATGTTGCCGTCTGCGTCCAGATCGATTCCCCAAGGCAGGTTGAACTGTCCGTCGCCGGTCCCCTGAGAACCGAAGGAGGAGATGAACTTGCCGTCTTTGGTCAGCTTCTGGATACGGTTGTTCCCGCTGTCCACCATGATCATGTTGTCGTCGGCGTCGAAGATCATGCCCGAGGGCTTGTTGATCTCGCCGTCGCCGCTGCCTTCAGTGCCCCATTTGCCGATCCACTCCCCGTCTTTGGTGAAGATGGAGATACGGTTCAGCCACTCATCGGCCACGTAGACGTTGCCGGCTTTGTCCAGGGCAACGCTTGTGGGCCAGATAAGCGAGCCGTCTTCGGTGACGATGTCGGTGACGCCGGCCGTGTGGACGCCCCGGGCGAATTCGCCGATATATTCCTCGTCAACCGTGCAGATGGTGACGCGCTTGCCGTCGGGCCGGTATTCGTAGGACCGGTTGACGACGTACATCAGGTCGTCGGCGCCTCTGGCCATGGCGACGGGATTGCGGAAACCAGGGCCGGCGAACTCACCGCGCCCCATGCTATGACTGTATTGAAGGGATACTCCCAGCGCTTCAGTAGTCATGTTTACCTCGTTTAATCGTCGAGTTGCTTGATCGAAGGATTAGATGAAAGCCATCTGTTCGAAATTGCCGCCCACCACAGACTGGGCGTCGATGCCGATCCACTTCTCCAACAGGGTGGAATAAAGGCCCCGGAAGTCGTTGTTGAAGTGCAAGTCGCCTTCCAGCAGCTTGCTTTCTTCGAGTGAGGGATACTCGCCGTAGATCCCGCCCTTTACGTTATCGCCAACGACGAAGGCGATGCCGCCAGAGCCGTGGTCGGTGCCGGAGCCGTTGTCGTGCACACGGCGTCCAAACTCGGTGAAGACCAGCAAGGTCATATTGTCGGAGGCGTTGCTCTCGGTCAGGTCGGCTTGGAAGTCCCGCACGGCGGCGGAAACATCGGTCCAAAGGGCCGAGTGGCCCACCATCTGGCCGGCGTGGGTGTCAAAGCTGTTATAGGGCGCCGTGGTGTACAGGAACCGGGTGCCGAACCCTGCGATGTGGGTCTGGGCGATGTTCCTCATGTACTGGGCGACCGAGTTGTTCCCGTACTCGATGCTAGAGGAGTACTTCTCCGGTGCGGTGCTGAGGATGTCGGCGCCTTTGAGAGCGTCCATCCCGGTGTGGGACAGGTAGTCCATCACCTGGCCGCGGCCCATGGCCGGGGAGTACATGCGGGAGAAGATATCCAACGCCTCATCGCGCTGATCGTCTTTGATGCCTGTTAGCACGCCGTAGGTCTCAAGGTTTCCTACCGACGCCACTGGCACTCCCGGTGCTGCCAAAGAGCGGGGGAGGCCCCGTCCGAAGTTCACGCCGGTGAGGACGTTCTCGCCCTTGGGGTCGATGTCGCGAATGGCGCGGCCCAACCACCCCTCGTCCCCCACCTTTTCCGGCTCACAGGTGTGCCAGATGTCCATGGAACGGAAATGGGAGCGGTTGGGATTGGGATAGCCCACGCCCAAGATGATGGCAACCTTGCCCTGGTCGTAGAGCTCTTTGATGGGCGCCAAGGCCGGGTTGAAGCCGATCTTATCGTCGATCTTCAAGACCTGGTCTTCAGATACTCTGACCGAAGGCCGGTTGTCGGCATACAGGGGATCGGAATAGGGAACTATGGTGTTGAGGGCGTCATTGCCGCCCGAGAGCTGCAAGACTGCCAGGACAGAGTCTTTCTTCGTTGAAGTCATTTATCGCTATCTCCTAGGTACTGATCGGAGCTGATTCGGTTCTTAGGCGAACTGGTATTCCTGGGTGGCCACGATGAGTTGCAGGGTCTGGGCCACCTGGCTGCCGTAGGCATCGGTCCCAGGCTTAAGTTCGCCTGACTTTCCGATGTGTTCCACCAGGTAAGAGCGTGTCTCCTCGGGCAGAGCATAAGCCCCAAGCATGTCCAGACAGCGCCCGACCAGAGCGGAAGGGTCGTCGATGCCTTCAGAGCTGAGCCGCTCGATGATGGCCTTCACGCCCGGCAGGTCAACGTTGCCCATCTGATCGGCCGTGAAGTTGATTCGTTCCACCAACGTGCCGCTGTCGATCCACTCTTGGCCGGTGTGCCAGCCCTCTACCGTGGGCGGGTTCATCAGGTCCTGGCCCATGTAGCGGATCTCCATGGCGATGGGGTGCAGGCCCGGCTTGGGACTGGTGAAATCCTGCACCAAACGCATGGTCCCGGCCACGGTCTCGGCCGGGCTCTTGACCTTCTCGAAACGGGCTTCTTTGAACCACTCAGAATTGAACAGGACTCGCAGCATCGCGGTCAGGTTGTAGCCCGACTCGAAGTAGGCGTCTTCCAGCTCTTTGATGGCGTCCATGTCTTTGGGAGGCGTGCCTTGCCAGGCGGGAATCTGGACATCGTCAGCAACGAAGAAGTTGTACAGGTGGCGGGCGATGAACCGGCCTGCCGAAGGCTGCTTGACGATGATATCGATGATGTCGTCGCCGTTGAAATTGCCCGTCTCGCCCTGGAACGTCTTCTCGCCGTAGTCGTGGTCGGCGGCGTTGAAAGCGAACTGGGAGGGGTGGCGTCCGTAGGGATACCGGGGGATGGCGTTGGCGATGGTCCAGCCGGTGAAGGCCCGGGCGCATTCCTTGACGTCTTCCTCGGTGTAGTTGGCCTGGCCGTCCATGCCGACGCCCATGGCGAACAACTCCAATAGCTCACGCCCGAAATTCTCGTTGATGGCGTCTTTATGGCTCATGCAGTTGTCCAGATAGAAGACCATGGCCGGGTCGATGGAGAGGGCCAGCAGCAGTTCGGGGAAGCTGCCCATGCCCTTCTCGCGGAACATGTTCAACTGGGTCTGTATCTGGCCGCCGTGCTCGCACTTGGAGTTGCCGACGCAGAAGATGCCGTGCCAGAAGAGGGTCATCTTCTCCTGCAGCGGGCGCTTGGTGTTGATCATCCGGTAGGCGAGATAAGCCTGGTTGACCTCTAGCGCGTTCATCTCTTTCCAGTCGATGAAATAGCGCTCCAGCAGGTCCATCTCCAGGTCTGGTTGCTCCATGGGGCTAAGCAGTTCATCCACCGTGGCTTCGTAGCCCTTGGCGGCGTACTGTTCCAATTCTTCAAAGGTTGCGCCGAATCCGGCGCGGCGCATCAAATGAGCCATAAGCTCGATATCTGGACTGGCCATCGGTATCTCTCCTTACGTGTAGCTGGGAATAACTGACAGATCAGGTAGGGACCGGCTGAGGGCTAGATTATAATCATTCTAATATAAGATTGTCTATAGGTAAGCCGCTGCAGCGGGCTTTCATCGGCGATCTATCAACCGAAGAAATCGTCACTCCGTCATTCCGGCGAAAGCCGGAATCCAGGCAAGCCACATCAAGAGGCCATTGATCAACTTATTCAGGGCTTTCGCCTCCACCCTTACCCACCCCCTGCGTGGGAGATGGGAAGCATGTGGACCTGAGAAGAATGAAGGTCTCTGGCTTGGCCTGCCCTCTAGCCCTGCTGGCCGCCAGACCGGCGGCGGTGTTGTCTGAGGGTTCAATCGTCCTGGATGACCGGGATGCCCGCGGCCTCGGCCTTGGCAGCCCACTCAGGGTTTATCACCCCGTCTTGCATCCAGATATATTTGACGCCCACTTCGATGGCCTGCTCGATCACCGGGGGCACCAGCTCCGAGCGGCGGAACACATTGACCATGTCGATGGGCTCGGGCACTGATTTCAGATCGGGGTACGCCTTCTCGCCGAGCGCTTCCTCGATCATGGGGTTGACCGGGATGATCCGGTAGCCCTGCTGCTGCATATAGCGGGTTACCCGGTAGCTGGTCCGCTCCGGGTCTCCGGACAGTCCAACCACGGCGATGGTTTTGCTATTTTGGAGTTGCTCGTCAACCAGGTCCATGACGCCTCCCTAGTTCCAATTCTTGGCTGAGATGTACTTGAAGGCCGCGACGGCTGCAGTTGCACCGTCACCGGCTGCTGATACCAACTGGGATGAGGAGTTCTGCCGCAGATCACCCACGGCGTAGACGCCGGGGACCTCGGTCTCCATGGAGACGTTGGTTGGTATGTGGCCGGCGTTGTCGGTCTTCAAGAACCCGTCAACCAGCCCGGAATTGGGCTCAAGGCCGACATAGACGAACAAACCGGACAACTCCATGACGTTCTCCATGTTGGTTACGACGTTCCGCATGCGGAGACCGGAAACGGTGTCGGCGCCCACGATCTCTTCGATGACAGTGTTCCAGACAACCTCGATCTTGCGGTTCCCGGCAACACGGTCGACCAAAGCCTTTTGGGCCCGGAGCTCATCGCGGCGATGCACCAAAAGGACACGCTCGCAATACTCGGTGAGGGTCAGCGCCTCGTCCGCGGCCGAGTCGCCGCCGCCCACCACGGCCACCATCTGGTTCATATAGAGCGGACCGTCGCACGTGGCGCACTGGGAAACGCCCCTGCCGAAGAACTCCTCTTCGCCGGGTATGCCCAATTGCCGCAGGGTAGAACCGGCGGCGATGATCACCGCCTTGGCCCTGATGTCCCCGGCGTCGCTGGTCACGACCCGGTAGTCGCCGTCCTTGGTGATCTTGGAAGTTTCGCCCATGATGAAGTCGGCCCCGGCGTTCATGGCCTGCTCTTGTACGGCCGGCCCCAACTCTGCCCCGGAGATACCTTCAGGAAAGCCGGGAAAGTTGTCGATCTTTTCGATGTTGATGATGGAAGCGCCGCCCATCATGCGTTCGACGATGCCCGTCTTAAGACCATAGTTTCCGGCGTACATGGCAGCGGTCATACCGGCCACGCCTCCGCCAACTATCAAAACATCATAATCGTCTGCCAAAAGGGGCACCTCCAAGGGTGTTGAATGCGGACCTAGCGGAATTTGAATGGCCGGCGGTCAGTCACGGCGCAGGCGTGCATAAAGTGGCCATATTCGTTGGCCTAACTATAGGTTGACGCCCAAATGGTGTCAACATAATCTGGCCCCCTTTGTTCACACGGTTGCGGCCACCCAAAGGCCACCATAGAATTGAAACCCCAATATGAGTCCAGCTGGAGCCTATCAATGCCGTCCGAGAACCCGACCGGCGCCCACGAAGTCCATACCGAGTCCAATGTCATGGTTGCCATGAGAGACGGCGTCCGGCTGGCCTGTGACATCTACCGCCCTGCCCGAGCCGGAGCCCCGTTGGACCAGGCGTTCCCGGTGCTGCTCCTGCGCACGCCCTACAGCAAGACCAGAGAAGACCTGGTGCTGGAGGCGCTGTTCTTCACCTCCCACGGTTACGTTACGGTCTTGCAGGACTGCCGGGCACGCTACGAGTCCGAGGGCGGGTTTACCAAGTACACCGGCGAAGGCGAAGACGGCTACGACACATTGGCCTGGTTGGCGGAGCAGCCCTGGCACGGCGGCAAGGTTGGCACCTACGGGCTGTCCTACTCAGCGCACACCCAGGCGGCGGCAGCCTCGCTGAACCCTCCTAATCTGGGCTGCATGTGGCTGGATTCGGGCGGTTTCTCCAACGCCTTTCTCAACGCCTGCCGCAATGGCGGGGCATTCGAATTAAGACAACTGACCTGGGCCTATAAGGAGGCCGTCGAAAGCCGTCAGGCGTACGCCCACCCCGAGACCGTCAAGGCGGCCATGGAGTCCCAGGACATCTTCGGCTGGTTCAAACGGCTGCCCTGGAAGAAAGGACATTCTCCGCTCCGGTGGACACCCGATTACGAGGACTATCTGCTGGATATCTGGGAGCGGGAGAACTTCGACGACTACTGGAAGCAGATCGGGCTCTGCGCCGAAGAATACTACGACGTGTTCTCCGACGTCCCCCAGGTCCACATGAGCGCCTGGTACGACCCATATTCCAGGACGGCCACCGACAATTACAAAGCCTTGTCCTCATCTAAGAAAGGCCCTGTGACCCTGCTGATGGGGCCCTGGACACACGGCGCGCGCTCAGTCACCTATTCCGGAGGGGCGGACTTTGGCCGGTCAGCCGTTATCGACGGCAACCTGGCTGATGATTTCAACCACCTGCGGCTGCGGTTCTTCGACCGTTGGCTCAAGGGCGTGGACAACGGCCTAGAGGATGATCCGCCGGTCAAACTGTTCGTCATGGGCGGCGGCTCGGGCCGCAAGAACGACCAGCAGCGGCTGGAACACGGAGGGCAATGGCGCAGCGAGACCGAATGGCCGCTGGCCCGCGCCAAAAAACTTTCGTTTTATCTTGGGCCTGGCGGCGCGCTTTCCACGGATGCCCCTGCTGGCTCGGGTCCGCCCTCCAAGTACCCGTTTGATCCAGAACATCCCGTGCCCACGGTCGGTGGAAACATCTCGTCGGGACAGCCGGTCATGGCGGCGGGCGGATTTGATCAGAGGGAATCTGAAGAGTTTTTCGGGTCGGAGGAACCCTATCTGCCGCTGGCGTCCCGGCCGGACGTGTTGGTGTTTCAGACCGGGCCGCTGAGTGAGGACACAGAGATCACCGGACCCATTTCAGCACAGCTGTGGATATCGTCCAGCGCGGTGGACACGGATTTCACAGCCAAATTGATCGACGTCTACCCGCCGTCGGCGGACTACCCGGAGGGGTACGCCCTGAACCTGACCGACGGCATCCTCCGGGTAAAGTTCAGAAATTCCTGGGAGCGGACAGAACCGATGGAACCTGGGGAGGTCTACCGGATAGAGGTAGACCTGCTTCCGATTTCAAATCTGTTTGTGAAGGGACACCGGATCAGGCTGGATATCTCTTCCAGCAACTTCCCCCGGTTCGACGTGAACGGCAACACCGGGGAGAACCCCGCCACATCAGCGATAAGAGTTACGGCTTTGAATAGCGTCTACCACGATGAGAGCCGCCCGTCTCATGTATTGCTGCCGGTGGTGCTAAGCGTTTAAGCAGACAGTGCCCTCGTAAATGTCATTCCGAGGAGTGCCGTAGGCCGACGAGGAATCTACCAGACACAGCCTTGGCAGACCCTTCGTTTCACTCAGGGTGACGGGGTTGCAGGAAGAGTTGGGGTTTAGAATTACACCCATTTTCCGCGCAAGGGGGAAGGTTAGGAAGGGAGCGGCGTTCTACAGGCAGCCTAGCCCATGAACCGTAGCGCCCTAAGGATCAGTGGCTGTTGATCAGCGTGGCCAGGTAGTAGTCTGAGTTGAGGTTCAGAGAGGTCTGGAACCGGAACCCGCTGTCGGTTGCGATCTGGCGCAGTTGGTCGATGGTGATGCGCACCTCTTGCGGCGGACCGGACTCGGTCTCGTGGGGCTGCCACTCGATGATGAAGCACCAGCCGCCGGGCTTGAGCATCTCCCGGGCGGCGCTCAGAAATCGCACGCGGTCTTCCGGGTGATGGAGGGTCACCGCGATGAAGATGCCGTCCATGGTGGCGGGAGCTACTGGGAACTCATATTCGTCGCACTTGATCACTTCCGTGTTGCCCAGCCGCATCTCGTCGAGCCTTGCCTTGCAGGCCTCAACCATCTCATCCGAAGTGTCAAGGGCGATCACTTTTCCGTTGATCACGAACTTGGCCAACGGAAGGGTGAAATAACCGGGGCCACAGCCGATGTCGGCCACGTTGTCCCTAGGGGTGAGCGGGCAATGGCTCAGCACCCGGAAGGGGTCCAACATCTCCACCCGTTCTGGCCGCAGCAAACGCTCAATCGAGCTGGGCATCTCTGGGTGGCCTGAATCTGTGGACATAGAAAACTGAATCTCCCTGCGTGCGCTGCGTGTGGCGGCAAATCGAACTTTCAAGATACTTTACAGGACTGGATTGGCGCCCGCAAATAAATGCCCGCGAACTCCGTTGACACTCCTTGAGCCCCATCGTACACTACCCGCTGAATTTCACCCCCTGGGTCCAGATCAAGCGTAATGACCTCGTGGGCCGCGGCTCCCTGAGCAGACATAATCTGCTAAAATCCCATCTGCTCCCCCGTTAATCAACCGCCTCTCAGGAGATACCTATGTCCGTCCTTTTTGACGAAGACCCCGATGTAGCCCGTGCTTTAGAAATGGAAGACCAGCGCCAGCGGGATTGCATCGTGCTGATCGCCTCTGAGAATTACGCCAGCAAGGCCGTTCTTGAGCCTGGCGCCAGTGTGATAAGCAACAAATATGCCGAGGGTTATCCGGGCCGGCGTTACTACGGCGGATGTGAGTATTCCGATATTGTGGAGAGCTTGGCCATCGACCGGGTCAAAGAGCTGTTCGGCGCCCAACACGCCAACGTCCAACCCCATAGCGGCGCCCAGGCCAACATGGCAGCCTACTTCGCCGTTCTTGAGCCCGGAGACACTGTGCTGGGCATGCAATTGGACCACGGCGGCCACCTGACCCACGGCGCCAACGTCAACTTCTCAGGCAAGGTCTACAACTTCATCCCATATGGCCTCGACGAAAAGACCGAGACCATCGATTACGACGAAGTTGAGCGCCTGGCCAAGGAACACAAGCCCAAGCTGCTCGTGGCCGGTTGCAGCGCCTACCCCCGGGTCCTGGACTTCGCCCGCTTCAAGGCCATCGCCGACAACGTGGGAGCACTGTTGATGGTGGATATGGCCCACATAGCCGGACTGATCGCCGGGGGCGCCCATCCTTCCCCGTTGCCATATGCAAACATCGTGACCTCGACTACCCAAAAGAGCCTGCGCGGGCCTCGAGGGGGGTTCATCCTCTGTGACGCAGACCTGGCCCGAAAAGTGGATTTTGCCGTGTTCCCCTTCACCCAGGGTGGGCCGTTGATGCAGGCCATCGCCGGCAAGGCGGTCTGCTTCGGCCAGGCCCTCAAACCTGAATTCTCCCGCTACGCCCACCAGGTGGTGGACAACTGCAAGGTCCTGGCGTCTGAACTGTCCGAGGCCGGTATGCGTTTGGTCTCGGGAGGCACCGACAACCATATGGTCTTGGTGGACGTGACCCCGCTGGGCATCACCGGGCAGCAGGCCGAGCAGGCCCTGGAATCGGTGGGAATCATCGCCAACAAGAACTCCATTCCCTTCGATCCGCAGCCGCCCAGGGTCACCAGCGGACTGCGCTTGGGCACCCCAGCCATCACCAGCCGGGGAATGGCCGAGGCTGAGGTCAAGCAAGTTGCCGGCATGCTGACCAGAGTCCTTTCCGACTTGGAAGACAAAGAAACCCACGCCAAAGTGTCGACCGAAGTTAAGGAGCTAACCTCCCGGTTCGACGTGCCAGGTCTCGACAACTGAAAGATGGCTGGTTGAGCCAGGCGAGGCCCGATGCTATAATCACAACGATTGTGTATTTCTGCGCCTGATTCTGAAATGCGCAGTGACTTTGCGTCTAAAAATCCAAGGGGTATCGTTTGCGCCATTACGAACTAGTAGTCGTCCTCAGCCCGATGCTGAACCAGGAACAGGTCTCTGAGACCTGGGACAAGATCAAGGGTTTTATCACCACTCGCGACGCTGAGATCAGCCACGAGGAACAGTGGGGGACCCGCCGCTTGGCTTACCCCATCCGCAAAGGGCAACACCGGTTTCTAGAGGGCAGCTACCATCTGACCCGGTTCCAAACCGAGCGCGCCTTCAATATCGAACTTGAAAACTTCTTGAAAGTGGATGACGAAGTCCTCCGCTCTCTGGTAACCACTACTCTGCCGGAAGAGGAACTTGCCGCTCAGGCCGCCGCTGCAGCCCGGGCCATCCGCACTCCTCCGCCACGCCCGGCCCCGGTGGGCCCCGACGGCCAGCCTTTGCCTCCTGCTGAGGGAGCGCCCCCTGCGGCAGCCCCGCCTGCAGAGGGCGGGGCCCCTGCGGCAGTGGCCGAAGCCCCTGCCCCAGCTGCTCAGGAAGCTCCGGCTGCAGAAGAAGCCCCGGCTGCAACCGCTGCTGAAGAAGCGCCTGAGGCGGCAGTCGAACCCGAGCCGGCCGCCGGGGAATCAGAAGACAGTGAACCCGCTGCTGAAGACAGCGGCAGTACCGAAGAGGAGCCTGAAGAACCGGCCCCTGCGGACGAAGCAAGTCCGGAGGAGAGCGAGGAGTAGAAGGGAGGACGACGTGAATAAGATCATTGTTATCGGGCATCTGGGTAGGGACCCAGAGATGCGGTACACGCCCAATGGTCAAGCGGTAACCTCGTTCAGCGTGGCATCCAGCCGCCGGTACACCACCAGCGGGGGAGAACAGAGAGAAGAAACAGAATGGTTCAACGTCAGCGCCTGGGGAAAGCTGGGCGAAACGTGTAACCAATACTTAACCAAAGGCCAGCAGGTATACATCGAAGGCCGGATGAGCAGCCGCACCTATGAAGGGCGCGACGGCACAACCAGGGTTTCGATAGATGTCTTCTTGAACGATGTCCAGTTCCTTGGCCGCGGCGGAGACGGAGGCGGAGTGTCTGATTCCGCTCCATACGAAGCGGGGGTCGGCGCAGCAGCCGATGACGGTCCTGACTTCGATTCAGTAGACGACCTGCCATTCTAATATCGGCGATCCGATCGCCCGCAATAACAAAAGGACTTGAGCTAGCATGACCACAGAAGCCCCCAGAGGCCCAGGCGGACCCGGCGGACCCGGCGGACCACCAAGATTTGGTGGCGGCGGCGGCCGCCCAGGTGGAAGACCCGGCGGACCGGGTGGTCCCGGCGGTCCTGGCGGACGGCCTCGCGGGCGTTTCGTGCGCCGGCGCAAGGTCTGCGCTTTCTGCGTGGAAAAAGTCACCCACATCGACTACAAAGAGATCGACAAGATCAGGCGCTTCGTCTCAGAGCGGGCTAAGATTGAGCCCCGGCGCCGCACCGGTGTTTGCGCCAAACACCAGCGTGCCCTTCGAGGCGCGATCCAGCGTGCCCGGCAGATAGCTTTGGTGCCCTTCGTGGCCTACCATGCCCACTCCGCCGGCATACGCCGCTAAGCGTACCGCCCGGCAAGAAACCGCGTTTTGACCCGGCGGCGGATGTTCGAAAACACGCCGCCGGAACTCTCCCCATTCCCACCCCAGGCTCGTCGAGGTTAGACAATGCCATTTCCTTGGCTCGGACGGTTCGGTTCTGCCAACGCCAGCAGAGGCGACCGGCGCCGCAACAGGCGAGCCCAACAGCGGAACCAACCTGACGATGGCTCACCACAAGAAGCTCCCGAAGTAGTCACCGAACGCAACCAGCGCCGAATAGGCTTTGGCATCGGCGCCTTCCTGATCTTGGTTGTCGCTGGCGTGGTCGGCTTCGGTTACTACCAGGAGTTCTACAAGCCGCCCCGGGTCTGGGCAGGGTCCGTCAGAGACGTTGAATTCACCATGGGAGACCTGGTCAGCCGCATCCGCGTGCTGCAGGGGGTGAACCGCTATCAGGGCGGCCAGGTGAACCTGAGTACCGTCCCCTTTGAATATCTGCAGAACCTGGTCAATGCCGAGATTCTGCGTCAGCAATCCCCCGCTCTGGGAATCGCCATCGAAAGCGAAGACATCGAACAAGAGCTGCGCCGGCAGTTCCTCCCCGAAGCCGATCCCGGACAGGAGACCGACCCTGGACAACTTGAGCGGGAATTCAAGGACACCTACGCCGCGTATCTGACGGCCACCGGTCTTTCCGACGCGGACTTCCGAATCATCATTGAAGAGCAACTGGCCGAGCGGGCATTGGCCCTGCTGCTGTCCCAGCAGATCGAAGAACGTCAGCCGCACGTGGAGATCCAGTGGATCGAGCTGTCTCTGGACGGCGATATCCTGGTCCAAGACGTGGTCAGACGACTGGAGAACGAGGATTTCACCAGGGTTGCCCAAGAACTCAGCTCACCGAGTCAATTCGCAGACTCGGGAGGCCGGGTGGGTTGGGTGCCGAAAGGGGCATTCCCAGACTTCGATGACGCTCTATTTGGAAATGAGGAAGAAGGACTGGAACCTGCCACGGCTGGTCTGGTCGCCGACCCGATCTTCACCAGTGACGCATATTTCCTGATCAACGTCCTCTCTCCGGCAGAAGACCGGGACCTAACTAACCTGATGGGCAATAAACTCCTTCGGGAATCGGTTGACGCTTGGCAGCAAGAAGCCCTCGTGCTTGGGACCCAAGCGGGTACCGTTCGTATGAACTTCAACAGCCGTTTGTACGATTGGGTGACCGACCAGGTGTTCGTCACAGCGCCGCGTATCGAACGGCCCACGCCCGTGCCGGACCTGGTCCCCGGAGTACCTGGTATTCAAAGCGCACCCGGGACAGGACCCTAACCTAGGATGGCTGACTCAACCGAAATGTCTGCTGGTTCCCCTAATGTCATCAACGTCGGTCTCATGGGCTTAGGCGTTGTGGGTACAGGCGTGGCCGCCAAATTGCTTGGCAACGGCGCATCGCTTTCTGATGTGACCGGCCGCCCAGTGAATCTCAAGAAAGTGCTGGTGCGGGACCCTTCACGCCCCAGAGACATCGACCTGCCCGCCGGAGTGTTGACCACCAACGCGGAAGATATCCTGGCAGACCCGGACATTCACGTTGTAGTGGAAGTGATGGGAGGGACCGACCCCGCGGAGAATTACATCAGGCAGGGGCTGGCTTCCGGCAAACACGTGGTCACAGCCAATAAAGAGGTCATGGCCAAGGCTGGTCCCGAGTTGATGGCCTTGGCGCGGGAAAATGACGCGAGTCTATTGTTTGAGGCCAGCGTGGGCGGCGGAATACCCATCGTGGGCTGCATGATGAATGAGTTGGCCGCCAACGATATCCGCTCCATCCGCAGCATCATCAACGGCACCACCAACTATATCCTGACCCGCATGGCCCATGAACGCACCAGCTTCCAGCAAGCCTTGGGCGAGGCCCAGGACCTCGGCTATGCCGAAGCAGACCCCACCAACGACATCGAAGGCATCGACGCCGCGTACAAATTGACTATCCTGGCGTCTTTGGGCTACCGGCAGTCGTTCCAGCCGGCGGACGTTTACTGCGAAGGAATATCCAAGCTGGAGCCCCAGGATTTCCGCTATGCGGAAGAGCTGGGCTATGCCATAAAGTTTCTGGCGATAGCCAACCTTGACGACGGCGCCGTGCAATTGCGCGTATATCCGGCGTTTGTGCCCGCTGAACACATGCTTGCCAAGGTTGATGGAGTGTACAATGCCGTGGAGGTTGACGGCAGCCTGTGCGGACAGGTCCTGTTCCACGGTATGGGGGCAGGAAGGGAGCCCACCACCAGCGCTGTGGTCGGCGACCTGATCGAGGTAGCCCGCAAGATGGGCAGTAACACCCGGCCAGCCGACGCTCAGGCCGGGTCGGAGACCAAGAACGGGGCGCCGTTCAAGGTCCGGCCCATCGGCGACCTGCAGGTCAGGTACTTCATCCGCTTGGAAGTTGCCGACAGTCCGGGAGTGCTGGCGCAGATAGCTCAAGTGTTGGGCGACGGTCAGATAAGCATCGCCGCTGTGCTGCAGAGGGATACCAACCCAGAAACACAGAGCGCTGAGATCGTGATCACCACCCACCCAGCCAAGGAAGCGCCGGTGCAAAAGGCCTTGGAAGCCATGGCTGGATTGCCCCAGGTAAAAAGGGTAAGCAACACGATCAGGATCGAAGAATGACGCCCGCGCCGTCGCGGGTTTTTGTGAAATCACGGTCGTTTGTGAAATCACGGTCTTTTGTGAATAGGAAGGGGGATTAATCAGATGGGCGCCGGGGTATTGAACAACTACCGGGAACTGCTCCCATTAACCAGCGCCACGCCTATGATCACCATGGGTGAGGGTGACACGCCCCTGGTCAAGTCCAACCGCTTGGGGCGGGAGTTGGGCTGTCCGGAACTGTACTTCAAGCTGGAAGGCTGTAACCCCACAGGCTCTTTCAAAGACCGGGGCATGGTGGTGGCCATCGCCAAGGCGCTGGAAGAAGGCGCCAGGGCCATCATGTGCGCATCCACTGGCAACACCAGCGCATCCGCCGCGGCGTTCGGCGCCTACTGCGACATCCCAACCTTTGTACTGATTCCCAAGGGTGAAGTGGCCATGGGCAAGCTGGCCCAGGCCATGATCTACGGCGCCAAAGTCATCATGATCAATGGCAACTTCGACGCGGCGTTAGGACTGGTCCGGGAGTTTACCGAGCGCAACGACGTAACTCTGGTCAACTCAGTGAACCAGAACCGCATCGAGGGTCAGAAAACGGCCGCATTTGAGTTGGTTGATGTCCTGGGCGACGCTCCTGACCTGCTGTTCATCCCCGTGGGCAACGCCGGCAACATCACCGCATATTGGAAGGGGTTCCGGGAGTACCAAGACCTGGGCCACAGCCAGATATTGCCCAGGATGATGGGGTTCCAGGCGGAAGGTGCGGCGCCCATAGTCAGAGGCGAGGTTGTCGCCAGACCCCAGACCATAGCCTCGGCCATACGCATCGGAAATCCTGCCACTTGGGGCGGGGCCGTTGAGGCCAGGGACCAGTCCGGCGGTGTTATCGACGCGGTATCCGACGACGAGATATTGGATGCCTACCGGGCGTTGGCCAGTAAAGAGGGAATATTCTGCGAGCCGGCATCGGCTGCATCGTTCGCAGGTCTAGTTAAGATGCACCGCCAAGGGTTGGACCTGCATGACAAACGAATCGTCTGTATCTGCACCGGCAACGGTCTGAAAGACCCTGACCTGGCAGTGAGCAGCGCGGGCAGTCAGGTCGTCGAGGTCCCTGCCAGCATCGAAGCCCTTGAAGCGGCCACCCTCGGAATCGGGGACTAGGGGGCCCAAGACGGTCCAGAAACAGCGCATAGAGCAAGCGGTGACCGAGATGCTTGCCGCGATTGGTGAAGACCCTTCTCGTGAAGGGCTGGCCGATACCCCCAACCGAGTGGCCAGGATGTATGAGGGCCTTTTTTCCGGGGTGGGAGTAAGCACCGAAGATGCCATAGACACCGTTTTTGAAGCCGAGAGCCACGACCCCGTGATCGTGAGCGGCCTGGTGTTTTACTCGGTATGCGAACACCATCTGCTGCCCTTTTTCGGCGAGGCCCGCCTGGGCTATATACCCAGCGGCAAGATCGCCGGGATCAGCAAGCTGGCCAGGGCGCTGGAAGTAGCGGCGCACCGGCCTCAGGTGCAAGAACGGCTCACGGCTGACGTTGCTGATGCCATATTCAACGTCCTCCAGCCGGACGGCGTTGTGGTTGAGCTGGAGGCCGAGCATCTGTGCATGGCCATGCGGGGTGTGAATAAACCGGGAACGCGGGTCCTAACCTCGGCTACCCGCGGCGATTTTAAGAATTACTCATCGGGTCAGGAAGGACTACTGGCCCTGATGCACAGTAGATAGCAGGTAGATAGTGGCAAGCAAACCGATCACATCGTTTCAAGAGATTGAAACGGAATGGGAGTCCGTCCTCCAAGACAGCCCAGCCGACACGTTGTTCCTGACCCCCCAATGGCAAAAAGTATGGTGGGATACCTTTGGCGGCGGCCGGACCATGTGCGGGTTCTCCTACCCGGCTAATGACGGAGTCGCGGCGATCGCCTCTTTGGCCAAGTCGGGCGACACTGTTTCTTTCATGGGCAGCCAGGACACCTTCGATTACAACGATTTTCCCATCAGACCGGGGCATGAAGAAGGCTTCTACCAGACCCTTCTGGAGTGCATGGATGAGCAAGATTTCCGGAATATGCGTCTGTTCTCCTTGCGAGACAGCTCACCCACCCTGGAAGTCTTTCCTGAGATGGCCCGGAGCCGGGGTTATACGGTGGAGATCGAAGAAGAGGACGTCACTTCAGGCATCGCCCTGCCGGCCACTTGGGATGAGTACCTGGGCATGTTGAATAAGAAAGACCGGCACGAACTGCGCCGCAAGCTGCGCCGGATGGACGCCCAGACCGACTGGAAGTGGTACAGCGTGACCGAGCCGGCCCAAGTTGCGGAGCGGCTTGGCGAGTTCATATCGCTGATGCGCCAGAGCCGCGCCGACAAAGACGAGTTCATGACTCCGGAGCGGGAAGTGTTCTTCCAGAACATCACACAGCGCATGGCGGAGTTGGGACAGCTTCAGCTTTACTTCCTGGATATGGACGGCTCGACCGTGGCTACAGCCCTATGTTTTGACTACGGGGGCTCCCGGCTGTTATACAATAGCGGTTACGACCCCGAGTACGGCTATTTCAGCGTGGGTTTGCTGCTGAATGCGATGTGCCTGAAAGACGCCATTGACCGGGGCCTTACTTATTTTGACTTCCTGCGCGGTCCAGAACCGTATAAGGCGCATCTTGGCGGGCAACAGAGGAGCCTCTATCAGATGGTGGTAACGAAGAGTTGAGCGTGGAGCGGGCGGCTTTCATCACTCTCCACGCCTGCCCCCTGGCAGCCCCCGGACAGGGCAAGTCGGGAGGCATGAACGTCTACGTCAGGCAATTGGCGGCTGCCCTGGGCAATATGGGGATG
>CAYXDE010000001.1:123820-150830 GCA_964463525.1 uncultured Dehalococcoidia bacterium | reverse complement strand
AAGAGAAGAATCTGGCCGAGCTGGACGACGAATTCGCCAAGGGAGTTCGGGAAGGTTTCGAGAGTATGGAAGCCCTCACGGACCACGTCCGGCAGCGCCTGAACGACGAAGGTGAGGCAGCCGAGACCCGCCGCCTGGAGCAGTCCAGTCTCGAAGAGCTTAAAAAACTGGCTAAAATCGAGGCCTCAGAACTGGTCTATCAGCGTGAATTGGATATGATGTACGAGGAGCGGGAGCGCTCCTTGCGCAATCAGCGCATGGATATGGAACTCTATCTCAGTTACGTGGGCCAAACTGAGGAAGAACTCAGGGAACAGATGAAGCCCCAGGCCGAAGAGCGGCTGAACACCATGTTGGTGCTGCGCAAACTGGCCGATGTTGAAAATATAGAGATCGAAGAAGGCGATGTGGAAGCGGAGATCGACAACTTGATCTCGTCCACCGGCGGCGAATCGGAAGCGGCCATGAAACAGGCCCTGAATACCGAGAACGCCAGGGAGTCCATCCGGTCTTCTTTGATGAACCGGAAGATCATGGCCAGGTTGGTGGAGCTAGTCCAGGGAGAGGCTTCCGCCAGCCCCGCCGCTGAAGCAACGGCAGAACCGGAACCAGAACAGGGAAATGAGCCGGAAGAAAAATCTTCTCCGGCTGAAGAAGCAACAGAATAAGGAGCGCACGTCGATGCAGAACCTTCCCAACTCCAACGGACTATTCGTACCACAATCCATCGTCCCCATGGTCATTGAAACCAGCCCAAGGGGCGAGCGGGCATTCGATATATATTCCCTTCTCTTGAAGGAGCGGATCGTATTCCTGGGTACGCCCATCAACGACCAGGTGGCGAACCTGATCATCGCCCAGTTGCTGTTCCTTGAACGGGAAGACCCCGACAAGGGCATCAACCTGTACATCAACAGCCCGGGCGGCGTCATCAGTTCCGGCATGGCCATCTACGACACCATGAACCTGATCAAGCCAGAGGTCTCGACCATCTGCCTGGGCATGGCAGCCAGCATGGCCACCATCCTGCTCTCGGGCGGTCAGAAGGGCAAGCGCTACGTTTTGCCCAATTCCACCGTCCACATGCACCAACCCTTGGGCGGCGCTCAGGGTCAGGCATCGGACATCGAGATCGCAGCCAGGGAGATCATCCGGCTGCAGGACAAGATCCGCACGATGTTGTCGGAGAACACCGGTCAGACCTACGACAAGATCGCCAGAGACACCGACCGCGACTACTACCTCACTGCCGAGCAGGCGGTTGAGTATTCCTTGGTGGACGAGATTCTTGGTTCGGCGGACGCTGAAGACGCTTCCTAAACGATAGGTCGGGTGACAATTGAGTCGGGTGTAGGGTTTGAGGGGTGAGTGTGGCTAACGGTAGAAGCGGTACCAGGCTGTCGCGGTGTTCATTCTGTGAGAAGCCCCAACCTCGGGCGGACATGGTGATCGCCGGCGAAGGCAAAGCCGCGGTCTGTTATGACTGCATCCGGGTGTTGGGACAAGTAGTGGAGGAGGAGAACCCTCCGTCTCCCAAGAAGTTCGAACTAGCCAAGCCTATGGCTCCACGGGAGATCTATTCCAACCTGGACACCTACGTGGTGGGCCAGGAGAAAGCGAAAAAGGTCCTCAGCGTCGCGGTTTACAACCACTTCAAGCGTATCTGGAACGGACAACAACGGTCCGGTTCAGACGTTGAACTTCAAAAGACCAACATATTGCTCGTGGGGCCCACCGGCTGCGGCAAGACCCTGTTGGCAGAAACCCTGGCCCGCACTTTGGACGTCCCCTTCGCGGTGTGCGACGCCACTTCCCTGACCGAGTCTGGATACGTTGGCGAGGACGTCGAAAACATCCTCCTCAGGCTGATCCAGGCCGCTGATTGGGACGTGAACCGCGCCGAGCACGGCATCATCTACATCGATGAGCTGGACAAGATCGCCCGCAAAGAGGGCCTGAACCGGTCCATCACGCGGGACGTCTCCGGCGAGGGTGTACAGCAAGAGCTACTGAAGATAGTTGAAGGCTGTGTCGCCAACGTTCCGCCCCAAGGTGGACGCAAGCACCCCCATCAGGAATTCCTGCAGATCGACACCCGCCATATCCTGTTCATCTGCGGCGGCGCTTTTGACGGCCTCGAGGAGATCGTTTCCAAACGCCTCGGCACCGACACGTCCCAGATGGGGTTCTTGTCGGACCGCCGTGAAGGCGCTGAGCCGGACGGCAGTTCCCTGACTCAGGTGATTCCTGAAGACCTGCTGCATTTCGGCTTTATTCCGGAAATGGTGGGGCGGCTTCCGGTGACTGTCGGTTTGGAATCCCTGGACAAAGATTCGTTGGTGCGGGTACTTACGGAGCCCAAGAACTCCATCATCAAGCAGTATCAACACCTGTTCAGCATGGACAAAGTGGACTTGGAGTTCACCGATGGAGCTCTTGAAGCTGCGGCAGAACGGGCTTTGGACCATCAGACCGGCGCCCGCTGCCTCCGTTACGTGATCGAAGACACCCTCTTGGACGTGATGTACGACCTGCCGTCGCTGGACGATGCAGTGCGGTGCGTGGTCGACCGTGATGCCATCGAAGGGACCGCTCCGCCAGACCTGTTCGGGAGCGCTGGGGAAACCGTAGACCTTCCACCCCATCCGATCAAGAAATCGGCCTAGCCGCGGCCCTCTGCCGGCGTAGTTTCAGCCATGGCTTCGGCTATCTGACGGTCAAGGCAGAGACCATGAGGCATGGTCTGTGATAACACCGCTCCCGAGGCGTCCAGCACCTGGCCCCCAGCGACGTTGATCTCACCCTGACTTACGGCCCGCAGCGTTTCAAAAAGCAGATAGGGCTCCCGCTTGTATTGCTCACTGCGGATGGCCTGAAAGAGGGCCAGGTCTTCTCCCTCATCCTTCTTTAACGCACCGATGTCTTTGCCTTCTATCGATTCCCAGTGTTTGTCGAATGCGGGGCCGTTGATGGGGACCGTAACGTAAGAGACGACGGGGCCCCGGTCAACTTCTTCGGTAGCCAGATGGACCATCGCTCCCGTTTTTTCCGCTTTGGTCTCGATCAACTCCCAGACGACTTCCTGCCAGGTGCCTGTGGGGCCGTCGGGAAGGGCCGGGTGCAGGTTCAGCAGGGGGTATTGGCGGCACATCTTGCCGCTCACGATCAACATGTATCCGGCCAGGACGCAGATGTCGGCCTCAAGGCCGGACAGCTTGTCCATCACCTCTAGGTCGAATTCCTCTCGATGGGCGGAGAACCGGCCTTCTATCCGCTTGCGGAATTCCGCCGAGGAATGGGTGACCAGGGGAATATCGTAGCCATCCACCAGCTGGAAAAATTCATCCGAACCGTCCGCTTCGCCCCGTTCCCTGTTGCTGAACACAAAGTTGATGTGGGCGTCTGCGCCGGTCTCGGCCAGGCGTTGCTGCACAAAATTAAGAAGTCCCCGGGAACCCTCTCCACGCCCAGTGGAGAACCATCCGATATTCAACATCTTCAGTCCAACACCTTCCCAACACTTTTACCGGCGCCTTTATCTTCTGATCTAGGAACTACTCGTCTAAGTCGTCGTCCGGGTTTTCGTTAAAGTCTTCAAACCCAGTCTGGGCGTCCGCAGCCCGATAAGTCTCTTTCAACTCGGTGATCTTCAATTCTGCGTTGTTCAGAAGCTCGTTGCAGAACTGAACCAGCTTCATACCTTCTTCAAAACGGGAGGTCGCCTCAGCCAGAGTCAGACCGCCCGCCTCCAATTGTTCAGCCATCTCACTCAGGCGATGGAATGAGTCTTCAAAGCTGGGCGATTCAGCGTCTTCTTTGGGCGAGGAATCCTTGGATCTGGCCATGGTCTAGCCTCCTGGGGAGCGACGAGTAAGAGACATTTTCCCCGCGGCACCAGCATGCCAGCAGGGAGCGGAATCCGCAAGGGGCCAATGCTACAAAAGAGGGGTCATTCCGCTGGGCTGGGTCTGCTTGGCTTTAGCCTTGGTCTTGGGTTTGGACGTCTTTGGCGAAGTGCTTTTCCCTGTTTCCAGGCTCCCGGATCCCCCTTGGCCTACCACCGCCGGGATCGACCCGTCAGTCACGGTAATCTCCAAGGCGTCGCCGCCCGAGACTTGGTCTACGCTGGAAACTACTTTGCCGGAGTCCGGGAACTGAACGATCGAGAAACCACGCCCCAAAGTGGCAGCCGGGTCCAAGGCCCTGAGCCTCAGACCTAGTCCTTCCACCTGTATCTTGCTCTCAGAGAGCAGTCTGGCGGATGCCGACTGGACCACCCTCCCGACATCATCGACCCTCCTCCGCATGGTCTGGGTGTCGGGCAGGGCCATCTCCATGCGGCGTGTGATCGAAGTCAGGTCTGAACGGCGCCGCGAATTCTGGTCCATAAGGATACGTAGCATCATAGTCGCCGTCATCTCTAGCTGCCGGCGCAGCACGCGGGCGTCGGGAACGACCAGCTCTGCGGCGGCTGAAGGTGTCGGCGCTCTTACATCGGCCACGTAGTCAGCGATGGTCTCGTCGGTCTCGTGGCCAACGGCACTGACCACAGGTGTTTTGCAGGCGTAGATGGCCCTGGCAACCACTTCTTCGTTGAAGGGCCACAGGTCTTCCAGGGAACCACCGCCGCGCCCGATGATTATCACGTCGCAACCGCCGTCCCGGTCCAAACCTTCCAACGCCGCAGCAATCTTGGGGGCGGCGTCCGCTCCCTGGACCGCAGTGGGCGACAAGACCAACTCCGTCAGCGGATAACGGCGTTGGAGCACGTTCTGGATATCGTGGAAGACCGCCCCAGTGGGCGAAGTGACGACGCCAACCCTCTGGGGGAACCGGGGCAGTGGGCGCTTGCGGCTGGTCTCAAACAACCCTTCCGCGGCCAACTTCTGCTTCAGGCGTTCCAACTCCAGGGCCAATTCGCCAACGCCCTCGGGCATGGCCAAGTCGACCATGAAATCGGTGGTCCCGCCTCTGGTGTAGAAGGTTATCTTGCCGTGGGCAGAGACCGAGTCGCCTTCCGAAAGGAGTTCTGCTCCCTTCATACCCCGGAACATGACGCAGCGGAGCAGACTTTCCCGGTCTTTCAGGCTGAAATAAGTGTGGCCGGCGGAGGAAGCGCGGAGGCTGGAAACCTCTCCGACGATCCAGAGGTCCAACAGCAGAGGGTCGGACTCCAGAGACTCCTTGATGTGCGAGGAAACTTGGCTGACGGTATAGACAGCCACAGTCTAGCTCACCCGCTCGGTGTACTCTCCGTTGCGGGTATCCACTCTGATTATCGTTCCGGGAGTTATGAACATGGGGACATTGACCCTGAGGCCGGTTTCGAGCGTGGCGGGTTTGTTGCCACCCTGGGCGGTGTCGCCCCGGAATCCCGGAGGGGTTTCAGTGACCTCTAACTCCACGTGGGTCGGCAGCTTAACGCTGATGGGTGACCCGTTGTAAAGAAGGATATCAACCATCGCCTGCTCTTTCAGGTAATCCAGCGAATCTCCCAATATCTCCTTGGTGAGGTCGTATTGGTCGAAGGTCTCTTGGTCCATGAAATAGTAGAAGTTGCCGTCGGTATACAGGTACTGGGTGGGCCGGGTGTCTACGTCGGCCGCGGTAAACCCGGTGCTGTATTGCTGGAAGGTGCGCTCCACCACGGAACCGTTCAGCAGGTTCTTCATCTTGAGGCGGGTGACCGGCGCCCTCTGCTGCATCTTGTGGCGCTGATAATCCATGATCTCCCACGGCTGGCCGTCTAATTCGATGACCAGACCGCGGCTGAGATCGCTAAAACCTATGCTCATCTAGAGTCCTCCGGATTTTCGGTGGTTCGCGGCCACCGTGGCAGCCTGTACCTTAACTTACTTCCTGGCCTTGCTCAACGGGACAGCGCCATCTTCCCGAAGAATAACGATATCTTCGATGCGGATCCCGCCCCATCCGGACAGATAGATGCCCGGCTCGACGGTGAACACGGTGTTGAGGTCCAAAACATCGGGAGACCGGGGGCCTACCCTGGGGTTCTCATGGATCTCCAGGCCAACGCCGTGCCCTAGACTATGGCCGAAGTTATCTCCGTACCCGGCTTGGGCGATGACGTCCCGGGAAAGGTTGTCCGCATCTTCGCCAGTCATACCCACCTTGACGGTGTTTATGGCCGTGAGTTGGGAACCCAGGACGATGTCGTAGATCTTGTTGAAAGTCTCGTCTGGCTCGCCCACGGCTATCGACCGGGAAAGGTCGGAGCAGTAGCCGCCTACTTTGGCGCCCATGTCGATCACGATGGGGTCGCTCTGTTTGATGATGTAGTCGGTGGGCTGATGGTGTGCCATCGCCCCGTTGGGGCCGGCGGCGACGATGGTGTCGAAGCTGATGGAATCGGCGCCTGCGTCACGCATGGCGGTCTCCATCTTCCAGGCCACTTCCCGTTCGGTCATTCCAGGCGTGATATTGGGGCAAACCAGGTCCATGGCTTTGTCGGCGGCATCTATGGCCAGCTGCAGCATCGCCAGTTCTTGATCGTCTTTGATGATGCGCTGGTTCTCCGCCAGCCCGGGGGCCGGAATCATGGAAAGGTCGCCGAGGGAAGTTTCGCCCTTGATGGCTTCGATCAGGTTGTTGTAGGAGGACACGGTCATGTCCTGGCTTTCGAACCCGACTTTCTTGACCCCTTGCGACTTCATCTCATCGATCAGCCAACCCCATCCGCCGCGGACCTGGCGGACATCGAAGTCTGGCGATTGGTTGGTGGCCTGCTCTGTGTAGCGCGAGTCGGTTACCAATATGGCATCCGACTTGGTGATGAACAGGAAACCAGCAGAGCCACTGAACCCCGATAGATACCGCCGGTTCTCGGGCGCTGATATCAAGACCCCGTCCAGCTCTTTCTCTTCAAGCTGGGCTACGAGCCCCTCCACTCTTTCCTTCATCTGGTTCCCTCTCTCATCTGGATTCTTCTTCCACGATCTCGGCCAACACTTGGAGGGCCGATGTGTAACTTCTCCAACCAAATCCCGCGATCTGGCCTCGCGCTACGTCAGTGATCACTGAACCTCTGCGCCATCGCTCTCTGGCCCCTGGGTTGCTGAGGTGTACTTCAACCACCGGCAATCGGCAGTCGATCAAAGCGTCTTTCAAGCTGAGGCCATAGTGGGTCAATGCGCCGGCGTTCAGCACTATCCCCTGAATCTTACCCCAATGTTCCTGGATACAGTTAACCAGGTCCCCTTCGATGTTGGACTGGTAGAAGATAACCTCCACGCCCAACTGGTTGGCCTTCCAACTGATCTCCTGATTCACTTCCTCCAGGGTCTTGGAGCCGTATTGCGATGGGTCACGGCGTCCCAACATGTTGAGGTTGGGGCCGTTCAAAATCAAGAAACTGGCCATGTCCTAGGCGTCCTTCCCGGTGGTTACCGACTCTTCCGTTTCTTCTCTGGCAGCTCTTTCAGCCGGTTCATCCGCCCTTGGATGATGCTCAAGGTAGGCCGTCAGAGCTTCCTGTTTCGTTACATGAGTATAAACCTGTGTTGTGGTGGGACTCGAATGGCCCAGGAGTTCTTGTATCACACGCAGGTCAGCGCCTCCCTCCAGCATGTGGGTGGCGAAAGTGTGCCTTAGGGTGTGGGGGTGAACGTCTGACCGCGTTCCGGCCACGGCCGAATACTTGCGGACGAGCTTCTCGTAGCTGCGCCGTGACAGGCGTTCGCCGTACCGGTTCAAGAACAGCGCCTGGTTGGGCCGGTCCTGCAGTTCAGGCCTGGCCCTGTTGATGTAACGGTGCAATGCGTCCTCGGTCGGTTTTCCAAACAGCACCAGCCGTTCTTTGGAACCCTTGCCCCTGACCAGTATCTCTTTCCGGGAGAAGTTTATGTCGCCTAGGTCCAGACCGTGAATCTCAGCGAGGCGTACTCCGCAGGCATACAGTGTTTCCAGGATAGCCTTGTCCCGTGTGCCGTGGACCGTGTCTTCGTCGGGCGCGTCCATCAGCCGGGACACTTCCCGCTGCCCGAGGAACTCCGGAAGGGTTTTGGTCACTTTGACCTTGAAGCTCTGGCCGGAAGGGACCGGCGTGGAGCGGAAGAGTCCTTCTTGGACCAAGAAACGGTAGAAAGCCCTGACCACCGTCAATTTGCGGGCGACGCTTACCCTGGCATAGCCCTGTTGACCGCCTCTGCCTTCTGTGGCGAGCCAAGCCAGGTAGCCACGCAGAGCCTGGCGGTCCATGTCGGCCAAACTAAGATTCTCGTCGGCGAGATACCGCCGGAATGACTGCAGGTCGGCCAGGTAGACCCGTTCCGTATTCTCGGACAAGCCTCGTTGGCCGCGGAGGTAGCGGGGAAACGCCTCTGCAAAGTGGTCGAATTGGGCGAGGCCCTCATGACCATTGTCAGTGAGGCTAGTCGCCAACCGGCGCCAACTCTTCCGAGTTGTCCGAACCTTCGGGGCCTTCTGCTCCCTCCGGGATCTCCACGACGGCCTCCTGCCAGGTACAGACGGTGCATGCGACGTTATTCCGGTTCTTTTGGACCATGAGACCGCTGCACTCCGGGCACGGAGTGGTCAACGGGCGCTGGTTCAATATCAGGTCGCAGTTGGGATAGTTGGAGCAGCCGAAGAACGACCGGCCCCGGCCTCTGGCGCGGCGTTCGACTATCTCACCACCGCAATCAGGTTTGGGACACGGAACGCCCACGGTCTTTAGGATCGGCTTGGTCTTCCGGCAATCGGGGAACCCGGTGCAGGCCATGAAGCGGCCGAACCGGCCAGTCTTGATAACCATGGGTTTGCCGCACAGATCGCCGTGCTCGCACTTGTCGCTGCCGGCGCAGTCACAGACCTCGTCGGTCTCCTCATCCATGCGGATCTTCGGCATCTGTTCATCGGCATTGCCCAGAGCCTGCTGGAACGGGCCGTAGAACTCGCCCAACATGGGGATCCACTCCCGTTCGCCACGGGAGACATCATCCAGTTCCTCTTCCATCTTGGCTGTGAAGTCCAGGTCCATGATGTTGGTGAAATACTCGGTGAGCAGGTCGGTCACCGTTATCCCCAATTTCGTGGGCGTGAGCCTGTTCCGCTCCCGTTCCACATACATCCGGTCAACCAGTGTGCCGATGGTCGGAGCGTAGGTACTCGGACGGCCGATACCCTTCTCTTCCATGGCCTTGATGAGCGTGGCCTCAGTAAACCGGGGCGGCGGCTCGGTGAAGTGCTGATTGGCTTCCAGCTTGGAACAATCTAGGGCGTCACCTTCCGACAGCGCCGGCAGGGAATTCTTGTCGTCGCTTTCATCGCTGTCGTCCCGGCCTTCCAGGTAGACAGAGCGGAACCCGGCGAATTTCAAGACCGAGCCCGTGGCCCGGAAGTTGTACGTGGTGCCTGAGTTTTTGCTGGCAGCATCGATGTTCAGCGTGGTGGCCTCAGACCGGGCGTCTTCCATCTGACTGGCCAGCATGCGGGACCAGATCAATGTATAGAGATTCAACTGGTCAGAAGACAGGTAGTCCTTCAGGGACGCTGGGTCTCTGCGGATGGAAGTGGGGCGCACGGCTTCGTGGGCTTCCTGAGCGCCCTTGGATGCCTTGGTATAGACCTTGGCTTTCGCCGGCAGATGGTCCTTGCCGTAGCGCTCCTGAATGTACGAGCGCGCCTCTGCCAGTGCGGAGTCAGCCACCTGGGTGGAGTCGGTACGCATGTAGGTGATCAGGCCAACGGGGCCGCCATCGCCAACACTCAGACCCTCATAAAGCTGCTGGGCCACCGCCATGGTCCGCTGGGCGGTGAAGCGCAACTTGCGTCCAGCTTCCTGCTGCATGGTGCTGGTGGTGAAAGGAGCGGACGGCCGCTGCCGGACATCCCGCTTCCGGACCTCTGCGACTTTGTAGTCGGCATTGGCCAACTCGGACTCATAGCGCCGGGCGTCTTCTTCTTTAGGAATACTTATCCGTGCCCGCTCGCCCTTTACGGAATGCAGGACGGCGGAGAACTGGTTCTTCTCTATGGCGTCGGCGCCTGCCTTGCGCAGCAGGTTGTCGATCGTCCAAGACTCTACGGGGATGAAAGCCTCGATCTCCCGCTCCCGGTCCACTACCATGCGCAGGGAAACGGATTGCACCCTGCCCGCGGAAGTGCCGCGCTGGACCCGCCGCCAGAGCAATGGGCTGATCTGGTAACCAACCAGGCGGTCCAAGATTCGACGCGCCTGCTGGGCGTTGACCAGCTGCATGTCGATCTCGCGGGGATGCTTGAAGGCTTCTTCGACAGCTTCTTTAGTGATCTCGTGGAACACGACCCGCTTGGGAGCGACTTTCAGGTCTCCCCAATTGGCCGCGTTCTGGAGGTGCCAGGAGATGGCTTCCCCCTCGCGGTCAGGGTCAGTGGCCAAGAAGACTTCTTTGGCCTCGTTGCCAGCCTTCTTTATCTGAGTCAGCAGGGACTGTTTGTCCTTCATGATGACGTAAGAAGGCTCGAAGTCCTGTTCAACGTCAACGCCGATCTTGCTCTTGGGCAGGTCACGGACGTGTCCCTGGGAGGCAGTAACGACATATTTGCGGCCCAGAATCTGCCCGACCGTCCTAGCTTTGGCCGGCGATTCTACGATCACCAAGCTCTTGCCAGCGGAACTGGGCAGTTTGACAGCCGAAGACTTGGCCTTGGAGCCCTTCGCCTTGGTGGACTTCCGTTTGGCCGTTGTTTTCTTAGCCGTAGTTTTACCCGCTGCCTTCGTGGTTGCGCGGTTGTTAGTTGTCATATACCGCCGTGGCTTCTCTGATTCTTATATAGTGCATGCAGCCGACCTGCTTGATCTTTCCTTTTAACTCTAACATTGTCAGTGTACTGCTAACTGACGTGATGGGTAATCCGGACAACCGTTGAATATCGTCGATATGCGCCGGTGAGTCGGTCAAACGGTTGAGCAGATCCTGCTCTTCCGGCTCATCATCATCAGCGGCCGCGAAAGATAGTTGTTCCGATGCATGCTCCAATGCTTTAGATGCATTTGGCGGTGTTTTCGCCTTGGGAGTGACATCCACCAAGTTCAACTCTTCCAATATGTCGGAGAGCCCCGCCACCAATTTTGCGCCTTCCTTTATCATCCGGTTGGTGAAATCGCTGGCCGGAGAGAAGATACTCCCCGGAACGCAGAATACTTCCCTGTCCTGCTCCAGCGCGTGGTAGACGGTATGTCTTGCCCCGCTGCCCTCTGCGGCCTCGATCACCACTGAACCCAGCGACATGCCGCTGATGAGCCGGTTGCGTCTCGGAAAGCTCCGTGAATCCGGCCTCACACCGATCGGTTGTTCGCTGACGACTGCGCCCTGCTCTTGGACCTGTTCAAACAGGCGGGCATGGTCTCTCGGGTAGACCCGGTCAAGACCTCCAGCCAATACGGCTATGGTCCGGCCCCCATTATCCAGGGCGGTCCGGTGGGCCACGCCATCGATCCCCAATGCCAGGCCGCTGACCACGGTGAGTCCGGCCTGGGCTAGTCCCCGGCTCAGCACCGTGGCGGCCTCCCGGCCGTAGGTGGTTGGGCTTCTGGTGCCGACTATGGCCACTGATCGGTCGTCGCTGGCCAGCAAAGTTCCTTTATAGAAAAGCACCGCTGGCGGGTCGGCTATCTCTTTAAGCCGGGCCGGGTAACCAGAATGATTCCAGGTTACAGCCGTAACGCCCGCACGTTCAAGGGCAGACATCTCGTCGTCGGGAGAAGAATCGTTCTTGGCCGCCACAACTTCACGGGCCGGCCGGTCTTCCAGACCAGCGGCCTTGAGCTCACTGAAACTCGCGTTCCAGGCTTTTTCAAGGTTGCCAAAATGCGATTCCAGGCGGCGGAAGCGAACGGTCCCCAACTGCGGCACTCTGCTCAGAGCAACCCAGTATTTAGTGTCTCCTGAAACGCTTTCTTCAGTACTTTTTCTCGTGTCTTCTTCCATGTTCGGGATTCTAGCACAGGCGAAAATCGACGAACAACGGCTTTCCGTCTCTGACAACCGTCACAATCGTTGGCACAATCACTGGCACAACTGCCGGGTCATATTCGTGAAAAAATTCACCTAAAAACTTAGCAGACCGCTCCGCCGGTCAGGCACGGTAAAGAGACTGGATATTACGTCCGGTTTGATTGACAATGGATTCTAGCGGATGATATATTCGACACGCTGTTTTACGCGTGAAAACACGACCAAATCAGGTTGTCATCATACCGGCGTTCTCTCCAAAACACCTTAACTCTGGGAACGTCGCGCCGCGCTAGAGGACACTTCCGACAATCGTCATGACATCTACGGATAAATCGTCACGTCCGCGGCACTCCCTTTCCCTCTATTCAACGTTAGCATCCTCTTTACCCCAATGGCGTTCAGCCATTTCGGTGCAGTCCATTCTCAACCATCAGCTTGCCCAAAGAGCCACGAGGACTTCTTAATATGCAGATGCGCGACTTCGTAGTGCGGTTCGCAGGCGAAGGCGGCCAAGGAGTCGTAACGTCGGCGGAGGGCCTAGCCCAATCGTCGACGCAGGTCGGCTACCACGCCCTCACCTTCGCTACTTTCCCCTCTCAGATTCTGGGCGGTCCCACTTGGACCCAAGCCCGGATCTCCGTCGATCCCGTCCTGGCCCCTGGCGACGACGTCAACGTCTTGGTCGCTTTCAACCAAGAGGCCTATGACGCCCACCGTGGGGAGGTCAAAGACGACGGCGTCGTGATCTTCAACTCGACCGAATTCCAGCTGGAAGGCGACGACCGAAGCTTCGGCCTTCCTTTCGAAGACCTGGCACGGTCCACCGGTAATAACAGGGCCGCCAACATGGTGATCATGGGAGCGCTGGCTCACCTGATCAATATGCCGCAGGAACACTTGATCGGGTTCGTGGAAGACCGGTTCAACCGCGGCCGGGCAGAAGACGCCGAGATTATCAAGTCCAACATCGAAGCCCTCAACCTGGGGCGCAGCCACACAGCAGAAAGCGGTTTCTCCCTGGGCGAACTGGCTCCCCCAGAGATGCCCGACTACCAACAGGTAATGATCAAGGGCAATGAAGCGGTGTCCGTTGGCTCCATGGCCGCCGGACTCGACTTCTACGCCGGATACCCCATCTCTCCGGCAACGCCGATACTCCTCTACATGGAACGGAACCTGGTTGGCGAGAACCGCCTGGCCTATCAGGTCAGCTCTGAGATCGAAGCCATCACGGCCATCTTGGGCGCCGGTTACGCCGGCAAACGCTCGATGACTGCGACCTCCGGCCCCGGCGTATCCCTGATGAGTGAAGGCCTAGGCCTGGCTTGGATCGCAGAGATTCCCTTGGTGGTAGTCAATGTGCAGAGAGGCGGACCGGCGACGGGTCTACCCACCAAGACTGAGCAATCAGACCTGTTTGGGTGCATGTACCCAGCACACGGTGACGTAAGACTGCCGATCATTGCCGCCGGCACCGTTGAGGAATGTTTCTACGGCGCCATCAAGGCCGTGCAATGGGCCGAGAAATACCAGGGCCCCGTTATCCTGATGACTGAGATGTCCTTGGCGGAGCGGTCCCAGAACATCCGCAGGCCCGACCTGAACGAGGTTGAAGAAGCCAAACGGGTCACCTACAACGGCACCAACGGCTATCTCCGCTATGCCGGCAACGAGCTTTCTCCCATGCCCGTCCCAGGCAACCCAGGCGCTTATGTCGCCAACGGCAGCGAACACGACGACATGGGGGACACCACCCACTTGGCCGAGCGTCACATCCAGATGACTGAGCGCAGGTTCGGCAAGATCAAGCTGCTGGAAGAAGACGAATACGAAAGCGACCAGAATGAACATTCCGTCGCAGTAGTGCCGTGGGGCGGCAGCAAGGGACCGGCCCAAGAAGCCTACAACAAGCTGAAAGAGTCCGGGCTGCCCGTCGGCTGGTACTACACCATGAACCTGAACCCGCTTCCGCCGAAGATGCTGGAAGAACTTAAGAAGAAAGACTTGGTGATCGTCCCGGAGTTGAACTACCAGGGACAATTCTCAAGCATACTGCGATCCATGGGCGTGAAGGCTGAGTCCATCACCCAGTACACCGGACTTCCCTTCAAAGCCCGCACCCTGGTGGAAAAGATAACCGAGATGACTAACGCTCACCTAAAGGAAGCAGTGAAGGTATGAGCAAGAAGAACCCCGAATACGATTTCAAATGGTGCCCCGGTTGCGGAGATTTCGGAGTCCGCAGGGCCATTGAGTTCGCCATGATTGGCCGGAAGGAAGACACCGGTCAGCCGATGGAGAACAACGTGGTGGTGGCCGGTATCGGCTGCTCTGGAAACCTGGTCCACCTCCTTGAGGGAGACCAGCCCTACGGCATCCACGGTATCCATGGACGCTCCCTCCCCATCGCGTTGGGAGTGAAGATGGCCCAGCCCACGTTGAACGTGGTGGTTGTGGCCGGCGACGGCGACTTCCTCAGCATCGGCGGTGAGCATATCGCTCCCCAGGCAGCCAGAAACTTGAACATCTGCGCCGTGGTCATGGACAACGGCGTCTATGGCCTGACCAAAGGTCAGAGTTCCCCCACCACTCTGGAGGGAACCATCACCAGCAGCACCCCCTTTGGCAAACTGGAGGCCAAGGTAAACCCGCTGGAGTTGTACCTGACGATGGGCGTCTCGTTCATCGCGTCCGGGTTCTCCGGCCAACCCAGGCCGCTGTCTCAGCTCATAAAGCAAGGCATGGAACACCCAGGGTTCTCTATAGTCCACGTCCAGTCGCCTTGCACCACCTACAACGACACATTCATTCAACTGAAGGGTGATCTGGCCAATGGGATCCAGCCCACACTTTGGGAGATCGACGAGGAACATGACACTTCGGACCGGGAAGCCGCACGCGACCTGCTCCAACAGGGCGGAGTCCCCGTAGGAGTGCTCTACAAGGACACTGACCGGCTTTCCCTGGACCAGAGTATCGTCAACACATGGGAAAAGGCCCAGCCAAAGACGGTTGAGCAACTCCTAGGCGCTTTCGAGTTCTAACCTGCCGTTGATTCAGTTATCAGAAACGCCCCGCTACCCTGCGGGGCGTTTCTGCATTTAGACGGATAACATCTGGATGCAACCGATTATGACGGTTGGCGCATCTAACCCTTTGACGAGATAAGAACCGGGGTATAGCCAGCTTTGACTTATCTAGCGGGTGTTGCCCATCTCCCAGCCACCGAATTAGAATGGTGCAAGGCAGATACTGTGTTCAAAGCGATAAAAAGATTCTTCAGGAAGGGCGAGTTCGACTGCGAAGACGTGGTCGAGCATTCTTCTGCCTACATCGAAAACGACCTGAAGGCTGACAAGCGGTCTGCCTTCCAGACCCATCTGAGCAATTGCGGGCCGTGTCGGGCCTTTGTGGGGACATTGTCATCAACCATCGGCGCGCTTGGGCGGTTGCCCGGCATCAGCGCCCCGACCAACCTGAAACAATCGCTGATGGAGCGCATGCGCCGCGAGAACTAGGTCTCTTCTCCGTCTACCCCGTGCGATCAAAAAATCCCCTGGACATCTCCAGGGGATTTTCTTTTAGCCGGTCTGTTGTCTGCACCGGTTCAACCTGATGCGGGGTTCTGGGCCGAATTCAACTCGTCTTCAAGATCGACGTATTTGGAGGGGCATTTAACCAAGATCGCATCGGCGTGAAACACTTGATTGCCACCGTAGGTCCCTTCCAAGATCAATTCCGAGTGCGGATTGAAGAACAGGTCCGGCAGCACGCCTGTGTAACTGGCCTGCAGGGTTATACCCGGTGAATCGCCGTCTTTGTCGGTGATCTGAAACTGAGAGTCGATCGAGTTGCCTTCCCGGCCGAACGTTCCTTCAACCAGTTTGCCCGACACTCGCAGCACACGGCCGTCTTGGACCTCTGTTTTGCTGTTGAACTCGCTTACGGTGAGGAAGTAGAGGGCGTTGCCGGGGAATGCGGCGTAGATCATGTAACCCAGGGCGAGGACGATAACAGCGCTTAGGACCAGGAATCTGGTCCGGTTGGAGCGGGGTTTGTCCTCGTCTCCGAAGTCGTCCAAGGGCGCCATTCCTCTGTCGTTCAAGACAGGTCTTCCTTTCCCCCAGGTACGGCACTCAAGTATTCACAGTGGCCAACGGATGCCGTCCCCGTTAGGCGTGGTAATCATATCATGGCCCCAGGCTCACTTCCAGTGAGTCTGGCCTCAGATCTTCGGTCTGAGAGTGGCCTCCGCCTTGCTATTCAAAGGCCTGTTAAGTAGAATTCCGGTAGCCTCTCACACGCCTAAAAAGCCCCACGGCGCCACCCCAGAATCCGGGACAAAGACTGCCCTCTAGACAGATATACGCGGGTCCTCCTGACTTAGATTTGAATCCAATCATCTTCCCCAAACGAATCAATCTGCGGCGTATAGAAACATACGCATCTTTTCCTGAGGTCCGCCGATGAACGCTGCAGCCGCAGAGGCAGTGCAGGCCCGGTCATTGGAGAAGAGCTTCGGCGAGTGGCCCGTCCTCTGGGACCTTGATCTATCAGTGCCCTGGGGCGAGACCTTTGTCCTGTTCGGGGCCAACGGGGCCGGCAAGACCACCCTGCTTCGGATACTGGCCACCCACGTCCGCGCCGACCACGGTTCGGTGGCGGTGGCCGGCCACAACCTACGCACCCGTCCCGAAGAAGTGCGGCGGCGGATAGGGGTGGTTGGTCACCGCAGTCTCCTTTACGACGATCTCACCTGCCGGGAGAACCTGATCTATTACGGACGGTTGTTCGGCCTCAAGGACCACAAGCCCAGGGTCGATGCAGTCTTGGAGATGGTGAGGCTGAGCGACCGCGCCGACCACCGGGTGCGGACACTGTCCAATGGAATGCAGAAACGGGCCGCCATCGCCAGGGCGGTCCTGCACCAGCCCGATGTTCTGCTGCTCGACGAGCCGGAAGCCGGCCTGGACCGGGAGTCTGTGTCCATACTGGGCGCGCTGTTGGCTGATTGGACCGGCTCAGGCCGTTCAGTGATCATGACTACCCACGACCTGGACCTGGGACTCACTTGGGGTCAACGGGCTGGTGTGCTAAGGGGCGGCAAACTTGATTTCCCTGACGGGGACCCGGCAGGAAACAGCGGCGTACGCCAGGCTGTGGCTGACGCTCTGGAGGCCGGGCGATGAGGGGACTGCTGGGTCCGATGATGGTCATCGTCTGGAAGGACGTGCTGTTGGAATTGCGCTCCAGGGACCTGGTGGTCTCCGTGGTGGTCTTTGGGCTGTTGGTGGTAGTGGTGTTCAACTTCGCCCTCAATAACACCCCTGGCAGGTCGGAGGAGCTCGCTCCGGGCATCCTTTGGGCGGCGTTCGCCTTTGCGGCCGTACTGGCAATGAACCGGGCCTTCGTCAGGGACCAGGAACAAGGGGGGCTGGAGGGACTGTTGATATCGCCCGTCAGCCGCGACGCTATCTTCCTTGGGAAAGCGCTGACCAGCCTGATTTTCATGCTGTTGGTTGAAGCCGCCCTGCTGCCGGTCTACGCGGTGATGCTCGATTTTTCGGCCCTGTCCTGGAACTTGATGCTCACCATCTTCCTGGGAACGCTGGGATTCGCGGTGGTGGGGACATTGTTCTCTGCCATGGCCGTACAGACGCGGTCGCGGGAGATCATGCTCCCGGTGCTGTTCTTCCCGGTGCTGCTGCCGGTGATCATCGCAGCGGTGGAAGCTTCCACCCGCGCCGTGGGTGGGGAAACGTTCATCGGACTCGGGCGCTGGCTGCCGCTCATAGGCGTGTTCGACGCCCTATTTTTGGTAATATGTCCGTGGGTTTTCGCATTCGTAGTGGAAGAGTGATCTAGTTTGGCAAACACCCAGAGCATGGAACGACCCGGAGGCCTGGGCCTGTTTCCAAACATCAAGACAGCCTTGGCCTTCATCACCGGCGTCTTGATGCTGGTGGACCTGTACTTCATCTTCATGGTCGCTCCCACAGACTCAGTGTTGGGTCACGTGCAGCGGGTCTTCTACTTCCACGTCCCCATCGCCATCATGTCATTCCTGGCGTTCTTCGTGGTATTCGTCGGCAGCCTTGGTTATCTGATCAGGCGGACGCCCAAGTGGGACACCATCGCCCACGCTTCGGCCGAAGTCGGTGTGGTGTTCGTCACTCTGGCGCTCCTGACGGGCATAATCTGGGCCCGGCCGGTCTGGAACACCTGGTGGACCTGGGAGCCCCGTCTGACCACCACAATGATCCTCTGGTTGATCTACGTGGCCTATCTCATGGTCAGGTCCTACGCTCCCAACCAGTCCAAAGGCGCCATCTACGCCGCCGTGGTCGGCATCATCGGGTTCGTCGACGTACCTATCGTGTATTACTCAGTGGTCTGGTGGCGGTCGATACATCCGTCTCCCGTGGTGGGGCCCTTCGCCCAGGCCGACGCCCTCGACGGCACGATGGCACTGATATTGTTGTTCTCGCTCATCACGTTCGTGTTCTTCTTCGCCTACATGGTGGCGGAGAGGATGGAACTACGAAATACCGAGGAAGCCCTGGGGCGGATCAGGTTCGCTCTCAGGCGCAGGGGGCGCTAGGCATGGCCCTGGACTCATTTTCCTTCCCACAACCCAAGGAGTTGGCTTGCTAGACTTCATACTGCTCAGTTCCCACCTGCCGTCATCAAACCTGCCCTATCTATTCGCGGCATTCGCCGTAAGCTGGGTAGTTTTGTTCGGATATCTCTTCTACGTAAACCGCCGCCAGCACGAGATGAAGAAAGAGATCACCAGGCTGCAGAACGTGCTGGACCAGACTCCGAACGAAGAGTAAGTCCCATTCACGTTCGCAGGTGGGGGGTCCGCAATGGCTGACCAGAAACTGGGATTTTGCACAACTGAAGACGGCGTCCGCATCTGCTACGCCACCGTGGGGGAAGGCCCTCCTCTGGTCAAGGCGCCCAACTGGCTGAGCCACCTTGAATTTGAGTGGCAGAGCCCCGTTTGGGGTCATTGGTGGGAAGAGATATCTGCCCACCACACGTTGATCAGGTTCGACCAACGCGGTTCCGGTCTCTCCGATTGGGATGTGGAAGACCTTTCTTTCGATGCTTGGGTAAGCGACCTTGAGGCAGTGATTACAGCCCTCAAGCTCGAGAGTTTCGTGTTGCTCGGAATATCCCAAGGCGGATCTGTGGCCGTCGAGTTCACAGCCCGCCACCCGGAGATGGTGGAGAAACTGTTGCTGTTCGGCGCCTACCCAAGGGGCAGCCTCAAAACCGGCATGTTTTCCCTGGAGGAACACGAAGCAAGGTTGACCCTGGTCAGGCATGGATGGGGAAGAGACGACCCAGCCTACCGGCAGATGTTCACCTCTGGGTTTATGCCCGAAGCGACCGCTGAGCAGGCCAGTTGGTTCAACGAGTTACAGCGGGTTTCTACTTCACCGGAGAACGCCGCGAGGGTCCAGCAAACCACGGCTACCATCGACGTATTACACCGGCTGCCGGAGATAACAGCTCCGACTTTGGTCCTCCACGCGACCGGAGACCGGCGTGTCCCATATGAGCAAGGCCGACAGCTCAGTTCCTTGATCCCCGGGGCCAAGTTGGTGGACCTAGATAGCAATAACCATCTGCTGATCGAAACCGAACCGGCGTGGAAGACATGCCAGGCCGCGGTCCGGGAGTTTTTGGGCACCGGCCCTGTGGCCGGCGCGGACGCCGTCGCGGATGCAACGGTAGAGACTGCGCCGGACGGGCTCACGCCCCGTGACGTAGAGGTACTGCGTCTGATCGCCAACGGCAAGAGCAACCAGGATATCGCCGACGAGTTGATCATCAGCTTCAACACGGTCACCAACCACGTCAAGAACATCCTCGGCAAGACGGGCTGCGCCAACCGCACCGAGGCCGCCGCCTACGCCATCCCAAGGGGCCTAAGTTAGCCTCACACCCCCTTTTCCCGGCCACCTCCGGGCCTTGATTAGCCAACATTGGCTATCCACTGGCCATTTCTCATAGCCATTCCAATCTTAGAAATCGCCATATGTGGCGATGTGCCTAAGCGTGCCTGAACCTAGACTTGAATCATCAGGTCCAAGTTGGGGGTCCGGCAAATGGCATCGTTGACCGCAGTAAGAGATCTCTCAGGCCAAAGATTCTCCATCCCGCCTATCACCCGCCCTTCTGTATCTGCTGGGGCCACTGTATTTCTCGCTTACATCTTCGCGGGACTGACCGTACAGGTGGGCGTCTTGACTCAGATAGGAGTCAGCGCGCCGGAAGCCGGCAGTTGGTTCTTCATCACCTGGCTGACCACGGGGCTCTTCTCCCTAGGCCTGTCCTGGGTCACCAAACAGCCCGTGTCCATCAATCTGTCGATCGCGGCGTTGGTGTTCATCGCGGGGTCAGCCACAGGCTTTAGTCTCGCCCAGATACTGGGTGCGAACCTCGCCGTCGGAGTGGTTGCGGTGACCCTTTCTGTTCTGCGGCTGAACGACGCCTTCTCGCGCATTGTGCCTCCGCAGATCGCGATAGGAGTGTTCGCCGGCACGGTCATGGCCTTCATGTGGAAGACCTCGCTAAGAGCGGTGGACGAACCCATCTACGCCGCTCCGACGATCGGGGGATTCTTGGTAACTTTGGCCATCACCCGCAGCCACTTGGCCGCGGTGATAACGGCTGCCGTCACCGGTTTTGCAGTCGTGGTCTTAACCGCAGGCATGCCTGAAGCGGGAGGCTCAATGGCCCTCCCGGCGATGGCATTGCCGGCTTTCGACTTCAGCCCATCTTCCCTGGTGGCGTTGGGGTTGCCACTCTTGATACTCACAGTGGGAATCGGAAACGTCCAAGCCTTGGCTATCTTGCGATCTGAGGGATTCCGGACGCCTGGCAATCTTTACGGTTTCGCAGCCGGGGCAGCCAGCCTGGTCAACGCGCTGGGTGGAGGTCATCCCGCAGCTATCGGAGGGTCCTCCATAGCCATATCGTGCGGACCAACAGCAGGCGCCAAACAGTCCCGTTTCTGGGCAATCGTACTCTCGTCATTACCGACCATCGCAGTGGCCTTCGCGGCCGTGCCGGTAATATCGGTTGTACAAGACCTTCCGCTGTCTTACACCCTCACTGTCGGAGCGCTATCACTATCGCTGTCCTTCAAAGCCTTGATAGAGAAGACGGTTACCGGGCCCATGCGTTACGGAGCGATTGCTGCTTTCGTGGCAGCCACTTTGCCTCTACAGATGGCCGGGTTACCCATGGCGTTTTGGGCGTTGGTCGTTGGAATTTCTGCCGAAAATATTCTGACATTTGTTCAATCTCTGCAACGCTGGGATTTCCGTAATCTTGCATCTGGGATCCCCAGATAAGTCCCATTCAGGTTCGAACAACCAGAAATATCAAAAGAAGTAGGGCAGGCTGATCAGCCTGCCCTACTTCTCCTTCTTCTGAAACTTCTGATATTGAATCAAGTGCTTGTTTGGTATCCCTGATACCTATCCCTGAGCACCTTTTTGTCGAACTTGCCGACGCTGGTCTTCGGTATCTCATCGATGAAAACTACGTCATCAGGGATCCACCAAGAGGCGAACCGGTCGCGGATGAAGTCCAGTACCTCGGTCTTCTCCAACTTACCCTGGGCATCGGCGTTGGGTACCACGCAGGCCAAGGGGCGTTCGCCCCACCGTTCGTGGGGGATGGCAACAACAGCCGCCTCCAACACACCTGGATGGGCGATTATGGCGGTCTCCAGGTCCACCGACGATATCCACTCGCCGCCGCTCTTCACCATGTCCTTGACCCGGTCGCCTATCTGGATATAGCCGTTGGGGTCGACGGAGGCGATGTCGCCGCTGTGGTACCAACCGTCGATGAACGTCTCCGCGCTGCGGGGGTCATTGTAGTAGCTGTCGGCGATCCATGGCCCCTTGAACAGCAGTTCCCCGCGCTGTTCCCCGTCCCAGGGCAGGTCCTGGCCTTCATCGTCGACCAGGCGCATCTCAAGTCCGGGCACCATGGCGCCCTGGGTGCCGGCCAGCTGCAGTTTCTCCCCTTCAGTCATGCTGTCCAGTTGGCTGCTCCTGCGGTTGTAGGAAATCACCGGGGTGGCCTCGGTCATGCCGTAGGCCTGGACCAGATTGATGCCCAGCTTGTCTCTGTACGTCTGAATCAGGCTGATGGGAACGGCGGAACCGCCACTGGCGATCTCTCTCAAACTGGAGAAGTCATGGGTATTTCCCGAACGCTCTAGGTAATCAAGTATCCCGACCCAGATGGTGGGAACGCCCAGACTAAGGGTGACATTTTCTTCCTCAAATAGGCGGCAGATAGCCTCGGGATCAGGCCTGATTCCGGTGAGCACCAGGTTCGCGCCCACCATCGCCGAGCTGTAGGGCACGCCCCAGCAGTTAGCGTGGAACATGGGAACCACAGGCAGCACCACGTCTCGTTCCCGGAAGCCTATGGTGTCAGCCTGGGCTTCCATCATCGAATGTAGTACAACGCCACGGTGGGAGTAGATGACTCCCTTGGGGCGTCCGGTAGTTGCCGAGGTGTAACACAGGCCGGCGGGAGCGTTCTCGTCTGAATCCACCGGCGAATAGGTGTCAGAAGCGCCCGAAAGCAGGTCTTCGTAGTTGTGCGCGGAAGGCAGGGTGGTCGTGAAACTCCGGTCGTCAGTCATGATGACGAAGTGCTCCACAGACTCTAACTGGGACGCCAGAGGCTCCAAGATGGGGACCAAGTCTGGGTCGACCATTATCACCTTGTCGCCGGCGTGGTTGATTATGTAAACCAGGTCGTCGGTGAATAACCGGATATTGATGGTGTGCAGCACGGCGCCCATGGCCGGGGCCGCGAAGTACGCCTCCAGGTGCCGGTAGTTATTCCAGGCGAACGTCCCCACCCGGTCACCGGGCCCCACTCCCAACCCGGCGAGCGCGTTGGACAGGCGTGCCGAACGCTGCATCAGGTCGGCATAGGTATATCGGTGATTGCCGCCTTCCACGCGGGTCACGATCTCTTTTTCAGGCGCGAACGTGCTCGTCCGCTCCAGGAATTTATGTACCAGAAGGGGATAATTCATCATGGCTGCAGGGGCCTCCGGTTAGTCTCGATCAAAGCTGCTCACACAGGCTAGGGATGCTTGATGCTGATGCCGCCGTCCACCGCCCACGTCTGACCCGTGATGTATGAGGCAGCGGGTGATGCTAGAAAGACGCACAGGTAGCCGGGTTCTTTCAGTTTGCCGATACGGCCCAGGGGAACCCTGCCTTTGGCGTCGTCCTGGCGCGTCTTGTAGGCCTCGGCGGACATCTGCTCGGGGTCCGGGAAGGAGCCCGGCGCAACCGCGTTCACTCGAACACCGAACGGCGCCCATTCCTGAGAAACGGTCTCGGTAAACCGCATGATTCCAGCCTTGGATGCGTCATAGGCGGAATATCCGGGGCGGCCCCGGAAAGAAGCCCAGCCTGAGATGTTGATGACCGAGCCTTGGCCGCGCTCCAGCAAGTGGGGGCCAACCGACCGGCAGCCCTGGAAGGCCTCGGTCAGGTTGATATTCACCACGTTGTTCCAATCGTCCTCGGTCATGCCCTCTTCGGACGAGCCTGGCAGCTGCACCACCGGTTTGCGTATCGAATCGCCGACGCAGGTGACCAGGGTGTCGATGTGACCGAACTCAGCCAGCACCTGGGCGGTGATCTTGTCCATGTCTGCTGCTTTGGTGGCGTCTCCGGTCACGGGCAGGGCTTTACCTCCCATGGCTCTGATCTCTTCGGCGACCTTCCCCACGGTGGCCTCGGTTAGGCTGGCCACGGCAACATCGGCCCCAGCCTCGGCGAATGCCAACGCTATTCCCTTGCCGATCCCCCGGCCGGCGCCCACGATCAAGACCTTCTGGCCCGATACGTCAAATTCAGGCAGGCTCATCATTTACTCCCACATTCGAACTGATTAGTGGATGTTAGTTGGACATTGCCAAGGGGGTCAATAGATGCCACACCGCCGCTGGAGCTGACTGTCTCCTCAGCTTTGACTGAGCCTGTGCGCCAGGTTATGATTCCCGTGATCCACACCCAGGCATCAAAGCACATAGAATAACCAGGAGGCAGCCTCATGAAGGCCGTTTATATCACTGAGCATGGCGGGACGGACAAATTGGTCTACGGTGACCGGCCCGAACCTGAAGTTGCGCCGGGCGAGGTCCTGCTCCGTGTGCGCGCCAGCGCCCTGAACCACCTGGACCTGAACCTGCGGGCCGGAGGGTCGTATGGCGGTTCGTTGCCCCGTACTTTGGGCTGCGACATAGCTGGGGAAGTGACGGCCATCAGCCCCCAGGCGAACACCTCGCTCAAGATCGGCGACCGCGTGATCCTCAACAACCGGGTCACCTGCGGTGTGTGCGACGCCTGCAATATGGGCCTGGACCAGTCCTGCTCCGCCGGCAAGCGCATCGGGGTCGACCTGGACGGCGGCCACGCTGAGTACGTGACTGCGCCCGCGGCCAACGCCCACGTCATACCCGACTCCATGGAGTTCACCGAGGCCGCCACACTGCCCATCGCGGCCCACACGGTCTGGCACTGCCTGATGACCCAGGCGCAGATGAAGCCTTGGGACACAGTGCTGGTCCAAGCGGCAGGGTCAGGCGTAGGCAGCATGGCCATACAGATGGCCAAGATGGTCGGCGCGCGGGTGATCACCACCGCGGGGAGCCAGTGGAAGCTGGACAAAGCCAAAGAATGGGGCGCGGACGAGGTCATCAACTACCAGGAGACCCCCAAATTCAGCGAGCGCGTGAAGGAGCTGACAGGCGGGCAGGGCGTGGACCTGGTCTTCGATTGTGTGGGGGCTGAGATCTGGAACGAGAACCTTCTATCAATGGCCCCCAGAGGCCGTTTGGTGATCACCGGAGTCACCTCCGGCACCCAGGTCGATATGAACCTGTCTTTGCTGCACAACCGGCCTCTCCAGCTCATGGGAAGCGGCGGCCGCAGCAACCGGACCTTCGCCGACTTCATGAAGGTGGTCCATCACGGATCACTGCGCGGAATCGTCGCCAAAGTGTTTCCGCTGGACGATGTCGCCGGCGCGCACCAATCTATGGAAGACCGGGACTTCTACGGTAAGCTTGTCATAGAGAGCTAAAGCGTGATTCTCCGGGCTGAATAGCCTGTCAGACTTAAAGGGGGAAAGATTTCCATGTATACGCGAATATTGGTCCCGTTGGACGGTTCCGGCCTAGCTGAACAGTCCATGCCATACGTGAGACTGCTCGGCGGCGCATTCAACATCCCCGTCGACCTGCTTAACGTATTCGACTCGGCCGTCCCACAGTTCGCCGACCCCGATGGTGGGCTGGATATGACCCGGATAACCGCCAGCTACCGCACCAGCGCGGAAACCTATCTCGCGAAAGCTAAGGCTGATCTGAAAGATTCCGGCCTCAACATCACTACGGATGCCCGCGAGGGAAACGCGGCGGACCAGATCATCAGCCAGGCTGAAAAAGACCCCAATACGCTCATAACCATGGTCACCCACGGCCGGTCAGGCCTGGGACGTTGGGTCCTGGGCAGCGTGACCGACAAAGTCCTCCATGGAGCGAGCAACCCGTTGCTGATCACCCACGCCCAAGCAGACGGGAGCTCCCCGTCCTCGGTTTCACTGAAGAACCTCATAGTCCCCTTGGATGGCTCCCCATTGGCAGACCAGGTCCTACCTCACGTCGAAGCCTTGGCGCCGGCGCTGGGACTGAACGTGATCTTGGTGCGGGTGACAGCCTCGGCAGACGAATATTACCGGTACATCGACATGTCCATGGGCGCCGGTATAGACACCGGCCGTTTCGAGCAGTATGCCAAGGAAGCCGAAGAAGAGGCGGCCACTTACCTCCAGAAGGTGAAGACCCAGCTTGATGCCAAAGGAATCACTTCGGTTGAGGAGCGTCTGATCAGCGGTAATGCCGCGCGTGCAATCCTGGACCTGGCGCAGGAGACGCCAGACAGTTTGGTGGCCATGACTACCCATGGCCGGTCAGGAGTAGAGCGTTGGGTGCTGGGCAGCGTCACGGACCGCTTGGTGCGGCACTCCGGCCAGCCAGTGCTCGTAGTCCGGGCTGACGAATAGAGCGCGGGAGGCCGGCGCACCGGTAGCCAACAAAGTCTCCAGGCGTTAAAATTACCCGGTTAATCGTCTTAGTTGTAGATCAAGCAGGAGAGAACAGTCCGATGAAGATCGCTAGATACCTCGCCCACGGCCAGATCAGTTACGGAGCCGTGGAGGGCGACTCGGTCAAAGAGCTGAGCGCCACCCCCTTTGAAGATTTCACGATCACCGACCACACCCACAAGATCTCAGAGGTCCAGCTATTGGCCCCTTCCGAGCCCACCAAGGTCCTCGCCATCGGGCTGAACTACTCCAGCCACCTGCACGACCGTCCTGCGCCCGCCGAGCCCATGGTCTTCTACAAGACCCCCACCTCGGTCATCGGCCCGGGCGAGACCATCATCCGGCCCAAGGGCACCGAGAAGCTGGACGCCGAAGCCGAGCTCGTCATCATAGTCAAGGACCGCTGCAACAAACTCACCAAGGCCAACGCCATGGAACATGTGCTTGGCTACACCTGCGGCAACGACGTTTCCGCCCGTGACTGGCAGCGCGACGACCGCAACTGGTGGCGGGCCAAGTCCTCAGACACCTTCTCCCCGGCCGGCCCTTATATCGAGACCGAACTCGACCCCCATAACGTCCGGGTCACAGGCCGCATCAGTGGGAAAGAGGTCCAGAGCGAGAGCACCACGTACCTGATATTCGACATTCCCACCATCATGGAATTCGTCACTGAGTACGTGACTCTGGAGCCGGGCGACATGATCTACACCGGCACTCCGGGCGAGCCTCAAGAGATGAATGACGGCGACGTCTGCGAGATCGAAGTAGAGGGTATCGGGGTCCTCAGCAACCCCATCGAACTGGAGAAATAACCCTCCAGGAAAACCTCTGGTTGATCAAAAGGGCGGTGCCATAAATCGGCCCCTCCCTTTTTTCGT
>CAYXDE010000001.1:113718-123810 GCA_964463525.1 uncultured Dehalococcoidia bacterium | reverse complement strand
GGCACGGCAATGCCGTGCCCCTACGCACGTCTGGCTCCATCGCTCTAATAACGAGCAGCCCGCTTTCTTCTTTCGGCGGGAACCCTAGGCCGGGTCCACCCGCCTTAAGGTGTAGAGGTCCGAAGCCATGATCTCCGGTATGGCCGGAGTTAGAGCCTCAAAGTCATCATTGAACGCAGAGATGATTCTGCCGTTCAGCCCGTCGGCTTTGGTTCCGGCCAGCCACACGGCCAGGTCAGCGCAGCGGTCTATAGACGCTCCGCCTCCCGATGTCACTCGAAGGCCGGTCTCATGGATCAGGTCCGCGCCCACTTCAGCCGCAGCCTCGGTCATCTCGTCCCACATCTGAGTGTGGACCGAGCCTGGCCCCAAAGCGTTTACGGTGATGCCGGTCTCTGCCAGTTCCAGGGCTAGCACCTCGGTCAAACGCACCACCGCAGCTTTGCTGGAGCAATAAGCGGACATATTGGCCCAGGCATTGGCCGCTCCCGCGCCGGACAGGTTCACGATGCGGCCCGAATTTTTCCGCCGCATCACGGGCACCACGGCCCGGCAGCACAGGTAAACTCCGATCAAGTTGACCTGAATGGCATCGACCCAGGCTGATAGGTCATTATCTTCCAGTGGACCTAGAGGGCCGGCGATACCGGCATTGTTGACCAGAATATCGATGGTCGAGAAGTGGTCGACGGTCGCGTCCACCAACCGTTTCACCTGGTCCGCATCAGTCACGTCGGTGGAAGTTATCAACACCTCAGATCCCGACTTTCTACACTCGGCGGCCGTTTCCTCCAGCTCCGATGCGCTCCTGGCGGCCAAGGAAAGACTGACGCCTTCTCGTGCGTAAGCCAATGCTATGGCCTGTCCGATACCGCGCCCCGCACCCGTGATCAGAGCGACTTTACCCTCAAGTTCAGACATATCTCCCCCTAAGTGCCAATCCGGCCCGCCCTAACGCCAAGGGTAAACCAGAGGCTTCTCCGCCTGTTCTGGCGGCCAGACGATCACTTTCCGGTCTCGTTGCCATTGTACTAGCAGGGTCTCCCTCCCGATCTGCCGGCCGGTCTCCCCGTCGATCTCGAAATTCCCGTAGAACGTCGAAAACTTCAAGCACGCCGCGGCCTCCCGCAAAGCTAGGCTGTCAACGCTGCCGGCCTCCGCCAGACACTTCTGCACCACCAGTCCAGCAGCGTAGGCCTGGGCCATCGGATAGTCGATGTGCTGGTGGCCGTCCTGTCTGAGCGAGGTAAGCACCTGGTCTGTGGACGGCCCGAAGTCAGGCTCGAAATGCGCTTTCGGTTCCCATTGACTGGGGCCGGAGAACCCATTCGCCAGGCCGCCCAGGTCCTCTTGGAATTCTTGAATACCTGCCGCAACCGCAACGACCGTGCCAGCATTGACGCCGCTCTCAACCAACTGACGGGCTAACCGAAGGTCATTCCGCACCCGGCCCACCGCTACTACTATGTCAGGCTTAGCCGCCTTTAGTTCATCGATCACAGGCGTGAAATCCGTGGCTGACGCTGGAAATTCACCGGTCGATACGATTCTGAATCCTTGACTGTCGGCTGCATCCGCCACCCCCGAGCAGACTGCTTGGGGAAACTCGCCGGTGGATGCCCTGAGCAGGGCTACGGTACTGGCTGTTGGGTCAGCCTCCCGGACCATCGGGAGCAAACCGGCCAAGTAACGGCTGGCCGGAGTGAGCACGCCCACGGTCCAGTGGTATCCCTGCCGGTAAACGTCGTCCGACGCCCCGCCCTGGTTCCACAGGAGTTTGCCGTGCTCCTCAGCTACCTCGGCCGCCGCGGACGTGAGAACGCTGGAGTAGGGACCGATGAGGATATCAACCTGGTCGTCGACGATCAGCCGCCGAGTGACTTCCTTGACCGTGGACCGGTTGCTGGCGTCGTCATAGTGAACGATCGTGAAGGAGTCTGGAGACTCAGCATTGGTGCCACGGGCCCACGCCTGCAACCCGGCCAGAGCCTGCCGCCCTTGAGTCTGGAACTGCCCGCTCAAAGACACCGGAATGCCAACAGACAAACTCACCGATTATTTCCTGCCCAAGCCAACGTCAATCTCGCAGACTAACCGATCCAAGAAAACGCGGCGAGCCGCTAGGATTTGGGGCGGAATAGGCCGAAGGAGCTGGTGTAGCCGTGGAGGAACGTGGTGCCGCTCACCGGGCCGATCTCGCCGTTGCAGAAGAACCCGCCAAGCGGCACGTCACCCAGCTTGTCGCGGAACAGGTCGGTGTCGTGGTTGGCCTTGCCGTAGAGGTATTCGCCCCTGCCCAAACATGAGAACAACAACGCGCCTGGAATATCGTTCTCCCGGTTCTCATCGGCGTACCGGCTCAAGACGGCTTGCAGATCGCCGGACGAGGTATCGGCGTCCCGGAGGTGGAATTGGACCAACTGTCCCTCTTTCAGCATCTCTCCGATGGCCAGACCGCCGCTGGCTTGGTCCATGCCAACAACGTTGCGAATGAGGAAATCGCCTTGGACCGGGTCGTCGATCAACTCGTCCATCACCACGCCGAGGAAAAGGGAGTGTCCCAAGAGTTGTTGGTCTCTCTCGGATAATTCTTGGAACAGATTTCGGAGCACCGACAGAGGCGGCTCTCCATCCAGCTCAACCAGCATATTCCGGTCGCTCTTGGAGATCCGCATCGGCTGGCCGATGGGCCGGCAGCCCTGGGCCACGACTGTGTCGACCGTGATATTGCCGTCGAGCGCCAGGCCGATGGCGCCCGTGCGCAGGACCTCTCCATCCAGGAAAAGTGCGTTTCCGCCCTGCCGGGCAGCGCCGCTGGCCAGGCCGCCGATCTTGGTGGCGTTGGGAAAGGCGAAGTCCATGCCCATCAGCAGGTCTTGCACTGGGAAGGAATAGGGGTCGGCCAGCATGACGAAGTGCGGCTCCCGGCCGGCGTCCACACCGACCATCGTTTCCCATTTGTCGGGGCCGGCGTCCAAGTCAGGGACCTGGCCGACCTGAAGGTGGAACGGGTTGATCGTCACATCGGGAAGAACGGCGGCGGTTATCGAGACCCCCGCCCGTTGTTCTATCTCAAGTCCGTTGCCGATCACTCCGCCGCCGGAGCAGCCAAACACATGTTTCGCGCCTAGCGACTCGGCCATCAGGCCCGCAACGCTGTCGTAGGAGCCTTCGTAATGCGGAGATATGAAGGCTACCGCCAGATCGGGGGGCTCGCCTCCAACGGACTTTTTTATAGCTGCACCGCACTCGGCGATGGCGTCTTCTAATACCGGTTGCTCAGAGATGGCTGAGGTCCAAATCATGGGTAAATCTCCCTCAGGTGTGCCGTTCGTGGTGGCCAAAGTATATCAACGGCCCGGTGGAATTGCGATTGGGCCCGGCTTCAGATATCACCGGGTTGTCATCCAGACCGCGAACTCGGGTGACGTGAGCAATGCAACGACGGTCGCGGCGGCGGCGCCCAACATCTCGGACTGCACAGACTCGATGGTGTCTCGCCCGGTGTGGATGGGTGAAACATCATGAACGACACTCCGGCTTCTTGGATACTGGTAAAAACGCTGGCGCCGCCGTTCATACCCTGTGTCGCAGGAAAAGAAGAATCACGGGAAAATGATTTCTCATCAATTTTTTATGCAGGCTCGAAGCTCGGATCTGCTACAAGCCTCAATCATAATACGTCGAACCCTATGCGCCAGATGCTTTCAGACAGTCGATAAGTCTGGTGTCAGTCTGGACAGGAACATCACTCAGGACTATATTGGCCCAAGAATTTCAGCCCTGCATCCGTGGGCTCAGACACATGAGGTACACCTAGATGGCCGTGGACAAGAATACCGTGAACGAACTGGCGAAGCTGGCAGGCATAGAGATCGCGGACGACGAATTGGAAGAGGTCACCAGCCGGTTCGGCAGCTTGATCCAGGAGATGGACCGCCTGAAAGACCTGGACCTAGCCGATATCCTTCCCGTGACCATCTTCCCTGAAGAAGGCGAAGCCTAGAGCTACTTTTTGCCCCGTACCTAAAATCGCCTTTGGAGAACTCCATGAATTCAGAAGAGATCGCCTTTCTTTCCGCAACTGAGACCGCACGGGCAGTTAAAGCCAACGAACTCTCCCCGACGGACGCTGTCCGGGCTTATCTGGAGCGCATCGACCGGCTGGACTCACGCCTGGCCGCGTATATAACCGTGGTGCGGGAAGAAGCCCTGGGCGCGGCCCAAGAAGTGACTGCCCGCCTGGAGAAGGGTGAAGACCCCGGGCCACTCGCAGGGGTCCCGATCGCCGTGAAAGACCAGTATTGGACCAAGGGCATCCTCACCAGCAACGGCTCCAACGTTTACAAAGACTTCGTGCCCAACGAGGACTCGACCGTCATTCAGCGGCTGCGGGACGCCGGAAGTGTGCTTCTGGGCAAGTTGAACCTGAGCGAACTGGCCATGGGCGGCACCCAGAACCCTCCTTGGGGCATCCCCGCCAATCCCTGGAATTTCGAATGCACGCCTGGCGAGTCCAGCAGCGGTTCGGGAGTTGCCTTGGCCGCTCACCTGTGCGCCGCGTCCATGGGTGAAGACACCGGCGGTTCCGGCCGAGGCCCGGCATCATACTGCGGAGTGGTCGGATTGCGGCCCACGTTCACACGCGTCAGCCGCTACGGCATGACCCACATGTGCTGGTTCATGGACGCCGCCGCGCCCATGACTAAGACCGTGGAGGACTGCGCTGTCATGCTGGGGGTGATAGCGGGCTACGATGAAAAGGACCCCTACACCAGCCGCCAACCGGTACCGGATTACACCGCCGAGATGCGGAACGGAGTGAAGGGCCTTCGCGTGGGACTCATAAAGGAGTTGCACGAGACCGACGACATGCATCCGGACGTTCGGAGCGCTATCGAATCAAGCTTGGACACCTTCAGGGGACTTGGCGCCGAGGTGAAGGAAGTCTCCATACCGCTGGCGGAGCTGGCGGGGGCGATCTTCGTGGGCATCGCCGATACCGAAGGCGCAGGTGCGAGGGATGAGATTCTCCGCAATCAGCCCGGCGATCTGGACCAAGCCAGCCGCACCAGGCTGCAGTCGGCGGCTTTGGTCCCGGCCAAGGTATACAACCGGGCAGCCAAGGCCCGGGTGTTGTTGCGCCGCCAGGTCATGGCAGCGTTGGGCGACGTAGACATCCTGGTTTCACCAACTTCGCCTTATCCCGCGCCCAAGCACACAGACCTCACCGCCAGGTTCGAAAACGCAGATGACGTGCGAAGGCGCTTCTTCTTCCGCAGAGCCTACACCGGCATGTACTCGTTGACCGCCCTGCCGGCCATCTCTATTCCGGGAGGATTCACGTCAGACGGTCTGCCCATCGGACTACAACTAGGCGCCGCTCCCTTTGCGGAGGAAACGCTGTTCCGCGCGGCCCATTCCTACGAGCAGGCCACTGCCTGGCACACACAGGTTGCGCCGGCGATACGCGCTGAATAAAACAAAGGTACCGGCCCAAGCCGACTTGAGGAGTTCTATCGACCTAGATTCCGGAGTCGCGGTTCTTCTTGACACTCCTGTGCGCGGCTCCCTAGAATCCAACTTAAGGTCTGTGCTGGCTGACCCATCTAAACCAGCTGCCAGACAGACCATTCATAGGCCGTCAGAGTCGGGCGGTGTTGTTTGCGGCGGAGGACCATGATTCGAGCGCTTAGGGCGCTGACCAGTAGGCGATCTCAGCAGTATCTTCTCTTCCTCTTGATCCCGGGGCTTTCTTTGAAGCGCTGGTTGGGCGTGGGTGCTTTCGGCGTCGCTTTCATAACCATCGGCATAATCTTCGCTTTGAAGATATCCACCGGTCCCACCTTCATCTCTTTCCTGGAATCGGTGAGCTTGCGCGACCAATCTCCTTACCTGCGGGGCGGGCTGTTCATCGGTATCGGCGTCGTAGGCGCGTTCATAGCGAGCTTGGGCCTTATCAGATCGCTTGGAAATGTGCGGAACACCACCCGAAACCTGCCGTTCTTCGATTCACTCTACGTGGAGAGAGTGCTCGGCTCGGGGCCAAAGATCACTGTGATCGGCGGCGGGAGCGGCCTGCCGAACCTCCTGCGTGGCCTGAAGCACTACACCTCCAACATAACCGCGGTGGTCACGGTCGCAGATGACGGCGGAAGCTCCGGCCGGCTCAGGAGTGAACTGGGCATACTGCCTCCGGGAGACATCCGAAATTGCCTCGTAGCGCTGGCAGACTCTGAAGATGTCATGCAACAGCTCATGGACTACCGTTTCGAGTCTGATGGACAGCTGGATGGCCACAGCTTCGGCAATATTTTCATAGCCGCACTGGCGGGTATAGGCGGCGATTTCTACAGAGGAGTCGAGGTCGCCGGGCAGCTCCTGGCGATACGGGGGCGGGTCGTACCCTCAACATCCAACTATGTGACATTGGTCGGCAGCACGGTAGCGGGTGAGACTCTGATCGGAGAAACCAGGGTCGGGAAATCCGCTGACCGTCTTCGGTCTTTGACGCTGATACCCGCTGATCCCACCGCTCATCCCGAAGCGGTCAGGGCCATAGAGGACGCAGACATGGTGGTGATCGGGCCGGGCAGTCTGTTCACCAGCATCGTACCCAATCTGCTGATCTCCGGGATCTCCGAAGCCCTGGCAGATTCACCGGCATTCAAAGCCTATGTGTGCAACGTTGCCGAAGAGCCCGCCCAGACCGAAGGCTACAGTGTCCTCGACCACCTGAACATCGTCCGGCATTATGGTGGTGATGCTGCAGTCGATGCTGTCATCTCCAACAATAATCTGCCTGAAGGCCCCACGCCGGCGGGCCTGGATTTCATCCGGACCAACGACCCTTGGGAAGATGAAGCCTTGTTGGTGAGCGCTGACGTGATCGACGAGACCGACAGCAGTCGAACGGCCAGGCACGACCCGGTCAAGCTCTCCAACGCCATCGCAGAGGCATACCGCAAATACAGAGGCCGGCGACGCCGGTTGCCGAGGGTACGACTTGATGTGGCATCAAGCAGAACCGGCAGTCAATCTAGGGACCGCAATACCAGTGACGAGACCCAATCCGTGTCCGTCTAACGCTGGCAGGGCAGGGTCCGGCCGCACGCCATCGAACGCTGCAAGAAACCCAAGTATCGATTCGATCATCAGTGTGTAATATCCATCAATGGGGTTGGCCGATCTTAAGAAATCCGATAAAAGATTCCCAACGGGCAGCGCCTCTTTGCGGCCCGTCGTTGGCAACCTTATCTAACCCTGCCACACAAGTGCTGTTACGTTGGATTCGTCACACTCAATAGGTACTGCCCGGACCACCTTTGTCCTCCTGATATTCGCAGTGGCTTTAGTTCTTGTGAGCTTGCCTCGTTTCAATCGTAATGACGTTGGCATCGTGGCCCGGTATACCTGCGGGGGCGCCGACTGCAGCGAGTCGCTGAGGGATGCAGGCTGGTACGTGAATTATGTGAAGCACTTTCGCGGTGAACTTGCCCCCGAAGAGTTGGTGGAGGCCCCATTCGCCTACCGGCCACTGTCACCGCTCCTAGCAGCCCCCCTGCCCTTTCGTCCCATGACATCTTTGAACGTCGTCAACTTGATCTTCTCCATCGCTACGCTGGGCGTGCTGTGGCAGATATTCCAGAGGTGCCGGTTGGGCTGGCGGTTGAGCACGGGGGGACTCGCTATTTATGTTTTTTCGTTTCCGATTTTTTTCTACGGCACGATCGGCTTAGTGGAACCACTATTGATATTCTTCATCACCATTGGTGTGTACCTCACTGTCATGAGAAGATGGACTCTGCTCGCCGCCACACTTTTTCTCGGCGTTCTCGCCAAAGAAAGTGTGATCATTTTGGTTCCAGGGGCAGTCGCATACCAATTACTGATAACTAAGTCCTGGTCTCGCGTTTTCTTGACAGGACTCCCATTGGTGGCAGCGTCGGTTATTGCCCTGGTCCTGGTGCGCACGTGGACCCCGGCGCCGGACTCACTTTATCAATGGACTCCATCAGTAGACAGAATCTTGACTAACCTACCGCGAAAAGAGACCTGGTACGCTGCGTTTCTAACGACCGCCCTACCGGGAATGCTGACTCTACTGGTGTTGATTCGGCTGGGTGCTTCGGAAGCCCGGTCACTTTTGACAATCAATCCCCATTTGGTACTTGGGACATTCTGTTCCGTCTTGGCGTTTTCTTACGCCTTTCTAGCGGCTGCGCCCGACGGCAGGTTTCTTTGGCTTTCCTACCCGTTCATAATCCCTCTCATGCTCCTGGGAGCGAAGAGGATTTTCGAGATCAGGTCCAACTCGGACGACGGGTTGGTCAAACCCTAACATCATGAATCGTTGGTTGACGACGGGCTGGGGCAATTCGACGGACTCGTCGACACAATATTGAGATATCATTAACGATCTTTAAGTTCCGGCGCCGAACTGCCGGATAGGAACCAGAACTAACATGAGCATTTGGCTACTGACAGCCCTTGTCTCTCTGGCCGCATGGGCCGTTATGGGCGGAACGTTCCTGGCTGGGTCGCGACAACGCCCAGCGCTCCTCTGGGGCGCTGCCATCTTTGGGATGGGGGGTCTAACCCTCGCGATAATCTTCGTTTCGAGCCTGGACGCCAGTTTCGACTCGCCATGGTCACTGTTCGACTTTAACCCGTTTAGACTCGCCAAGCGAGTGTGGCAAACCTCTGATTACACGCCGGTAATCTTGGGTATTTTGGCCGGAACTGCTATTCCGGTTGCCGCCGTTATCGGGGTACTGGCCGTATTGCGTCGAAATGTCCAGATGCGGTTCCCTGCCCTAACGATCTCCGTGGGGATATCCTTGACCGGGTTATTCTTGGGCGCGGTATTCGTTCCCAGCGGCGCGGAGGTGCCTTCCCAGGACATCTCAGCGTCGTTGAGCGTCCCGCCCGGCTTCCAGATCCGGTCTTACCTGCCTAAGGGGCTGCACAGCCCGACTTCCATAGCCTTCGATTCCAACGGCAAGCTATACGTGGCCACATTGAACGGCGATATCCATTTGGTTGAGGACACCAATGGCGATGGCTCAGGGGATAAATCCGGGTTGTTTTCCCGAAAGGACGGGCTCGCCCTAGGCTTGGCGATCAGCGATGATGACCAGACCGTTTACGTCTCCGGCGGGGGAAAGGTGATCCGATACCGGGACGTGGACGGCAACGGCAAACCGGACGAGACCACCGCGATCATCGAAGGACTTCCGACGTTTGTCTATGACGCTCATTCCAACAACGGCCTCACGATCGGACCCGACGGTCTCCTCTACATGACCTTGGGAGGAACCAGCGACCACGGACCGGAAGAACACCCATTGGCGGGGTCGATTCTGGTGGCAAATCCCGATGGTTCAGATCTGAGGGTCTATGCTTCCGGTTTGAGAAATCCCTACGACGTGGCCTTCACAGCTTCGGGCCTCCTGGTTGTTCCTGACAACGGGCCCGACCAGACCGACGAGCGCCTTCTCTGGTCCCCAAGAGATGAATTGAACGTCGTCCGGGAAGGACACAATTACGGCTACCCCGATGACTTCGGGTTTCCGCCGCCCTGGTCAGAATCCACGGCCCCGGCCCTTGAGTTTCTGAGCCACTCGGTGCCCACGGGAACAGTGGCATATTCCAGGGAAGAATTCCCCCCTGAATTCTTGGACAGGGTCTTTGTGGCTATCTTTGGCCGCCCCGCATCCAAGGTTGTGGCGGTCACGCTCGAAGAGATACAAGCAGGGGTATACCGTGGGACACACGAAGATTTCGCGACCGGATTTGACGCTGCGATCGATGTAGCTGTTGATAATCAGGGACGATTATATATCGCAGATCACATCGGTAATCAGGTGTATCAGGTCTCCTGGGTGGGTGAGTAGGAATCGCAGCAGCGGAACCGAACAGGTCGAGGCAGAGGGCATGTCTATCGGCTTGATTCGGAGTCTGTAGAGTTGGCGCACGGCCACCAACTCTATCGACATGCAGGGCCCAGACTAGAGGTTCAGTTGGGGAACGTCGTAGTGTTTCAGCTTGTCGTAGATCTGTATCCGGCAGCGCTGGGTGTCCAAGACAAGG
>CAYXDE010000001.1:0-113708 GCA_964463525.1 uncultured Dehalococcoidia bacterium | reverse complement strand
TGCCGGCTGCGTCAAAGACCAGCCCCCTGGGCATGGCGAACCGCCATTCCGGCTCTGTGGAGCGCACCAACCGCCGGGCTTTGATCACATCCGGGTTGGCGTCGACCCATTCTTGTCCCCATTTTGAGAGGGTTTGCGCGTCGCCGGTCAGGCTGGTTATGAACTTGCCCTCAGGGTCAAAGATCTGCACCCGGCCGGGGTTGAACCCGTTGTCTGTCCAATCGCAGACGTAGACGTCCCCTTCGGAGTCTACCGCTACGTCAGTCGGGAAAGAAAGCTGTCCCCGGCCTCCATCGCGGTTGCCAAACTGGGCCAGCCACGTTCCATCCGGGGAGAATTTTTGGACCCGGTGGTTAAGGTGGTCGGCGACGTACAGGTCTCCCGCCTGATCTAGGGCCACGCCCCAAGGCGAGTTCAACTGTTCTTGCCCATCGCCGCAACTTCCCCAGCGAGCCAACAACCGCCCGTCTTTGCTGAGTCTGCTGATCTGATGGCTGCGCCCGCCCACGACATAGAGGTTTTCGCCGGGGTCGATAGCCAGACCGGAAGCCCCATATGGGCCTTCGTCACTATCATCCAGGACGCTCCACTGATTGAGGAATTTCCCATCCCGGTCGAAGACAGACACCCGATCTAGCCACTCGTCTGTGAGGTAGACGTTCTGTTCGCCGTCAACAGCGATTCCGGCGCCCCAGATGAACTCACCGTCGCCATCCCCGTAGGTGCTGAACTCGCCGGCCAGCTCTTCGTCCCCAGGGTTGCTGCCCAGGGTGAGCATGCTGATCCGGGCGGCGTTCCCCGTGTGGTTCCACGCCACACCGCTGAAGCTCTCGCTCCCCCGGTTGATCATGTAAAAAAGCCCGTCGTTCCCCAATGCAGCGGCCACCGGGAATGTGAATCCTGTACCGGACCCTCCTCCCCAACCCACGCTATGGCTGTAGCTATAGGTCCTGCCTGCCGCTACCTGTGTTAGCAATTACCGTCTCCGCCTGGGACCGGTCTCATCAGGCTGCTGGAAGTCGATTCACGAATGCGAATTTCTCGAAGGCGCCGCCCACGATCGGTTTGGAGTCCAGGCCAAGCCAGTCCTCCAGTATGGTGGAATAGACGCCTCTGAAGTCCACGAGGGGAACCATGTCACCCTGCTCCAAAGCCTCTGGTTTGAATGAGGGATACTCGCCGTATTGTCCGCCCTTAACAGGGTCGCCGATGGCGAATGCCACGCCTGCCGCCCCGTGATCGGTTCCGCCTCCGTTATCCTGAGTGCGCCGGCCAAACTCGCTGAAGACAAACATGACCACGTTGTCGGCGGCGTCGTGCTCGTGCAAGTCGGCGAAGAAGCACTCGATCCCTTCAGACAGTTCCTGCCACAGTTTGCTGTGCGTGCGCACCTGGTCGCAGTGGGTGTCGTAGCTGCCCTGATCGCAATACAGTACGCGGGTGCCGAGGTCTGCCAGATGGACCTGCGCGATCCCCTTTAGATTCTTGGCTATCGTGGTATCCGGGTATTCCACCGTGGATGAATATTTCTTGGGAGCTTCACTCAAGATGTCTGCGCCCTTAAGCGTATCCAGCCCCGTTTGGCCCAGATAGTCCATCACGGCCCCACTCCCCATGACCGGGGAATACATGCGGGCGAACCGGTCCAAGATACCGGCGCGTTGCTGCTCACTGGAGATATCGGTAAAAAGCCCGTAGCTTTCCAGGTCATCTACGGCGGCCATGGGCACTCCTGGGAGAGTCAGCGCCCGAAATAGTCCAGGGCCAAAACTGACAGCGGTCAAGACGTTCTCTTTATTGGGGTCCATATCCCTGGTCGCCTGCCCCAGCCATCCTTCGGTTCCCATCTTATCGACTTCGCAGGTGTGCCAGATGTCCATTGAACGGAAATGGGAACGCGGGGAATTGGCATAGCCCACCCCATGGATGATGGCCATATTCCCTTTATCGTAGATGTCTTTGACCGGCCCCATCTCAGGATGAAACCCCAGTTGATCGTCCAACCGCAGAATCTGGTCGTCAGGCACGCCGACTCCATGCCGGTTGTCCCGGTATAGAGGATCGGTATAGGGAATGACGGTGTTGAGGTAATCATTGCCGCCGGTGAGTTGCACCACCACCAGTACCGGTTGTTTGCTCTTGGCGTTCATTCTTAGACTCCGCGGATATCGGGGCGTTTGGAGACTCTAGGCGTATTGGTACTCTCGAAGTGCGACTATGAGTCTCAATAATTCGATCACGATAAGAGTAGCAGCCTCGGACGATTCCTTGGTTCCCCAATCAAAATCGCCGTGTTCGCTGGCAAAATCAACGAGCTGCTGACGGTTCTCCGGAGCAGCCTCTACCGGGCCCATCAGGTCAAGGCAGGCGTCCACCATCTGTTCCGGCTGCAGCCGGCCCATATCACGCAGACGGTCGACCATAGACTTGATACCAGGCCGAGTGACATCGCTCACCAGCCGGGCCGCGAAATTGACCCTCTTGGACAACGAACTGATGCTGATCCATTCGGTGCCGGTGTGCCAGCCCTCCACCGTGGGCGGGTTCAACAATTCCTGGCCCATATTGGCGGTCTGTCTTGAAAGATCCCCGATACCGGGGGAAGGGAAATCAACGCCACCAACCAATCGCAGCGTTCCGACCACCACTTCGGCGGGGCTCTTCAGGCGCGCGAAGCGGGCATTCTTGAAGAAATCTGAGTTGAACAGGACCCTCAGCGCGGAGGCGATATCATAGTCTGAGTCGGTCAGAGTTTTCGCCAGCAGTTCGATGGCCTCCGGATCACTCGGCGGAGTGACCGACCATGCCGGCACCGGGGGCTCATCGGCCACGAAAAAGTTGTAGAGATGTCTAGCGATGAAACGGGAGGTGGCGGGTTGCTCGCATATGATTCTGATTATGTCCTCGCCGTTTAACCTTCCGGTCTCCCCCAAGAAGGTCTTCTCGCCGTCGTCGTGGTCAAGCTCCCGGTATTCGAACTCCCATTGGAATCGGGTCAGCGGGAAGCGTGGCAGGTGGTGGGCGATGGTCCAACCGGTGAAGGCCCGGGCACATTCCCTCACGTCCACCTCGGTATAGTTGTCCACGCCCATGCTGAACAGCTCGAGCAACTCCCGGCCCCAGTTTTCGTTCACTGAGTCTGCGTGGTTCTCATGGTTATCCAACCAATAGATCATGGCCGGGTTCCGGGCCATATCCAGAAGCAAATCCTGGTAATTTCCCATGCCCTTGTTGCGGAACACCGAGATCATATCCGTCAGTTCGGCGTAATGGTCCACTTTGGAGACTCCAACCGCGAAGACGCTGTGCCAGAACAGCGCAATCTTCTCCTCTAGTGGGCGGTCGGTACTGATCATGGAGTAGAACCATTGGGCCGCGCCCATTCCTCTCGGGGTTCCAGGGCTCCATGCCCAGGGGTGATACCGGAGCATCTCATACCGGTCGTTAGGCTCCTGGTTAACCGGGCACAGGAGTTCTTCTACCGTAGCCTCGTATCCCTTGGCGACGCGGGTCTCCAGTTCTTCGCGGGTGGCCCCAAAACCTGCTCTCCGCATGAGATGGGCCATCAATGCTGTGTCTTGGGTACCTATTCGCTTGCCTCCAATCCGCAGGCCGTTAGTCCGGTAGGTTCATCTCGTTTATATAGCAACGATGACTTCCGCAGCCGATGGACATTTCCGTGATTCCAATTTCTAATTATAGAAGCACTGGGAATTTTATTCAGTCCTTCCCGAAACGCTATCCTACAGCTTCAAAGTCACTGATCGATTTTCAGCCAAGGTGATCAGGAAGAGAATTCCCGGAGCATCAATTCTCCTTTCGGTACACCTGCACGCGGCCTCTGGGCGGGTCCACTACGAAGATGTGGCCTTCCTGGTCGGTCTTGATCCCTCGCGGGCGGCTCAGGAGTTTTTCGGATTCCAAGTTTTTGGCTGCCTTCCGCTCCTCTACCATCACTGGAAAATTCTTCAACTGTTCAACTCCCCAGGTTGAGAGAGTTGCGTCGCCCAGCAATTTGGTCACAAATACGCCGCCGGGGTTGAAGACCTGCACTCGGTCGTTGCCCCAGTCCGCCACATAGACCAAGCCTTCACCGTCCACGGCGATCCCTGCCGGTCTGTTGAACTGCCCGTCCGCCTCCCCTGAAGAACCCCACTGTGACAGGTAATTGCCTTCGGAATCGAACCTCTGTACGCGGTCGTTGCGCCAATCGGTGACGTAAACCTCGCCTTGGCCGCTGACCGCCACGCCCCAGGGCATATTGAATTGTCCTTCCGATTCACCAAAGCTGCCCCATTGGGCCGAAAAACGACCTTGGGTAGAGAACCTTTGGACCCGGTGGTTCAGGGTATCCACCACCAGGATATTTCCGTCCAGGTCAAGCGCCATCCCGCAGGGACTATTGAGTTGGCCTTGTCCGTTTCCGTGTTCACCCCACTCTTGGACGAAGCTCCCTTCAGTATCGAAGATGGATATCTTGTGATTCCACTCGTCGCTCACGTAGAGCAGTTGGTCTGAGTCCATCACGATACAGGCTGGCCATACCCACTGGCCTTTTTCGCTGCCGTAATCACCGAACTCTCCAAGGAGCTCTTGGTCCGGGCCGCAGACCTTGATCAGCACGTTTTGGTGAAACGGGGTGCCCCGCTGCAGGACGTACACTTTACCGTCGGGCCCCTGTGCCATATCGACCGGGTCTCGGAAGCCCCGGCCGGAATAGAGGTCAACGCCAATGGTGTGACGGTAGGTGTAGGTTGGAGTAGGCGTCGAATCTATGGCCATGGTCTGACAATCAGCCTACGCCAACTGAAACTCAGGAGCGGCTGCAATGAATTGGAGCGTGTCTCCCACCCTTTGTGCGAACTCTGTCTTTTCAGCGGTTGTGCCGAAGCTGAAATCACCTGCCGAACGTGCCCGGTCCACTAGGATCTCGCGGGTCCTGTCGTTCAGCATGATGGGGCCCAGCAGGTCCAGGCAGCCGTCGATCAACTCCTCAGGAGACATGGACGTGCCTTTTGCGCTGAGGCGGGCGATGATGTCGCGTATACCCGGCTGTTCGATGTTTCCCATCTGTTCCGTGGCGAAATTCACCCGGGCGACCAGGGTACTGGTGTCAAGCCATTCCTTGCCCGTATGCCAGCCTTCCACCGTGGGGGGACTCAAAAGTTCTTGTCCCATGAACATGGCATGACGAGCGATCTCGACCAAGCCAGGTTTGGGTGCGCGGAAATCCCCGACCAGCCGCAGCACTGCCGATACCACTTCCACAGGCCCTTTTATCTTGGCGAACCTGGCCTCTTTGAAGAAATCTGAATTCAGCAGGGTCCGCATGACTGCTCTGAGATCATAACCGGAATCGAAATAGACCGCTGAAAGTGTCTGGACCACATCTTCGGGGGGAGGGGCATCGGCAACAAAGAAGTTGTAGAGCTTGGTGGCGACGAAGCGGCCGGTGGCAGGGTTTTTTACGATTATGTCTATTATGTCCCCGCCATCGGATGCGCCGGCATGACCAAGAAACACTTTTTCAGATTCATCGTGGTCGTCGGGCCTGAACTCGAACTCCCTTGGAAAGTCTCCCCACGGCACTTTGGGAATCTTGGGCGCCACATTCCAACCGGTGAACGCCCGGGTGCAGGCTTTGACATCATCTTCCGAGTAGTTGCCTTCGCCCATGGAGAACAGTTCCAGCAACTCCCGGCCGTAATTCTCGTTGGGAGCGTCGCGGTGATTCACGTCATTATCTAGAAAGAGGAGCATCGCCGGATCACGGGACAGGTTCAGCAACATCGTTCGAAAATCACCCAGACAGTTCTGCCGGAACATGTCGATCTGAGCGGCAGCAGCGCGGGTATTGATCACCTTGTCCCAACGAGTGGCGAACAAGCCGTGGAAGAAGAGGGCCATCTTTTCCCGGAGGGGGCTTTGACTGTTGATGTTCCGGTAGATCCACCAGCCGATGATGGAATCCGGCTGGCGAAGGTCGTCGATATCTATGCAATAACGCCGCACGATATCTTCTTCCAGGTGGTCTTCACCCGGGTACAGCAACTCCTCGACAGTCGCCTCGTAGCCCTTGGCCAGATAGGTTTCAAGCTCTTGCCGGCCGGCGCCGAACCCGGCCCGGCGGAGCAAGTGCGCCATCAACTCAATATCTTCTTGTGGCATTCAATGCCTCATCCAAATAGTGTTAGCTGACTAGAATCTAACCGTTTGGTCTAAACCCTGCGTCTAGCAGACCCACCAAACAACATGTGCTGGTATCTGTTCTTGCAGTGGCTCTGCTTGGTTAATCAGTATAAAGGGGAGCAAGGCTCAATTGCCTTGGCAATTGCATCTAAATCTTCCTCAATTCCCTGTCTCACGTTTGATTTTACCGGTCGTTCCGCACAGAATCCAACACCCCCCAAATTCTATCAACGCCGATGAAACTTTGATTACCCGAAACACCGGCGCTGCCGCCAACGCAGCAGGGAATGCTAATCAGTCACCTTGAGGTCATAGCGGGACCGCCAACTCCAGCGCCTCTGGCGGACCTGATTCGGCCGCGGGATTCATCAGGAGCAGAACCCGTAAACAACCGACCGGCCGAAAATCTGAGTTAGCCTTACTCACCGTGCCTGATTCTCCGCTTTGGATAACGGGACTAGCAGGTAACTGGATTCAGGGTGTGACCAACTTGAAAGAGTGCAGGCTATTGGTGTCGAAGACCCCCACCATCATATTTTGCACCGGACCTGGTTCGATTATGGTTACGCATCCGGAAATCGTGGCTAGGACGGTAGAGTCCTCGCGCGCTTCTAGAAACCTCCCGTTTTCATCATCGGTCATCGCCAGATAGCGGATTCCGTTACAACTCCCAATGACCAGACCAGAACCCAACCCGACGTTCTCGGCCCATTCGATCCCTGCGGAGCCGATACCATCTGTGACCCAGATGGGGTTGTCGTCGCGGATCTCGTGGACGCCAAAAGTCCCTTCGTATGGGTAGCCATAGTTCGCACCTTGCTTGATCTGCAATACCTCTTCCCGGCGCCATCCACCTCTGGTAATTCCGTCGTTGTCCACACCATATAGCAGTCCTTGGCGGTCGAAGGCCAACCCATATACGTTACGAAGCCCTTGGGCAAAAATCTCGAACCGGCCACCATCTGGCTGGAATCTTATGATCGTCCCCACGAGTTCCAGGTCCGGCCCTTCGATGTCATCCAGTATTTCTTGCTTGTCGTATAGTCCGTCCAAGCCCCCGATCGATACATAGAGCATCCCATCCGGCCCGACTTCCATGCCGTTTGCCCCATGCTGAAAATTAGCGGCCGGCAGACCCGTAAGGATGGTCCGTTTTTGTCCGAGGTTGCCGTTCGGGAGGACGTCGAATGCAAAGATGCTGCCGTTCGATTCCTCGAGTATCTTGGCTTCCGCCTCGAAGTAGTCCAACTCCGGCAAATCTCCGCCTTTGCACCTTATCTCCGGGCACGGGAATTCTCCCTGGTCCACCACGAACAGCACGCCATCTAAGATCGCCAGTCCCCGTGGATTTTCTAGGTCGTTGGTGACGACGCGTGTTTGAAGGTCGCCGGCGGGCTCTGTGGGCAATTCAAAATGGAGTATCTTGCCTTGACCCAGGGTTACATATCCCTCGGATTCTCCGCTGAAGACCAATTCCATCGGACTACCCGGTAGAGGGTAAGTGGCTTCGAGAATGACTTCGATACCGGCTGATTTGCTAGGCACCGGCGGTGGAGCCGTTACCTCCCTGATTTTGATCTCAGGAAGAGCTAAGACCACGACCAGCACCGAAATCGCAACTACGACAGTAGTCCCACTGTACCCGATCAGTCCGGGAACAGGCCGATCGTTGAAGATCCTCTTGTTCATCCATTCGAGAATCCTATCGATGAAATCGGCTATTCGGTATACCGCCAATTCCCCGATGGCAATGGCCATGACAACGGCGCCTGCTATAGATAGCAGAGACCATGAGTTAGTGAGGTTTTTGACAGGGAAAATGTCGGAGGATTCTGAGTAGTGAGCTGCCAGAACAGCGATAACCAACACCAGCGCGCCAACAAACCGGATCAGAGCGATTCCTGGGTCACGCACCTTTCCCGAGATAGAAAGTATGGAACTCACCAACAAGAAGGCTCCTTGAGTATAGGCAAACACAAGCGCCAATCCGAAGATGCCTGCCCTGCTCAGTTCCTCCATGCACACCATCCTGATCGAAGACTGAAAACCATCTTTCCCTACGGCAACCAAGTTCAGCGAAGATTGTATCAGAGGAGGGCGAATCCATCGGTCCAATAAGTTGCCGCCGAGTGAGACAGTGTCATCGCCAAACAGCGGGGCGGAAAGGTGTACTTAGGCTACTCTGCTGTGGCATGCTGTGGTGCAGGGCGAAGCCCAGATAGTCGCCCGGTTGAACACACACCAGGAGAGTACCTAAATGGCTAGTTCGAATAGTGTCGGGCCGATCATCCGGCGCCGCGATGGTTGCCGGCTTTGCCACAGCAGGTCCCTCGACCTCGTGCTGTCGTTGACGGCGACTCCATTGGCGAACTCAGTGGTTTCAACCGAGCAACTAGATATTTCCGAGCCGTGTTATCCCCTGGATGTCCATGCCTGTCGTGGTTGCGGCCATGTCCAACTCTTGGATGTCATAGACCCAGGCGTGTTGTTCAACCACTATGTTTACACCTCAGGAGCATCGCCGGCGTACGTCCGTTACCTGAAAGAGTACGCCGATGGAATCATTTCCAAGCTGGAGCTCGTGCCGGGGTCATTGGTGGTAGAGATCGGCAGTAACGACGGCACCCTTTTGAGCCATTTCAAGGACTCCGGTATGAACGTGCTGGGTGTTGACCCCGCTGAGAACCTCTCGCATTTGGCCTCAGAAGTCGGCGTCGAAACAAAAACCGCCTTCTTTACTTTGAAACTGGCAGAGGAGATCAGACAGGAGATCGGACCGGCGCCTCTTGTCATTGCCAACCACGTCTTCGCGCACGCCGACGATCTGGAGGGAATAATCGAGGGAGTCCGCTCGTTGCTTACGCCGGATGGCGTTTTTGTCTTCGAAGTTTCCTATCTTCTCGATGTCTACCGTGACGTCTTGTTCGACACGATCTATCACGAACATCTGTCATACCACACAGTTGGACCACTAGTGGAATTCTTCAATAGAAATGGCATGGAGTTGATCGACGTCCAGCGTGTGGAGGCACAAGGCGGGTCTCTGCGTGGCGTGGTGCAATTGACTGGGGGGCCCAGGTCCAAAGAGCCATCGGTCCAACAGTTTGTTTCGGCAGAGCTTAATGAGATTGGGGAGGACCTGCCAGCAGCGTTTCGTTTGTTCGAGCAGAGAATCGACCGGGAACGCGTCCAACTAACTGAGTTGCTGGCTGGCTTGCGTGATGAAGGGTCTCAAATCTCCGGTTACGGAGCGCCGGCCAAGGCCACCACGCTGATGTACCACTTCAAATTGGACAGCAGCGCCCTGGATTTTATCGTCGATGACAATCCGATAAAACAGGGGATGTTCACTCCGGGCCTACACGTTCCGATCGTTTCAGCCGAAGAGATCACCCGTCGAACGCCCGACTTTCTCTTGATCCTCGCCTGGAACTTCGCCGAGCCCATCATGGCTGCTCATAAGTATTTTTCCGAAGGAGGCGGTAAATTCATCGTCCCCCTTCCTGCCGTGAAGATCTACTGAGCGCCATTTGTCGTCTTTCCCCCGGAGTAGCACTCTGATGATTGCCAGGGTTGATCACTAGAAATCTGGCTGGAATCCCCGGCGTGGCTCATCAGAGGTGGTTCCGGCAGTAGCCTTTTCTCGCGGCCACACATCCGTTCATTCGTTGAACAGACAAAGACGATCTACCGCTATGAGGAAGTAACGGTATCAGAGTTGCCGTCTTGCTCCACGTCCACTCTCTTCGCCTCCAGGTATGCCTGCAATGCCTCTTTCCATGGTCGAAGCGGTGGTATGCCGATCTCCTTAAGCCGGTGGTTTTCGAGAACGGAATAGCATGGCCTGGGGACTCCGGCGCCGAAAGCCTCAGTCGTAGTAGGGCGGACCTCTACTGGGAGGTCTGCCAACTCGAAGATGGCTTTAGCGAACTCGTACCAAGAACAAGAGCCGCTGTTTGTAATGTGGTACACGCCCTGAGCCTGACGGTCCAGTAATTCTCTTATAGCAGGTATCAGGTCTTGCGTAGAGGTCGGGGACAACACCTGGTCCGTCACTACTGAGACCCATCCTCTATCCTTGCCAAGGCGAAGCATCAACTCGATGAAGTTGGTCCCCTTTGTCCCAAATACTCCCGAGGTCCGAATCACCAGATGATCTCGGCATAGATTACGGGCGAAGTATTCCCCAGACGCCTTGGAAACCCCATAAACGTTCAACGGGTTTAAGGGTGAGTCTTCCCGGTACGGGGTTTGTTGGTCGCCACCGAAGACGTAGTCGGTACTCAGATGCACCAACCGTGCTTGCATCTTGTCGCATATCAGCGCCAGGTTTCGCACCGCATGGCTGTTCACAGCAAAAGCGGTATCCAAATCTTCTTCACACGCTTCAAGTTTGGGAAAAACCGCGAGGTTGATCACGGAATCGGGCCGGATTGATGCCAGGGTTTCGGCGACCGATTCGTGATTACAGATATCCAAGTCTTCGTGGGTTAGACGAACGAGTTCCGTACCATCCAATGACTCGAATTCCGGGCACAGATCAGTCCCCAGTTCTCCGGTTGACCCCAGAACGACGACTCGCGGCATAGACGCTAGACTTGACTGGCTCTGGGCGCGCTCGTCCCCGTGGTATCCGATGGACCGCTCTCGCTAAAGATCAGCGAACCGTTGGCCAGATTTATCTTCATCTGGTCAATGTTATGGTATTGCGGATCGTCTAGGTCCACGATTTCATTCCTCTGTATCTCGTTCATAACGGTCCTCACGGTTTCCCTCATAGACACGGAAGAACGGAAATCCAGCACTTGCAACGCCTTTTCTGTCGACACACGGTAGCTCCGGACATCCTGACGATGCATTATCTCCAAGGGAACATCTACGTCGAACTCCCGAAGAGTAGATGCGACGATGTCGGCCAACCGGCCGATGGTGTAGTTCTCTCCAGCCACGTTGAAGATTCCTGTCACGGAAAGATCTGCATCCAATGCCCGAACGTAAGCCCGAGCCGCGTCCGTAACATCTAATAGAGGCCGCCAAAGACTGGGGTTATTGACCATGATCTTTTGTTGAGTCAGCGCGGTCTTGATCATGGTATTTGTGACCAGGTCGAATCGCATGCGCGGGCTCCAGCCGACCACCGTGCCTTTTCTCAAGACTATAGGCCGAAAATCATCGTCTGTGAGACAGGTGAGAGCGCGTTCGGCCATCAGTTTGGAAATCCCATAGGGGTACGAAGGAAGGGTTTCGTGTTCTTCTCCGACCCCGAACTCGTCGCTCAGGCCATATACCGAACACGTCGAAGCGAACACGAACCTGTGGACCCCTGCCTCCTTGGTCGCCTGGGCAACTATTGCGGCGCTGCCGGCGTTCAGGATGTAGTTCAATTTCGGGCTGAAGGCCGCCATCGGGTCATTGGACAGTCCTGCTAGATGAATGACAGCATCAACGTCTTCCAGCCATTCGCTGTCAAACTCCAGAACGTCCCCAAGTATGAGCTCCGCCTCAGCGGGCACATGATCTGTCCCAAACATCCCCGAATCTACTACTCTTACCGCATAGCCGCGTTCGATCAGCATGGGCACGAGTACGGAGCCGACATATCCTGCGCCGCCTGTTACTAGAATCCGCATATCATCCATTCTCCAAACACGATCGTCCCCACGTTCTTATTAAAATCAGGCCTTGTATTCTTATACCGCCGGGTAAATTATTGCCAGCCGATGGACCTGCTGGGTAACCGTCCGATCGGGACAGTTGCTTGTATCAGACCACACATTGAGCCCATTCTCCGAGGTTCTCACAGGTTACTCACGACTAACTCGATCGTTGATTCTAGCCAGCCGCGGAGAAAGTCTGGTTAATCCTGGCACGAGTCGAAACACTCTACGGATAGCGGTCTTGGCCAATGGCCGAGCCGGCAACATCAACCACCGAGTTTGGTTGGTGTGGAAAGCATTCGCCGGCAGCGCCGTCCAAAAACGGCGGTGGCTTCCCATCTTGAGCAAAACGTAGAACGCCAGCAAGAGATGCAAAGAATAGGTCAGCCGCAGGAACCATTGGGCGGAGCTGTAGTAGATCCGTTTCCTCAGGCCTGATATGACTTCATCCGCCATTGCATCGCCGAATACCTGCCACCGGCGCCGGACCTCCCACTCCTTGATCATGGAATTGGTTTCTTTCACCCTGTTGATATTCCTCACCACCGCCGGCCGTAAGCGGTCAAGAGTGGCGTATTTTCTCCAGTAAAAGTAGGCGGTCTCGTCGAATCCAGTCTCTCCGAAGGGGACGATCCCGCAAAGGTGTCCCAGGTCAACGGACCTATGATATCCCCCGATCTCGACCAACGCGTCCCGTCTCACGGTGAACATGCACGGCTGCGCCCCAAACATCGTCTGCCGGCCGGGCAGCACATCCAACGCCAATAAGCGTCCAGGCATGTAGCGGGCACGGAAATCAGTACTGCGTGGTTCCTCTATCAGATTTCCGTTGGGGTGCCTATTGATGTTTCCTTCGGGGTCCATATTGATAGTGCGCCCGATAGCCGTGGTGCACTCAGGATTTTCCTTGAACAGCGCCACCATCTTTTCAACGTAATCATCCGAGATGTAATCGTCATCCAGATTCAGCAGAACGTAATCACCGGTTGAAATCTCTAGACCCGCATTCCCGGAAACGGTATAGGGCTTGTGGGGATCGTTTAAACTCCACGGATTTTCGTCGAGGTGGACAACTTTCACCCGGTCATCGGAATCCGCCAGGTCGTTCAGGTATTCAAACGTGCCGTCGGTGCAACCGTTGTCCACCACGATGATCTCGATGTTTTCGTGGGTTTGCCGTTGTAACGCGCCAACCGTCTCTCTCAGGAGGGGTAAACGATTGTAGGTTATGACAATTACAGAAAATAGATCGGGCTTTTGCATCGCTCTCCTAGTCCACACTGCGGACGCATAGGAGATAGTCCATTTCGCAAATGAACGGCTGGCCGGTCAGCGGCGGAGCATACCGGAGATCGCATCTTCCAACGTCGATTTCGGACACCTTCCTGAGAATGGAGGGGAGCACTATCAAATCCAAACGTACCACCACAAGATAAACCAAAACCCCGGGGGACAACAGGTGATCTCTCTCCTAGTTAGCACCAAATCATGCCTGCCATGTGCGCACAGCAAGTTTGAAAACAGTGGGGCTGAAGGTCCTCCAGAGGTTCGATCCCAGCAGACTGCTTATCACAGAGTCTCACAAACGGATCGCGGATGCCACGAACAGAGTCCTCGTTGATTCCAAGGCGAATATCGGTACGGACTTCACCCAGCCCGGGAACCACCCTCTTAGGGGTCGTTCCTCAAGAGGGTGGTAGACCTCATATGGCCCTTAAATCAACAAGAGTTTTTCTTGCGAACGCATAATTTACGGCCTCTTGATCATCGGTTTCAGAGTCATATCTACGCAGCCTAGATGGCTATTTGACTCGAACTCCGCAATTTGAATAGATTTTGCCCCTTCAAAACCTGTCGAAACTGGTCCGATCATGGCTTGACGTAACGTTCAGCCGACAATCATAATCGTTGGATGCGTACCGATGGTGAACGGAAAAATTCCAGCGACAGTTCGGTCGAAAAAGAGCTAAGCCTGCTCTATGAGATCGATCGTCAGCCGGACGCCTCCCAGCGAACCCTGGCATCCCGGGTTGGGATCGCACTTGGGCTTACGAACATCCTGATCAGGAAACTAGCCGAAAAGGGATACATCCGAGTTTCCCAGGCCGGCTGGAAGAGATGGGTCTACACCTTAACGCCATCCGGAATCTCTCACAAAGCCCGTCTCACGGTCTCGTATATCCAACGGTTCTTGGGGCAATTCCAAGAGGTGCGCCAAATGCTCCGCGATGAGCTTGAGACGATGAACCTGAACGCAGAATCACGAATCGCTGTCTGCGGTGCGAAAAGCTCCGCCGAATTGGTTTATCTGGCGCTCCGGGAACTGGAAGTAGAGGAGATTGATTTCTATGCCCAGGACCCCGACCCCGCCGAACGGTTCGTAGGCATGCCCTTGCGCGATATGAAGACTTTAGATTCTAGGAACTACGACAAGGTCATTGTCACTCACCTTGATAACAATGGAGTGAACCTTGAATTCCTGAGTGAAATCGAGATTTCGTCCGGGAAACTCGAGACCTTGTTTCCAAATCCCAGCGGAGCAGAAACTAAGTAATGGCACACCGCTGGTTTGTCATCCGCACTGAATCAAGAGCCGAGTATCTGGCGTCAGAGGCGCTGGATCGGGACGGGTTCCAAACCTACTTCCCTTTGATTAAAGCAGCCTATCCACGGGCCGGCCATACCAACACTCCTCTGTTCCCCGGTTATATGTTTCTGCGGCTGGACCCCGAGAACACCGGCTGGCCTACTTTTCGGCCCAGTCACAAGATCGTTGGTTATGTGAGGGCAGGCGACGAGATTCCCTCTCTCCCCGACGCGGTCCTCAACGACCTTATGGAGCGTGTTTCATCCATAAATGAACAGGGTGAGATGCCCATCACCTTAAACCAAGGAGACCTGGTCGAGGTGACCATGTCTGCTTTCAACACAGTGGCTGAGGTCCTGGAATCGGGGAAATCTTCCAAGGGCAATATCAAAGTGCTTCTGGAGTTCATGGGCCGGCTGATCCAAGCGGATGTTCCCTGGCAGCACGTCCAGCCCGTGACCCCTGAGAATCACCACGCGAACATTGATACTGACACAGGCCCAAGCCGGTTACCGCGGCGAACCAGAGGCAAAGGCCGATGGATACGGGGCGCGACGAAGCTAGTGGGCGCAGCTCACTAACCTAGCAACCGCTCCTCAAAGCAGGAGCTCCTTGTTGTAGCCTTTGCTCCAAGGGGTTCTGTAATAAGGAATTTCAAAACCGCCTGACCTGGCGGACGGCGAAGCTATTCTTGAATTAGTTGTCCTGGAACATTTGGGTCGAGTACCCAGCAGCTCGTAGACCCGTCTCCGTAGCCCAATTCATTCTGCCCGCAGACCCACGGAGTTCAAGATGATGGTATTCCGACTACAAGTGATTATTCAGTGAAAGCTCTGATACTAGCCGGCGGCCTGGGCTCTCGCCTCAGACCATTAACTCAGACTGGGGCAAAGCAGCTGCTGCCGGTGGGCAACAAACCTATCATCCACTATGTGCTTGAGAACCTGGCCAAGGCCAGAATAACGGATGTTGGGATGATCGTCGGGACCGAGACTGCGGTAGGCATCGAGCACGACCTTCAAGACGGCAGCCGGTGGGGCGTAAACATCACTTATCTGCACCAAGAGCATCCGTTAGGCTTGGCCCACTGTGTGATCGTAGGCGAAGAGTTTTTACAGGACGACTCTTTCGTTATGTATCTGGGCGACAACATGCACAGAGACGGCATCGAGTCTTTCGCCTCGGAATTCCTCCGGAGTGGGGATACCGCTCAGGTCCAATTGGTCAAGATTCCAAACCCCAGCGATTTTGGAGTGGCTGAATTCAATGCAGACGGGTCGCTCAAGAGGCTGGTTGAAAAACCCTCCGAACCACCGTCGGATTGGGCTTTGACTGGAATCTATTTTTTTCGGAACGAGATCGTCAAGGCTGCCCATGCGATCAAACCATCAAAGCGGGGCGAACTGGAGATTACCGACGCCATCCAGTGGTTGCTCGACAACGGGTTCTCGGTGGGCCACCAAAAACTTGACGGCTGGTGGAAAGATACAGGGCAACCAGCGGACCTTCTTGAGGCCAATGTACTAGTGCTTCAGGACCTGGAAGGAAGTGTTGATCCATCCGCAAGTATCGATGCTGAATCGCAGTTGATCGGCGAGGTCCAAGTAGGCAGCGGTGTGCAAATCTCGAGAAGCGTGATCCGGGGCCCAGTCATCATTGGTCCGGGAGCAACGATCAAAGATTCATTCATCGGCGCTTCTACGTCTCTAGGGGCGGGATGTGTGGTTGCAAGCAGCGAGGTATCCTGCAGCATCATCATGGACGGAGCCCAGGTGCTGGACCTGCCGGTGGCCATCGATTGGAGCCTCATCGGACGGGATGCAATGGTGCATCGTGGCAATGCGAGGCCAAGGGCGCTAAACCTGGTATTGGGAGACGCATCAAACGTGGGGTTGGTTTAATTGACTACTAACGCAAACGGCATCAAACGGGTGTTCATAACCGGAGGCGCGGGTTACATCGGCAGTGTCATGACCGAACTGTTTTTGGAACACGGGTACGACGTGACGGTGATGGACCGGTTCTTCTTTGGCTCAACACTGAGCCATCTGGAAAGCAATCCGTCGTTGCACCTGATCAAGGATGACATCCGGACCTTCGACCCTCAACTGTTGGCTGGAGCCGACGCAGTGATCGACTTGGCAGCGCTGTCGAACGACCCAGCGGGTGAATTGGACCCGGAGAAGACCCTGGGAATCAATTTCCGTGGCCGCGCCCGGGTGGCGAAACTGGCCAAAGAGCAGGGAGTAAAGCGTTATATCCTCGCTTCGTCGTGCAGCATCTATGGCTTTCAGGAAGGCATACTCGATGAGACATCCCCCGTTAATCCGTTGACCACCTACGCGGAAGCGAATTACCAAGCAGAGAATGCAGTGCTTCCTTTGTCGGATGACAACTTCATCGTCACGGTACTCCGGCAGGCAACGGTTTACGGTCCTTCAAAACGCATGAGGTTCGACCTGGCCATCAACGGGATGACACTTGGGATGTATAAGACCGGTAGAATCCCCATCCTGCGCGACGGGAACCAGTGGCGGCCATTCGTGCACGTTCGGGATACGAGCCGGGCATTCTTGAGAGTGCTGGAAGCGGGGGCAGGCGACGTGAATGGGGAATTGTTCAACGTTGGCTCCGACGACCAGAATTTCCAGATCCTGCCGTTGGCCCGCCGCGTTGCCGAAGCCACCGACAGACCCTTTGAGTTCGACTGGTACGGGGAACCAGACCACCGCTCCTACCAGGTTTCGTTCCAGAAGATCAAGTCGATTCTGGGGTATTCAACCGAGTTGACTCCTGAAGACGCCGCTCACGAGATATTCATGTCCCTGGAGAGCGGGGACCTGACCGACGGCCCAACCACCCGGACCGTGGACTGGTACCGTCAACTCCTCTATTGGCATGACACCCTGAAGGGGACGGTCTTAGATGATGTACTTCTCTAAGGGTGCGGCGGCGAAGATGATGTTTGGCAGGCGGTCATGAAAGTACCATTCGGCGAACTGGGCCGGGAAGTTCAAGAGCTCGGCGACAGTATTCCTCAAGCGGTCCAACGGGTAGTCGACAGTGGCTGGTTCATCCTGGGTCCAGAGGTAAAGGCCTTCGAAGAAGATTTTGCCGGCTGGCTGAATGTCTCTCATGCCGTGGGAGTGGCATCCGGAACAGAGGCCATAGCGCTTGCCTTGAAGGGGCTTGGAGTTGGTGAAGGTGATGAAGTGATCACCGTGGCCAATACCTGTGTTCCCACAGCTGCCGGAATCGCAGCGACCGGCGCCCAGGTAAGGCTGGCCGACTGTGACCCGGACACCTTGATGGTTTCACCGGAATCCGTTGAGAGCGCGGTGACTGATCGTACCAGGGCAATCGTGCCTGTTCATCTCTATGGCAACAGCGCCAACATGGCCGAGCTCAGAAAAATCGCCGAACGACATGATCTGTTGATCGTCGAGGACTGTGCCCAAGCCATTGGCACTTCCACCTTGGGCCAATCGGCCGGTTCCTGGAGTGATGCCAGCGCTTTTAGCTTCTATCCCACCAAGAACTTGGGCGCTTACGGAGACGGTGGCTGCGTGGTCACCAACGACCCCGCCACGGCCCAACGTCTCCGCAACCTTCGCAATTACGGGTATGAACAGCGGGATTTCAGCACGGAGTTGGGGCTAAACTCCCGGTTGGACGAGATGCAGGCAGCGGTGCTCCGCACCAAGTTGCCTTGGGTCGCATCTTGGAACCAGCAAAGGGCGTCCATCGCCAAGCGGTACCTCAAGGGCTTGCAAGACAGTTCAGCCAAGTTGCCTCACACGCCGGAATATGCTGGGAATTCCTACCATCTTTTCCCGATCCTGATCGAGAATCGGGACCAGATCAGAGACCGGCTTCAGGAATTGGGAGTGCAGACAGTGGTCCATTACCCAACTCCCCTCCACCTCCAGCCCGCTCTGGCCCATCTGGGATACAAAGATGGGCAGTTTCCAAACGCCGAATGGGCCTGTTCCCATGTGCTGAGCCTTCCCATATTCCCTCAGCTCCGGGACGACGAAGTGGACCACGTGATAGAGACGGTAAACCAGGTCCTCGCTGAGAATTAACCTTCTTTCTTATCTCAAGAGATTCGAGCTGCACCAATGATCGGAACTGATAAAAACATAGGACATACTTAAACATGTCTGATTGCCTCGTATGCGCCAGCGACATGAGCCCGTTCATATCCTTCGGCAAGATGCCCGTGGCCAACGGCTTCTTGATGCCCGAAGAGTATAAGGAAGAGTTCTTTTTCGACCTCCAAGTTGGCCTTTGTCCTTCTTGCTCAATGGTCCAGCTCACCGAGTTGGTCGCTCCCGACCAACTGTTCCATGAGAATTACGCTTACTTCGCCTCCACTTCGGCCAGCATGACCGCTCACTTCGCCCGGTTCGCCCAGGACGTAACCCAGCGGCTGGAAGGAGTCCAAGACCCGTTCGTCATCGAGATCGGCAGCAATGACGGGATCATGCTGCAGAATTTCTCTCGAGCCAGCGTCAGGCACTTGGGAGTGGAACCGTCCGAAAACGTCGCAGCCGAAGCCCGGCGTCAAGGCATCGATACGAAATCGTGCTTTTTCAACGAAGCGACCGCCGGAGAGATACTTGCCGAACACGGGCCGGCCAACGCCATTTTAGGTGCCAACGCTGTTTCCCACATACCAGATATAAACTCCCTTTTGGCTGGGGTGAGCAAGCTGCTGGCAGTGGGCGGTATCTTCATGTTCGAAGAGCCATATCTGGGCGAGGTCATCGCCAAGACCGCCTATGACCAATTTTACGACGAGCATGTTTTCTATTTCTGCTTGACCTCTTTGAGCAATGCCCTGGCCCGGCACGGCCTGGTGATCATCGATGCATCTGCCCAGGAAACCCACGGCGGTTCCATGCGCTACGTGATCGCCCGAGAAGGCGAACGACCCGTAAGCGCCACGGTGTTGGAATTACAGAAGCATGAAGAGTCGTTGGGCCTGGGGCAATTGGCGACTTTCATGGCACTGAAAGACCGCATCGACACTTCCAGCCAAAAGCTGGTTGCCCTGTTGGAAAACCTGAAGTCTGAAGGAAAGCGAGTCGTGGGCTACGGCGCAACTTCCAAGAGCACTACTGTCACCAACTATGCGCAGATCGGCCAAGATCTGGTGGAATTCATCAGCGATACCACTCCAACGAAACAAGGGAAATTCACCCCTGGCATGCATATTCCGGTCAAGCCCTACCAGGACTTTAAAGCGAGCTACCCGGATTACGCGTTGCTTCTAGCTTGGAACCACGGGGAAGAGATCATAGCCAACGAACAAGATTTCCTCCGGCAAGGCGGCAGGTTCATAACCTTTGTGCCCCGGGTGGAGATCAGGGAATAAAAGCCGGGAGCGCCGGAGCAGGAAATGCCAGAGCAGCAGATGATTGAAGGCGTGATAGCGAAAGAGTTGGTAACTTTCTCCGACGAGCGGGGATACTTCCGCGAGATCATTCGGGAAACCGATGATTTCTTCGGCGAAGGGTTCGGCCAATGGAGTCATTCTCTGGTCCACGAAGGGGTGGCCAAAGCTTGGCACATTCATAAGATACAAACGGATTGGCTTTACCTGGTAACTGGGGCGCTGAAGGTGGGCCTCCACGACACCAGGGAGGACTCCGCAACCCACGGCGAGACGATGGAGATCATTCTGGGAGACTATTACAAATCCCAAGTCATCAAGATTCCGCCGGGTATAGCTCACGGCTATAGAGTGTTGCAGGGCCCCGCTCATGTCATCTACATCACATCTCACACATACAACCCTGATGACGAGCTGCGCATCCCCCACGATGACCCTACGATCGGTTATGACTGGGTCTCGGGACCAAAGGTAACATAGCTCCTCGCACCTGAAGATCAGATCGCCCCATCGATCGCACCGATGTCCACCAAGAACCAAACACACCGAATATCCGATTCCGATACGCCGGGAGAAATGATTCCGTTCGAGCATATCTGGGAGGGCGTCTACAAAGGCTTCGATGAGGCCCCGGTGATCGGCGAGGGATTCAAAAGCCAACGGTGGGTCAACCAGTCTTTAGAGAAGGTGACTTCGTTAATAGAGCAAGCCAGGTCCTCAGCATCCGTGCCGTCGACGGTGGTGCACAGGGACAATCTTCTTCCTTTTCTTGCCTCGCTGCTTAGCCACGGGTCCGAAAAGATCAGCATATTGGATTTTGGGGGAGGGCTAGGCGCCACTTTCGTCTCTGTATCCCAGTCCGTTGACCCAAAGAAGGGATTTGAATATCACATCGTGGACTTGGATACGATCTGCGAATTGGGAACCGAGATATTCAAGAATGACGACCGCATCTCATTTCATTCATCGTTGCCGGATAACCTGCCCGCGGTAGACATCGTCCACATAGAAAGCGCACTGCAATACGTGGAAGAATGGAAAGAGGTTCTTGGTAGACTCGCCGGATACAATGCCGAATATTTCCTATTCACCAACCTGTCAGCGGGTGATATACCCACCTACGCCACCACCCAGCAGTACTACGAGTCTCGTATCCCCTACTGGTTCTTCAATCTAGACGAAGTTGTGACAGCGGTTACCAAACTTGGGTATTCTCTCCAATTCAAATCGACCTATATCCACCGGATATTGGGCGAGGAGCAAGAATTCCCTCAGGACAATTTTCCGGAGAACCTTCGCCTGGGCAATTCCTGTAATCTGCTGTTCCGCCGCGATGGCGCCGGCAGGTCCAGCCTTTAGATGAACGCACGAACGCCAAGAATAGCAGTGTGTGCCGCCTTCTATGCGGGCCGGGAGTTGATGTCTTTCATCAGTGAATACCCGTTTCCCATCCAGTTCGTGGCCACGTGCGACCGGGATACCTCAGATTACGAGGAGGAGATCGCAGCCATCTGCTCCGAGAAGAACATCGAGTGTATCCGCCACGTCAACGTGAACGATTCCGGATTTATTCAAACGCTCCGGGAGCGGGAGATCGATCTGGTGGTCCTCGCCTGGTGGCCAACGATCGTTCACAAAGAGGCGATCCAGTCCGTCAACGTTGGGTGGTTGAACACGCATCCAAGTCTGTTGCCCTACGGCCGGGGAAAGCATCCATACTACTGGTCTATCGTAGAAGACACTCCCTTCGGAGTCTCCCTTCATCTGATAGACGAAAAGATCGATGAGGGCACCATCACCTTCCAAAAGGAACTACCGGTTGCCATGACCGACACCGGTGAGAGTTTGTACAGCAAGTCCGTCGAGGCCAATATCGCACTCTTCAAAGAAAGTTACCCGAGAATCGTGTCCCTCGACCTTCAACCGGTAGACAGGTCTGATATCGAAGGCACGTACCATTGGGGAAAAGAGATCGAAGAGCATTCACGTATCGACCTGGAAAAAGAATACAAGGCTTCGGATCTGATCAACCTCATCCGCGGCAGGACTTTCATGAACGGGAACTCGGCGTATTTCCATCACCAGGGCAAGAAATACTTGATCAAAGCCGTCATAGAAGAAGCGCCGGCAGAGACGTCGCAGTAGTCGGAGGAGATTCAATTGGACCAGATCCATATGTCGGGACCCTGGGTTACTGAGCACGAGATATCAGTAGTTGAAGATTGCATGCGAAATGGTTGGTACAACTACGATTATGTAGAGACCTTCGAAAAAGAATTCGCCGCCTACCATGACCGTAAATACGCCGTTATGACACCGAGTTGCACTACCGCGATCCACCTTCTGTTGGCGGCTCTGAAAATCGGCCATGGTGACGAGGTGATCGTGCCCGAACTCACCTGGATCGCGTCTGCGGCGCCGCTCGCTTATGTTGGTGCTGAGCCTGTTTTCTGTGATGTCGACGAAACAAGTTGGTGTATCGACCCGGAGTCCTTGGAACGTGCGATAACCTCCCGTACCAAAGCGGTCATCAATGTCGATTTGTTCGGCAACATGTCCAACATGGATGCGCTCCTGGAGATCTGCGACCGTTACGGGATCGTATTGATCGACGATACCGCCGAGGCACTGGGTTCAACCTACAAGGGGATTCGGGCCGGTAAGTTCGGCGTAGGGTCTGTATTCAGCTTCCACCGCACCAAGACGGTGGTCATAGGTGAGGGTGGAATGCTGTTACTTGACGACGACCACCTATTTGAGCGGGCCATGATACTTCGAGATCACGGACGGTCGGAGACTAGCCCGCCATATTTTCCCGACGAAGTCGCATTCAAATACATGCCGTTCAATCTCCAAGCGGCGATGGGGTATGCCCAATTCCAGCGTATCGACGAATTGGTCGAGCGCAAACGGTGGATGTACGACTGCTACAAACAGAAGCTCGCCGATATAGAAGATCTGCAATTCAACGATGAACCCGAGCATGTTTTCAATAGCGTCTGGATCACTGGGTTGGTTTTCGGTAAGAGCCACAACATGAGCAAAGCCGATGCTATTTCAAAATTGAGTGAACTGGGGATCCCTTCAAGGCCGTTCTTCTACCCCATGTCTTCCCTGCCGGGGTACAAGAGTCATGAAGCCGAGAACCGGCGCCTGAATCCGAAGGCTTACGATATTTCCGCCAGGGGTATCAATCTCCCTGGAGCGTTGATCACAACCGAAGAACAGATCGACGCTGTATGCGATGGGATACGAAATATCCTGGGGCGGGGTTAGACCAACAAGTGACAGACCCGCGCCCGGCTCCCATCGGCAAGATTCCCTCCTTTGATTCTCCATCCGCTGGATCCCCGTCTTTGAAGGACTACGCCGGTAAGACAGTCCTCATTACTGGTGGACTGGGATTTCTTGGCTCCACTCTGGTGTCAGAGTTGAGTTCTGTTGATTGTCGAGTCGTTCTATTGGTCCGGGAGGGCAGCCAGGTAAATATCCCGGAGGCCACACCTGCCGAATTTTCAGTGGTTCGGGGTGACATTGAATCAGCCGGGCCTTGGGAGAAGGCATTAGAAGGCGCGGACGTTGTGTTCCACTTTGCTGCACAAACCAGCGCTCGCTTGGCTGACCAGGCGCCAATGGTAGATCTGTACGCAACCGTGTTTCCGGCGCTCTATATGTTGGAGACCTGCCGCCGCCTGCAACTGCAACCGACTATCTTGTTTGCAGGCACGGTCACCCAGGTAGGATTGCCCGAGAGATTGCCTGTGGACGAAACTTTTCAGGACAATCCCAGCATCATGTATGACATCCATAAGCTGGCCGTTGAGAAGTACCTGCAGTTCTTCAGTTCGACAGATGGAATACCCGGCGTGACGCTTCGCTTGGCCAACGTATACGGACCAGGCGTCCAGGTCAGCGGCAAAGAGCGAGGCATCCTCAACCTGATGATGCAGCGGGCATTGTCAGGTGAAACCCTGACGATCTACGGGGAAGGAACGCCGGTCCGCGATTATGTCTACATAGACGACGTTGTTAGTGCCTTTCTGACGGCTGGCTTGATGGGTCCCAAACTCATGGGCAACTACTTCATTATCGGAACCGGGGTAGGCACGACAATCTTAGACGCTATCAATCAGGTTGCCGACCGGGCAGCGTTAATCACAGGAGCACGTCCGCCCGTCGAGCATGTGCTTCCTCCCGATGATTTGACCTCAAACTCAGAGCGGGATTTTATCGCCGATTCGAGCCTGTTCCAGAAATCGACTGGATGGAGTCCCCAAGTTACTTTGTCCGATGGGATAGACCGTTCCTTGAGATATTTCCTAGAAAAGCACGATCAAATAGTCGAAAAGGACCAAGTGAAATGAACGCCCTGATCCTAGGAGGAGCCGGGTTTTTGGGCAACAGCCTCGCCAGACGCTGTGTTCGTGACGGGAATAACCACGTCCTAGTGGTGGACTCTCTGGACGAAGACATCCGCAGCCAGAAGGAAGATTTGGCGGATATCTGGTCGCAGATCGAGTTCGCGCAGGGCGACGTCAGGGACAGCGCTCTAGTCCAAGACTTGGTCAAAGGCCAAGATGTTGTATTCAATTGCGCCGCCCAGACATCTCATGTGCGTTCCCTCGCCGACCCGGTGTACGACGCTGAAACCAACTGCTTGGGTAATCTCAACGTTCTAGAGGCCGTACGTCACCAGAACCCTGAAGCCGTGGTGGTCTATCCTTCAACGAGCACGGTCATCGGGAGGGCGACCACAGAGATCATCGACGAGGACCATCTCGAGCGGCCATTAGACATCTACTCGGCGCACAAGAATGCAGCCGAAAAACATTTCCATATCTACAACACATCACATGGGCTAAAATCCGTGGTCCTTCGGTTCGCCAACCTCTACGGTCCGTACGGCAAGCCTTACCCTGAATTTGGTTTTCTGAATTATTTTCTGCACCTCGCCGAGACCGAACAAGACATCACGGTCTACGGGACTGGAGGCCAGAAACGCAACGTGATGTACGTGGAAGACGCGGCAGATATCATGTTCTCCTCGGCGATGGACCAACGGTTGTACGGGGGCCTTTACTTCGCCACCCACGACGAGCATTACACGGTCTCGGAAATCGCGCATGAAATCGTCCGGATCTACGAGCGCGGTCAGGTCGTCAGCATCGATTGGCCTGAAGAGCGAAAACGGATCGAGATAGATAGCGTGACGTTCTCATCGGACCAGTTACGCGACATTACAGGTTGGAAACCCAGGTTTAGCTTCGCTGAAGGGCTGACCAAGACCAAAGAGATCTGGCTAGAGAAAACAGCCTCATGAAATTACTGATCACCGGAGCCTTGGGTCACATCGGCTCACGCCTCATCCACAGCTTGAAACCGGGGGAATTCGACGAGGTGGTCTTGCTGGACAACCTGGCAGCCCAGCGTTTTGCCTCGTTGTTCGACTTGCCACAGGGCGTTCCTTTTAGATTTGTCGACGCCGATGTGTGCTCGGATGGTCTCGTTGACCATTTAGAAGGAATAGACGCAGTGGTACACCTGGCTGCCATAACAGACGCGGCCGGCAGCTTTGAGATTCAAGACCAAGTGGAAAAGGTGAATCTTCAAGGGACCGACAATGTTGCCCGCGCTTGTTTGGCAACCGGAGCTAAATTGGTCTTCCTATCCACGACAAGCGTTTATGGAGTCCAAGACGGAGAGGTAGACGAAGACTGCCCGATCGATTTACTCCAACCACAAAGTCCGTACGCCGATAGCAAGTTGAAGGCTGAGACTCTGCTGGAAGAACTGGGTGACACCGAAGGCTTGGACTTCGTAATCTGCCGGTTTGGCACGATATTTGGTACTTCAACAGGCATGCGATTCCACACCGCTGTGAACAAATTCTGCTGGCAGGCAGTAATGGGCCAGCCGATAACCGTATGGCGGACAGCCTTGAACCAGAAGCGGCCATATCTGGACCTCAGCGACGCGGTGGCCGCCCTCAAGTTCATCCTTCACAGAGAGTTGTTCGACCGTCGTATCTACAACGTGCTAACAGCCAACTCAACTGTCAAAAACATAGTGGACGCTATTTCGGTCCACGTGCCGAATGTAACCATCGAGTACGTAGATTCCAAGATCATGAACCAGCTCTCATACACGGTTAAAGGCGACCGGTTCGCAGAGCTCGGATTTGAGATTCATGGCAGTTTGGAAGAGGGTATCAAGGACACCATCCAGCTCCTACGCGGATCCCAGCAGTGGTAGCGCCGGATGCAGCAGCCGCAGAAGAACCGGCGCGAGCGGGCTACTCAGATGCGGGCTACTCAGATAATGACTGATCCTCAAAAAGAGCACAGCTCGCTCTGGGAGTACAACAACGCTTCCGCTACGACAAAAGCTCGCGTTCAAGATATCGATAATTTCAAAGCGAGCCCAGCCAATTACAAGCTGGCACTCTGGGACCCTGAAACCAACGGCGTCAGATATCTCAAATACCTGATCGCCAGTAAGTGCGCAACTCTAACTCCTGAAAATTGGACCAGCCTCGACCGGATAAAAAATAGGCACGTCGGAAACCCGATACAGATTCGCTTCGACTCTCGTGCCATCTGCCTAGACTACTTACAAGCTGTCCTTGAACTGGAGTTTCTCGAGAAGAATGTTTCGCTCGATGGCATGAACATCTTGGAAATCGGGGCGGGGTACGGCAGGACCGCACATGCCATCATATCCAATCACGACGTGAAGTCTTATCAGATCGTCGACTTAGAGAACTCCCTCATCCTGTCTCACGGATATCTGTCCAAAGTATTGGACGAAGACTCATTCTCCAAGATTAGATTCATTGAGGCCAAACAGGCCAGTTCCATAACCGAAGAACGGTTCGACCTGGCGATAAACATAGATTCGTTTGCCGAGATGGATGCAGCGGTGGTCCACGAATATCTGAATCAGATCAACGGTATCTGCGACCGTTTATACGTCAAGAATCCGGTCGGCAAATATCTGGACAAATCCCTTGACGGTCATTCAGAAGGGGAGCACGTAATGACCCTGGCCCTGGGCACCGGCGTTCTACGCGACGTGATCGATATCTTCGATGACCAAGTTGTCCGAGAGCAGTCGTCTAAATTCATTGATGCATACCGGCCGGGCGACGCCTGGCATTGCATCGATTCTTCTCTAGCGTCTCCTTACTGCTACTATTGGCAGGCGATCTACGAGAATGACACAGAATCCTCATAACAACATGGCCCCGTCTGAGAACCCGCCGGGCGCCGCCGGTATCGCCGGCTCACAGTTTTGGAACGATGCTAGTTGGCCGATGATCTTGGAATCCCGACCTGAGTTTCAAGCGGTGATGTCTTATCTGCCTGATCAGATGGATACCAAGATTTTCGACGAACAATCGAAGATCGAAGATCTGAGGTCATCCTACAAAGAACACGGGTACGGGTTTTTGTTCTACGCTTTGACCAGGGCCCTCAAGCCAGAGTTGTGCGTCGAGATTGGCGTGCTCCAGGGTTTTAGTCTTCTGAGCGTGGCTGCGGCCCTTAGAGACAATGAAGTCGGCATCGTTCATGGATTTGATCTTTTTGAAGAGTACCCGTATCGTCACGAAAAATACGACATCGTCTCCGACCGAATACCGACATTTGGCTTGGACCGATGGTCCACAGTGGAGCGGTCAGATGCCTTTGAGGTTTCCAACAAGTTTTCTGAAGTTGACTTCCTACACGTGGATATCTCAAACAACGGCGATACCTTCAGGCAGGTTTTTGAACAGTGGGCTGGCAAAGTGAAAAAAGCCATGTTGTTCGAAGGCGGCAGTGAATCAAGAGACCAAGTGGAATGGATGATCAAGTACGACAAGCCGTCTATAGTCCAAGCTCTGGATGAAATCAGAGCGAATTACCCAGAATGGGACATCTACGTGATCGAACCGTATCCCTCTCTGACAATCGCTCTTCCGGCCGGCGATAACTTCCACGGACAGTTGAACGGTTAGGTTCATTCCCATGGTTAGATCAACTGCCCTCCGACCCAGAAGCGCAAAGACAGTCGTCTTTTGGCTATTCGGCCTGATGCCGATAATCTATCTACTATTGGCGGCCTGGACACTACTGGAGCTGCCGTTCCCTAAACTGTGGGGAATCCACTGGGTGGACGGGTTTTCAAATGCCAGCAAGGAATATCAATGGCCGGGAATCCCGACCTTTTTTACTCTAGACAGCTATCACAAAGACCTGGTCTACCCGTTGGATGGTTCTTTCAGGACCGTAATGGCCTCTTCTGTATTCATCGGCTTGATCATTGGCGCGGCCTTTGGCCAGCTCAGATCGTCGCTCAGCAGGGTCCTGCCGATAATAGCTACGCTTTTGGTGTTATTGGCGTCAGGCGCTTTCCTGGCTTGGGAATTGGGGTCGGATGTCGTGGGTTGCGGATTCGGCGCTTGCTACATACCAAGTGACTTCCTTCGTGACCTGGGGGTCCATGACTTGGCCCACGGCACCAGGTCATTTTTGACCGCGATCGAGGTCATCGGCATCATCGCAATATTCACCTGCGTGAGCATCTGGTCAGGTGTCGGCGCCGGCAAGTTGATCCAAACGAATCGTCAGCCTGACAACCTACCATGAAGATATGCCATTTCGTCTTGAAAAGGGGAGAACCACAGGTGCAGTGGAAGTTGGCGTTCGTATTACTAGTCCCGTTCACCATCTTGTTGATGGCCTGCGTGCCTTATAACTCCGTCTCACCCACGTGCACAACCGCTGGCTCTCATGCTGAGCCGGACACAGATGGCGCCGCGGCCCGCGGTTCAACCAGTTTGGATTCGGGGAGCATCGGGGTTGAGCCGGCCTTTCCCAACCTCAGATTTTCAGAGCTAACCAACATGGTCCAACCTGACGATGGCACGGACCGGATTTTCGTCACAGAGCATTCAGGCTGCATCCATGTCTTTCCCAATGAGTCACAGATCGAAGACTCGACCATCTTCTTGGACCTGAGTGAGGAAGTGCGGGTTCTAGACGAGGATGGACTCGAAGGATTGGCTTTTGACCCAGGATACGCAACCAACGGTCATTTCTACGTTTACTACACCGCCGACAAGCACCACCGCACAAGACTGTCCCGCTTCACCGTCAGCAAAGATGATCCCGGTCTTGCGGACCCGGAAAGTGAACGCGTGATTCTAGAGATACCGCAACCGGCAAAGAACCACAATGGCGGGAAGCTCGGTTTTGGGCCTGATGGGTTCCTTTACATCACAGTAGGAGAAGGTGGACTGACCGGGGAATTGAGTAACTCTCAAGATAATTCCAACCACCTTGGGACAATCCTCCGCATAGATGTGCAAGGCCTTTCTGACCCTGGAGAATACCGGATACCGCCGGACAACCCTTTTGTCGATGAAGATGGTGTTCGCGGCGAGATTTGGGCCTACGGCCTTCGGAACCCTTGGGGGTTGGCCTTCGACCAAGAAACAAGGCGGCTTTGGACGGTCGATGTTGGTAGAGCTACCAGGGAAGAGATACTCGTAATCGAGCCCGGCAAGAACTATGGTTGGCCGATTATGGAAGGCCAACTTTGTGCTGATATCGGCGGCCAACCAGTCACCGACTGTGACCGGACAGGCCTGGAGCCAGCATTGTTTGAGTACGGGCACGACGAAGGCTGCGCGGTTCTGGGTGGGTACGTATATCGCGGCAGCGAGATGCCATCGGTCGACGGCGCGTATATCTACGCCGATTTCTGCACAGGCACCGTCTGGGGACTCTGGTATGACGGCCAAACAATAACCAAACAAGAAGCATTAACGCAGAGTGGTTTGGTTGTAACTTCGATAGGCGAAGATCTAGAGGGCAATATCTACTTATTCGACGCAGGCGGACTGTACCATTTCGGCGGGACCGAGAACCTTACCTCGGTCTTTACATCGTCCATCTTCCGACTCGTCGAAACCCAGTAGCAACTCCGAATATCCTCGGAATCCGGGCCTGCACTTGGCTCGATATTTCTCTACGTAAGACCGGTGTCCCATGGCCGGGAGTTGCTTCTAACGCTTGGTTGATCGAATGACCTCAGACCGTAAACTCACAGTAATTGTGGATACGTATTACCGCGTGAATATGTTGAAGGATACGGTCGCTGCGATCCGCCGCCAGACCCACGAAAACCTGGAAATCATCCTGGTAAATAACGGCGCCATGCCCGAGAACATCGAATACCTGCACCAAGTGGCCAGCCAGGATAACCGGGTAAAGCTGATTCACTTCAAAGAGAACCAATTTAGCTGGGATGATCCGTTGAAGGTGATCGATTGCTACAACGCCGGATTACAGGAGGCTACCGGCGATTATGTATGGCACCAGGCCGATGACGACATCATGGCGGACGATTATGCCGAGAAGATGGTCCAGCTATTTGAGGACCACCCAGAATGCACGACCGCAGCCGGTCTGCCGGCAAGCATGGATGCGGATGGAAACCTTGAAGACATCGGAATACGTACCACAAACCTCCGGCCCCGGCACATGCCCGGCCACATCTTGGCCCAAGGTGTCGCTCGGGGCGGCAGCTCTCTTTTCAGGTCTCCAGGAGAGATCTTCACGATCAAGAGAGAGGCGCTGGTCCAGGCGGGAGGCTATCACCCGGCCGTAGAAATATGTCATCTGTATGGAGTGGTCCCCTTCGGTGTTACTGGCTTTGACGAAACGGCATTATTTTATTTCCGTCGTCATGAGGGGCAACTCAACAAGCAGATGACGAACAGGGGATTGGTTGGGATCGACGAGACGTTTTCGATGCTCAAAGAACGGGAGATCGAAAGTCGGTGGCAGGTATTCGGACCGAAGGCCGCCAGGGAAGTGGTCGATGCGATCGAGGATCAGGTATACGACCGCGCCGGCTACTGGTTCTTTCAGTTAGCCTATGGCGGCAAACTTGGTGGCTCCATCAGAATCCTGCGCAGCATCTGGAAGAGACCCCGCTTCTGGAAAAGGTTTGCATACCATGCTGTGATCGGATGGAGACAATGCCCTCCGGTCAAATGGGGCGTCAGACCGCTGGCGAAAGGTGTGATCAAGATGGCGCAAATTTCGCTTAGAGTTATCCGTGGCACCGGAAAACCTGGCCACCGGACCGACCACTAGTACCCATTCGCCGGGTCAGTTTGGTGTTTCGCTATCATCTGGATTCCGCCGGTACTCGTATTTTACTCCACAGTAGGTGAATCGGACACGAAGGCTACCCTCGTACCGTTCGTGCCGAACGACTTATGACAGCCACTCATAAATTCACCGTGATCCTAGACACGTATTACCGGCCGAAGATGTTGATGGAGGCGGTATCTGCCATACGTCGGCAGACCTACGAGAACCTCGAAATCATCCTGATCAACAATGCCGCCATGCCGGAGAACGTTGAATACCTGCACCATGTCTCCAGCATCGACGACAGGATCAAGTTGATTCACTTCGAGGAAAACCAGTTCAGTTGGGATGACCCTCTGAAGTTGGTGAACTGCTATAACGCAGGATTGCAGGAAGCGACCGGTGATTATGTGTGGCACCAATCAGACGATGACGTCATGGCCGATGATTACGTTGAAAAGATGGTCGAGCTTTTCATGGGTGATCCTGACTGTATCACCGCGGCCGGCCTCCCAGTTGACTTAGACGAGCACGGTAATTCCAGGCAGGTTGAGTTTCGCCGGTCCAACCTCCGTCCCCGGTATATGCCAGGCCGTGTCCTTGCCCAGGATGTCGCCCGGGGAGGAACGTCTTTATTCCGGGCTCCCGGCGAGATATTTTCGATCCGAAGAGACGCACTGATCAAGGCAGGTGGATATAGCAGGTCGATCGAAATGAGCCAGCTATATGGAATCGTCCCCTTCGGCACCACTGGTTTCGACGAAACGGCCAAATTCTATTGGCGTCATCACGAAGGGCAACTCAACCACGCAATGACCGACCGCGGATTGGTTGGGATCAAAGACACCTTTTCGATGCTCAACGAGTGGGAGATAGAAGATCGATGGCAAGTGTTCGGTCCGGATGCCGCCAAAGAGATCGTCACCGCCATTGAGAATCAAGTTTGCGACCGGGCCGGCTACTGGTTCGTCCGGTTGACCTACGCTGGCAAACTTCGCGGTTCCATCAGAATTCTGAGCAGGACCTGGAGGAAACCTCACTTCTGGGTGAGGTCGTCTGCCCACTCCGTTCTTGAATGGCGGCACTGGCCTTTGATCCGTTGGGGGGTCAGGCCCATGGTGAACGGTGCGATCGGATTGATGCGGATGCCGCTAAAGTTATTCCATGGGTCGCGAAAAACAGGACGGCCGGCCGACAACTAGCCCCATCCTCTTGAACCGTTCATGACAAGCAAGCATAAATTCACCGTCATAATGGACACCTTTTACCGGCCGCAGATGCTGAAGCAGGCGGTTGCGGCTATCAGGCGTCAGACCTACGAAAACTTGGAGATCATTCTAGTCAACAACGGGGCCACACCGGAGACCATCGAATTTCTACACGAAGCGGAGGCTTCGGACCCAAGGGTGCGATTGCTCCATTTTGAGGAGAACCAATTCAGCTGGGATGATCCTTGCATGATGTCCGACACTTGCTTGAACCCGGCTCTGGCCATGGCCACCGGCGAATACGTCTGGTACCAGGCGGATGACGACCTTATCGCCGACGATTATGCCGAGAAGATGGTGGCGCTTTTCATCGAGGACCCGGAGTGCACCACCGCTGCTGGACTGCCCCTAGCGCTGGATGTTGACGGCAATCTGAAAGATAACGGACCCCGGGTTTCAAATTTCCGGCCCAGACACATGCCTGGCAAAGAACTGGCGCTGAGGTCGATCCGCGGCGACCGTTCTCTTTACTCCGCACCAGGCACGATCTTCACGGTCCGGCGCGACGCCCTGGTTGCGGGCGGAGGGTATCACCGAAATATCGAGCAAAGCCAATTCTTTGGGATAGTTCCATTCGGTGTCACCGGCTTTGACGAGACCGCCCACTTTTTCTGGCGTTACCACCCGGGTCAGCTCAACCGGGCCATGTCCAACAGAGGGCTTGTCGGCACGAAAGAAGTGTTTTCTATGCTGCGGGACTGGGACATTCAAGGCCGATGGCAGGTTTTTGGCCCGGAGATCGCCCGCGAAGTCACTGACCACATCCATCGCCGGACCTGCAGAAGCGCCGCCGGCTGGTTCGTGAGACTAGTCTATTCAGGTCGGCCGAGAAGCGCATTTAGGGTCTTCAGTTCAGCCTGGAGGAATCGGCAGTTTTGGGTTTCCATCCCTCGAAACCTGACGCAGTTCAAATGGTCCATCATCGCGGTACGTGAGGGTAGCAAGTTTTTGCTTAAACCGCTTTTCAAGACTCTATTTATCCGATTGCCCGGACTCGCTCGGCTCTCACCCAAATTGGAAGCCCTCCGCCAGCGGACCATCCGCTGAGTGAATGGCGGTCATCCGGAATCATCTGAAAAATGATTCTGCGGAGCGATTAGAACAAGATGTTCAAGGTTGTTGAAAGAAGCCCACTTACTGGTCAGTTATCCATCGTATGAACTACAGATTTATCACAGTCGTCTGGGGTGAAGCCTTTGTAAAAATGCTGGTTGAGATGGCCATTCCTAACCAGCTATCTCCGGGCAATTTGCCTAGCATACCGAACTTGGAATCCTCCAAATATGTGATCTACACGGTCCCTGAAGACGCTCGGACGATCCAGGAATCCCGTAGTTATTCTCTGCTATCGAGCATGGTCCCGGTAGAATTCATATACATCGACGACGATGTTCTCCAAAGAAACAAATATGCTGTATTGACCGATTGCAGCGTCCGCGATCTGAGAGCGACCGAATCAGAGGATGTCGCTTACGTGTACTTATACCCGGACGTTCTGTGGGCGGACGGTTCGTTCAAAACTATGTCCGAGATAACCGAGGCCGGCAAACGGGCGATCCTAGTTGGCCCTCTCAGCGTCAACAGGGAAACAGCATTCGAGGCCGCCGGCCGATTCATCTCACCTGAAGACGGTTCAATCAATGTTTCATCACGCCAGTTAGTAAAGTTCGGACTGGATCATTTGGACTCATACGTGGATGGCCTCTGCTGGGGGTCTCCCCACTTCGACAATAGCCCGGCCCAGATCTACTGGAGAGTCGAAGACGAAGGGATGTTGATGCGAGGCTTTCCTCTGGGGCCGTTTATGGTGCGCCCCAAAGGCCCTATGAGCTACTTTGCAGGTTCCGTAGATGATGGGGATTTCATTCGCCGGGCTTGTCCGGAATTCGACGACATTCACGTGGTAGAGGATTCCGATGAGATATTTCATATCTCACTAGCTCCCTCACCAGACCTCAATCCTCCGAATAAGGCCCGACCGGTGGATGTCGCCCGCTGGGCAGCGAAAAATACCAACCGGCATCAGCGTAGGTTTTTCGAGTACCGAATCAGGGCCCACCACAGTGATCTAACGCCTGCCTGGAAAGAGATAGAAGCTGAGTCGGACAAAGTCGTTGCAGCAGTTCGCTCTTTCCTCAGATTGAAGCTGTTATTCTTAGTATCGGACTGGAGATGGTCATTAAATAGGATCAGATGGACACTCCGATCCTCCAGGGTTGGCGATACCGCCATCCGGTTTCTGCGCCGGGCAAAGGCTTGATTTCTAGCTCTTTGGGGCGCGTTTCATCCTGCCTTCCGAGGCGTTCTGAGTTTCCACGATACCGTCTCACTCTGACATTGTGAAAAAGGTCAATGACCGGCCCTAAACTCCCAGTCCAGATGTCCGTCTCATGAACTATAGATTCATAACTATCGTGTGGGGCGATGACTACGTGGAGATGCTGGTAAAGATGGCAATTCCAAACCAGCTGTCTCCCGGCAACTTACCCGGCATGCCCAACTTGGAATCATCCAAATACGTTATCTACGCTACTTCAAGAGATGCCGAAACTATCCGACGGTCCGATAGTTTCTCACGGCTGTCAGAAGTGGTCCCTGTCGAGTTCTTAAACATAGACGACATAGATTTTTCGAGAAACAAATATGGGATCGTAACTGAGTGCACCAACCGGGATTTGAGGGCGACGGAGTCAGAGGATGTCGCGTACGTGTATCTATACCCGGATGTGTTGTGGTCTGACGGTTCTTACAGAGCCATGGCCAAGATCACCGAAGCCGGTAAACGGGCGATTCTGACATGTTCCATCAGTGCCAACAGGGATACAGCTTTCGAAGCAGCGAACCAATTTTTCTCGCCGGAAGAGGGTTCGCTGAGCGTTACACCACGCCAGTTGGTCAGATTCACCTTAGATCATCTGGACCCGTATACAGAAGGCCTCTTCTGGGAGTCGTCCCAGTTCGATCGCAGTCCGGCACAGATATATTGGACAGTTAAAGACGAAGGGTTGTTGATGAGGGGTTTTCCTTTGGGACCGTTTATGGTACGTCCCAAAAGCTCCAAGAGCTACTTTGCCGGTTCCGTAGACGGAGGAGAGTTCCTTCGCCGGGCAGGTCTGGGATTCGACGATATTCACGTGGTGGTTGATTCCGATGAAATGTTCCACGTTTCATTAGCTCCCCCACCGGAGTCCAACCCTCCAAATAGGGCCCGACCGGTTAATGTCGCCCGATGGGCAGCGAAAAATACGATCCGTCATCAGCGTAGATTCTTCGAAGAGTACCGAATCAGGGCACACTACACTGACATGTCGCCTGCCTGGGAAGAAATAGAAGCTGAATCAGACAAAACCGTCAACTCGGTACGGTTCTTCCTTAGATTCCAATTGGTATTCTTATTGCAGGACTGGAAAGGAACTCTGGGCAAGATCAGATGGGCGCTGCGGCATTCCAGGCTTGGCAATACCGCCTTTCGATGGCTGCGTCTGGGAAGCATCTGAGGTCTGACGCTGCCAGCATCCCTTACAACTTGGTCCGTTGAGAGTCTTTAATTTTCCGCGATGAAATCACACACTCAAAATAGGTCTAAAAGATGCCTCGTCACCGGCGGGGCCGGATTTATCGGCAGCCACTTAGTTGAGCGGTTGCTGGGCGATGGGCATTCCGTTACCGTGCTGGACGATCACTCCAATGGCAAACCCGAGAACTTGAGCTCCGTCCAAAACCACCCGGGACTGTCTACCCACAAAGTGGATGTGGCAGACCACGACGATATCAAACCCCTTTTCGAGGGAGTCGATTGGGTCTTCCATTTGGCTGGATTGGCCGATATCGTTCCTTCCATAGAGAATCCCTTGCGATATCACCGGGCCAACGTTGACGGAACGGTCTCGGTGTTGGAAGCCTCTCGGGAAGCGGGGGTAAAGCGCCTGGTGTACGCGGCATCATCATCTTGCTACGGCATACCAGATGAATACCCCACGCCGGAATCAGCCCCGATCAAACCCATGTACCCCTACGCACTCACCAAATATCTAGGTGAAGAATGCGTGATGCATTGGGAGCAGCTCTATGGACTCCCCTGTGTTGCGCTCAGGCTATTCAACGTTTTCGGGCCCCGGTCCCGGACTTCTGGGACCTATGGTGCAGTGTTCGGGGTTTTCCTGGCACAGAAAATCTCCGGTGAGCCATTCACCGTCGTTGGAGACGGTACTCAGACTAGAGACTTTACGTACGTTTCCGATGTGGTCGATGCGTTCGTCAGAGCCGCTGAGTCCAACATCACCGGGAAGGCTCTAAACGTTGGCTCGGGCTCGACGTACAGCATCAACCATCTTGTAAGTCTGTTGGGTGACGATGTCGTACATATCCCAAAGCGGGCCGGGGAGCCGGACTGCACCTTTGCCGACACCGGTTCGATTCACAAAGAACTGGGTTGGCGCCCAAAGGTTGCCTTTGAGGACGGAGTCAGCCTCATGCTGGAGAACATCGATATGTGGCGAGAGGCTCCAGTTTGGACTCCCGAGTCCATATCGGTAGCTACCGAAACCTGGTTCAAGTACCTAAACGACAAAATGCCGGATCGTGTAAATTCTGAACATGATTAATATCAAGAGCGATGCTTCAAAAGTGGTTGAACTTGACCAACTCCCCGAGATTTTGGGCGCTGCCAAAGCCGGCGGGAAGAAGGTGGTCCAGTGCCACGGCGTGTTCGACTTACTCCATATAGGGCACATTCGACACTTCGACGAAGCCCGGAGGATGGGCGACGTATTAGTGGTCACCCTGACGCCGGACCGGTACGTCAACAAGGGCCCCGACCGCCCCGCATTCAACGAAGATTTGAGGGCTGAGGCAATCGCAGCGCTTGATTGCATCGACTACGTGGCTATCAACAAGTGGCCGTCTGCGGTTGAGAGTATCAAGATCATTCAACCGGATTTCTACGTCAAAGGACCTGACTACAAAAACGCTGCCGACGATATAACAGGCAAGATCGTAGACGAGGAATCATCGGTCCGGTCCGTTGGCGGTGAGATAGCTTTCACCGACGAGATAACCTTCAGTTCCACCAACCTTATCAACAAATATTTGCCTGTCCACGACCAGGAGATCACCGAGTATCTAGCCCAGATCACCAAGAATCACTCGGTTGACGAGATACTGGGCTATCTGCAGAACGCGTGGTCGCTCAAAACCTTGGTGATCGGCGAAACGATCGTCGATGAATACCAATATTGCGACACGATCGGCCAATCAACGAAAGACCCTATATTAGCCGCCCGCTACCGGTCCACTGAAACATTCGTTGGAGGCATCGTTGCAGTCGCCAATCACGTAGCGAATTTCAGTGGCGACGTAGGAATGATGAGCTTCCTCGGAGACCATGAGTCCCAGGAAGAGATCGTCAGGTCCGGGGTCAATCCGACGATCAAACAGATGTTTTTCAACAAAACGGACTCCCCAACCATTGTCAAACGCCGTTTCGTGGAAAGATACTTATCCCAGAAGCTCTTTGAGGTCTACGAGATCAACGACGACGAGTTGGATGAAGCGCAGAACCGGCAGTTCTGTGATTGGCTCCAAGATGCGGTTCCACAGTACGACGTGGTCATAGTCCTGGACTATGGACATGGTTTGATGACCAAAGAAGCGATCGATGTCGTATGCCAAAATGCCAAGTTTCTGGCCGTAAATACTCAATCAAATTCCGGGAACCGCGGCTTTAACACGATATCGCGATACCCTAGGGCGGACTATGTGTGCCTGGCCGTCCACGAGATCGCGTTGGAAGAGAGAAACAGGCAGGGCGACCTGGAAAGTATGATTCTCAATGTTTCCCGCAAACTAGACTGCGAGCGGGTTGTGGTGACCAGAAGCAAGGACGGCAATCTTTGTTACAGCAAGGGGGAAGGGTTCGTGTCGGCGCCGGCTTTGGCCGAAAAGGTTGTCGACCGAATGGGAGCCGGAGATTCGGTAATCTCCGTCACGTCCCTGTGCGCAGCCCAAGGGGCGCCGATGGAAATCATTGGCTTTATCGGTAACGTCGTTGGCGCGCACGCCGTCGCTACGATGGCCCACCGCACGTCCGTTGAAAAGGTCCCTTTGTTTCAGCATATCGAGGCATTAATCAAGTAGTCCAGTTGAGCTTCGCAACAGCTGAAGTTCCGATAGGTCGATGAGATGGACCAGCCTGTAATTTCCAAATACCTGCAGAAACTTTCCGATTTAATGATGACAACCACTGTCACCGATCGGTCCGGTTCACCTTTGTCTCTTGATGAAGGCGCGGACCAAGCGGTGGAGAAAATCATCTCGGTAGGCACGAATTCACGCAAGATCATGTTGGTGGGCAACGGCGGCAGCTCCTCGGTTGTGAGTCACGTACAAAACGATCTCTGCAAGGCCGTGGGAGTGCGCGCGATCGTTTTTACCGAACAGCCCTTGCTCACGGCGTTGGGCAATGATCTGGGTTACGGGTCGGTGTACGAATGGCCAACAGAGCTCTGGGCTGAGCCTGGAGACTTGATGATCGCCGTTAGCAGTTCAGGTAAATCGGAAAACATATTGAGGGCGGCCTATTCTTCGACGGGCAAGGGGTGTGACCTGATCACTTTTTCAGGGTTCGACGCCGGCAATCCCCTGCGTGGTTTAGGCGCATTGAATTTCCACGTTGATTCTCAAGTTTATGGCTTTGTGGAGACTGCCCACGCCGCTTTGACACATTTCCTGACCGACCGGGCGATGGACATCTTGAGAGGGTCGCCAGCCGCAGAGACCGCGGAAAATTCTGATTGAGCCCAAACCGCAGCATGGAAGACCGTTCGTCGTCCGACTCCGGCAATTCCCTAGAGTTGGTCCATCTAGACGAGCACCTACATATCCCTTCAAACGGCAGGTTCGCTGACATCGGCCAGCAGCCAAAGCGCCTAAAAGGCCAAGCTTCGAACATGAAGCCCGCCGTTTTTCTAGACCGCGACGGAGTGTTGGTAGAGGAGAGAAACTTCCTCACCAACCCCAGTCAGATCCAGGTGATTCCGGGTGTTTTCCAGGCTCTCAAGATGCTGCAGGACCGATTTTACCTGGTGGTGGTAACCAATCAATCAGGCATCGGCCGTGGACTCTTTACTGAGGAAACGCTAGCTGAGATCCACTCAGAACTGGTAGACCGATTAGCAGACCACGGCACGTCGGTGGACGCGTTTTACTACTGTCCCCACCATCCCGAAGCAGCGGTCGCTGACTACCGGGTTGTATGTCAGTGCCGCAAACCCAATCCCGGTATGGTGAACAAAGCAGCCGACCTCTGGAATCTCGATCTAGGACATTCATTCATGGTGGGCGACAGGCCCAGTGACATGGAAGCAAGTTGGGCCGCTGGGGTTCCGGGCATCCAAGTCGGCGATAGCTTTGAAACGTCTCCCGCTTGCGTGCGAACGTGCAAGGGGTTATTAGAAGCTGCGGAAATCATCCTAGCCTACGCGGAGACACCGGAATCTCTCGATAGGTCAGTCCCAGGCAACTAGATACGGTCTCTATAGGGATCCAACGTTCTAAACTCAGATCATGGAAGGTATTTTGAAACCGATTAATCAGGTACTTGTTACGGGTGGAGCCGGATATGTAGGCGCCATCCTGGTTCCCAAACTATTGGCCAAAGGATACAAGGTAAAAGTCCTTGATCTCTTCATGTTTGGCGAAGATGTCCTAAACCCGGTCAAGGACAACCCCAATCTGGAGCAGATCAAAGGCGATATCCGGAACCGGGCTCTGTTGGAGCAGGTACTCCCCGGATGTGATGCTGTCATCCACCTGGCCTGCATATCCAACGACCCCAGTTTCGAGTTGAATCCCGACCTGGGAAAGTCGATCAATTACGACGCGTTTCCCGATCTGGTGGACGTGTCCAAAGACTCCGGAGTGCACCGGTTCGTCTATGCCTCGTCTTCCAGCGTTTACGGCCTCAGGGACGAAGAAAACGTCACCGAGGACCTTGCTCTCTTGCCCCTAACCGACTATTCCAAATACAAGGCGCTGTGCGAGGACATCCTGTTGAAGAAAAAGGAGCAGGGATTTGTTCCTTTGATCCTCCGCCCGGCGACGGTGTGCGGATACTCTCCCCGGCTTCGGCTGGATCTGACGGTGAATATTCTCACCAACCATGCCGTCAATAACAACAAGATCTTGGTCTTTGGCGGGGAACAGAAACGGCCGAATATCCACATCCAAGACATGACTGACCTTTATGTTCAGTCCCTGGAGTGTTCGGACGAATCGATCGACGGCAACATATTCAACGCCGGCTACGAGAATCACCAGGTGAGCGACATTGCCCAGATCGTAAGGCAAGGAGTCGGCGACCAGGTTGATATCGTCAAGGTTGAAACTGACGACCACCGTTCCTACCATATCTCATCGGAAAAGATAAAACGCGAGCTGGGTTTCATCCCCAATCACACGATAGAGGACGCCGTGAGCGACCTGGTTGGCGCCTTCGGGCACGGTTCTATCCCTGATTCCATGACTGCAGAGCGTTACTACAACATCAAGGTCATGCAGTCCCTCGGACTCAAGTGAAAGCCCAATTGAAAGTGCCCTATGTGAATCTGGCCGCCCAGCACTCCCCCATCAAGGACGAACTGATGGCGGCGATAGGCAGGGTGATAGATAGCGGCCGGTTCATCCTAGGGAGAGAGGTCGACGAGTTCGAGGAACGGTTCGCTGAATTGGCGGGGTGCCGGTTTGCCGTCGGTCTGAACTCGGGCACCGACGCACTGATCTTCGGCTTGAAAGCTCTGGGAATCGGAGAGGGTGACGAGGTGATCACAGCGCCCAATTCGTTCCTGGCCAGCGCCAGTTCCATCGCTCTTTTGGGGGCGACTCCGGTCTTCGTAGACGTGGGAAAGGACTACAACCTTAACCCCGCCCTGTTGGAAGCGGCGATAACTCCCCGGACACGGGCCATATTGCCGGTGCACCTGACCGGCAAGGCCACCGACATGGACGGCGTGATGTCCGTGGCTCGCAAACACAACATTTTCGTGATTGAAGACTGTGCTCAGGCGGTATGCGCCGAACACAATGGGAAACGGGTAGGGTCATTCGGTGAGGTTGGCTGTTTCAGTCTGCATCCACTGAAAACCCTAAATGCCTGCGGCGATGGCGGCGTGGTCACCACCAATGATGAGGACCTATATGAGCAGTTCAAATTGTTGCGTAATCACGGGTTACGCACACGTGACAACGGAATGATGTGGGCCTTCAATTCCAGACTGGATACCATGCAGGCCGCGGTGTTGCTCACCAAGTTGGACCATGTGGAAACTTGGACAGAGGGGCGACGGGCCAACGCATCCGCCTACCGTGAGAGACTGTCCGGCCTGGATGAGGTCGTCCTTCCGGTTGACGAGCCTCACCAGAGGTCGGTCTATCACACATTTGTGATCCAAGCAGAGCGTCGGGATAAACTTCGCTCTTTCCTATCAGAGCGAGGGGTGGGAACGGCGATCCACTACCCAATGCCTATCCACCTCCAGGACGCCGCTGCGGCGTTGGGCTACACCAAGGGAAGCTTCCCGGTTGCCGAACACCAAGCGGAATGCATCTTGAGCCTTCCGATATACCCCGAACTAAACCTAGATGAAATAACCTACGTGGCCGACTGCATCCGCAGCTTCTACGATGGGAGCGGTCTTTAATGAAAGTTGAATATTCCTACCTTGAGCGTCAGTTCGCTGACATCGAACCCTACCTGGATGATGTCCGCCGCTTGGTACAAAGCGGGGACTTCACCTTGGGTAAACCAGTAGCCGAGTTCGAAGAGCGTTTCTCCGATCTTTGCGGCATCCCATACGCGGTCGGTGTCGGTTCCGGCACTGACGCATTGTCCCTCTCGTTGAAAGCGGCCGGGGTGGGTCACGGCGATGAAGTGATAACGACTCCCAACACCTTCATCGCAACGGTGGGCGCCATCGTCATGACCGGAGCTCGGCCCGTATTCGTGGACAACAACGATCAGTACACCATCGACGTCAATCTGATCGAACCGGCCATCACTTCCAAGACCAAGGCCATCATGCCGGTGCACCTCTCCGGAAACCCGGCGGACATGCCCGCGATCATGCAGATTGCCGAGCGTCACAATCTAGAGGTTGTGGAAGATGCAGCGCAATCGATACTGGCCTCCATCGACGGCCAGCACGTCGGCTCTTGGGGAGCGGCGGCGGGCTTCAGCCTCCATCCCCTAAAGAACCTCAACGTGTGGGGCGACGGCGGCATTATCATCACCAAGTCCCAGGAGATGTACGAGAAGCTACGGCTTCTCCGAAATCACGGTTTGTCCAACCGTGATGAGATAGCCTTGTTCGGACACAACAGCCGTCTGGACTCCCTCCAGGCGGTGATAGCCAACAGGCTTATCGACCAGGTACACCACATCACCGACACACGGATCTCCAACGCAGGCCGTTTCGACCAGGCTTTCGCCGACTTGGGTGAATATGTCTGGGTCCCCCACCGGAGGCCAAACGTCAAGCAGGTTTACCACACCTACGTGATCAGAGTGGCCCAGCGTGACGAGCTCTACGCCCACCTGACCGGGAAAGGGATCAAAGCCAAGATCCACTACCCGATCCCCCTGCACCTTCAGGAAGCGTCGGCTTACCTTGGCTATAAGAAAGGTGACTTCCCCGTGTGCGAGGAACACTGCGACTCAATCATTTCCCTTCCGGTACACGAGCACCTCACCGAAGATGAAAAAGCCTACATGATCTCCCAGGTCCGGGAGTTCTACCTGGGAACGGGATAAGAGGTACGACTCTTCCATGCCTGTGGACCGGGTGATCGGTATAGATTTCGACAACACCATCGCCAGTTATGATCTCGCCATGAAAGAGGTCGCGGTGGCACGGCGGTTGGTGGATTCTGTGATCGTCGCGCAGAAGAAATTCATCCGCGACGCCATCCGACAAAGCCAAGACGGGGAAAACCGATGGCAGGAGCTGCAGGCGGACGTCTACGGTCCTTATATCGAAAAGGCTGAGATGATCGATGGAGTGGCATCCTTTTTCCGGACTTGCAGGCAGATGGGATATCCGGTGTACATCGTCAGTCATAAGACAGAGTTCGCGGCTAGAGGAGACGGCCGGACCAATCTTCGCGCCTCGGCGATGGGATGGATGAAGAACAGAGGGTTTTTCGACTCGAACGATATGGGCCTCTCCCCCGAACACGTCTACTTCGAAAATAGCATGGAAGAAAAAGCGGAGCGTATACGGTCCCTTGGCTGCACTGACTTCGTGGATGATCTGGAAGAGACCTTCCTGCATGCCTCCTTCCCTACTGCAGTCGCAAGATACCTCTACTCACCTCATGGGACGGCATCGGCCATTCCCGGAGTGAACGTGGCACGAGATTGGCAGCAAATATCGGACGAGATATTCCCCCGGACTCGCAGCGAGAACCATCGCTAGGTCGAGACCACCAATGACGTCTGTAAACCCAATGCCAAACCAATCCGACATATCTCAAGCGCTCAGGTTCACCGCCGAAAACTTGGGATACAGCGGCGCCTCTTTGCAGCGGATCGGCTCAGGGAGAAACAGCCGCGTCTATCTGGCGGAATGCGGGGACCTGGGGCGTTACGCCGTCAAATTCTACCCCGACGATGGACCGGCCGGCCGGGACCGGCTTTCGGCTGAGTTCTCGGGGCTCGCATTCCTCTGGGAAAACGGCTTACGATGTATTCCAGAGCCTGTGGCCGCCGACCCATCTGCCAGGTGCGCAGCCTATAGATTCGTCGAAGGTACGGCCCTTGACCCGACCCAGGTGACTGAGTCTGACATCGGCTCAGCCGTGGAGTTCTTGGGCCAGCTCAAGGCCTTGACCAGATCGAACCGCAGCGCCGAACTGGCCGAAGCCGCGGACGCCTGCTTCTCCGAACGGGAACTCTTCGACAATATCCAGAGGCGCATAGACCGTTTGACGTCCTTGGAAGAACCCGGCATCCAACATCAGCACCTGAAACAATTCATTGAAACTGACTTGAGGCCGACGCTCGAGCTATTCCGCGATCTGTTCCAAAATGATGGCGGAGAATCCGGCCAACTCTCGAATTCTCAATTGGCTCTGGAAAAGCGAACCCTAAGTCCATCGGATTTCGGGTTTCATAACGCCCTGCGGCAGCCCGGTGGGGGGTTGGTGTTTCTGGACTTCGAGTACTTTGGGTGGGACGACCCTGCCAAGACAGTCTGCGATTTTCTACTTCACCCAGCCATGGACTTGGATGACCGGCTGAAAGGTAGTTTCCTGACTCAGGTTTTCTTGATCTTCGCGGACCAACCAGAACTGGCCGAGAGGGCAAAGCGGCTCTATCCGCTGTTCTGCCTCAAGTGGTGCGCAATCTTGCTGAACGCTTTCTTGCCCGCCTACCTCAGCCAACGGGGCTTGGGAGAGGCCACCGAATTGCAGGCCGAACAATTGTCCAAAGCCCGATCAATGTTAGAAAAAGCAAACAGTGACCACCAGGAATTATTCGACCGGGTGGGTACCTCGATCAATGCGAAACAGAAGGCGACCAAATGACGACGAATAGGAATGGCCATCTTCCGGCCTTAGACGAGCGCTCTCTACACCTGCGCCGCATCATAGTCAGGATGCTGGAAAGCGGAGGCCGGGGCCATGTTGGCTCGGCCCTCTCGCTGGTTGAAATACTGCGGGTCCTGTATGACGACGTGCTCCAATACGATCCCCACAACCCAGATTGGCTCGACCGGGACCGATTTATCCTGAGCAAGGGGCAAGGTTGTCTGGCTCTCTATGCTTTACTGGCCGACAAAGGTTTCTTTCCCGACTCGGAACTCGATAGATTCTGCCAGAGCGAAGCTCTCTTGGGCGGGCATCCGGAGATTCGGGTGCCAGGTGTTGAAGCATCAACCGGCAGCTTGGGCCACGGCCTAGCAATCGGTATCGGCTTCGCCCTGAACGCCAAATACGAAAACTCGGATTACCGCACCTTCGTGGCCATAGGCGATGGCGAGTCCAACGAAGGTTCGATCTGGGAAGGCGCCATGTGTGCCAGCAAGCACGGTCTCAATAATCTCACTGTGTTGGTCGACTACAACAAACAACAGTCCTACGGCTCCACTTACGAAGTACAAGACCTTGAGCCGGTCGGTGACAAATGGCGGGCATTCGGTTTCGGCGTCGCCGAGGTTGATGGCCATGATGTGGACCAGATCCGCTCTGTCCTCACCGGCCTCCCCGTAGACCATGGAAAACCGACCGCAGTCATCTGTCACACGGTTAAGGGCAAGGGAATCGACTACGTTGAAGGCAACTTGGATTGGCACCATAAGAACCGGCTTTCCGATGACGATATCTCCGCCCTAAAGTCGGCTTTGGAGGCTGTCTGATGCGCCAAACTTGTTTGGATATGGTCTTCGAACTGGCCAAGACCGACCCACGGGTTTTTTATATCGGGTCCGACTTGGGTGTCGGCACGTTGGATGAATTCAAAGCTGAGATACCTGACAGGTTCTTCATGGAAGGTATCAGCGAGGCCAACATCATTGGCATGGCGGCCGGCCTGGCCATGGAAGGGAAGATTCCTTACGTCAACACCATCGCAACATTCATCACCCGCCGCTGCTACGAACAGGTGGTGCTCGACCTATGCCTCCACGATGTGCCCGTCCGCCTGATCGGCAACGGCGGTGGGCTGGTTTACGCGCCATTGGGACCTACCCATGAAGCCATTGAGGACTTGGCGCTATTCCGGGCGATTCCCAACATGACCATCGTGGCTCCGGCAGACGCCGATGAGATGCGCCGGCTGATGCCGCAAACGCTGGACTACCCGGGACCGATCTACATCCGCTTGGGGAAGGGTTACGACCCGATAGTGACCACCGATGACGTTCCCTTCGAGATCGGCAAGGTTCTTCCCATGCGTGAAGGGAATGACGCCCTGATCCTGACCACCGGGATCACCTTGAAGGTAGCTCTGGATGCCGCGCAGACACTGAGCGAGTCAGGGATAGCGGCTTCCGTCATCCACGTGCCCACCGTCAAACCGCTGGATGTGGAGAGTATCCTCTCGGCATGCGACAGGGTCCCCGTGGTAGTAACGATAGAAGAACATGTCGTGATCGGCGGTTTGGGGACAGCGGTGGCGGAAATCATCGCCGAAGCCAACTTTGAACCCTCCAAACGGTTCAAACGGATAGGCCTGCCAGATGCCTTCCCTGACCGGTACGGCTCCCAAGACAGCCTGATGGCTCACTATGCACTAACTGCGGCACATCTGACCGAGACCGTATCGGGTCTGCTGGAACGAAATTCCGCGGTTCGAAGCTAGATCTATATCAATGAGCCTTATGCGGCTCAGAACATCCACTCCAGAAAAGAGGTAATTCCAATAACATGGCCTACGTTGATTTTGTAATGAAACTGCACCTCAGCACCAAACGCGATTATGTTCAACGCGTAGTTGAATACGACAAAGCCGAATGCGCTGTGGTGGCCAAGCAATACGGTAAAGACTATTGGGACGGCGACCGCAGGTACGGGTACGGCGGGTATTCGTACGACGGGCGCTGGCGCCCCATCGCCGAAGCCATGGCCAAGCACTACGGATTGAAGTCCGGAGACAAGATCTTGGACATTGGCTGTGGCAAAGGCTATCTGCTATATGAATTCACCCAGGTCGTGCCCGGTATCGAGGTTGCCGGAGTAGACATCTCCGAGTACGGCATCGAGAACTCCAAAGATGAGGTCAAACCTTTTCTCAAAGTTGGCAGTGCTGTTTCCCTAGATTTCCCGGATAACACGTTCGATTTCGTGGTCACCCTGGGCACCTTCCACAATCTCGTCAACTACGATCTACGCAAGGCGATCATGGAAGTAGAAAGGGTGGGGAAGGGCGAAAAGAAACACATAATGGTCGAGTCGTACCGGAACGATTCGGAGATGGCCAATCTCCTTTATTGGCAACTCACCTGTCAGTCATTTCGCAATCCCAAGGAGTGGGAGTGGGAAATGGAACAGGCTGGCTATCACGGAGACTACTCCTACATCGTCTTTGAATAACCGGTTGATCCAATAGCTCAAATAACCCTCTTTCTGAGAGGGAAATCAAGATATCGAGGCAACGATTGAAAGCGGCAATCTTAGTTCAACAAAATAAACCCCTGAAGGTCGGAGACCTGAACCCTCCCGAATTGGCCGCCGGCCAAGTATTGGTCAAGGTCGAACATAGTGGAATCTGCGGCAAACAGATCGAGGAGATAACCGGCAAGCGCGGCACGGACCCGTATCTGCCCCATCTGCTGGGCCACGAAGGAGCCGGGGAGGTGGTCGACATTGGCCCAGGGGTCCGCAAAGTGAAGGCCGGAGACCATGTAGTCCTCCACTGGATGAAAGGAAGTGGGATCGACTCGGCCCCGCCAAGGTTCGAAGGAGAAGACGGGACCGTCAGCGCTGGTTGGGTGACCACCTTCAGTCAGTTAACAGTGGTCTCTGAGAACCGGGTGACACCGATAGATAAGGGCGTGAGTTTGGACGTAGCGAGCCTGATGGGTTGCGCCGTCACCACCGGGCTGGGCATCGTCTTCAATAACGCCGAACTTAAGCCAGGCCAATCGATAGCCATCTACGGCGTCGGCGGACTGGGTCTCAACGTGGTGCAGGGAGCTGCATTGGTAAATGCATATCCCATAGTCGCGATAGACCTCTTCGACCACAAATTGGAACAGGCCAAAGAGTTTGGCGCCACCCATACCATCAATCCATCCAAGACCGATCCGGAGCCTCTGTTAAAGGAATTGTCCGGTGGGCGTGGGTTCGACGCCACCGTGGACGTCACTGGGAACAACTCGGTCCGGCAATCGGCTTACAACGCCACCAGCAACATTGGCCGGACCATATTTGCCGGGGTGCCCCACCATGAAGAGCAGATCACCATAGATTCCTTCCCTCTCCACTTTGGCAGACGGGTTCTTGGGTCACACGGCGGAGAGACTAATCCTGACGTAGACATTCCCCGTTACCTTGAACTCTACAAGTTGGGCAAGCTGAAGTTAGACGAGCAGATCAGCCATCGGTTCAGCATTGACGATATCAATGACGCGGTGGATGTGGTCCGCGAAGGCCAAGCAGCACGGTGTTTGGTCTCGATGTGGTGAGAATGTCCCCATTTACCCAAAGAGTTGAGTGAGTATATGAAGGTCCGCTACTTAGACCTCAGCGTAAAAGATGAACAGCTCAAAGCACGGCTGATGCAAGCTGTGGACACCGTCTTGTCCCACGGCAGGATCGTCTTGGGGCCCGAGGTTGAAAAGTTTGAGGAACGTGTCGCCAAGACCTGCCAGCAAGAGTTCGCTGTGGGGGTCAACTCCGGCAGCGAAGCGCTGTACCTTGCATTGCGCTGTATGGATCTGAAACCTGGCGACGAGGTGATTACGACTCCCTTATCTTGGATAGCAACACTGAACGCCATCACTCTTTGCGGCGCCACTCCGGTATTTGTGGACCTCAAAGACGATATGAACATCAACCCCGCCCTGATCGAGGACGCCATCACGCCCAGGACCAAAGTCATCTTGCCGGTGCACTGGTCTGGCAAGTTGTGCGATATGACGGCCATCATGGAGATCGCGGACAGACATGGCATCGTGGTGATTGAAGACGCCGCCCAGGCATTCGGCGCAAGCGTCAACGGCGCCATGGCCGGGTCCTTCGGTTTGGTCAACTGCCTGAGCATGAACCCAATGAAAGTGCTTTGCGCCTATGGAGAAGCTGGGGCGCTAACCACCAGCGATGAAGCTATCTACAACAAGCTTAACGCCCTTCGCTACGCGGGCACCGTGGACAGAGAGGACTGCCATTATCCTAGCCTCAACGGCCGTATCGATACGATCCAGGCCGCCATGCTATTGGTGAATATGGACTACCACGCTGAAAAGGTCGCCCGAAGAAAAGCCGCCGCCGCTTTCTACTCGGATGTCCTTGGAGAGACGGTGGTCTGCCCGGTCGAAGAACCTGGATACGACAACGTCTACTACACCTACACAATAGTGGCTGAAAATCGCGATAGATTGATGCAATATCTAGAAGAACAGGGCATCGAGACCAAGATCCACCATAAGATATTGATGCCCAACCATACCGCCTATAAAGAACTGCCACGACCTACGATTCCCGTGGCCGAGCATCTGGTAGGTCAGATTCTCTCTCTTCCGGCGCACGAGGATATAACCTCTAACGAGATCGAATACGTGGCCCACCATGTCCGAGCGTTCTACGGAGAGTAGCAAAGTTGCAATTCACCGAAGTTAGCGCTGAAGTCCTCGTCACCACCGAACCGATCACCTGCGTGACCCGGGAAGATATCGGCCTCCTGAAGGCCAAAGCGGCCATGAACCCCCGGCAACGCATACGCCTCTGTGCCCACATGAACCTGGACGACTCTGTGCACGAAATGTTGATCGTCCACACGAAGAGTAACTTCAACCAACCGCATAAACATCCGAATAAGAGTGAGTCATTCCATATCATCGAGGGTGAGTTGGATATCGTGATCTTCGACGATGCAGGGCAGATTCTCGAAACCATAACGTTGGGTGAGTACTCCACCGACGCCAGATTCTATTGGAGGTTATCCGAAAGCAACTATCACATGGTTATTCCCCGATCCGATGTCGTCGTATTCCATGAAATTACTAGCGGGCCGTTCGACCGGGCCACTTCTTTCGTGCCGGCGCCTTGGTCTCCGGAAGACCAAGACAATGCTGGACAAGAAATGTTCATGGCGCAATTGGAAGAACGGTTGCGGCTGATTGAGATATCCAATGAAACAGATAGCAAATCATAACCAGACCAACCCGTCACCTCTAAAAGGTGCAGCGGCGATCGAATACCTTGAGGAGACCCTGACGTTCCCGTTGACGGTGCTGAACCGGTTCCCAAAGTATTTCCTGATCGAACCGATCAACATGTGCAATGCCAGATGCATCATGTGCGGCATCGACTTCGACAAAAAGGTCACCGCTGTCCTTCCCGATGAACTCTTAGACAAAATCGCAGGTGAGCTGGAGAACTATCAAGATCACGTCGAGAAGGTCATGCTCTATCTCGACTGCGAGCCCTTGATGGACCGCAACCTACACCTGAAGATCGCCAGATTAAAGCGATCAGGCGTTTCGCGGGTAAACATCGCGACTAATGCAAGCATCCTCACCCAGACTCGGTCTCGGGCCATCATCGAAGCGGGATTGGACGAGATATACATATCCATCGACTCATTGGACAAAGCCACCTTCGAAGCCATCCGTTTGCGGCTGAACTTCGACAAGGTCTACAAGAACACGGTGGATTTTATTAAACTCCGCGACGAGCTGAACCCCAACCTGGTAGTTCGTATGCAGATGATCCAACAAGAATCGAATTACCACGAAGCAGATGCCTTCACGGAACACTGGTCAAAGTTGCTCAAGCCCACTGACCAGATCGCCGTCCAGAAAGCCCACAACTGGGCCAATGCGATCGACGTTATGAAATTCGGAGACGAAGAAACCGCCAACAACATCCCATGTATCGCCTTGTGGGGAACACTTTGTATCCACGCAAATGGAGACGTCGGTCTTTGCTGCATGGACACCACGTCCTCGATCCTGCTCGGCAACGTCAATAACGAGTCAATAGCCGACATCTGGTCGGGGAAACCGATGCAGGAGATACGGGAAAAGCACCTGGATGGCCGGCGGCACGAGATTGAGATCTGCAACGGTTGCACTCTTTGGAGAGAATCGAAGAGAGATTTGAAACGGACCCTGGGGGTCGACTGATATGGCTGAAGTGACCATCAACACCACCGGCGCAGTCGATCAAACCGGCGTGGATCCCGTTTTCGTCAACGAACCGCTCCAGACGTATTGCTCCGAATTGCGGGAGAAATTCCCTCCCAACAATCAGGTCCTATTGATTCAGATCCCTCAGACGATCCTGCAGTCTTTCAATGCAGATGTGGCCCGGAAACGGGGATATTACGCCTTCCCTCCGACCGGCCTCCAATACCTCTACCAATCCCTTAAGAACAGGGGGTTGGACGTCAGAATATTTGACCTGAACCTGGAATTGCTGAAGCGCGTCCATCAAGATGAGGCCTATGACCACAGCGATTGGGTCTCTCTCTTAGAAGAATATCTTGAGACTTTTGACCCCTTCATCGTAGGTGTCTCATGCATGTTCGACGCTGGGATCGCGCCGTTGATACAGGTGCTTGATTTCCTCAAGAGCCGTGAGCGCTCCGTAACGATCACCGGCGGAGTGGTGTCCACTTACGAGTACCAGAACCTGCTTGACCGGGACCTTTGCCACTTCGTTATCAAAGGGGAAGGAGAGAACAAACTCAATTTCCTGTTCGATCACCTCACCGGAAAGGCCGAGAATCACGCGCAGACCCCCGACATCTGTTTCAAGCCCAACGACACGGTGATACAAACCCAAGGACCGCCGGACGCCGTCGCCGTGCAAGGAGACCTGATAGACAGCTACTCCCAAGTGCCGGTCGAGGAGTATCACAACTACGGATCGCTAAACCCCTTCTCCCGAATCGCAGGAATCTATAAATCTCCTTACGCTGCCATCCAGATGAACCGAGGATGCCGCGCCGCCTGTACGTTCTGCGCCGTACGGGATTTCAACGGCAGGTTCGTTAGGACTCGCCCCGTGGACGAAGTCCTGAGCGAGATGGACTTCTTGATCAATCATCGGGGGGTCCGGCACTTTGAATGGCTCGACGACGATCTCCTATTTGCCAAGAAAGACCTGCAATACCTACTAGAGTCCATCATCGAGCGCAAATGGAAGATCACCTGGTCCGCCAACAACGGGCTCATCGCCGCGGTGGTCGATGAGAAAACCATGCAGTTGATCCAGGATTCCGGCTGCATCGGCTTTAAGATCGGGATCGAAACCGGCAACGCGGAAATGTTGCGGGCGGTAAAGAAACCCGGCACTCTGGCAAAGTTCCGGGAGTTCGGCCAGATGATCAAGGACTATGACCAGGTATTCGTCGGTGGCAATTTCATCATTGGGTTTCCAGATGAGAGATTCAGCCAGATGATGGATTCATTCTGGTTCAACTCTGAGATGCACCTGGATTGGGCAGCTTTCACCATCTGCCAGATCATCCGTGGCGCATCAGCCTTCTCGGATTTCGAAGACTATTTCGTGACTCAGATGGACTCCGACGGGGAACTCATCAAGAATTTCCTGCCGGTCAGAGACTCCGCCAGCGGGCAGATCGCAGCCCCTGCCGGAGTTTCGAAAGGACTCGACGTATTCGACCTCGATCCTGACCTGGTCCCTACCGAGGAACAAAACAAAGAGATCTGGTTCACTTTCAACTTGGTGGGCAACTATATCAACAACAAGAATCTCCGGCCCGGCGGAAGGGTTGAAAAGTTCATATCCTGGGTGGAGATGGCCCAAACCGCTTACCCGACCAATCCGTACATGAGCTTATTCCTTGCGCTCGCATACGTTATCGACGACCAACCCGAGAAAGCTGCTGAGCACTTCCAGCAGGCCTCTAACCTCCATAAGACGGAATATTGGAACGACAGGTTCACCGCATTTGGGTTGATGGAACTACTTGAAGAACTCCCCGCCTCAAGAGAGGGCGCGTACCAGGTGATAGAAGACCTGAGACAAAGGACCATGCCGGTCCAGAAAATTCCAGATAACTCAGTGACCGGTTAGTCGCGTAATCGTTGGATTCTCAAACTAAACACACGCTAGTCGTGGGTGGCACCAAAGGCATCGGTAGGGCAGTGGCCAGGAAATTTGCCTCCGAAGGCCACCGCGTATCCGTGATAGGCAGGCGGCCCCCCCAAGCCCCACTCGACCAAGACTACGATGTCATCCATTGGTCCGTGGACGTGTTGAACACGCAAGACCTCTCGGATATCTGGCAGAAGATCACCAGCGCTAGAGGCGCCGTTAATAACGTGATCTTTGCCCAACGGTTCAGAGGAGAGACCGACGAGTGGTACGGCGAGATTGAAACAGGTCTAACTGCCACCAGAAATATCATCGAGATATTAGCGGCCGAATGTGATGAATCTTCTGACAAATCTCTGGTCGTAATCAGTTCGGTAGCCAGTCAATACATCTTGTCGGAGCAACCCGTTGGATACCATGTCTCTAAAGCTGGGCTAGACCAACTGATCCGCTTCTACGCCGCCACACTGGGTGCAAAGAATATTCGCGTCAATGGTATCTCCCCCGGCACCGTGGTCAAAGAGGAATCGCAAGAATTCTACCGAACGAACGAATCTATCGGGAACTTGTACAACGAGATCACTCCCCTGGGGCGTATGGCAACTTCAGAAGATATCGCCGGTGTGGCATGGCTCTTGTGCAGCCAATACGCATCTTTTGTCACCGGCCAAAACATCGTAGTGGATGGGGGCTTGTCCCTGGTGGGGCATCAGGCTCTAGCCCGTAGATTGGCCGGCCTAGACCAAATCGAAACCACACAACGTCCATCGAAGGAACAACAATGACCACGACCTGCTTCCAACGCACCGACTGCCGACTTTGCGGGAGCACCGATCTTGAATCAGTTCTTGAGTTAACGCCCACTCCGGTTGGCGGGAATTACGTACCCGAAGATGAATTGAATCAGCCCGACGACGTCTATCCATTGAGATTGTCGTTGTGTCACTCTTGTGGCTACGCCGGTCTGATCGACGTCGTCGATCCCGACATCTTGTTCAGAGATTCTGATGAAGCGACGTCAATATCTCTCGGCATGAATGAGCACCACAAAGTGCTGGCTCAGCACATCGTCACATCCTTCGATCCTCCAAAAGGTTCGTTGGTGGTGGATATCGGTAGTAACGACGGGACCTACCTGAAATGTTTTCAGGAACTCGGCCTTAGAGCCCTTGGCATCGAACCTTCGATCCCCATCGCGCAGAGAGCCAACGATGAAGGGGTCGAAACGCTGCAGGCATTCTTAAACGTCGACTTAGCGGCGAAGATCGCTAAGGATTATGGACACGCCTCGGTGGTCACGGCCAATCGGGTTTTCGCAAATATCGACGACCTGGTGGAAGTGGTCCAAGCGATCAAGGCTCTTCTATCACCCGACGGTGTTTTCGTATTTGAAACCGGCTATCTCTTGGATGTCGTTGAAGATTCTCTGCTGGATACCATCTACCATGAGCACCTCGGATACTTTGGCGTCAAACCGTTATCCGCTTTCTTCGGCAGGAACGGTCTGGAGCTACTCAATGTTGAACGGACAACTGTAAAAGGAGGCTCCATCCGGGGCATGGTCCAATTGGCCGGGGGCCCTCGAAAAGTACAGCCTGCCGTGGCCGAACTGATCGCGCTGGAAGAAAGCCATGGATTGGAAAGTTCGGCGCCGTATCAAAAGATGATCCAACAGATAGATCTAGAAAAAGCGGAACTCACTGAACTTATCAAGGGGTTGAAATCCGAAGGCAAGAGTATCGCCGGCTATGGGTCGTCCGTGGGCTGTGTAACTCTGATCTATCATTTCGGCTTGGGGGATGTATTGGACTTCCTCGTGGACGACGATCCCCGCTACCACGGTCTGTTCAGTCCCGGTCACCACATTCCAGCTCACTCGCCTCAGGCCCTCTATGACAATAACCCGGATTACGTGATAGTGGTCGCCTGGAGAATGGCCGAACCCATCATCGGCAATCACAAGAAATACCTGAACCAGGGAGGCAAATTCATCGTCCTCTATCCGGAGCTCAAGATCGTGACCTCCTAACCATCCACCGGTTAGGAGTTTCTGGCGAGATCACTTTCCCCGTAAGGATTCGCCAGGACCGGAACCGAGCAACGGTCGAAATTCAATACCTAGGTCAATACGACGATGAAGATTTTAAGAAATTCGGATGAAAGCTTTTTTGAAACCGCCCGGCAGCCTCTCACGGTGGCAAGATGACTAAAGGGTCATACCGTAGGGACGATTGCCGCCTGTGTGGCAGCAAGGCCATCGAGATCGTACTCGAGTTGAACCCGACTCCGGTGGGCGATCAATATGTGCCCCAAGATCAACTGGATGAACCCCAGAAGATCTACACCTTGGACATGGGTTTGTGCCGAGACTGTGGGTATACCGGCTTGGTGGACGTGGTCGATCCTCTGATAATGTTCCCCGATTCCACCGAGATCACTTCCGTTTCCCTGGGATTAGTAGCCCACTTGGAGAGGTCCGCCGAGACGATCCTCTCTGAGATCCGTCCCGCCAAAGGTTCCTTAGTGGTAGACATCGGGTCAAACGATGGAACACTCCTCCGGTTTTTCGAAGCCAAGGGGATGCGGATTCAGGGTGTGGACGCTGCATTGGGAATCGCGGCCGACGCAGACCAAGCTGGAATACCTACGATTCCCGGTTTTTTTGGGCTGGACACGGCCAAACAGATAACCGAGAAATCCGGCAAGGCGTCCATCGTCTGCGCCAATCGTGTGATGGCTAACATCGATGACATGACAGATGTCGCCATCGGGATAAAGGAGTTGTTGGCTCCCGACGGGGTCTTCTTCTTCGAGACCGGATACTCGATGGACATCTTCGAGAAAAAGCTCCTAGACACCATCTATCACGAGCACCTAGGTTATGATGCCGCCAGGCCGCTGCAGTCCTATTTCCAGCGCCACGGCATGGAACTATTGGACATCCAAAGGATTTCCATCAAGAACGGTTCGCTGAGGGGCGCCGTCCAACTGGCGGGTGGCCCCAGAAGCGTGCAGCCTTCGGTGAAAGAGCTGGTGGACTACGAGAAGAGTCAGGGGTTGGGCGATGCTTCTTTCTACCAATCATTCAGCCAGATGATCAGTGAAGAGAAGGTGCGGCTTCACAAGATAATCGACCCGCTGATCGCCCAAGGTAAAACGTTCGCCGGGTTTGGGGCGTCGGTCGGTTCTACCACTTTGATCAACTACTTTGGCCTGGGCGAGAGCCTGAGTTTCTTGGTGGACGACGACCCGCGGAATCAGGGGTTGTTCAGCCCCGGATTCCACATCCCGGTCATGGCCCCAGACGCCCTTTCTACCCGCAAGCCTGACTATGTGGTGATATTGGCCTGGCCCTATGCCGGACCGATCACAAGCAAACATCAGAATTACATGGATGCCGGCGGGCGGTTCATCGTGCCGTTGCCCACTGCCGATTTCTATCAGCCAGCCCCCTCTGGGTGATGACGGCGGTCCGGATCAGTAAACCTTGCCCAGCGCACTAATCTCACCGGGTGGACCAACTACCGATCGGTACACAACCATTCGGGGTTGAAACCCTCGAATCGCAAGTTCCATCGGCGATTGGACATCGCTAAGAAAGGCAACCAGGTCTAGATAGTTATCAGGTTTCTCAAAAGTCAGATTTCCGGATTGTCAGTATCTACCGCACTAAGAAGATTGAAGCTGGTAGCCCTGATTCCGCCTTCTTTGCTCGTAGTTATCGTGGTCCGTTTATTACGGCCGGTGATCGTGATTCGGTTCGGCCCGTTGGTTAGTTTCAGGATCGGTCATTTTTCGTCCAATACTGAAACGTACTTGTCGGAACGGGACTCCGGACTTCACGGCAAGCGGGTCTTAGACATCTTTTACGACCGGAAGCCGGTATGCAATCAGCAGTTACGTCGCATGTGGGGAAGAATCATCCCCATATACCCGTTCATCGAGCTGCCTGACCGCCTAAACCGGAATATCCCAGGCGGCAAGGCCCATGAGATCCCGGCCCGGCAATATCAAGGGCGAGACGTCCATGGTGTTTTGGCAATCACTGAGCCGCACCTGTTCTTCACTGAGGAAGAGGAGGCGCGGGGCCAGGCCGGCTTGGAAGAACTAGGTCTGGGAAACGGTGCTGAGTTCATATGCATGCTGGGCCGTGATTCCCTATATCTAGACACCACGGACTCCGCCAGAGACTGGCACTACCACGACTTTCGCGACATCGATATCCAGAGTTATCTATTGGCGGCCGAGGAACTGACCCGCCGTGGTTATCACGTCGTCAGAGTGGGTTCCCTGGTGAAGGAAGAGTTTAAGACTTCCAATCCAATGATCATCGACTACTCCAACAGAGAGCCCAACGATTTCATGGACATCTATCTCACTGCCAACTGCCGGTTCTTTATGAGCTGTGGCACCGGCCTCGACGGCGTTGCAAACGCATTTCGCAAGCCTGTGGCATTCGTCAGCTATGTTCCCATGGATTGGGGATACACATGGAATAAGAACCACATCATGATACCCAAGATGCACTGGCTCAAAGAGGAAAACCGCTTCATGTCCTTCCGGGAGATCCTGGGGTCGGAAGTTGCGTTCTTCCGGAACACTGACCAATACAAAGCTATGGGGATCGAACTGCAGGAAAATACCCCGGAACAGATCAGGGATGTGGCAGTGGAGATGGAAGAGCGGATCAGCGGAGATTGGGTCAAGACCGAGAAGGATGAAGAATTCCAGACCCGTTTTCGATCGTTGTACTTATCCAGTGACCGCCACGGAGCGCATCTCTCGAGGATCGGCTCCCGTTTCATCGACGAATTCCAACATTTACTAGACTAGAGCAAGGTTCAAACACCCCAATCCAGTTCCATTTTTATTATGTCCAAACCAAAAATATACTTCGCTGACCTGACCCATACAGCGCAGGGGATAAGCGCAGCTACTTTTCCTCTTGGGATCAGCTACGTCCTCAGCTATGCCAAGAAACATCTTGGCGCCGATTTCGATGTGCGTCTTTTCAAATTCCCGTCTGCTTTGGAAGAGGCCATCGTCAAAGAACCTCCCAAGATTCTCAGCTTTTCCAATTACAGTTGGAATCTTGAGATCAGCTACAAGATGGCGTCATTGGCCAAGGCCCATAACCCGAACATCATCACCGTATTCGGTGGGCCAAATTTCCCCATCCTCGTTGAGGAAAAGCTCAAATTCCTCCAGGCCAGACCCAACATGGATTTCTATGTAGAGCTGGAGGGTGAACTGGGGTTTGTCGATCTGGTAAAAAATCTTGGGAACCGGGGGTTTGACGCCTCTCGTCTGAAAGAATCTCAGGACACCCCACTGAATACCAACTATGTGTGGGATGACCAGATCATTTTCGGCAGGCCGGAGAGAATCCGGGACTTGGAGGAAATTCCATCACCCTATCTGACCGGGGCGATGGACGAATTCTTTGACCTTCCTCTGGTGCCTATGATCGAAACCACCAGGGGATGCCCGTTTTCTTGTACCTTCTGCGCTGACGGCATCGAGATGAAGAGCAAGGTCATGAGGCACCCGCGGGAACGGACCAGAGCGGAGCTGGAGTATATCGCAAGCAGAGTGGACAAAGTTGAAGAACTCATCATCACTGACTTGAACTTTGCCATGTACAAACAAGATTTGGAAACAGCCAACGCCGTGCAAGAAGTCCAGAAGACCCACGGCTTTCCAACTCTGATCTCAGCCTCGGCGGGAAAGAATAAACCCGAGCGTACGATAGAAGTCGCCGGCATATTGAAAGGCTGGACGTTGGGGGCCTCGATACAGTCCACGGACCCGGAAGTGTTGAGTGCGATCAAGCGCAGCAACATATCCAGTAAGGCATATCAAGAATTGATCGAATATGGAAACCAAACGGACAATAGCAAGACCCATTCGGAGATCATCCTAGGTCTCCCTGGGGATAGTAGGGAGAAGCACTTCGCCAGTCTGAAGTTTGGCGTCGACAACAACGTCAACAGTATGCGGATGTTTCAAGCGATGTTGTTGGCGGGCACCGATATGGCCACCAAGGCAACCAGGGAAAACTTCGGCCTGATCACCAAGTTCCGGACCATCCCCGGCTGCGTGGGAATCTATGATTTCTTCGGCGAGACCCATCCGGTGGCTGAGATCGAAGAGATCATCGTGGGAAGCGACTCGCTTCCTGTAGAGGACTATGCTGATTGCCGGGTGATGAACCTCTTATTGGAAACGTTCCACAATAACGCCATGTTTGAGGAGTTATTCACTCTGGTCCGCCATCTGGGCGCTTCACCCTTCGACTGCCTCACCTACGTGAAGGAGCATCCTGAGGACTACTCGCCACGGATAAATGAGATCATCGCCGGCTTTTCTGAGCAAACCACCAAGGACCTGTACGACAGTTTTGAGGAAGCTCAGAACCACGTCTTGACCAAGGAAGTGATTGAGAAGTACGTCGGAGGCGAACTGGGCACCAATGAACTGCTCCTGCACCGGGCGATGCTCTACACAGAGTTTGAAGACATATCCCGACTGCTATTCAATGCGACATCCGTAACGCTGGACAGAGCCGGACTCCTCACACATGAGGTAAAGAAATACTTGGGGGAGCTCCAGCGGTTCACTAACCTACGCAAGCAAGACTTGTTCAGCGACGCGGCGGCGGAGAGCAAGACTTCCTTCAGATACGACTTCGTGAAGATTCAGGAGGCCGGTTTCGCTGTGGACCCTGCTGATCTAGAGACTTTCGATACACCCCAAGAGTTCAGGTTCTACCATGATTCGGAGCAAAAGCAGCACATCGCTAACCAGGTGCGGATGTACTCAAATACCCCTATAGGACTTGGCCGGTTGATCCAGCGCTCGAACCTCAAATTGATCTACAGGTTGTTCTCCCGGACTGACTCCACGCTTACGGTGAAGGCGTCGGTTTGACCCAAGGTAACGGCTTCTAGACCTCGGTTGACCCAACCCGGCCAATGATATTCCTCGAATGACAACAAAACTGGCCAGTTATTTTCAAGATCAGGCATCGACCATCTATAGGGGCGGACTTCCTCTGGTCGGATGGAAGATCGGACTGCTGCTGCAACTCATCGTTTCAGTGCCCATCGTTCTTCTGGTCCGGCTGCTGAGACCGCTGGTTTTGATCCGGTTTCGCCCTTTGAGCAATCGTATCGGACAGTTCGTCGGCAGTACCGAGATATACCTGTGCCAGCGTGACCTGGGGATGCACAGCGGGCGCATCTTAGACCTCTTCTATTTTCAACGAACGGTCCCCAACAATTTCGTTAAGTCGAAATGGCAGAAGCCGCTGCACGTATATCCCTTTATATACCCACTGGACCGGATGAACCGAATGATCCCCGGCGGTGGCCGTCATGTGGTCCCGATGCCATCGATCCGGGACCTCAACGGGTACATGGAGAAAGCGAAAATCCACTTCAATTTCACCCGGGAAGAAGAGGACGCGGGCCGGGCAGCCTTGGAATCATATGGCGTGCCTGATGGCGCTCCGTTTGTATGCTTTCAGGCTCGGGACCCAGCTTATCTCGATGAACGGTCGGGCCAGAAGGGCCAAAACGCCTACCACAACTACCGGGACACGGACATCAACTCCTATCTGCCGGCAGTGAATGGTCTATCGGAATTGGGCTATTATTCGTTGCGCATGGGCGCGATCGTAAAATCGCCGATCCAATCCGAGAACCCCCGAATCATCGACTATTCCACCAAACACCGCACCGAGTTTATGGACATATATCTCAGTGCAAACTGCAGCTTTTACCTGATAGACACCGCCGGAATGTGCGCAGTCACGGGCGCCTTCCGCCGCCCCACTCTATTCGTGAATTTCGCTCCATTGGAAGTTGTGCACACTTGGCGGGAAGGAGTCCTCACGATTCCCAAGAAATACTGGTTGACCCGGGAGCAACGGTATATGAATACCAGTGAGATCTTGGAATCCGGCGCGGGCCTATTCCGGGCTGTCGAGCACTTCAACGATATGGGGATCGAGTTACACGACAACACGCCCGATGAAATCTCAGCCGCCGCTCTGGAGATGGAAGCACGGCTATCCGGAACCTGGAAGACCTCAGCGGAAGACGAGGAGCTTCAGAAGAGATTCTGGTCTTTCTTCAAACCCAGTGATTGGAACATAGAATTCAGGTCTCGGATCGGCGCCCAATTCCTGAGGGAAAACCCTTACTTCCTCAACTGACGTTCCGCCCCATGCAACGTCGGTTTGTACCGGCCACTTCCTGTGGCCAAAAGATGCAACACTCATGACCACACTGAAAAGTTTCTATTCGGGCAAGACCATTCTGGTGACCGGCGGCTCCGGGTCCATCGGCAGCGGTGTGGTGCGCACGCTGCTGGGGCTCGACCCGGCATCGGTACGGATACTGGATGTAAATGAGAATGGGATCTTCAACTTGGTCCAAGAGCTCCAATCACGAAAATTGCGCCCGTTCATCGGCGACGTGCGAGACGAGAAACGGGTGATGATGGCAGTGCAGGACGCGGACGTGGTCGTTCACGCCGCGGCCTTGAAACACGTTCCTCTGTCCGAATACAACCCTCTAGAAGCGGTGAACGTGAACATTCAGGGCACCCAAAACGTCATCTCAGCCGCGATCCAGGCCAATGTCGGGAGGGTGATCAACATCAGCACCGATAAGGCAGTGGACCCGATCAATGTGATGGGCGCCACCAAAATGGTGGCTGAGAGGCTGATCACCAACGCACCGAATTACATGGGAGGCAACCGCAACACGACCCTCTGCTCGGTGCGGTTTGGCAATGTTCTGAACTCCAGCGGCTCGGTCATTCCTGTGTTCAGAGGTCAGATCCGGGACGGCGGCCCATTAACCCTTACCTCCGAGCAGATGACACGGTTCTTCCTGCCGATGAAGGCGGCAACGGAGTTCATATTGAAAGCCGGTACCCGCATGGAAGGACGGGAGATATACATCCCCAAGATGCCGGCCCTGAAGATCGTCGACCTGGCCCGAGTCCTAATCGATGAAGGCGCGGACAAACACAAGATAGACCCGAAATCCATTGAATTGAAGATCACAGGACCCCGCCCCGGGGAAAAGCTTCATGAGGCCCTCCTGACCGCAGAGGAAGGAGCGGGGGCATGCGAAGAGCAGGAAATGTTCGTGCTGAGGCATCCCCTCCCAACTGAATCGGAGGGCGAAGACCAAAACCGCAACAGATACGACTCAAGATATGCGGAGTTCTTGGACCCGCGACAGATCAAAGACCTCTTAGAGTCCATCGGCGAGTGACCATGACACGGTTTCTTGGCCTGATACCCGCCCGCGGCGGCTCCAAAGGGATCCCTAGGAAGAACCTTGTTCCATTGGCGGGAAAACCCCTGATCCAGTACACATTGGAAGCTGCCCTGGACTGCGATTCGTTGGACCGGGTGATCCTTTCCACCGACGATGAGGAAATAGCCGAGTTTGGCCGCCAGATCGGAGTTGAAGTGCCATTCATCCGCCCGGTGGAGTTGGCAACGGACGATGCGTCTACAAGAGTTGTCCAGAGACACGCCCTCCAGTGGTGTAAGCAAGAAGAAGGCGCCCTTCCAGAGGCCCTGGTCACATTGCAGCCGACGTCACCTCTTCGGACCAAGCGCCACATCGACGAGGCGGTTTCCCTGTTTCAAAAGGAACAGGCTGATTCAGTTTTGGGCGTCACCCCGGTCCGAGAGCATCCGTACGAGATGGTCGGATTTTCTGAAGGCCGGATGTACCGCGCGGTTGACCGGCCGGCCCATGTGGTCCGCCGTCAGCAATATCCACTGTTCTACAAGATCAATGGGGCAGTCTACGTCACCAAAAGCTCGGTCCTAGTCGACCAGGACACCGGGTACGGAGAGCGGGTCTTCGAATACCCGATGGAGTGGGAAGAATCAGTGGATATCGACAGCCTTCACGACCTCCAGGCCGCCGAAGAATTGCTGCAAGCCGCCGGAACTGAAATACCCAACCCGATAAATGTGAATGGGAACTAATTTCTCATCCGGCCCAAGTGGTGCTGAGATCACCACCCTAGCCTGCATCGAGCTTCCGAGCCAGATCCCAACGGCGCTCAAGCATTCCTCACGGGCCAGTGGCGGCAGCGCCACTTTTCTAGCTTTGACGCCGCACGTGGAAATAGCCTTGAGCAAACTCGGGATCTCCTGCCTAGTACCCGAGGGATTCCACAACGAAGAAGATATCAATGAAGTAGGCTTCCAAAACATCGATGCGTTGGAAGGGTTCACCGAATACACGGATGACTTCCTGCAGGAGAACTGGAGTCTGCTGGCCCAAGAGGACCTCAGGCCGGCGTCGCTTAATTGGTACTACCTGAAGCTCCTTTTCAACACAGTCGCGATCAGGGCTTTCATCGTCCAGAGAATCCTCCATGAAATCCGACCGGAAAAGGTACTGTATTTCGACAGCCGCGAAGAGGATTTTGGCCAAGAATTGTATTTCTTCCGTGAGTCACCTTGGTCGAGAGTCATACCGTTGGTGTGCCAAAAGTCGGATATCTCCTGCGAATCCATTCCAGGCAACACCGATATCAAGGAACTATGGGAGGTACCCGGTAGAAGAACCGGCGGTATAAAACCTGCGGTGAAGATGGCAGGCCGGAAAGCGTTGGGGCCGGGTGGTTTGCGGCTTGTCAGAAAAGGCATTCGCAGCTTCAAAGTAGCCCGCAACGCACTGAGTAGGAGCGATAACGGCAGCCATTCCTACCATCGCCCGTCAATCTTAGTCTTGGACCGCGGTTATAGCCTGGGCCAGACGATTCAAATCGCCAATGAGCGGCAAGAGCTGAACGTTTACTACTGGGACGGCCTCCGGTTTGTGCGCCCGCATACGCCTCCGATGAAATCGAACGGCGCCGATTATGCAGAGGAATTCGCTTCATCCGATTCTTCGTCTCAGATATCGAAAGAGGCGAAGCGGCTTTGGCAGGAGATCAATACACGCCCAGGATTCAACGACTTCCTGAATTTTTCCGGCGTAGATTGCCGGCCGGCCATCGGCAGCCGGCTCCAGAATTTCTTCGAGGCCGGAATTCCCCGTTTGATCTCAGCTTATTTCAACGGACGGAACCTGGTGCGGCGACTGAGGCCGGGAGCTGTAGTAACTTCGGTCATGGGGGACTTCGGATTCAAGGCATTCGCGGTGGGAGCGCGCAGGGAAGGAACCCCTGTGGTCGTGTACCGCCACGGGGACTCCAGCGCCCATCTCTGGGGCGGTGGCCAAGATTCTTCTCATTGGGAGCAGGAGAGGAATGGGCGGGGCGGCATGTATATCGAAAAAAACGAATTGCCCTTGGCTGATTACATCCTGGCCTTTGGCGAAGGCGATGTGGAGTTTCTGGACGGTATCAAGAAGACGGACGTAAAGATCGTTCCAGTTGGCTCTGCAGCCCTGGACAGATTGAAGATCGCCGCAGCTGCCGACGACCGGGATAGCTTACATCGAAGATTCGGCTTAGACCCCGCGAAACGCACGGTGATGTACGTTCCTCCGATAATGGAGGGTGGCGTGAGATCGGCCCCCTACCAACTCCGTTCTCCGGGCTTGATGCACGACATCCAAAAGAGGTTGGTCGAAACATTCGAAGACTATCCAGACATTCAATTCGTGGTCAAAGCTCGTGAATCGGACGGGCATACGTGCCCTCCGATGGTTCATCAACTGCGCGAACACGGACCTGCCAACTGTGTGGTCATCACTGCTCCGTTCCCAACCGTCCTGGGGATGGCCGATATGTTCGTCATCGATGTGGCCTCAACGATCTTCTTGGAGATGCTGACAACGGACCGCCCCATATTGCTCTGCGCCCATCAGTTATCGAAGAAACTTGAACCGGCCGGATGGTCGGCGAAGGTGCGTGCCATGTGGGACGAGCGGGTGGCCTACTCCAACGACATCGAAGAATTTATCCGGATTCTGCGCCAACGTTTGGACCAAGACGATTTCGCTCCAGTCCAGTCCAGTGACACGCTTCTAAAGCTATTTGGCACCCACAAGAATGATGGGGCCAGCGCTGAACGGGCCTATGAGTTTTTGAGAACATTGGCCACTGAGGCGGTCAACAGATCCAAGGAACCGGCCATTTAGTCTGTCCGATCCCGGGAGCGAAGGCCTTTGGATGGCCGTTTTCTCTCTGATCGGCATCACTGATCTTGCCCAGTCGATCTATGGCCGATGCGATGAAATACGTTGTTATCTGGGGAGCAGGGGCGCTGGGTGAACACGTTCACTACCTATTGAGCTACGATTCCAAGACCCGTGTCAGTGCCTTCTTAGACAGCGACCCAGAGCAGGTGGGCAAACTTTTCCACGGTCTCCCGGTCTTGGCTGCCACGAAAGAAAGTTTAATGACATTGAAGAACGGGGGAGCGACCCATGGCATCGTCGCCATCGGTGATGGCCCTCTTAGGGAAAAGTTTTCTCTCTTATTCGAAGAGTCTGGGTACGAGATCACCAATGCGGTACATCCCTCGGCCCAAATCTCGCCGCAGGTGCAACTTGGTCAAGGGGTGATCATCCTGGCCAACGTCAACCTGTTCTATAACCCGGTGTTGGGCAACAATGTCTTTGCGGCCAACAGTGTCACAGTTAGCCACGACAACCGCATCGACGACAACGTGTCCTTGAATACAAGTTCGACTATCGTGGCGCGAACCCATTTGGCCAAGAACGTTTACATCGGGGCCGCGGCAACCGTGGTGCATCCGCATACCGGCAGCATCTCCATCGGAGAAGACGCCATCATCGGAGCCGGCGCTCTTGTGATCAAAGACGTGCCCGCCCGCGCTGTGGTGCACGGCGTGCCAGCCGAGGTCGTGCGCTACCGGACAGTAAACGCCGACGGTCTATTGGTCTGACAGATGACGCGTAAGATTGCGGTGGTAACCGGCACGCGGGCGGAATACGGGATACTTTACTGGCTTCTAAAGGAGCTTCAAGACCGCCCATCTCTGGAACTACAATTGCTGGCAACGGGGGCTCACCTCTCGCCCGAATTCGGCCTCACTTACCAGCAGATCGAAGAAGACGGCTTCCCGATCGCTGAAAAGCTTGAGATTCTCCTGTCGGCAGACTCCGAAACGGCCATTTCGTCTTCCATCGGTCTGGGTGTGATCAGTTTCGCCAAAGCCTTTGAACGGCTGACGCCAGACATAGTTGTCCTATTGGGCGACCGGTACGAAACCCTGGCCGCAGCCATCGCGGCTTTGGTTGCCCGTATCCCCATCGCTCATATCGGCGGAGGCCACGCCACCCAGGGAGCGATCGACGAGTCGATCCGGCACAGCATCTCGAAGATGAGCCAATTTCACTTCGCCTCCCGTCCGGAACATCGAGACCGGATAATCCAGTTGGGCGAAGATCCTGACCGTGTGTTCGTAACCAACACACCTCTGGTCGACGGCATCGTCCGAATGCCGCGGATGGAGAAGCATGAATTGGAGGCTGAACTCGGCATCGAGATCACTTCACCTCTGTTCTTGATCGCATACCATCCGGTCACCCTGGAAGACTCTACGGCCGAGGGTCAGATGGACGAACTGTTGGCGGCTGTCTCTCAATTCGATGATCGCCGCATCTTCATCATGCCCAACGCCGACACTGGAGGCCGGATAATAAGCGAGAAGATCCGGACGTTCGTCGAATCCCACTCCAAGTCCGAGGCGTTTATCAGCATCAGAAGGGAGCTATATCTCAACCTAATGCGTTTCGCCAGTGTGGTTGTGGGGAACTCCTCTAGCGGTATCCTAGAGGCGCCATACTTCAATCTTCCGGCGGTCAACATCGGAGACCGTCAGAAGGGAAGGCTTCGGTACGGCAATGTCATCGACAGCGCAACCGACGCCGCGTCCATCACAGCGTCGATCTCAAGGGCCCTGGACCCGGGTTTCCGGGATTCGCTGGACAACGCGGCGGCAGACCTGCCCGCCGAGGATTCCAGCAAGCAGATAGTGGACATCTTGGCCCAGGCCCGATTGGACGACGAGCTTTTGAAGAAGCAGTTTTACGACATCAAACTCGAAGGCGCTAAAGTCACCACTTCACAGATTGGAGGCGATTAATGTCAGCTTTACCAGCCGTATTGGGAGGAGAGCCGGTCTTCGATTCTCTAGTGCCCATATCCAGCGCAACACTACCCGATTTCAGCGTGGTGGAAGAACGATACAAGGATGTGTTCCAGACCGGGATGGTCACCAATTGGAAATACGTCCGCGAGTATGAGAGTTCCATGGCCGAATATCTAGGGGTGAAGCAAGCCGTGGCGGTGTCCAGCTGCACCACCGGACTGCTCCTAACCCTGAAGTGCTTGGACCTCGAGGGAGAGGTGATTCTACCCAGCTTCACTTTCTCCGTATCGGGGCATGTCCTGGAGTGGAACAACCTAACTCCTGTCTTCGTTGATATCGACCCGGAGACCTGTCTCATCGACCCGCAGGAGGTCGAAAAGGCCATAACTCCAAGGACCTGCGCGATCTTGGGTGTTCATGTCTGGGGCAACCCCTGTGCCGCTGACCAGCTTCAGGAGATCGCCGACCGCCACGGCCTTGAACTGCTGTTCGATGCGGCCCAAGCCACCGGCAGCAGGTATCTGGAGAAACCGGTCGGGGGCTTCGGCAGGGCCGAGGTGTTCAGCTGCAGCCCTACCAAGGTTGTTACCTCCGGCGAGGGCGGCATCGTCGCCACGAACGACGAAGAATTCGCCGCGAAACTGCGGGTGGGGCGCAACTACGGTGACGATGGCAGCTACGACTGCGACTTCGCCGGCATCAACGCCCGCATGTCCGAGTTCAATGCCGTTTTGGGGTTGGCCTCTCTAGATATGGGTAATGACAACATCAAACGGCGTCTCGAGCTCTTCCAGATGTACGAGAGTCGATTGGGCAAATTGCCGGGGATCAAGTTCCCCAAGACCACCCCTGGCGGTGTCGCAAACGGTGTGTATTTCACCATAATCATCGACCAAGACAGTTTCGGATTGACCCGCGACCAGCTTTACACCGCGCTGAAATCTGAAAACGTTGACACCCGCAGATACTACTATCCGGCCCTCCACCAGCAAGCGGTTAACTCCGGATTGACCGCCCAATACGAGGGAAAACTTCCGGTTACGGACTACATGTCAGCCAATACCCTCACGCTCCCCATGTTCTCGCACATGACCGATCAGGAAGCACACGGGGTCTGCGACGCGGTGGAGCGGCTGCACGAAAACGCGGAGACGGTCCGTGATAGTTGGAAGGAAATCGCGGCGAAGGTGACCAAATGAACCTAAAAATCGGCAACCGGGCCGTCGGGGACGGTGAACCCTGTTTCATCGTTGCGGAGATCGGCGAGAACTATGTGGGCAACCCTGACGTGGCCTGCGCACTGATCAAGGCGGCGGCCGATTCAGGGGCCGACGCCGTTAAGATCCAGACCATCACTGCCGAGGAGCTGTACAACCCCTCCAGCCCTGCCTACGCCCGCCGGAAACAGAATGAGATGGACCTGGCGCACTTTCCCCAGCTGGTTCAGGCGGCTCAGGAAAACAATATCGTCCTATTCTCCACCCCCTTTGACGAACTCAGCGCGGATTTCCTGGACGGTATGTCGATGCCGGTGTTCAAGATCGGCTCCGGTGAACTGACCCACCATTCTTTCCTGCGGCATGTGGCCCAGAAAGGAAAGCCGATAGTGGTTTCGACCGGCATGGCCGAGCAATCTTGGATCGACGCCGCCATCGAGGTGGTGACGGAAACCGGCAACGACCAGGTGATCGCCACCCATTGTGTTTCCAGCTACCCGGCCGGAGTGGAGTTGGCGAACGTCAACGCCATACCCGCGCTGCGGGACCGGCTTGGGATCTTGATCGGGTATTCTGACCATACCTCGACGAGCGCTGCCGCGTTCGCTTCTGTAGCCTTGGGCTCCTGTTATCTGGAGAAGCACTTCACTCTTTCCCGGACTTATCCCGGCGCGGACAACAGCATGTCCGTAGAACCAGGCGAGTTCCAGGCGATGGTAGAAGGCATCAGAGAGATAGAAGCCGCTCTGGGCAAGAAAGAACGCACCGTGCTCCCCGAAGAGGAGTTCCTGATTCCGCTGGCCCGCCGTGGGGTTTACGCCCGCCGGGATATCAACAGCGGAGAACGGCTGGAGGCCTCCATGCTGGCGGTGAGGAGACCGCTGAGCGCGATACCGGCCAATGAGATAGACACGGTGATCGGCATGGTCGCCTCACAGGACATACCTGCCGAGGAAGGACTCACTTGGGAGCAAATATCGGCCTAGGCTCCTGCTGCCGAGGCGGACCCGTTACCCGATAATGTACAGAGAATTTTGGCAAATGTTCGTCCGGGGCTATGGAGGCCTGCGGGCAGCGATCGTCATCATGGGTCTGACCGGACTCGTCGCTTTGCTTGAAGGCTTCAACGTCGGCCTGTTGGTGCCGTTGTTGGAGAGCCTGGAGAGTTCTGATTCAGGCGATACCCACTGGGTTACCAAGGCCTTCGCCCGCGTGTTTTCCTCCGTTGGGCTGGACATGAGGCTGGAAACTATACTCATAGCTTTGGCAGGGATGGTGGTCCTGGTCTCGGCGCTCAAATACGTTAAGACGATGTATGCCACCAAGACCAACATCGGTTTCAGTATCTGGATGCGCTCCACGTTGATGAGAAATTACGTCAACTCGGACATCTCCTACTTCCACCGCACCGAGTTGGGCCGGATGGTCAATACCCTGGTCACCCAGGTAGACCACGCCGGCGGGACCTTCTTCTCGATGACCGAGATCGTTTCCAGCGTCGGGGTCACCCTGGCCTACCTGATCGCTGCACTGCTTATATCGACCTCTCTCACAGGCATCGCCATAGGAACGATGGTGGTCGTAACTGTCATCATGCAGTACTTCATAAACAGGGCCCGTGTATTGGGCGCCCAGATCGTGGATGCCCACAGCGACATGCAGGCCGGTGCAGTCGATTCAATGAGCGGTGTCCGGGTGATCAAATCGTTCCAATTAGAGGACAACCGGCTTCAGGAATTCGGCCACCGGCTCCGAGGGCTTGGAGTCTTGAATTACGGAGTGGACATGAATCGGGCCCAGGCCAATATCGTGCAAGAAGTGTCTCTCTTCGGAATCATCGGCGGCATAGTTTTTGTCGCAGTCGAATTGATCGGCCTGGATCTGGCGGTAACCGTTGCGCTGCTTTTCGTGCTCTATCGAATGGCGCCCAGGATCAATAATCTGAACAGTATCCGGCAGGGACTCGCCATCTCTTTCGCCGCCCTACATCACGTCAAAGAGGTCACAGACGAGACTGGGTCTCCTAAGATCGTCAGCGGAAGCAAACCGTTCAGAAGTATAGATAACAGCATCGTATTGAAGAACGTTACTTTCGCCTACAACGGCGGCCCTGATGTCCTGCACAACGCCGATTTCACCATCGAGAAGGGGCAGATGACCGCGTTGGTCGGCACCTCTGGGGCTGGCAAATCCACGTTGATCGACCTTGTCCTCAGGTTTCACGACCCGGTCAAAGGCGGTATCGTCGTCGACGGGACAGACCTACGAGAATTGGACTTGGCAGATTGGCGCAGGTCCATCGGTGTGGTCAGCCAGGATGTGTTTCTTTTCAACGACTCCATCGCCAATAACATCGGATTTGGCCTTGGAGATGGAAACATCACAGAGGAGGCGGTTATATCGGCCGCCAAGCAAGCTTACGCCCACGATTTTGTACTAAGTTTACCCGATGGCTATGACACTATCGTGGGTGACCGGGGACTGAACCTATCCGGCGGTCAACGCCAACGTGTTTCATTGGCCCGGGCCATATTGAAACAGCCGAAGTTATTGATCCTCGACGAAGCCACAAGTTCTTTGGATTCGGAATCGGAGAGCTTGATCCAAGACTATATCCGGGAAATCCGCGGCAGTTTGACCATCCTCGTTGTAGCTCACCGGATGTCCACTATCCAATCGGCCGACAAGATAGCCGTTCTGGAGGAGGGGCGGATCGTCGAGGAGGGCGACTGGGATAGCCTTCTGGCAGAAGAGGGCGTGTTCGCGAATTACCACCGGTTGCAATTCGGCGGATAGACCCTGCCGGCCACCAACGTGGACATCTATCTCGAAAAATTGACCCTAGGGAACCTAGTCCCCGCATTGCTCTGGTCTTACACCGGCCGAAAGGTCCGCTACTTCCAGTTGGGCCGAGCACTATTGAAGGCAGGTTTTCTGAGCGCCATCTGGCGCGGGCGAGTCCAGAAGGCCGAATATCACATCAGCGAACCGGTGGGACTGGGGTACCAGATCCACGGAGCTGCCCTGGGGGCGGCGGAGAGCGTCTACTCACGGCTGGCAGGCAGGGAAGCTGCAACGCTGAACGGTGTATGCCGAAGTTTCCGCAGTGAAAAAGTCCGCCAATACGTTAAGAAGTATCTGGCCATCGAGTCCTGGCCACTATGCCGGGATTATCTAGTGCTCCATCATCAGGTTGCCGAAGGAGCGCCGCCGGTCCGTCTGGTGGTACAAGACACGCCTCTCAATCACCTGCTGGCACGTTTCTTGAATGAGGTACATCCCAGCAACGCCGTCCAGATGACAGGGCTGAGCAGACTCCCGTGGCGGACGGTCCAACTCCCATTGAGCGTGCTGTCCGCAGCCATCCTGTCTCAAGCACGTTTGGCGGTGTCCCTGGCCAGGCGCGGCCTGACCGGCCGCCGCGTCCCCGGCCGCTACAAGATCGCCAAAGAACTCATCTGGGGTGTCGGTGTGAACACCGGCCGCAGGAACGACGACTTCATGGTGGACGGCCAACAAGTCTTGCCTTCGGACATGCTGATGTACTACCGAAGGTCTTCGGCGGCGAGGATGGGGAACTCGGCTTATCTGCGGGAGTCCATCCAAAACTGCGCCTCCAGGGGCTACCGGTGCGTGAACTTCGACCGGGTCCCTGTACCGCTGTGGTGGGGCCTGCGCCGGTTTCTTCCACGGTACTCTTTTGCTCCGGTCTGCCGGTCTATCACGGCCGCGCTGAAGTCGACCGTCAGGCCCGAAGCGGCGCTGATCGATCAGGTTCTCGGCAGGTTTGTCAGCCAGAGCAGCGGTTGGGATGTCATGCTCCAATCCCATTCACCCGAATTGAATATCAGCCTGGACGACCCTCATCCCAGTCATATCGCGGATACAGTGGCTCTCAATCTGCATGGGTCGTTGAACAGCGGTTTCCAATGGTCGGATATGACGACCTACCGCTCGGCCACCCTTGCATATATGTCGTATGACCTCTACATGGCCTGGGGAGACCTGCCCGCAGACTACTGGCAAGGTAGTTGGCAGATCGAACAGGTCCCAACAACCGGTTACCTGTGGGGCCACCTTTACCAAGAGAGCCTGTCCCAACGGGCTGACCTGAAGCGGCAGGTGCTTGGCGAGGCAGCGAATGACAAGCTAGTCGTGTCATTGTTCGACGAGAAACCCGACCCCGACGTATATCAGTCCGAAGAGATGCTCTACGACTTCTACCGAATCGGGGTGGAGCTTCTCCAGCGGCGTGAAGACACGATGGTGGTCGTGAAACCAAAACGTTTCGACGGGATCCCACCGGTCCAACCCGTCATGGACCTGATTGCCCCCTATGTGGAATCAGGGCGCATGGTGGTGTGGGACCGCATGCAGGTGGACCTGTGGCAGGTGCTGGCTGTTTCCGATGCCGCGGTTTCGATGGTCATGGGCACGCCGCATCTGGAGGCCGCTTGCTGCGGCAAGCCCGGCTTCAGCTACGCACCCACCAAGAACGAGCCTTCGCCCATCTACACTCAAGGTTACGGCAAGGTGGTATTTGATACGGTCGAGCCGTTGGTCGAGGCGGTGAGCCGGGCATTGGACCATCCAGACGACAACCCGTGGGACAAGCTGCCGGAACTGATCTCAGCCATCGATCCATATAGGGATTTTCGCGGCGTAGAACGCATGCGGGGGTTCATTTCGTCTGCGACAGACAACAGACAACAGGAGCCGGTGACCGAAGCTGCCGAGGTTTCAGCGGTAGGCCGCTGAGTTCCGCGCGGCCCGTTGCCTGAAACGCCTGTTATGGGAAACGTCTTGGCAGTCATTCCGGCCCGTGGAGGGTCCAAAGCCCTTCCTGGCAAGAATATCCTGCCGTTGATGGGCAAGGCCGTTTTGGTCTACACGGTGGAGGCGGCGCTTCAAGCCCAGACGCTGGACCGGGTGATACTCAGCACCGACTCGGACGAGATCGCCGAGGTGGGCCGATCGGCCGGAGTGGAAGTGCCTTTCATGCGGCCGGCGGAATTGGCCACCGACAGCGCTCACCCCACAGCGGTGTTGGAGCACGCAGTTACCTATCTGGAGAAAACAGAGGGTTACATCACCGACCTGGTGGTTACCCTGCAACCAACCTCGCCGCTCAGAGTCTCAGGCGATATCGATGACGCGGTACGGCTGCTCCAAAACAATGATGAGATGGACTCGGTGATCACGATAGTGGAGGTGGGCCTGCCTCCGTACTGGGTCCTGCGTACCGATGGTCCCTATCTGAGACCGTTCATCGATGACGGGACCGATTATTCGCTGCTGCGCCGGCAAGAATTGGAGCAGACCTATCGCCCCAACGGTGCGGTCTACGTGACCCGGCGTGAACTTCTGAAAGACCGGGGGCTGATCTTCTCAGCCTTTTCTCAAGGGAAAACAGGGCATGTGCTGATGGACCCCATCCGTTCCTTGGACATCGATACACAGACCGACTTTACGGTCATTGAAAGTGTACTCAAGGATCAACACTCTCAGAGATAAACAAAGCCAGAGCCGGCTCAGCATTTGACGATCAAGAACAAGAATAAAGACCTGGTCAAGAGAAGCATCGGGGTGGTCACTGTCGGCAGGACCGACTGGGCTATCTGGAAACCGGTGTTGGAGGAGATACGCAAGGACCCATCGCTGGAACTGCGTCTCTACGTAACCGGGTCCCACCTTTCGCCCGAGTTCGGTCTGACGGTGAACGATGTCCTTGAAGACGGTTTCGAGCCGGCGGAAAGAGTGGAAGTTCTGATATCTTCCGACTCGCCCCAAGGGGTGGCCAAGGCCATGGGTCTAGGCCTGTTGGAATTCGCCCAGGTTTTCGGACGTTCGGCTCCCGACGTCCTATTGGTGCTGGGAGACCGGTTCGAGACCTTCGCCGCCGTCAGCGCGGCCATGTCGTTCAAGATCCCCGTGGCGCACCTGCACGGAGGCGAGTCAACCGAAGGGGCGATCGACCAACTGATCCGCCACGCCATCACCAAGATGAGCCATATCCATTTCCCGGCCACCCAGAAATACGCCGAGCAGATCATCGGTATGGGCGAAGAGTCCTGGCGGGTCAACGTGTCCGGCGCTCCCGGGGTCGACTCGATGGTGGCGACCTCTCCGTTGGGCCTCAGCGAATTCGCCAAGACCTACGGCATAGACCCCCAGCAGCCATTCCTGCTGGTGACCTACCATCCTGTAACGCTGGAATATGAAGACACTGATTTCCAGGTGCGGGAGGTGCTGTCCGCCTTGGAGCGGTCCGACTTGCAGATGATAATCACCTTTCCAAATTCCGATACCTCGGGACGTCAGGTGCTGAGTCTGCTTGAGTCCTTTGTGGAGACCCACTCAAACGCCAAACTGGTCAACAGCATGGGCCGTACCGGCTACGCCAGCGGCATGCGCCACGCTGCTGCGATGGTGGGCAACTCATCCAGCGGCATCATTGAGGCGGCTTCATTTGAACTGCCGGTGGTCAACGTTGGCAACCGCCAAAGAGGCCGTACTAAGCCCGCAAATGTTATTGACGTTGGATACGGCAGTGATGAAATATTAATGGGGATACGACAGGCGGTCAGCCCAAGGTTCCGCGACGGCTTGAAGGGCATCGACAACCCCTACGGCTCCGGCAACGCCGCTCGTAAGATCGTGGGCACTTTGCGGAGCATAGCCTTGGACCAACGCTTGATCGTCAAGGTGACGGCTTGATCGGCCGTTCGCCCGGAAATCACTGGGCCCATAGGTAAGTTATGCCTCCTGTGATAGGTATCGGGGCCGGCGGTCACGCCAAAGTCATAATCGACATCCTCATGCTGAACGGCGGATTCGACCTGATGGGCCTCATCGATTCTGACCCGGCACTGAAAGGAAATCTGGTCCTGGGTGTGCCCGTCTTGGGCGGCGACGACGAGTTGGAATCCCTCTATAACGGAGGCGTTAAACACGCATTCATGGGAATAGCTTCTCTCGCCGATACCGAATCCAATAAGACTATCTTTCAACGGATGGAGTCCTTGGGCTTCGTTATGATAAACGCGGTCCATCCGCGGGCCGTGGTAGCCGGAGATGTGACCATCGGAGCCGGATGCAGGGTGTTCGGCGGCGCGGTGGTCAACCCAGGCACATCTATTGGCAAGAACGCGGTGGTGAACACCGGCGCAGTTGTGGACCACGATTGCACGATCGGTGACCACGCACAGATTGCTCCGGGAGTGAGGCTAGCAGGCGCCGTAACGGTCGGAGAAGGTGCTATCGTAGGCATAGGCGCAACTGTGATCCAGGGGATGAATATCGGCGAACACGCGTTCGTCGCCGCAGGGGCCGTGGTCGTCCGCGACGTGCCGGCCCGGACAATGGTGGCCGGCATCCCCGCCAGACCGATGACGACGAACAGCAAATCTTGATTAGAGCTCGATAGATGCAAGATTACGCAAAACTATTGCGGGACCGCTCACACAAAGTGGGAGTTTGGGGGGCTGGTTTCATCGGTCTCTCCACCATGGCCCATTTCGCCCGGGCAGGTGTCGAGACCATAGCGGCGGAGGTCTCCCCGAACGTAGTGGACTCGATCAACACGGGTGAAGTCGAGACCGTGGGCATGCAGGAATGGCTTGGTTTCGATCTGAAGCCGTTGGTGGACGACGGGTTGATCCATGCCACCTTGGACCACACTCGGTTATTGGAGCCGGACGTGTTGGTCCACTTCATCTGCATACCGACCGAAAAGGACGGCAAGCCGTTCAATCCTTATCTGGAGGACGTCTTCTCCAAACTGGGTCAACTGCCCGAATCACACCCGGACAAGCCGCCTCTGGTGATCATCGAGTCCACCCTGACCCCAGGCACCGCGGACAAAGTCGTATTGCCGATGCTGGAGACTATCGGCAAGAAAGTGGGGAAGGACCTGTTGCTGGGAATCGCGCCCCGGCGAGACTGGTTCGTGGATGAGACCAAGTCGCTGAAGGACCTCGACCGGGTCTTCGGCGGGCACGACCCGGCCACCACAGACGTGATGCGCGGCGTGCTGAACATCGTCTGCGACCGGCTTCACGCCGCATCCAGCCACCGGACCGCGGAGATGGTAAAAAGCTTCGAGAACGCCTATCGGCACATGGAGATCACACTGGCCAATCAGTTAAGCCTGGCCTATCCCCAGGACGATATCCGCGAAGCTCTCCAATTGGTGGGCACCAAATGGAACATAGGCACGTTTTATCCCGGCTTTGGTGTGGGCGGGTACTGCATACCTCTTTCCAGCCAATACGTAATCGCCGGGGCGGACAAGCCGGAAGAGCTGAGCATACTTTCGGACACTGTGAAAACCGACCAGGACATCAACTCTCACATCGCCGATTCCCTGATAAAACGTGGGATGCGAAATGTTGGGGTATTGGGTTTGGCCTACAAAGCCAACCTCAAAGTATCGATCTTGTCTCCAACGGTCCCCTTCATCCAAACACTCAAGAATTCCGGGGTCAATGCCAAGCTATGCGACCCGTTCTACAACGCCGAGGAGATCAGCCACATCGCCGGTGTGGAGTCGTTCGATTTCCCAGGGAATCTGAGTGAATTCGATGCTCTGGTAGCGGTGGTGGACCACGATTCATTCAAGGGCGATGACGACGGCCTCCGCGCCGGGTTGAGCGGATGCCGGTTTATCTTGGACAACCACGGCATGTGGGCCCATCTGTCCGAGGACTTTGCAGCTAGAGGGATCGAGTACCACATCTCCGGAGACTCCCACTGGCTGGGCTAATCTCCCCGGATGCGGCCAATCTTAGATACACAATCTGAATTCTGACGAATTATTGGGCAGGTAAAAGTTGACGACAACTGGCAGCGGACAATCAACAGTTATGATCACCGGAGGGGCCGGCTACATCGGCTCATGGGTAGTGAGACGCCAACTGGCGGCCGGCAACCGGGTGGTCGTGTACGACAACCTCATGTACGGCGGCAAGTCGCTTATGGGCGTGTTGGGCCATCCCAATCTGCAACTCATCCAAGGCGACGTCCGCGACCCGGCGGCGCTGACCGAGGCCATGCGCGGGGTGGACAACGTGGTCCACTTGGCGGCGATTGTCGGTGAGGCCGCATGCGACAAATCCCCCGACGACACTAGGGCCATCAATTTTGGTGGAACACAGAACGTCGCCGCGGCCGCCAGACAGAACGACGTCCAACGTATGATCTTCTTCTCGACCTGCAGCAGCTACGGAGTCCAAGACACCAGTCAGCTGGCAGACGAAAACACCCAGTTGAACCCGGTCTCTCTTTATGCGGAAACCAAGATCGACGCCGAGAAATACCTTCAAGACTCGTCTGACGGCGCCATGGCCCAGACGATATTCAGGCCCGCCACGGTCCACGGAGCATCGGCCCGGATGCGGTTCGACCTGATCGTGAACCACTTTGTCAGAGACGCCTACGCCAATGGCAAGCTGATGATATTCGCGCCCGAGATGTGGCGGCCGTTGATCTGGGTGGGAGACCCCGCTCAGGCGATAGAACTCGCACTGACCGCCGAGGACGAGGTGATACGAGACCAGGTCTTCAATCTGGGAGCCTCCGAAAGCAACTACCGCAAGGGCGAGATCGGGGAGATTATAAAAGAGAAATTCATACCCAGTCTGGAGCTGGAATACCGGGACACCGACAGCGACACCCGCAGTTACCGGGTCGACTTCAGCAAGATCAGAGACCGATTAGGCTTCACATCGTCCAAGACCCTGGAACAGGCCATCGGCGATGTCTATCAGTCCCTGAGCACCGGCATGATCCAAGACCCATTCGACCAGGAATACCGCAACGACTGATGTCCGCCAATCTGGTCCTTGGCCTAGCACAATGAGTCTAGACGCGTACCAAGAAGCCTTGATACAAGCGGATGACTCGCTCATCAAGGCCCTTAACGCCATCAACACCAGCCGGATGCAGATCGCGCTGGTGGTGGACGATTCAGGACGCCTTCAAGGTGCAGTTACCGACGGAGATATCCGCCGGGGCATCCTGAACGGCGTGGGTCTGGACGAAGAGGTCAAACGGGTGATGAACCCATCCCCGGTTACCGCACGGCCCGGTACGACTCCGGAAGAACTGCTGGCCCTCATGACCAGCCTGTCCATCAAACAAGTGCCGTTGGTCGATGATGATGGCCGGGTGGTCGGCCTGGAACGCCTGGACAATCTGTTCCGCGGCCCGGCGATGAAAGACAACCCCGTATTAGTCCTGGCCGGTGGTCAAGGGATCCGGCTGCATAGCTACACCGTGGATACCCCAAAACCCCTGCTCAAGATCGGAGACAGGCCTATCCTGGAGTTGATCCTCCTCCAATTCCGGGCTTACGGGTTCCACAAGTTTTACATCGCTCTCAATTACTTGGCAGACCAGATCGAAGGATACTTCGGCGACGGGGCCAACCACGGAGTCTCGATTCAGTATCTGAAAGAACAGACTGCGCTGGGCACCGCAGGATCTCTGTCACTGATGCCCCGGCCCCTGGATACCCCGTGTTTCGTGGTGAACGGCGACCTGCTGACCCGAGTGGACATCGGGGAGATGCTGAAATTCCATGAGACTGGCGGCTACGGGCTCACGGTGGGCGTGAAAGAGTACCCGACCCAATTGCCGTTTGGGGTAGTTTTAACCGAGCAAGACCGGGTGGTTGAATTCCAAGAGAAGCCGTCTGACACCCGGCTCATCAACGCCGGTATCTATGTGATCAACCCGAGTGTGGTCGACATGGTGCCTTCAGAGTCCAGTTTTGGTATGAACGAGCTCATCGAACAGGTGATTCCCATGGAAGAGAGCCCGGTGGGGGCGTTCCATATCCACGAGTTCTGGATGGACATCGGCACGGCCCCGGATTATCAGAAAGCTCAATGGGACTACCCCCGGCACTTCGGGGAATAATCCCGGCAGGACTGGCCGGCAGAGTAAAAGATTTGTTCAAGGTATTGGAGTAGGAATGAAGGTAGCGGCTGTTATTCCCGTCAGGATGGGTTCTTCCCGTTTTCCCGGCAAGCCATTGACGCCCATCATGGGCCGCACCATGGTCGAACACGTGTTTCTCCGCACAGCCATGTGCCAAGATCTGGACGGTGGCGTTTATGTGGCAACCCCGGACGACGAGATCGCCAGGGCCGTCGAAGCCTTCGGCGGCAAGGTCATAATGACCTCCCCAGACCATACGAGGGCAAGCGACCGCGTGGCAGAGGCCGCTGAGAGCATCGACTCGGAGATCATCGTCTTGATCCAGGGAGACGAGCCGTTGATCACCCCTGAGATGGTCGAGATGTCCTACCAGCCCCTGCTTAAAGACGATTCCATCTTCTGTACCAACTTGACCAGGCGAATCGACACCGAAGAAGAATTCCGGGACCCAAACACCATCAAAGTAACGATGGACAGTGACGGGTACGCTCTCTACATGTCACGCGAGCCTATTCCCACGACCCACAATGACGACTTCTCCAAGATCAAGGCCTACAAGCAGGTATGCATCATCCCCTACCCCAAGAAATTCCTCTTGGAGTTCGCCCGGATGGAGCCCACGGAACTGGAGATAGTCGAGTCGATCGACATGCTGCGGATCATGCAGCGCGGCTTACGCGTGAAGATGGTGGAGTGCACCGAGGTTACCCACTCGGTTGACGTCCCAAACGACGTCAAGATCGTCGAGCGTCTGATGGAGGGCGACCCGCTGTTGGCCAGATACAGATAGAGCAGGCCTTCAATACCGATGAGGAAATGGCATAAGTTCATCGTCACCGCCGATCTGGAGGCGTCTCCCTTTCAACCCATCAGCAGCACATTTGAAGAGCACGAACTCGACATAGGCGGCTTCGAGTCCAACGTCCATTACGAATCCAAGGAAGCTTTCTTCCAAGCCTATTTTTACGGGGACCGCCGGGCGCCGAATTATGACCGGTTCATCGCCCAGCATGTAACAAAAGACCAAGAGATACTCTCGATAGCCAGCGGACGCGCCGCCAACGAATTGATGCTGATGGACCGGGGGTTCAACATCACATGCTCGGACCTGGCGTTGCCGGAGTCATATTCCCAGGTCAAGCGATTGTTCCCACAGATGGAGCAATGGGAACTGGACATTCTGGCAGGCCCGTCTGAGCGCAAGTTTGACGTTGTGCTCTGCCTCAGCCTCATTTATCTGTTCGACGACCCACAGTTGGAGCGATTTTTCACCAACGTCCACGCCAGCTTGAAGAAAGAGGGGTCCCTGATCCTCGACTCAGCGGGGCCGCCCGATAACCAACTGGCCCATTGGATCAACGAGAGTTATCTTCGGCACGAGGCAAAGGGCGTCCGCCGGTACTTGGACCGCAAGCACGCCAGGCCGCACATCATCGTGAAGAAGCACCACGGTTATAGAAGGTCGGACCGGGAGATTCTTCTAGCTGCGGAGAAACATGGGCTGACTCTGGAAGCCCAAAGCAACTACGACTTTAGCCACGAGTTTGAACGCTCACGGGTCGTCGGCAGGATGATCGGGTTGTTGCCGCCGCTCCGGCCGGTAGTCGCCCAATTGGGGCGGTCGATTCCCTACACGCGCATGTTTAAGCTAAAGCGGGAATGAGAGGCCATTCCATGCGCCACCGGCAAATAATCAGGCTGGTTGGCTTATGAAAGGCCACTCAATCTCGGCGATAGTGATCTGATCTTCGGATGTCAGTCCAATGAGAAAATGGCATAAATTCATCGTGTCCGCTGATCTGGGAGCCGCACCTGTTCAGCCCATCAGCAGCACATTCGACGAACATGCCTTTGACATCGGCGGCTTCGAATCCAACGAACATTACGAATCCAAGGAAGCTTTCTTTGGATACTATTTCTTCGGTGACCGGCGCGCTTTGAATTACGACCGGTTCATCGCTCAACACATAGAAAAAGATCAGGAGATTCTCTCGATAGCCAGCGGACGGGCCGCCAATGAATTGATGTTGCTGGAGCGTGGGTTCAACGTTATCTGCTCGGACCTGGAGCTGCCGGAGTCCTATCCTCTTGCCAAGCAGTTGTTTCCACAGATGGAGCAATGGGAGTTGGACATCTTGGCCGGGCCGTCCAAGAAGCAGTTCGATGTTGTCTTGTGTTTGGGACTGATCTATCTGTTTGACGACGAGGAGTTGGACCGGTTTTTCGCCAATGTTTACTCGAGCTTGAAGGATGGGGGTTACCTCATTCTTGACTCAGCCGGCGCTCCCGACAATCAACTGGCCCATCTGCTCAACGAGTACTATCTGCGGTTCGAGGTAAAGGGCATCCGGCAGTTCATGAACCGCAAGCACTCCAGGCGCCACATCATCGTCAACAAACATCATGGTTACCGCCGGTCTGACCGGGAGATCGTTCAAGCGGCTGAGCACTGCGGACTGACTCTTAAGGCCCAAGAGAACTACGACTTCAGCCGCGAATTTGAGCGGTCACGGGTCGTCGGACGGATGATCAGCCTGCTGCCGCCGCTCCGCCCGGTAGTCGCCCAGTTGGGGCGAAGCATCCCCTACACGCGCATGTTTAAGCTGCAAAGAACGTAGCTCTGGGCCGGACTTAGCGCCGGGAATACCATATACTTGAACTTAAGATAATTACCGGACCATCACGGGTCCGACGTAGCACTTCCCAATTGCGGAAAGTAGCAAATAGTGAATCACCGGCAGACGTTTGTGCCGGCTCTCTTCATAGACTCGGAGGTATCAACTTTGGAAGCGCATGAACGGCGGGAAACCAGTTCTTTCAAACCTGAAATCAAGCTGGCCGCAGGCCCTATCCCAAAAGACCCAACGCCCAAGAACTTCAAGGTGTTGTTGGTATATCCCAACTACTCCATGGTCAATCTGTTGCCCACCAACATCGGGATTCTGACGGCCTGCCTCAGGCAGAACGGGTTCATCGTTGACCTGTTCGACACCACTTTCTACCGGACCGCCGAGAAAACTCTTGACGAGATCCGCGTGGAAAATCTACAGGTCCGAAATTTCGATCTGTCGGAATTCGGTGTCCACTTCAAGACCACCGACATCGTAGAAGATTTTCGGGCAAAGGTTGAAGAATTCGAGCCTAACCTGATCGCCGTGACTTCCGTGGAAGACACCTGGCCTCAAGCAAAGTCGCTGATCGACTCGGTGAGCGAATATCCGATACCGGTGATCGCCGGTGGAGTGTTCCCTTCCTTGGTTCCCGAGATTCCCATCGCGGACCCCAATGTGGACATGATCTGCCGGGGTGAAGGTGAGCACGTCATCATCGAAGTTGCCACCAAGCTGATGAACGGGGAAGACCACTCCAAGATCGCCAATCTATGGGTCAAGAAGGACGGCGAGATCATCAAGAATCCCATGCGTCCGCCAGTGAGCATGGACGACGTCCCATTTGGCGATTTCAGCCTCTTTGAGGAAGAGCGCTTCTTCCGTCCCATGCAGGGCAAGATCGTCCGGATGCTGCCGATCGAAACCGACCGGGGCTGCCCCTATACCTGCCGGTTCTGTGAAGCTCCCTCCCTAGTGGAGCTATACAAGCAAAACACGGGCCAGATGTATTTCCGGCGCAAGAAATGGTCCATTGTCAAACAAGAGCTTGAACTATACCGCGAGAAATACAACGCCGAGTACATCTACTTCAACGCCGAGACTTTCCTGGCCATGAGCCGCGCCGAGTTCGACAATTTCATCGAGATGTACGATGACATCCGGCTTCCTTTCTGGATGCAGACGCGCGTGGAAACCATCAGCGAGCACCACATCCAGGCCCTTGAGAAAGTGGGCTGCAACCGCATTTCCATAGGGTTAGAACACGGCAACGAAGAGTTTAGAAAGAGGATCGTGGGCAAAGGATTCACCAACAAAAACATCACCGACCTCTTCGAGATATTGGACCGTTACTCGGTGCCGATCACCGTCAACAACATCATGGGATTCCCCGACGAGACCAGGGAACTCATCTTTGACAGCATCGAACTCAACCGGCAGATAGGCACTGACAGTGTCAACGCCTACATCTTCCAGCCCTACCGCGGGTCCGCCATGTTTGATGACGCGATCTCACGAGGGTACATTGAGGCTGATTCCCCGACCAATTCTCCGATACTGGGCTCAGTGCTAACCATGCCGACGATCACCCAAGAAGAGTTGTTGGGCCTGGTGAGAACGTTCAGCCTATACGTGAAGTTCCCCAAAGAAGAGTGGCCCGATATCGCTATCGCGGAGAAGTTCACTCCGGAAGGCGACGCCATGTTCGCGAAACTCTCCGAGAAATACTATGAGCGGTTCTTTGACCATGACTTCAAGTGGACCAAGAAAGCGTGCATCTCGACTCGGGTTTACGACGGCCCGGTCTCAGACAAGCAGTCCACCGAGATTATCACTGGCTAGCCCAGCTTGATGTCTGCGGGTCTCAGGCGGCGCACTGGAACGGTTCTGTTCTCAGCCAGGCGCCAGACCTCAGTGTTGAACTGGGCCTCGACTCAATCGATTCCTAAGCCGGCTTCCGGCTTTTCTATATATCTTTACCTGAGGTGTTGGCGCCATGAAAAAACCCGGTGATTTCAGGGTTCTTTTGGTCTACCCCAACCTAACCATGATGCTGGTGCCATCGTTAGCCATGGCACTGTTCACCAGCATCTTGAAAAGTGCGGGATACACGGTCGACTTGTTCGACACCACGCATTATGTTCACGAGATAGCCAGCAGTGAAGAAAACCGGACCAAGTGGCTCCAACTCAGGCCCTTCGACCAGAAGAAGCTGCTCGGCAAAGAGCTCAAGACCGACATATTGGGCGATTTCACCAAGAAGGTGGAGGACTTCAAGCCCGACCTGATGATCGTGTCGGTCGTCGAAGACACCTTCTTGCAGGCGATGACCCTGCTGGACACCGTAAAAGAGGCGGAGATACCCAGCCTGGTCGGCGGCGTGTTCTGCACCGCTGCCCCTGAGTTGGCGATCTCCTACCCTCAGGTCCAGATGATGGGCGTGGGAGAAGGCGAAGAAACTGTCCGGCAGGTCGCCGAACGAGTCCGGTTGGGCGAATCCTGTGAGGATGTCCAAAACCTCTGGTTCAAGCGCCCTGACGGTTCTGTTGTGAAGAACGCCATGGGGCCTTTGGAGGACATCAACAAGCCGTATCCCGATTTCTCATTATTCGACGAGGCCCGGTTCTACCGTCCGATGGGAGGGCGAACATTCAAGACCGTTCCCCTGGAAACATACCGGGGTTGCCCCTATACCTGCACCTTCTGTAACTCGCCGATGCAGGTAACGGTCATGCGGGAAAACGGGGTTGGAAATTATCTTCGGAGAAAGAAGATTCACACTCTCCGGGATGAGATCCAGTTCATGATCGATGAGCACGACCCGGAATACTTCTTTATCGTCGATGACAGCTTCTTGGCTCGGCCCGACGCGGAAGTCCGGGAGTTCATAGACATGTATCAGGAATTCAAGATTCCTTTCTGGTTCAACACCAGACCTGAGAATATCACTCCCGAACGATTGGAATTATTGAAGTCGGTAAATTGCGACCGGATGTCCTTCGGCATGGAATGTGGCAACGAAGAATACCGGCGCAAGGTCATCACTCGGGCGCCGACCAATGAAAAGGTTATCGAAAGTTTCAAGATCATTGCCAAAGGCCAGATCGCTTATAGCGTCAACAGCATGATCGGGTTCCCCGGCGAGAACCGGGATATGATTTTTGAAACCATCGAATTGAACCGGCAATTGCGCGGATACGACTCACTTAGCCAGGCCATATTCACGCCCTATCACGGCACCAAACTGAGAGAGGATAAGGATTCGATCTCCACACACACCACGGCATCATCCATGCTTGATATGCCGGAAATCTCCAGCCCGGAACTGGACGGCCTGATAAGGACCTTCAATCTTTACGTCAGGTTCCCCAAAGAAGAGTGGCCGAAGATCCGGCTGGCCGAAGCTGACACACCGGAAGGCAACAAGCTGTTTGAAGAATACCAAGAGATATTCAACGCCCGGTATCTTCAGGGGACCCAGAAGACCCCAGAGGACTGGGAAGATACAGACCGCTACGCGGTCAGCCCACAAGAAGAAAAGCCTTGGGGTTGGAATTGCGGGGCCGAGCAGACCGAGTACGCCACGCCTCCCCGTGAATCCGCTGATTAGGTCCCACAGGCCAGCAGACCGACAAATGGCGCGGCCACACCGTGGCTTGATCGGGCGTTCCGATCTAAATCCATAAGGGAAGCGATGATTACCGAAGGACGTAGAATTGGCTAACTATCTGGTCACCGGCGGCGCCGGTTTCATCGGGTCAAACGTTGCCAAGCGTTTGTTGGACAACGGACACCAGGTGGTCATCATCGACAATGTGACCACCGGACAGGAGGAAAACCTTCCACCGGGCGCCCGGTTCGTAAACCTGGATATCTCTCAGTCAGAAGGCATAGAGATGATCCCCAACGAACATTTTGACGGGGTGCTCCACCTGGCAGCCCAGTCTTCCGGAGAGATTTCCCACGACAACCCTTCCCACGACCTTACGACCAACGCCCTGGGCACATTGCTGCTGTTGGAATGGTGCCGCGAGAATCAGGCCGGGCACTTCCTCTACGCCAGCTCCATGTCTATCTACGGCCTGACCGATCAGGTGCCAGTCCATGAGGACCAAGCCCTCGACCCTTACTCTTTCTACGGGATCAGCAAGCAGGCCGCCGAACAATACGTCCGCCACTACGCCAAATTAGGCCTGGACACCACCATACTGCGGATGTTCAACGTGTACGGACCCGGCCAGAATCTGGGGAACATGAAACAGGGCATGGTCAGCATCTATCTGGCCTATATAGCCCGCGGCGAGTCGATCGAGGTCAAGGGTTCTTTGGACCGGTTCCGGGACTACGTGTACATCGATGACGTGGTCGACGCTTGGGTCGCATGCCTGGAGAACCCGGCCTGCTTCGGCCAAGTGTACAACCTGGGCAGCGGTCAGAAGACCTTGGTAAAAGATCTGCTCCCCCAGTTGATAAGCGCCTGGGGAGAGGACCCGGCAGTGTACCCGTTCGAGGAACTCGGCGGAACACCCGGTGACCAATTTGGCATCTACCCAGACATCAGCAGTCTGCGTAATGACACGGACTGGGAGCCGCAAGTCTCTTTGACCGAAGGACTAAGCCGCATGGTGGCGTGGGCCAAGAACAACCCCGGCTAGCAACGGTTTCACGTCTGGCAAGATTCCGCCCTACGACCTCGGCCCGGGCCCCAAAGACCCCTGGGAGTGAACCAACTTTGGAATCAGACATCGAACATAAATTTCTAGACCAGAATATCCCCCGCAAAGGGAAGATTGTCCGTGACAACTTGGACGAGTCTAACCCTTCAGAATCCAAGCCGCCGTTCTTCTCGCTCATAGAGTTCAATCTCTCTGGATTGTGTAACCGGGTTTGCGTCTTCTGTCCCAGGGTGGACCCAAAGATATTCCCCAACATCAACGAGCATCTCCCAGTCGAACTATACGAAAAGACGATGACCGAGTTGGCGGAAGTCGACTACGACGGAATGATCCTTTATTCCGGATTTGGAGAACCTTTCCTCTACAAGAGCATCGAGCACCTGATCGTCCTTTCCAAGCAGTACTGCCCCAAGGTGCGCGTGGAATCGGTGACCAACGGAGATACCGTCACGCCGGACAAGCTCAAGTCTATGTTCGACGCTGGACTAGACACGCTTCTCATCAGCCTTTATGACGGGCCCGAACAGAGGGAGGTCTTCCAAGGGATGATGGCCGAAGCCGGAGTGAGTGAAAACCAAGTGGTGCTCCGAGACCGGTGGCTTCCACCTGAAGAGAATTATGGGATAACGTTGGTGAACCGTTCCGGGATGGTAAACATTCCTGAAGTGGGCGTCGGCGCCATAACAAAGTCCCTCAATAGACGCTGTTTCTACCCCTTCTATTCGGTGGTGGTCGATTATGACGGCTCTGTGCTTCTGTGCACCCACGACTGGGGTAAGAAGTTCATAGTAGGCAACCTGAACGAACAGACCATCCACGAACTATGGGACAACGAACGCATCAGAAAAGTCAGGGAGAGCCTGGCCAGGTCGGACCGCGGCTTTGCTCCTTGCAATGGTTGCGATGCTGACGGCACGTTGATGGGCGGAGAACACTTCGACAAGTGGATGGGCCACTACCGTGAAACTGTGCAAGGAAACCGTGAATGACCTCATCTAGCCGCTACGACCGGCAGGTCTCGATTCCCAGCGCTGTGCCGGCCATCGCAGCACTCCACAGAGTGCCGGAAGCTGGTATCGACACCCGTCAATACGTCGGGTTGGACCGCAACGAACGTCTCTCACCGTTCCCTGATTGGTTCATGGAGAACATCCGCCAATCGGTGCAGAGTAACCTGCTCAATTGGTATCCGGTCCAAGACGAACTGGAACAAGAGTTGGCGGCCGATATCGGTCTGCCCGTCGACCAACTGATCCTGACGCCGAGTTCAGACACGGCTTTCAAAGCGCTCTATCAGGCCTACATCGGGCCGGGAGACAGCGTAGTGATGTTGGACCCCAGCTATGCCATGTTCCCGGTGTACGCCAACATGTACCAAGGGAACTCCGTCCTGATCCCCTTCAACGACAACTTGGAAATAGATACCGAGCGCCTGCTGGAGAGCATCATTCCCGGCGTCCGGTTGGTGATGATCGCCAACCCCAACCAACCCACGGGCACGGTCCTAGATAACGACATCATATTGGAGATGATTGACCGGGCTGCAGACGTGGGAGCGCTGGTGGTGATAGACGAAGCATATTACCCGTTCTCCCACACGACGGCGTTGCCTTGGGTCAAGGAATACCCGAATCTGGTAGTGACCCGGACACTATCCAAAGGCGCTGGTCTGGCCGGACTGCGCATCGGATTCGTGGCCGGTCATCCGGAAGTGATCGAAAACCTGTTCAAAGTGCGTTCCGTTAACGACATGAACAGTATGTCCATCTTGTGCGCCAGAGAGATCATCAAGCATCCCGATCTGATAGATGACTACGTTGATGAGGTGGACGCCGGCAGGGAAGTATTGGCCAGAGAAGTTGAGGCCTTGGGCCTAACGCCACTGCCAAGCAACGCTAATTTCATGCTGATTCGGGTCTCCCACAAGCGTCAACCAGGCCAACTGATCGAAGAACTCAAGACCAAAGGCTATCTGGTGAAAGGCCTTGATTCGCCTTGTGTCGCAGACTGTATTCGCGTGACCTTGGGCCCACCGGAGATAATGAGCCGATTTTCCAGTAGTCTTCGAGAGGTACTGGAATCAGGTCTATAGTCCAGAGCCTCCAGCGTCCTATTCCCTCCCGAAACTCGCCCATCATGTACACGTCCTCCTCCCCAAGAATAAGGTTCGCGACCAATTGCAAAAGCAGATTCTAGTCTCGTCGTCCAACGCCAGCGCTATCGAACGGGTCTTGGAGCGAGTCGGCGCCACTCCATTTCATTGGACCTATCTAGGGCAGAGTGTTCTTGAGCACCGCCGGGTCTCCGAGCAATTCGGCGGACGAGGTGAGTATGTCGATACCGCAGCCCGGTTCCACCATTGGACCCAGGAGCTCCGCGAACCGTATCTAAAATATCTGTTCGATATCAGCCAGGGACTGGACTCTCTACGATGGTGGTTCACTCCCATATCTTGGCGGGATAGTTTCGTTTCCAACGCGTTCCATCAGGCCTGCCACCAAAAAACAGGACTGGAGTTGGTCGATACCTGGGACGGCACGGGACCCTTAGTGCTGGTTGCCGATGAACCTGTCTGCCGCTCCATCCGGAGCAGCATCGGCAATAACCCGGATGTCTCGCTGACCGTCACAGGTTTGAGTAGACGGCATCCACTGGCTCCGGTCACCGACACGCTAAATATGTTGGGACACCGGGCCGTGTTTGTTCTCCGGGAGATGTATCAGATATTCCAATCCCGCCGGAGTACTCCCAAGCCCGTTGACCCTGCCGGGGGGGAATCGCTGCTCATCAGCTGGGCTACCTCAACTAGCATCCGTCAGGAAGGAGAGTTCCACCGGTTTTTCTTCGGAGACCTAGCTGAACGACTGACCGCCCTCAAAGAACGGGTGGTCATCGTGCCGATGGTTCTGAAAGATGTCCGATACAAGGACGCATTGCGTCTGCTGAAGAAATCTCCTTTACCGTTGCTTTTACCGCATTCGGTTTTTGGCATCGTCGATCCCATAAAAGCCGCCGTTTCCAGCCTTCGTAAACCGGTGAGACCCAGAAAATTCCCCGAATTCGCGGACATGGACGTTGCTCCGTTGTTCGAGGTTGAATTGAGCCAATATTGGGTCAGCAACCAGCCGGCGTCTCTGTTGATGTCGACCTTCTTGGTGCGCCGCTGGGCCGAGTGGAGTCCCTCGGTCTCCCGGATCATCTACATGTACGAGAACAAGCCATGGGAACGCGCCGTTTGCTGGCAGGCGAAGCGGTCTCTACCGGACACAACAGTGGTAGGCTACTCCCCTACCCCGGTTTCCAAACTGCTGTTGAACTTCTTCTTGGCGCCCGGCGAGGCCAAGATAGCCCCACTGCCGGACCGGTTCGTAACGGTTGGAGAGTTGCCAGCCCGCATACTCTCATCCGGCGGGTATGACACGGAAACCGTGGCGGTCGGAGGCGCATTGCGCATGCAGGATCTGGATGAACTGCGTTCTCCCGAGGGAGCCCCGGCTGCCACGAATGGCCCTGTCGTACTATTGGCTCCAACACTCGGCGTGGAAGAAACCGCGGAGCTTGCCTATATGGCTGCCCACCTGTTCGAGGAGGGCGACGGCGTACGGGTTATTCTCAAATGCCATCCAATGATGCCTTTCGAGTACATCAGTGAACACATCGGCTCGTCTTTGCCCTCTCACGTGGAGATCAAAGACGAGCCGATAAATGATCTGATCTTGAAGAGCTCAGTGATGATCTATTCGACGTCCACCGTTTGCATAGAGGCGCTGGCCCTGGGCATACCGGTGATAAACCTACGCCCGCAATTCGATATCAGCCTGGACCCTCTGGAAGAATTTCCGGACCTCCGGCCGGTTGCGGCCGGGTTGAACGACCTTCGAGAGAAGGTCAATTGGCTATTGGAACACCGTGAAGAACACATCGTTGAGAATCGCGAGGCCTGGACTCGCATGGTCGCGGACATGTACTCCCCGGTCACACAGGAGTCCATTCGGGCGTTCATATAGCCGGGAACACAAGCTAAAGTCATGACTTTGAAAATTCTGGTCTCAGCACCATACATCCAACCTGTTTTGGACGAACACCGGCATCTGCTGGAGAAACCCGGCAGGTCTGTGCAGCTGGTTGTCCCACACGTCAATGAGCGGTTGTCCGAGGACGAACTGTTGGCCCACATCGGCGATATAGACGGTGTGATCTGCGGTGACGACTCCTTCACCGAAAGGGTTATGCTGGCGGCGCCCAGATTGAAAGTGATCTCCAAGTGGGGCACGGGTATCGACTCCATAGATCAAGACGCGGCACGGCGTCTGGGTATCGCGGTATGCAACACCGCCGACGCCTTCACCCATCCCGTCGCCGACAGTGTTCTTGGCTACATGCTCTGTTTCGCCCGCCAAATACCTTGGATGGACCGGGATATCAGGGCCGGAAATTGGATAAAACCCATGGGTTTCTCACTCCGGGAGGCGACCCTGGGAATAGTCGGTGTGGGAAACGTGGGGCAGGCTGTGGCGCGCCGGGCTGCCGGTTTCGGGATGCGAATCTTGGGCACCGACATCTTGCCCATACCAGAAGCGATCGTGGTGGAAACCGGGCTGGTTCCAATGGACAAGACGCCATTACTGGAACAGGCGGATTTCGTGTCTTTGAACTGCGATCTGAACCCAGGAAGCCGTCACATCATCAGCTCCCCGGAATTGGCTTTGATGAAAAACTCCGCCTACCTGATAAACACTGCCCGGGGTCCCTTGGTAGATGAATCAGCGTTGGTCAAGGCCCTGAAGACCGGAGGGATCTCCGGGGCGGGATTGGACGTGTTCGAAGGGGAGCCTCTTCCCAAAGACAGCGGACTGCTTGAATTGGACAATTGCCTGATCGCCCCTCATAACGCCAACAGCAGTCCCGAAGCCTACCAGCGGGTCCACGAGAATACCATCCGGAACCTGTTGGAGCACATCTCCGAAGGCGACCGGCCCAGCCAAACCTGACCAGCGACTCCTAACACCTTAGAGATGACAGTAGAAACTAGCATAGTGATCCGAACTCTGAATGAGGCCAAACATCTGGAGAGCCTCATGAAGGGAATCCACAACCAGAGTTACAAGGACTGGGAGATCGTCTTGGTGGACTCAGGTTCGTCAGACGGCACCCTGGATATAGCTGAAAAGTACGGCGCCCGGATATTCCACATACCCTCCCACGAATTCACCTTTGGCCGTTCGCTCAACTGGGGCTGTGCTGAAGCCCGGGGTAAATATCTGGTCTTCGCCAGCGGGCATGTGTGGCCTATCACCAACAGTTGGCTGAAGAACATCACCCGGCCTTTTCAGGAAGCATCAGTGGCCATGGTGTACGGCCGCCAGAGGGGCACCGACGCCAACCGTCTGTCGGAGTTGCGGGACTTGCACATGCTGTTCGGCCCAAACTCGCACATCTTGGTGGACGAACCTAGGGGCAACAACGGCAATTCGGCGGTCCGGAGGGACCTGTGGGAGAAACAGCCCTTCGACGAGACATTAACCGGTCTCGAGGATGTCGACTGGGCCAGGAAGGTGGAACAGCAAGGCTACCGGGTCTACTACGCGGCGGACGCCCCGGTGCACCACGTCCACGAGGAAACACTGCGGCAGGTCTACACCAGGTATCTCAGAGAAGCCATTGCCACCAAACGGATGTTCCCGCATTACCAGTTCACCTGGCGGGAGTTGGTAAGGGGCCTTCCATATGCCATGGTCCGGGATGTTCTGTTCGCCCTGCGTTACAAGTACGTAAGGAAACTGCCTCGGGTGCCTGCAACTCGCGTGGCCCACTTTCTGGGCATCTACCGCGGGGTGAGACATCAAACGGGCCTGGCCCGGGATATGGCGCGACAGCTGAAAGCGCCGGAATCCAACCGCAGCGTGGTCCACACAGGGCCAGGTCAGCACCGCCTTGAAGACGGCGAACCGCCCCAGATACATGGCGACCAGAGCCTGGTGCAGGTGGCTTTCGCCAACGTGAGGGACTGGGAAAACGGGACTGAACATTCGAGCAACCCGGTGCAAGAGTATGCCGGCATTGTGGTGCAGAGCGGAGGCGGCCTGCGGAAGGGTCAGAAAGTTGCCGGAATCAACAACGGCCGATCTGGGAACGGCGGTTCTGGAACGTCTGAGTCGTATGCTGAGTTCTTGGCCGCCGAGCCGGACCAGCTGCAGCGTTTGCCTCAGGATACCCCTCTCAAACACGGGGCATTGGTCGGCATGGTAGCCACTTGCCTGGAGGGATTAGCCTCTATCGAACTTGAGACACAGAAGTCCGCCTGCGTGGTGGGCGCCGGCCCGGTAGGGAATCTATGTGCCCAGCTGCTAGGTCAGAGAGGCCTCAAGGTAACTGTTGTCGACGAGAACGACCGGTGGCTGTCACTACTGGACAAATACGAAGTGGACACGCTGCAAGAACTCGGACCGCTAGAAAGTTACGACTACCTTGTCGAGACCCAGGGCGATTCTGAGGCCATCGCCAAGTTGCTTTCCGGCAGTGGCCCCGCCGCGAATGTGATAGCAATGGGCGCCCGGTCCGATAACGAAAAGAAGGCCAACAACCCTAGACTGGTCTGCCCAGCGGACTCAGCCTCCAAAGAACATCTAAAAGAAGCGCTCAGGCTGGTGAACTCCGGTGCGGTCGGCCTCGAAGACCACACCGCATCGGTAGAACCTCTCGAGGCCTACGAAAACGCATGGGAAGGGCTGCGCAGCGGCAAACGTTTTAACGTGCTCCTTAGCGTCAGTCCCGAACTAGAGGACCTGTAATGCTCGTCTACGGCGATTCAAGATGGGTATCTGGGCGTCATGGCTCCACGATTTAGCGTAGTCATTCCGACATTCAACCACGCAGAATTCCTGAGAAATGCCCTGAGATCGGTCTTAGAGCAATCATTCACCGATTTCGATATCTGGGTGATCAATAATCTTTCAACCGACCACACGGTTGAGGTGGTCAACGGTTTCAATGATCCTAGGATCCACCTGATGGAATTCAGCAACAACGGAATAATCGGCGCAAGCCGCAACGTTGGGACCAAAGCATCAAGCGGCGATTATGTGGCGTTCTTGGACTCTGACGACGTATGGCATGCCAACAAGTTGGAGACCGTGTCCAAGGCCATTGCAGACGATCCAGAGGCAGGGGTGATCTGCCATTCTCAAATGATCTTGCGGGAAGGCCGTCAGTCAGGGACGGTCATGGCAGGCCCACCGAAGGGGCGCAAGGGGGAATTGTTCGACTATTGGGTCCGTAACGGCAACACATTGACTCCATCAGCGGCCGTGGTCCGCCGGCAGAGTTTGGAAAGCGTGGGCGGATTCTCGGAAGACCCCAGTTTGGCCACGGTCGAAGATACCGATCTTTGGTTGAGGCTGGCGAAAGATCACAAGTTCGTCTTCCTGCCGGACATTCTCGGCGATTACAACATGTACCCAAACAGTTCCTCCGCCAATGTGGAGCTTCACCTGTCCGGTTCTCTGACGTTGATAGACCGGCATTGGAACAGCTATCGACCAAACGGACGTTCACTAGGTGACGCGATCTCCATTCAGCACCAGCGGTCCAACGCCTATTTCGGGGCGGCGAGACAATACCAGCGGGCAGGGAACTTCAGGAAACCCCTAGCCTATTTCGCCAAGGCATTGAGTTTGTACCCGTTTCACTTGCGGTCCGTTGCTGCTGCTGGGTTGCTGATCGCCGGAAAGGTCTTAGGGGTTAAGTGGTCAGTCCGCCTCACTGATGCCCTCTGGAGATCTGGCACCAGACGCAAGATGGATTGAGCCGGTTTCCCAAACTCTCGCAGTTCACTTGGGGCGGCTTTTCCCCACCCCCCTGTTGATATATTGGATAGGCCGGGTCGCAGTAATCGGGATTTTCCTCACCCGGTTGTTATATCCTGCAAAATGGAATGCTAGATGCCCTTCCCTCCTCATCTCAGGTAGCGGGCACGAGACCAGGAGACAAGGCGTGCCCTATTTGAATAGTCCCTTACAGGTTTCAATCTTTCCGCTAATTTCAGACAGCGCCCTCCCGTTGCGTGTTGATCGAGTAGAGCGCATTTTCCGACGGGGGATCATCCGGATAGAAATATGAAGATCGTTTATGGAGACCGGATCGGAAAAAAGGCCAAACTTGCTCTCGTTTGTTCGGCGATCATCTTCGACGACTCACGGGAGAGAGTCCTCCTGACTCGCCGGGCCGACAACGGCAAATGGTGTTTGCCGGGCGGGCATATGGAGGCCGGCGAGAGTACCACCGAAGCCTGCGCCCGTGAAGTGCTGGAAGAGACCGGATTAACCGTGAACGTTGGGCGGCTCATTGGCGTGTACGGCAGTCCGCACCGCATCACCGAGTACGCCGACGGCAATAAATTTCAGTCCGTGGTCATGTGCTTCGAAGCCGAGACCGTAAGCGGCGAACTCACATTCAGCGACGAGACTACTGAATTCGGATACTACGACCTAAACGAGATGCAGGACATTGACCTTTTGGATTCCAGTCAAGAGCGGATCAATGACGCTCTAGCCTGGGAGACACGGACCATCATCAAGTGATGACCTTTAGCGCGGCCATGGCGATCGATTTGATATCTGAAAAAGCTGAAAATTCATGCAGGTAGTGATTCTATGCGGGGGCATGGGCACCCGGCTCCGGGAAGAGACCGAGTCCCGCCCCAAGCCGATGGTTGAGATCGGTCAGAGGCCGATCCTCTGGCACATCATGAAGACGTTTTCCCATTACGGGTACAACGACTTCGTCCTGTGCCTGGGATACAAGGGCGACCAGATCAAGAATTACTTCTTGAATTACGAGAAGCTGAGCAGTGACGTCCGTGTCGAACTAGGCAGCGGGAACGTGGAGATATTCAACGGGCACGAAGAGCAAGACTGGCGGGTCACACTGGTGGATACCGGTCTCCACACCATGACCGGCGCCAGGCTGAAAATGGTGGAGAAATACATCGACAGCGACACCTTCATGTTGACCTACGGCGATGGTGTCATAGACCTGGACATCAATAAACTTCTGGCCTTCCACCAGAAGCAGGACAAGATCGGTCTGGTCACAGGTGTTTCCCCGCCTTCCCGCTACGGAGAGTTGGGTATCTCCGGAGAACGGGTGGTCTCCTTCAGGGAGAAACCGACCGCTCCGGAATCCTTCATCAACGGCGGGTATTTCGTCTTCAAAAAAGAGTTTTTCCGGTACCTATCGAGCGACGAAAACTGTGTGCTGGAGCGAGAGCCTTTGGAGCACCTGACCGAGGACGGCCAATTATCCGTTTACACCCACAACGGGTTTTGGCAATGCATGGATACCTACCGGGACTACAGGTTCCTCAACGAGCTTTGGGAGCAAGGCAACGCGGAATGGCAGGTCTGGAACAATCGATGAATCTGATTCCAGAGTGTTTGGTATGAGCATGTCTCAGGATAATCCGTGGAAAGACCGCAACGTGTTCGTCACGGGATGCACCGGTCTGCTGGGGTCTTGGGTCACCAAGGAACTAGCCGATGCCGGCGCGAATGTGGTAGGCCTGGTCCGAGACAGCGTCCCCCGTAGCAACATGAACCTAAACGGCGTCATGGAGCGCATCAACGTCGTATCAGGTCAGGTCGAAGATTATGCGCTCATCGAACGGGTCCTCAACGAATATCAAGTGGAGACGGTCTTCCATCTCGCCGCTCAGACCATCGTGGGAATCGCCAACCAAAATCCCCTGTCCACCTTTGAGGCCAATATCCGGGGGACTTGGCATGTTCTAGAGGCCTGCCGCCGCACGTCCTGGGTGAAAGAGGTGGTGGTGGCCTCCAGCGACAAGGCCTACGGAGAGCACGAAGAGCTACCTTACGGCGAGGACTCAGCTCTGCAAGGCCGTTTTCCCTACGACGCATCCAAGGTTTGCGCCGACGTGTTGGCCCAATCCTATGCGGCCACCTACCAATTGCCCGTGTGCATCACCCGCTTTGGGAACCTTTTCGGAGCTGGGGACCTGAATTTCAATCGCCTGGTGCCCGGCACCATCCGATCGGTGGTTAGAAACGAAAATCCGATAATCCGCTCCGACGGCAAATTCACCAGGGACTACATCTACGTGGAAGACGCCGCGCACGCATATATGACGCTGGCGCAGAACATGATGGCCGATCCCTCGATCAATGGACAGGCCTTCAACTTCTCATACGGGGAACCCTTGGATGTCTGCCAGATGGTGGACCGTATCTTGGACCTCATGGACCGGAGGGACCTCGAGCCGGAGATCTTGGGCGCGGCAAGCAATGAGATTCAGCACCAGTATCTGAGCCCCACCAAGGCCAACACTCTATTGAGATGGGAACCCAAGTTCAACTTGGACTTGGGGCTCAAGCGCACCATCGATTGGTATACAGATTGGTTCAAGGAGCTATCGGTCAATGATTGACGGCGTTGTGGTCAAACCACTCAGGCGCATCCCCGACGAGCGGGGCTTCATCATGCACATGCTGCGATCGGATGACCCGGATTTTGAAAAGTTCGGCGAGATCTATTTCTCGACCATCTTCCCCGGCGTGGTCAAGGCTTGGCACCTACACAAGGAGATGATCCTCAATTACTCAGTCATCTCGGGGATGGTCAAACTTGTGCTGTACGACGATAGGGACGGGTCGCCCACCAAGGGAGAAGTACAGGAACTGTTCATCGGCCGGGAGAACTATCAGTTGGTGAAGATTCCGCCATTTGTTTGGAATGGGTTCAAGGGCGTCGGTACTGAGATGGCCATCTTGGCCAACTGCGCCTCTCTGGCCCACGACCCTGATGAGATCGTCCGCATGGCGCCTGACGACCCCATGTTTCCCTACAACTGGGAACTGAAGCACGGGTGAGCACACCATTGACCAACGGAAGAGTGCTGATCACCGGCGGCATGGGTTACGTGGGTGGCAGGATGGCGGTCCATCTCAGCGAAGCCAAGCCAGAAATGCCCCTGCGAATCATGAGCAGACGCTCCCCGGACCAGTGGCCAATGTGGGCCGCAGAGATGGATGTCGTTAAAGCCGATGTCCTTGACTCCCCGTCTTTGAATGCCGCTCTAAAGGGCGTTGATACCGTGGTCCATCTGGCTGCCTTAGACGAGAACGATTGTATCCGCGATCCCGACCTGGCGTTGGAAGTGAACGGGCGAGGCACCCATCTGCTGTTACAGGCCTGTAAAGAACAGGGCGTAAACCGCATCATCTATTTCTCTACCTTCCACGTTTATGGGCCCGGAGCGGTACAACCGATCACGGAGCTAACTGCGACCAGGCCGGTACATCCATACGCCTTCACACATCGTCTCGCCGAAGATTATGTGAACTGGTTCCGTCTGCGAGACAAGATGGAGACCATGATCGTGCGGCTTTCCAATGGGTTTGGATATCCAGCCGACACCCTCACGAACCGTTGGACGCTGGTATTCAACGACATGTGCACGCAGGCGATCGAATCCGGTGAGGTGCGCCTGCGTTCCAAGGGCACCCAGCACCGGGATTTCATCACTCTTGGCGACGTTGCCCGCGGCGCCGAACATCTGCTTACCTTGGGTGGAGAGGAATGGGGCGACGGTCTCCTAAATCTCGGCGGTGACTGTTCTCTGTCCATCTTCCAGGCGGCAGAGCATGTAGCCGCGGCCTACCAGGAGATGTACGGTAAAGAATTGCCCATCCGCTTGGGAGACGCCGATGACCCCGCGGGTGCTGGACCCGTCGAGTTCAGTATTAAAAGACTAAGAGATACGGGCTTCACCCTCACTGGAGACATCTCGGGAGAGGTGAAGGGCACTCTGGCAGTGTGTCAGGAATTGGCGGACCGGAAGGGGCGGTGACCGTGGCCCCATTATTCACCGTAGTGATCCCGACCTACAACCAGGCGGATTACCTGAAAGAGGCCATCGACTCGGTACTAGCCCAGTCATTCGCCGAGTTCGAGATCATCGTCGTAAACAACCATTCCACCGACAACACCCGGGGGGTGATTGAGGAGTTCCATGACCCACGGATCAAAGCCATCGACTTCAGCAATGAAGGCGTGATTGGCGCGGGCCGGAACGTGGGCATCCGGGCGGCGAAAGGTGATTACGTTTGCTTCTTGGATTCCGATGACACCTGGTACCCTGAGAAATTGGCAGAAGTAGCCCAGGTTATTCAAGAAGACCCTGAAATAGGCCTCATCTGCCACAACCAGGACATGGTTCGGGACGGCGTAGTGGAGCAGCAAACGAACTACGGGCCGCCTTCCGATTACACGGGCAAGATCTATGATTATGTGCTGGGCGCCAGCAACGGCCCCTCCACCTCCGCCACCACGGTCTCCCGCAGTGTCTTGGAAGATGTCTCGGGGTTCTCGGAAGACCGGGCGTTCATCACTGTGGAAGATTACGAGCTCTGGCTGCGTTTGGCCAAGGTCTGCCGGTTCCATTTCATAGATTCTGTCCTCGGCACCCATATGTTCCACGGGGAGAGTTCGTCCAACAACGCAGAGCGGCTCCTTAATGGGGGTCTTGCGGTACTGGACCAGATATCGACAGAGCTTGATCACCCCACTGAAAAACTGTCGGCTGAAGACAACCGCCGGCGTCACCGGGCTGTGCGCTATCACCGTGCCAACGCTTATTACGTGGCAGGCCGGAATTATCAGAGGCGCGGTGAGTTCAAGAAGCCCCTGGAGTACTTCGGAAGAACTTTGCGGGTCTATCCATTACACCGGAAAGCCATCATGGGCCTGTCGCTATTACTTACAGACCGTCTATTGGGTCTGGGACTCCGCCGCAGGCTGACGGGCCTCCTTTGGGGGCGCTCCTGGAGGTGGGGTTAGCCGTGTTTCCAGTTAAGGAGAATCTAGATTTGACCCTTATTTCAACGTTATGAACCGGCTGCGGGTGTTGGCATCCGCTTTCAGCTGCCATTCCGGAGCGGATTCCGGCCTTGGTGGCGGCGAAGATATCCTGGGCTGGAGCATGGTCCAGCAGCTGGCCCGGTTCCACGATGTTTGGGCTATCACCTATGCTGCCAACAAGGCGAGCCTGGAACAGACCCTGAAGGACGAACCAAACCCCAACCTTCATTTCCAATACTTGGACCTTCCTGGTTTCCTCCGTCCTCTGCTCAAGATTCAGGGCGGGCATCAGTTCTATTATTTCCTCTGGCAGATAAGGGCATATTTCGCGGCCAGGAAGCTTCACAAAGAGCACGATTTCGACGTCTCTCACCACGTGACCTACGGCAACGATTGGATGGTGAGCTTCATCGGGGCATTCCTGCCCGTGCCCTACATTCGAGGGCCTGGAGGCGGCGCCCACCGCACTCCAAAGGGGTTCGAGAAAGAGTACTCGCTGAAGGGCCGGCTTTGGGAAAAGGGACGGTCGATCGGCCAATGGCTGTTCCGCCACGATCCTCTCTACATCAGGAGTCAGAACCGGGCCCGCGCCATCATGGTGTGCAACCAAGAGGCGATGGACAAAGTCCCGGCCAAATGGGCGCACAAAGTCAGTTTCTTCCCGGTCAATGGCATCACCACCGAAGACCTGGCGCTCACGAAGACCGGGGAACCGCGATCCGAAAACGATGTCAGCTTCAAGGTCCTATCAGCCGGGACTCTGATCAGGGTCAAGGGATTCGGCCTAGCGATCAAGGCGTTCTCGGAATTTGCTGCCAAGTATCCTCAGGCAAGTTTTGAGATAGTTGGCAGCGGACCCGAGGAACCCCACCTTAGGGAGCTGATCGAGCAAGCCGGATTACAGTCGAACGTCACTCTTCAACCCGCGGTTCCCAGACCGGAACTCCTGTCGAAGATGACCGAGTCAGACGTATTCCTGTTCCCCAGCTTGCGCGATGGCGGTGGCGCCGTGGTGATCGAGGCCATGGCCGCCGGCAAGCCGGTTGTGTGCCTGAATACTGGAGGACCCGGCACTCACATCAACCAGGAATGCGGGTTCAAGATCAGACCTGAATCCCCGGAAGCATCGGCCTCTGAGCTGGCCCGCGCTCTTGAAAATCTATATGAAGACAAAGGTCTGCGGACCAGTCTGGGCGAAGCAGGCCGGGCCAGGGCAGAGGGTGAGTACCATTGGGACAAGCTGGGAGACCGGTTGATGGATATCTACCAACAAGCCCTCCAAGCCGAGCCCAATCACCAGTAAATGCTAGACCGGATCACTTTCGATACTCAATCACTGCGCTCGGCACTGATCAATGTTTTCCCGGAGAACCTTTGGAAAGGCAGACCCTCTGCACTTGCAGCAGTTATCTGGCTGCTGCCGTTGGCAATCTGGGGCGCTCTTTGGTTAAGCCTACAATCCGGAGATATTGACCGGCTATGGCAGCCGGCTAGCGTATGGGCGTTTTTTAAGAGCGGCGTTACATCGGCGATTCCGTTTCTCGGGGTCTTATGGGCCCTGACAAGGATATCAACCGAACTGTACGTCAGGCGGCCCGCCCTGACCCTACACGCCAGCCCCTTGGGACTCACCATCGTCTACGGGGCTGTTGGGTTCATCGCCGTGGCGCTGTCTCCCGATGCGTCCATCGCGATATTTTGGGTCGTCGCTTACACATCAGTACCTTTGGTGCTGCTAGGCTTGGTGTTGGGAGACACCGGACCCGCGAGATTGAGCCTGCTTATAAACTTCACGTGGCTGATTTTTATTGCCGCGGCCGTTGCGCTTTTCATATTCGCGCTCATCAACCTTGACCTGGCTAATTCGATCCTCCATCCTCTCGATCTATACGAATGCCGGCAAATAGGGCATTGGTTAACCGAAACTTCTGGGGTGTTGAGATCGACAGGCGTTGGGCGGTACTCCGCCATCGCCGGACTCATCTCCCTCGGTTTTTTATGGCGGGCCGGGGACCACAGCACACCGGAGCGGACAAGGTACAGCCGCATCTTGTGGGGAGTCCTTCTTGTTGGGGCTCTGATGCTGTTGTTATCGACCGGCGCCCGCACCTCCATCGTTGCTTTTGTCGGGGGCGTCATGACCGTATTCCTGGTCTATGGTGGCAAGAAGGCCATAGTCGCTACGATCGTCGCGATCGCCCTGTTAGCTCCTCTAGCGGTGACAACGAGCTTCCATGACGGATTTGTCAAAGGTTGTATCTTTAACGAGCCGACCAGAGTGCCATCGAAAACCGAACCCATCATCGAAAAACCGGTGGTGCCTCTGGTAACACCGACACCGACCCCACCCTTGGCAACGCCGACACCGGCGTCGTCTTTGGTAGCGCCAACACTAGCGCCGCCGGCAGCTGGTGGTCCGGGAACTGGACCTGAGCCAACTATCCCAACCGAGATTCCGGATATGCCGTCCAGAACTCCGGCGCCCAGTCCTCCGCCACCTGTGCAGCAAGAACCAGTGAAGGAACCAGAGGTTGCAGCAAAAACCCACTTCGAAATCGCAGGTATCGTTAACATACCTCGAAATTTCTTCTCCTTCTCAGGCCGCACCGGTATCTGGAAGGCAGGCATGGTCGAGGTCTCAGATTCCTTGATCCTTGGCCACGGATTCCACGCCGACCGGCTGCTGATCCAAAATCACATGCACAATGCGTTCATGCAATCTTTGATTCAGACAGGGATTCTCGGTTCGATCGCCTTCATGTCCGCCCTCATCTTGGTTTGGGCACTATTGTTCAGATTAATCAAGAACCTGAAGGATCTTCCAAGATCCACCAAACACGCAGTAGGTCTGGCGGCAGGACTGTTGACTTTCCTTACCATCCGATCGATCACAGAATCCACGGGCGCGTTCTTCGGTGTCGATTGGCTGATCCTTGCACCGGTCATGCTGCACATCGAGGTGTTATCCCGGTCAACCACCTCGGTGGACAGCGTTTCCTTGGATTCTGATAACTGAACGCTAGGCTCTGACCTTAACTGAGAAACTAACTCAAGTTAAGATAGAAGAACACCTTTGAAGATGATGCTGCTCACCATGACTGACCGAACGTTGAACCACGAGGAAACACCTTGAGCGACCAATCCCATAGTTGCCAGGTCTGCGGATGCCAAGAGTTGGAAACGATGCTCGACCTGGGTTACCAACCCCTTTGCAACGAATTCTGGCCGGCAGGTGAACCCGCTCGGCCTCAGACCTTCTATCCCCTGTCCCTCTGCCGGTGCAGTCAGTGTTCCCTGGTGCAGATCGACTACGTGATTTCCACCGCGGAGGCTTTTGGAGAGCAGTACACCTATCTCACCGGTACAAGCCGGTCACTGGTGGATTATTACACCAAGTTGGCCGCCTCTCTCACAGAGCGGTTAGGACTGAAACCGGGCGACGCCATCGTCGAGATGGGGTCCAATGACGGCACTTTCCTGAAGGCTTTCCAGGACCTGGGCATGCATGTGCTTGGCATAGAGGGAGCCCCAGCGGCTACGGCCGTGGCCGCCCAGAACGGGGTCCCGACGATAACCCGGTTTTTCGGTGAGGGCGTCTCATCCCTGATCCGCGACCGCCTGCCGGCGGGCGCCAAGATACGCTTGGTCCTCGCCATGAATGTCCTCGCTCATACGGACAACATCAACGAGTTCCTCCAGGAAGTCGTCAAGTTGATGGACCAAGACACGGTGTTCATCAGTCAGTCCCACTGGCTGATCGAACTTATACGCAAATTTGAGTTCGATACCATTTACCATGAGCACCTCAGGTATTACACTTTAGGCAGCCTCAGCGACCTTTTTCAGCGCCACGGGCTGAACATCAACCACGCAGAATCCAACGACTTCTACGGCGGTTCGATATTGGCCCAAGCCAGCCTCAGTCCCGGCAAGCAGTCACCGGAGATGCTCTCGGTTCTGGAGCAGGAGAAGAGCGTTGACGTAAGCGGGTCCCTCAAGGCCATGAAGGCCGAGATAATCGCCAACAAGACACGGTTGTTGAGCCTGTTGGTAGACCTCAAAGCATCGGGGAAGCGGGTGATCGGCATCGGCGCCCCCATGAAGGCCTCGACGTTTCTGAACTTTTACGGCATAACCAGCGACCTTATCGAGTACCTGGCCGAGGTCAACGAATTAAAAGTTGGCACCGTGGTGCCGGGTGTACGAATCCCTGTCATTCACGAAGAGAACCTCTTTCAAGAACAGCCGGACTACGCCATGCTCCTTTCATGGAACATGGCGGGTTTCATCATCCCCAAATACCGGGAGATGGGATACAAGGGGAAGTTCATTTTGCCAGTGCCTGAGTTGGAGATAGTGGAATGAGCAGTGTGAGACCTGCATTGCAAGACCTAAGCGGTTCCCGCGTCATCGTCACGGGGGCTTCGGGATTTATCGGCCTCAACCTGGTCAAGCTATTGAGCGATCTTCAAGCGGAAGTTTTGGTGATCGACCGAATCCAATTGCCCAGGCATTTCCCCAATGTCGAGTTTGAATGGGCTGACCTGCGGCACCTGAATAAGGAATATGAAGCCGACTACTTGATCCATCTGGCGGCCATCACCAACGCGGGTTACGCGGAAAAATATCCCATGGAAACCTACGAGGTAAACGTCCTCGGGACGGTCAACCTCCTGAACCACGTCAAGATCAAGAAGCGGGTGCTCTTCCCTTCCACCGCATTAGTCTATGGCGCTTCCGAGAAGCCTCTGAATGAGGAATCAGTGACCGACCTTTCCTCAACCTACGCCCAGAGCAAGATGATGGGCGAGCAGTTGATCAAGTTTTACAGCAACAGGCTGGAGGTCCCGTATACCCTGGTCCGGTTCTTCAACATATTCGGACCCGGTCAACTCCCTCTGTACATAGTTCCTCAGGTGGTAAGGCAGATATTTGAAGAGCGCCGAGTCGAGATCAGGAATGGCACGGTGATGCGAGACCTGCTTTACGTCGATGACTGTATCGACGCTGTCCTGAAACTCGTGGTATCGGAAGCCTCACAGAACTCCACCTTCAATATCGGTTCCGGGGAGATCGTGACCATAGCCGACGTGGCCAAGGCGGCCGTTGACGCTTCCGGAGAGATCGGCATAGAGATCACGGACCTGGAGCAGGCCATCGCCTACTCGCCAACGGCGATCTTGGCGGACATCAACAAGATTCAATCAACCATCGATTGGTACCCCAAGACCCATCTGCGGGAGGGCCTCAAACGGATGTGGGAGGCACAATCAGGCGCCGCCGACACCGCGACACAACGCCCGTAGGTTTATGCCTGTAGATCCAACCCCCTCAGCCGCCGGCGTTTCGGACAGCCAGACCATTCGCATCCTAGGAAGCAAGGTAGACATGGTGGAGATTCCGGATGTGATCTCAACCATGGACCATTGGATCGAGTCCGAACACGACCGCTACCACTACGTGGTCAACACGGGCATGCACGGTCTGATGGAAGGGCACCGCGACCCTGAGTTCAAGACGGTCCTGAACTCCGCCAGCATGTTCGCTCCCGACGGCATTCTCGTGGTCCTTATAGCGAGGGCAAGAGGGGCCCGCATCAAGAAGAAGGGCACCGGTCCGGACCTGATGGAGCGGTTCTTGGAATCCACAAAAGACAAGGGCTACCGGCATTTCTTCTACGGCGACACGGATGAAACACTGGGACTGTTGACCGAGAAAGTGAAATCCAAGTTCCCCAACCAGACTGTCGTGGGTACACACTCTCCGCCGTTTCGCCCTGCCACCACTAAAGAGGATGATCTCATAGTGGCGGAGATAAACCGGCTCAAACCGGACGTCCTCTGGATCGGTCTGGGAACACCAAAACAAGAACGGTGGATGTTCGAGCACCGCGACCGGCTCAACGTGCCGGTGACCGTCGGAGTTGGGGCCAGTTTCAAATTCGCCACGGGAGGCGTGAGCCGGTCGCCTGCCTGGATAGGCAACTTAGGATTTGAATGGCTCTGGCGATTGTCCCAGGAACCCAAGAGGCTTTGGAGGCGGGTCTTCATCGATGCGCCTCAGTTCATCGCCCTGGCGCTGCTGGAACTGACCGGAATCAAGAAGTTTGAATAACCTATTACATGACCTGTCTGGGTTTTCCAGGCATAAACACCAAGGAGGCAACCAGTGACTAAACGCGCCCTTGTGACTGGGGCTGGCGGCTTTATCGGCCACCATCTAGTGAAATATCTCTCGTCCCAGGGCTATTGGGTGCGTGGAGTAGACATCAAATCCCCTGAATACGAGGCCACTGCGGCCGATGAATTTGAACTACTTGACGTGCGCCGGTGGGAAAACTGTTTGGCTGTCACCCAAGAGATCGAAGAGGTTTATCACCTGGCGGCCGATATGGGCGGGATCGGGTACATATCGACCAACCATGGAAAATCTGCCCACGACAACGTACTCGCCAGCACCCATATGCTGGAGGCCAGCGCCACCAACGGGATCTCCCGTTTCTTCTTTTCCAGTTCCGCCTGCGTTTACCCTCAAACCCTGCAGAGCGCTCCGGAAGTTACACCCCTCAAAGAGGAAGATGCCATGCCGGCAGACCCTGACGAGGGATACGGCTGGGAGAAGCTGTTCACAGAGAAGATGTGCGGGTACTATGCCGAAGAACATGATATGGAGACCCGGGTAGCCCGCTTCCACAACGTGTACGGCCCGTTGGGGACATATGACGGTGGCCGGGAAAAAGCGCCTGCCGCGATCATGCGGAAAGTTGCGCTGGCAAAAGACGGTGACGAGATCGAAGTCTGGGGCGACGGAGAGCAGACTCGGTCCTTCATGTACGTTGACGATTGCGTTCAGGGAATCCTGAAGCTGATCATGTCAGACCGAAAGGAACCCCTTAACCTCGGCACTGACCGGTTGGTCACCATCAATCAACTGTTGGACATCGTAAGCGAGATCGCCGGGAAAAGATTGACGAAACGCCACGATCTGAGCCGCCCTCAAGGCGTCAGGGGAAGGAATAGCGATAATACTCGCCTGCGCCAGGTGTTGGAATGGGAACCTTCCATCTCCCTCGAAGAAGGTCTAGCGACCACTTACCACTGGATCGAAAAGATGCTGAAAGAATCTTGATCTCGGGCTCAGCCGTCCAGGTATCAGACCACCATTGGCCTGGTACGGCGATTCGGAATCGGTCAGCGGTCTCAGAGTTGGACTTCAGCCCTGTAGTTGGCATCCCCAATGGATATATTGCTTCCTAGTGATTCCATGCTTGCCAAGGGACCTGCTTCCCTTTGTCCCGCCTAATGTGAAATCACTCCTTACCGGCACGTAGAACTCCCAACCCCAAAATTGTAACCATCTACGACCACCCTTTCCCCTTATTACCTCATTTCTCCGACTCTCTTTCCCGTTTCCAGATCCCATATCAGTATCGCTGCGGCCATGGAGTTAGTTAGCAGTTCCTAACGTCGTCCGGGCATCGACTGCACCGGATTTGCGAATCTCCGTCGCCAGTGCGATTGACTGTTAAGCTGGAGCTGCGCCATTTGGCTGGGTTTGATGTCATCCAAGGGTTCCACAGATAGGCCACGTATTACGTGGCCCGAAGCGACAGAAACGATTAGACTAACAAGTAGCGTAGTTATCGAAACCACGTATTGACGGTACTTTGTGAATCGACAAGATAGTCTTCCCAAAAATGCAGGCTACAAAACAGGGTTCGACCTATCGGTTTTGGTCGTCGCCCACATCGTGCTTTTCCCACTGTGGGTGCTTCTGTGGACGTTGATTCCCTTGGGCATATGGTTAGCTGACCGGGGTCCCGTGTTCTACCGTCAAGAGCGGGTTGGAAAAGATGGCAGGGTATTCACGATCTTAAAATTCCGCACCATGATTCCGGATGCTGACAAATCCGGTCCTGCCTGGACCTCCGATGGCGACCCTCGGATCACTCCGGTCGGCAGAATCCTGCGACGCACTGCTTTAGATGAACTTCCTGGAGTGATCAGCATCTGGCGTGGCCACATGAGCTTCGTAGGCCCAAGAGCGCTTGACCGAAACGAGCAGCGGTACCTTGAGGAATCGATACCGGGCTTCGAAAAACGGCTCCAAGTAAGGCCCGGACTGACCGGCCTTGCCCAGGTCTACGATAAGAACGACGATCCCCACGAGAAATTCCGGTTTGATATGGAATACCTTGAGAAGCAAAGTCTCTTTCTAGACGCCCGTTTGATTTTGCATTCCGTATGGAACACCATTGTCGCCCGCTGGGACCACAGGTCCGGCAAGGTCAATCTGGAGAACCTCGTGGCCAACCAGGGGAAATCTGCGAATGGCCGGGCCGATTCCAGTCAATCAGAAGATCAACTGGCAGACGATGCCCATCATGATAGCCACGATAGCGAATCTGAGAACCCACGCGACCGGAACTCGACCATAAGATGAACCCGGCACCGATTTTTGGATTGGCGCTGCCGGTTCTCTGTCCGTACGGTTCAGCCATCCCCTTTCCTCTCCTGACCGGCGATAGCTAAGCGATGACATGACCACCGCTACGAGAACAACCTCCACATCCAATGCAATAACCACGCCAGGTGCGTCATTGCTGCCTTGGATCGGTTGGAGTCTTGAAGGCCTTTGGCTGTTGACGGTTCTCCTCGTCCCAATCGTTTTCCTCGGCCGGGAATATGCGATATCAGAGGCCCAGATAGCGTACGTAGAGGTGCCCAAAGTCGCCCTACTGCGAGCCCTCGGCGCGATGATTCTCATTCTTTGGTCTGTGGAATGGGCGATCAAGAGCAACGCGCTCCGAGGCCCATTTCCCCGGATTTCGACTGAATACATCCTTAGCAAATGGCAGCCACGAAACACAGCTTCCAAGCTCATCAGATGGCTGAAGGAACATCCTACTCGTTGGATGTTATTGGCGGCAGTTCTATTTTTCGCTTCCACGTTTATCAGCACTGCCTTATCGGGCTCTCGAATAAATAGCCTTTGGGGGGAGATCCCCGGACAGGACGGGTACTCCGCCTACACCGTAGCGTCTTACGCCGCTCTGTTCGGCGTCATCGTCACACACCTAAAAAGCCCCGCGCAGCTAGGCCGCCTGCTTGGCGCGGTAGTCTTGATGGGAGTCTTGGTCGGCCTTTACGGCATCTTCCAACATTACAATCACGATTTCCTCAATCTGACCGAATCAACTGGAGGTGGCTCTGCCAGGGTAACGATCTTCATGGGCAACGCGATCTTCGCGGCAACAGTGCTGACCATGACTGTCCCGGTGACGCTGATCGCCGCAACCCTCCATTTCCAAAATGGAGATCTGGAGAACTGGGGACCTTTATCGAGAATAAGCCAACTTAAAGCGGAAACCATCAACACGGTCTTATGGGCGTCTATCTTAGGCGTCCAACTGCTCGGTTTGATGTTCACATTCAGCAGGGGCCCTTGGAGCGGTGCATTATTGGCGTTGGCCGCATTCCTAGTCCTCACCCTTATCTCGTTGGGTTGGAGGATGGTGATTCGGTCTGGTCTCGTGTTGGGACTCGCCGGCATTCTTTGCGTCGGATTCTTGCATTGGCAAGGGAATGTGTCGGTCGTCAATGTCGGTCCTTGGTTGGGATTTGTAATTGCGCTGTTGGGTTTGGCAGGCACAGTTCTAGTATTGTTCTTCATCGCGAAGTTTGGACGAGCGATCGTCTTCATAGCAGCAATCGGCGCGGTATTCGTGGTTGTCGGAGTAGTGGTTGCCGCCCCATCGGCTCTGACGGACCGAGGTAGTTCCGGCACTGTAGGGGCCGATCCGGGAGGAGATTCTGCGTCGGGACAGGTGGGCCAACGACTATCATCGATCAAATCCGAAATCCTTAGCGGATTCATAGGTGGCCGGACCACCCATTGGACAATTTCTTGGACGCTGATCAAAGACCGCCCATGGTTCGAATTCGACGACCTTAGTCTTTCATGGTTGAGACCCGTTGTTGGGTACGGCCCGGACTTATTCCGGTACACATATCTTCTTGAAAGCCCACCAGACGACTTCCGGTTCCGTCCTCTTGAACCGGACCATGCCCACAATTTCTTTATCCACCAGACCGTTGAGCTCGGATTTCTCGGAGGATTTGCGTCCTTGGCCTTGTTCGCCTCGGTCTTCGGTGTCACCGTCCATCAACTGGTGTTTAGAAGGAACTCCGGAAGCCCGATATACCGAATACTATTGATCGGTACGGCGGCCGTGATTCTTGGCCGTTTTCTTGAAATGTCAGTGGGGGTGGCCCGAGTATCCGACCTGACGGTGCTTTGGGTGATATTTGGGTTATTCGTGGCCTCTCGGAGATTCGACGACGGGTCAGAGAGTCCCGCGTCCACTCCCGCCCCACCTCCGATACAGAACGTGCGCCGCAGGAACAGAAGTCGCGGAAGCAGCTCGTCGGCAACGCGGGAGGTTGGTACAGGTCTGATTCTCAGGTTGGCATTGGTGGTTTGGTTGATCGGCCCACTTGGAGTCATTACCTGGCAGAAGAGTATCAACTCCGTCCGTGCATCGGTCGCTGAAGGAAAGGCGTTGGAACATTTTGAGGCGCGCGACCTTGAAAAAACACTTAGCGAATTGGATAAGGCCATTGAATTAGCCCCTGGGATTCCCAGCTACTACAACAACCGGGCGCAGGTATTCTTGGTCTATCAACTCAGGCCTGATGCTTTTACCGAACCCACTTGCAGTAGCCAAACCGTGCATCCGTATCAGAATTGTTTGGGGCTGGAAAGTATAAATTCAAACTTGGAGGCGATAGATCAACAGCCGCTCAACTACCGAGCTCGACTTGCTGCCGGGAATTCTCTTTTCAATCTGCAGCTGAATCAATCCGCCGTAGAGCACTACTCTGCTGCTGTGGATATGGTGCCAAACTCCCACTCGATGCGGAACACCTTAGCCGAGTCTCAGATCGATATCGGCTCCTTTGCTGATGCTCTAGCCAACCTGGAGCATTCTTTAAGCATCACAGGCGATTCAGATGAGGCTCCGATCGGACTGTTCCTCAAAGGGAGGGCTCTATACGAGCTCGGCCGGCTGGACGAAGCGGAGGAAGCATGGAAACGTGATATTGCACTGATAGGTGGTCCGCGCACGGCCTCTGTAACCTTGGATTCGCTATATCAGATCAACGTCGACCGAGGCGTTGATCTGGACATCGAGCACTTCGACAGGCAATTATTGGAGAACCCCGAAGACAGGGCAGCGACTTACCACAGAGGATTGGCCCATCTCGCGCTAGGGAATCCGCAGAAGGCAGTCGACGACTTCAAAAGAACCCGCCACATTGGACTCGACCTCATAGAAGTGCGAGCGAATCTGGGCTATGCCGAGCTTAGGGAAGGCGGCGACCCAGGTCACTTAGGAGCAGCGATCAAAGAGGCTCCTACAAACGCATTGTTCAATGCTTATCTTGCCAATGTCTTCTTCGCACAAGGTAATCTTACCCGAGCCCTGACTTCAGCCGGCACCGCATCGGAATTGGACCCTGACCTTGGCTTGGCATACTTGGTCCGCGCCAAAGTGATGATGTCTTTAGGATCGAGAAATTCTGCAAAAGAGGCTTTGGACAATTCCCCCGATCCGGACCTTCCAAGTGCGATAGACTACGTTGAACGTGGACAGGTCTATACAGACTTAGGCGAGTATGACAAAGCGCTTTCAGATCTGAACGAAGCGATTCGAATCAACTCAGGCCGGGCAAGTTATTACGACGCTCGCGCCAAGACTTACGCTTCCATGGACGACTTAGAATCCGCTCTTGAGGATTTCAACACAGCAGTCGAACTAGAACCTAGCAATTTCGAATATTATATGAACCGAGGTGTCTTATATCAGATTATTGGTGAATTCGGGCACTCGAAATCTGATTTCGAGCTTGCCGAGACACTGTCCGCGGGCCTGCAGGGCATTTCGGTTCCTGGACTTGCCGATCGTAATGTTTCCTATTTCAGGCACTACAAGTAAACCTCCAACAGTGGAATCGAAGAAAAGGCCCACGTTAGACGTGGGCCTTTTCTTTTTCCCTCAGGTCTGTAGTCCACTGGCCATTTCGATCTGATCTAATGAACGACGCCTGTAGAGTGAAGCCGCTAGGAACGTATATTATAATTCTGCACAGCCGGTAACCCAAGGAACGAAGGATCGCGCGATGGTGCAGACGGCGGCACGAAGAGCGGACGAACTGCGGCGGGAGATCAACACCCATAACCACAGCTATTACGTGTTGGATGATCCAACGATCTCCGATGCGGAGTACGACCGTTTGCTGCAGGAACTGCGCTCTATAGAGTCTCAATACCCGGAATTACTGACTCCGGACTCGCCAACACAACGGGTCGGTGGCGCTCCTGCCGACGGCTTTGTCCAGGTGGAACACTCTGCCCCGATGCTCAGTCTCGGCAACGCCTTCAACCGGGAAGACTTGGAGAATTGGCTGCGCCGGACGAAAAACCTGGTTGGCGATGCGGAATTCGACCTGGTCTGTGAACTGAAGATCGACGGACTGGCCGTCAACCTGACCTACGAGAACGGAATTTTCGTCCAGGGCGCCACCCGCGGCAACGGCACCATCGGCGAGGACGTTACCCAGAACCTCCGTACCATTAAGACCATACCTCTTTCACTCTTAGAAGGCGCTCCGGACCACTTGGAAGTACGAGGGGAAGTATACCTCCCCATCCCCGAGTTCCTCCGCCTGAACGAAGAACGGCGGGAAAGCGGCGAACCGCTCTACGCCAACCCCAGAAACACCGGAGCCGGCAGTATCCGGCAACTTGACCCAAAGATCACCGCGTCCAGAAACATGGAGATCTGGGTCTATTCCCTGGGTGGGACCGATATTGCCGAACCGTTGACCGGGCACTGGGAGGCATTGGAATGGTTGAAGGGCCTTGGTTTCAGGGTTAACCCCCACAATAAAGTCTGCCACACGGTTGACGAAGTCATGGACTTTCACCAAAGCTGGGTAGAAGCCCGCTACGAACTACCCTACGAAGCGGACGGCGTGGTGGTAAAGGTCTCATCACTGGCCCTCCAAGACACGCTTGGAGTTGTGGGCCGCGAGCCACGCTGGGCCATCGCCTATAAATTCCCCGCGGAGCAGGCCGTTACCCGATTGCTGGAGATCGGGGTAAACGTGGGCCGCACCGGCAGCCTTAACCCCTTCGCGGTGTTGGAGCCGGTGATCATCAGCGGAGCGACCGTACAGCACGCCTCCCTCCACAACGAAGAGGATATCCACCGCAAAGACATTCGTGTCGGAGATATGGTGACCATCGAGCGCGCAGGAGATGTCATTCCCCATGTCCTGGGGCCGGTCCTCGCCGATCGGCCCAGCGGCTCCAAAGAATTCAACATGCCGTCACACTGCCCGGAATGCGGCACGGCTATCGTGAAGCCGGATGACGAGGCCATGCACCGTTGCCCCAACACGTCGTGTCCGGCCCAGTTCTTCGAGTTACTGAAACATTTCGTAAACAAAAGCGCCACGGATATTGACGGCTTGGGCGAGCAGTGGTGCCGCATATTCATAGACCAGGGACTGGTCTCCGACCTGGCCGATCTGTATTCACTTGATAAAGACCGACTGCTGGAACTCGACCGCATGGGCGACAAGTTGGCAACCCGTATCTTGGCCAACATAGAAGCCAGTAAGCAAAAGCCGTTGCCTCGCATCCTCTTTGCCTTGGGGATTGTCCATGTCGGCTCGGAGATCGCGGAACTGCTGACCCAGGCGTACAACAGCGTCGACGAGATAAGCCAGGCCACGGAAGACGAACTGGCGGAGATACCGGGCATCGGCCCCAAGATCGCAGCCAGCATCGCCTCCTACTTTCAGGTTGACGCCAACAAGACCGTGGTTGGAAAGCTCCGTGAAGCAGGCGTGAACCTCAAGCAAGAACCGCGGCAGGTCAACACGGAAGGCCTCCCCTGGGCCGGCAAGACCTTCGTCGTCACTGGGACTCTCTCCGGTCTGTCGAGAACCGAGTCCCAGAACCGGATCAAAGACCTGGGCGGGAAGATAACTTCATCGGTCACAAAGAATACTGATTTCTTGGTCGTCGGCGAATCTCCAGGCTCAAAATTGGCCGCCGCAGAGCGCCTAGGCACCGACATTTGGGACGAAGAGAAATTCGTTGAATTCTTGGCCAACCCTCCCGTATTGGCTGAAGTATCTGGGGAGCCCGAAAATTGAACTCCTCTCCCATCGGGACCGCCACCGAAG